>RXKB01000004.1:319134-319328 GCA_003963225.1 Candidatus Babelota bacterium
ATCAGGCACAACCAATATCAATGGCAACACCAATATTTCTGGTTCTTTAAATGCAACCGGACAGTCAATTTTTTCTGATGTTGAGGTATGCAATTTAACTGTTGATTGCGGACTGACTGTTAATGGCCCTGTCAATATATCTGGGCCTTTAAACTATACAGGATCATCTTCTTTCTTTGGTCCTATGAATATTG
>RXKB01000002.1 GCA_003963225.1 Candidatus Babelota bacterium
TGATCGAAGAATACCAAAGCTCTATTGCTATTATACAAAAAGGCATTGCTGATCCTATTGAAAAACTTATGAAAATGGATAAAAAAAATCTTGTACCAACTGAAAAAATTGCAGATTTACAAAAAGCCTGCAGCCCTTTAATTGCTATTACAGAAAGCACCGTCGATTTTAAAGAAGATATTAAAAAAACAAAAGAAGAGTTTTTTAAAGACAATGGCACCTTAACCACTTTATATAATGTATGGATTAGATATTTAGAAAAATATATTGTCAAAAAAAACACAAGTAAATGGAATGCAGAGCAAAAAAAAGCTTTTGATGATTTTAACAAACAGTATTTTAAACCTTTGCATACAATAATGAAACAGTTGCAAAATATAAGTACAAAACCAAACACGTTGAAAAAAATAGTTGAAGAAGTTGATTCATATGTAAAAAACAAGGATTAACATATGCTGCGTTACGCACTACTTTTTTATATTTTCTGTACGTGTAAATTAGACGGACAAATTCACCAACAAGTAGCCACAGTGGAAAAAGATTTAAAAAATATAGAAACATTTTTACAACAGCCTTTAACTAATGACACAATCAATATTATAGAGGGCAATCTTGCCCAAGCAACAAAGAAAATTATAACTTTAGAACATGAGCTACCAACAAGCAATGAAAAAGGAAATCCGTTTTCACCCCGCTTTATACAAGAAATTAAACAAAAAATAGACAAACTAAAAGCAGAATTTGCTGGAAAAAAACGGTCACTGGAAAAATTATACGTTAATAATGATACCCGAGCATCACAATTACTTGACCAATGGTACACATATCAATTACAAACTATTGATAATCTAAGCGCACCTACCATAGAAATATCCAACTCTATTAAACCCGCTATTAAAACAGATTTATTTACTGCTGCCAGCGCAAAAAAAATGAATAATCAAAAAGCAGCGTTATCACATTTTTATACTAAAGCAATACAAGCAGTAGCGGGTGATTTTAAAAACATGCAAAATACTTTTTTTGATCTTTCTTTTAATTATCAACAAACATGCGATCAAACATTTAGTAATATTGTTCATATTATTAATCACACGCCTCCTCCAGTACCAACACGTAGCAGTTCACTGTATACAAAAATAGTTACTGCAGGTCAGCTAAAAACAGCAGAACCATCGATTTTGCAACCGCACACAGAAAAAAGTTTGTTAGAAAAAATACAAGAACAAGCAAGCACAGTTAAAAAAAGCCTTGAACAAAACATAAGCCAAGCAAAAGAGTTTGCTGCCAAGCATATGTCATCTATTGACAAATCAATACGTGCTTTACAAAAACCAGCATCCAATCTAGAAGAAAAATATGTGCAACAAAATCCAACCAACCTTTTTATAAAAAACAAGACAACATTATCTATTGATATAAAATCACTTATTGATGCAATATATAATAGTTCAGACACATATAAAAAATTATCATTATATGGATTACATTTTGATATGTTGCATAGATTAATGAACTTTATCAAATTTCCAGAAATAAGCCTTTTTGCTGATGAAAAACCAGGCACAACGCAAATGGCCGATAATAGCGCTTTGACAGTACAAAAATTAATCCATTCTTTACTAAATAAAAAAAACGAATTTTATTTAAAAAACTTATTTCATGGTGAACTATATTATGCAATATTTGTATTGCCAACACTGTTTTATGGCATGCTTATAAATAACAACATTTCTTGGGTGTCTGATAAAGCAAGGCTACTTTCTAATAAGATAGGGTTATATTTAGAAAATAATGCGCATGCACCATATACTTTTGATTTTTTATCACCGGATCAAGTCGAAGAATGTGCTAGCTATGTCAAAGCTATTCTTAAAACACAAACATCGCTTACAGCAGAAGACCTTTTAAAACAGTATTTCTTTTTAGATGCAATTACTGTTATTATAGGTCAAAATTACCATGGGATTACACAACTGGATACAATAGTAAGTAATAATATTATAGAGCATATTAAAAACGTTAAAAATAATACCTTATCATTTATACAAAACTTTTTATTTAAAACAATACAGTCACCATTTGAACCTGCAAGTGAACTATATAAAAATACATTCTTAATATTTTCTGGTTTTAAAGAAATTGAACTTTTTTCATTATTGTATAAAACAAAAAAAAATCCTATTTTAACCAAACAAGTAGGCCAAGAACTAGTGGTAGCAAAAAAAGCTATCTACAATGCTTTTAAAGTATGCGCTAAAAAAACAAAAGCAAAAATTAGAGAAAATGATTCTTTGCGCACGCCTTGGACAATTTTATATGAACAGCTTGAACGCATAGTAGCTTTATTAAAACCAACTGTTCAAAAAGACAAATAACCTATTACATATATATAATCTATCCTGTTGCATTATTAATATCCGTTTTTTAAAGTGACATAAAAATATAAAGGATTTTTTATGTTGCAAAAATTAATCTGTTGCTTGCTGTTTTTTTTTACCTTTTCCACCCAAAGCCATATTCAGTTTACCAATACATTACATGAACCTCTTTTGATTATTGACATACAACTTAAAAAAAGCTATTCCGTTAATCCAGACGAAGAAATTATACTTTTAACAGGAGCACAGGCTTCCCACTTTTTGATTTACAAAGGCTCTGAACAAGAACCAGTATGTTCTTTTGGTACCGTTGAACGTATGGAAAAATATCGTATTGTAACACTTACAACAGAACATGTTATTAACAACACCCTGCCTGAAAACTTTTTTCTTATCCCTTCTTCCATTAACCGTTTACAAGCTGAAAGCCTTATAAAAACTGCACCAAAAGGGTGTTCAAAATGCGAAGAAAGGCGTAAAGAAAGAGAAAAACAAAGAGAAAAAGAACAAAAAAAGAAACACAATTTGCTTTTTTACTAACGCCCTTTTATACTCAAAGAAAATAAAATGTATTATATAAAAGTTAAAAGGTATTAAATCCGTGATAGCAACTTCAGATTTTAGAAAAGGCGCCAAGCTTTTATTGCGAGGCGAACCGTACATTATTGTCGATTTTCAGCATGTAAAGCCTGGAAAAGGTGGTGCTTTTATTCGCACAAAAATGAAAAATATGATCACCAACTTAACAAAAGAAGAAACGTTCAGATCAGGTGAAAAATTTGAAATCCCTAATCTTGAATATAAAAATATGCAGTATTTATATGAACAAGATGGCCTGTACCATTTTATGGATCAAGACAGCTACGAACAAGTATCTTTTGACAAAAAACAGATCGCAGAAGCGCTTGATTATCTATGCGAACAAACAGTATACAGTATTTTGTATTTTGATGAAAAACCAATTTCAGTACAACCTCCACTATTTATGGAACTAGCTGTGCAAACCACACCACCAGGCGTTAAAGGTGACACTGCACAAGGCGCTGGGACCAAGCCAGCTACATTAGCAACAGGATTGGTTGTACAAGTTCCTTTGTTTGTCAACGAAGGCGATATTATCAAAGTAGATACCCGTGAAGGTATTTATATTGAACGAGTAAAAAAATAACGTCTATTAAAAAGTACCCAAAAATAACTTTTGGGTACTTTTTTTATAAAAATCTTGTTAATATTGTATTTTTGCTTAAGCTATTAGTTTATGTTCTTTACCCGAAAAAGTGAGTTATGGATTTAAACGATTCGCATTTAAAAATGTTAACGTATGATGATCTTTCAAAACGTGATATACGAGCTCTTATTTTACATATTTTGTATGCTCTTGAGTCTCTTGAGTATCAAGATTCATTAATGAGCGTTATTGATAATTTTAATCGCGGCTTTGATCTTGCCATTCCCATGAATAGCGAACTGGTAAAAGCTGTAGATGGTATTATAACCCATAAAGATACTCTTGATGCTGCATATATTCCTTTTTTGGATAACTGGCGCTTTGAGCGGATAAGCACCATGGTAAAACTTATTTTACGTTTTGCCATTTGGGAAATTACGTATGGCGATATTGATAAAAAAATTGTTATTAATGAAGCCATTGAGCTTGCAAAAGGATTTGCAGAAAAAGATGCGTACCGTTTTGTAAATGGGGTTTTAGATAAATATATTAAAGCAACTGGAACTAAGCTTTAATATATTTATTTTCGATAGTACTGTTTGTATAATAAAAATATGGTGGTACAAAAAAACAATATAGTCCAATATGAATAAGGTCTGGGAGTTTTGGATACAGCTAAAAAAGGATTGTTAAGCTTTTTTGATTGAACTTCTGATTCTAATCTTTTGACTTGTGCTTCTAATTCCTTAATCTTTTTCATTTGTTCATTGATAGTTTTTCTCTCTGTGCTATTAATTTTTTTTAGCTTTAAAGTATCTGTTGTAGAAACAGTTTCACCTTGTACTTTTTCAGAGGCATTTTTCAACTTTGATTCTAGAGACGTGCCGATTTGCTTAATTTCCAGCAAGCTTGTTTCTAGCTTCTCTTTTTCTTTTTTTAATTTTTCATTATCCTGTTTTAGCGATGCAATTTCTTTTTTTAAATCAATATTTTCCGCTTTTAATGTGGTATTGCTTGTTGAAATCTCTTTTATTTTGTTAAGATTATTTGTTAATGCTTGGTTTATTTGCTCATAACGAAAAACATAATATTGTATTTTAAAAATAACACTTGATGAAGGATAGTAATCTTCTGGAAAAGTATGCCAAAGCTTTTTAAAAAAAGTATCTACTTGCCCAGCAGGATTATTTTCAATATAATCTTGTTCTACTGGATAAGGATTTTCATTTGTCCCTAGTATTTTATATTTTTGTAAAAAATTTGTCGTTGCAGTAAAAGATGTCTTAGGCTTATTATTTTGGAGCTCTGTGCTTATTGAGTCTTCTACTTTTTTGCTAAAAAAATCAATAACCTGACTACTGCTTGACACATCTTTTCCATTGATTCCTGGAATACTTATGTTAGATAATATGCTTGCATTAACAAGCACATCAACATACATTGAACTAACCATTGAAACAGACAAGATACAACAAAGTAAAAACATGTGCTTCATGGGCATTTTTTATTTCGCTTTCATAACCCTATCTTTGCCAAAACTATCTTTTTCAACCCACACCTTAGCAAACCCTATTTCTTTTGCATACGCAGCAATACGTTCTGCTTGTGTATGCCCAATTTCTAGCACAAGTTGTGAGGGAAAGGATATATTGTGTTGCGATCTTTTTAAACGCTTTAAAGCATGTTTAGCAATAGTTTCAAGATATAAAAAACCATCATCCTCTGCAACAAGCGCATTGCAATCTTCCCAAGCTGTTACACTAGGCTCAAGCGTCAAAAAATCTTCAATAGAAATATATGGTGGGTTTGAAACAATAACGTCAAACTGTATATCAGTTGGAATATTGTCAAAAAGATCAGATTCAATAATATGCACATTAGAAAGCGCATATTTTTTAAGATTCTTTTTTGCTAATGCAATAGCAAGGGGATTATTATCAACGGCAATAACTGTTGCCAAAGGCAAATGGTACGCAAGTGCAAGAGCAATACAACCAGAACCTGTGCCAATATCAAGAATGGAAATATTTTTGTTATCTAAGCCATTATCTTTGCATTCTTTAATAAAATTATATACCCACTCTTCAGTTTCTGGCCTAGGAATTAATATAGGATGCTCGACATGCAAATCTATGCTTCCAAAAGGCACCGTTCCTATAATGTATTGAATTGGCTCATCATGCTCTTTAATTCTTAACACACAATCTTCAAAACTCTTTTTTTCTTGTTCTGAAACAGAAATAGTATCTTCCTTCAACAAATCTGTTCGGCTTTTTTTAAGCACGTGCTCGACGGTCCACCACGCATGGCTGCGGGTTAATTCTTCATTTTTATAAACGGTTATTAAAGCATCAGAAATATGTTGAACCAACTGATGCAATGATATCTGTTCCATTATTAAACCTTTTCTAAAAGCTCTTGTACGTATTTTTTTCCATCAAATATTGCTATATCATTAACCTGCTCGCCATAAGTTATATAAAGAACTGGCATGGCAAGTTCTGAAAGAACCGAAAAAATAATGCCTCCTTTTCCTGTCCCATCCATTTTAGTAAGCACTACACCAGAAACATCTGTCGCTTCCTTAAATAGCTTGGCCTGCTCAAATGAATTTTGACCTAACATACCATCCAACGTCAGCATAGTATACACAGGAACAGAGGTTATTTTTTTAGCAATGATCCGTTTTATTTTACCTAACTCTTGCATTAAAGAAGTTTTTGTTTGCAATCGCCCTGCTGTATCGATCAGCAACACATCGTACTGACCTTGTAAAAACTGGTCACATCCTTCATATACAACAGCTGCTGGTTCTTTTGCTGCTCCTGCAAAAAAAGTAGCTCCATTTTTTTCCACCCATTGTTCCAGCTGAGCAACTGCAGCAGCACGAAAAGTATCTGCAGCCACTACTAATACTTTTTTACCTTGCAATGTCCACCAAGCTGCAAGTTTCCCAATAGTCGTTGTTTTGCCGCTACCATTTATACCTACCATAAGAAACACTGCTGGCACTTGCTGAACTGCTGGCACAGGAACACTTGTTATAATATCATATAAAAGATCATGCATTGCTTGATGCAATGCAGCACCATTTTGTATATTTTTGGAACGTAACTGCTGCATAATATGCTGCGTTGTTTTTATACCAACATCACTTACAAGCAAAATACGTTCTAAATCTTGTAAAGCTGTTTCATCAATAACATCCTTATTAAAAAAAGAACTTATTTTAGCAGTAAATTGATTGTAGACGTTTTGTAAACTTTTTTTAATAAAACCAAACATATGTTTCACCTTGCTGAAAATAATTGTTATTTAATTATTATATTCTTTCTGCTTGAGCTAAAATATCTTTAAAAACATTACCACTATTTTTTAACAAATACATGTTAGATTTTTTATCATATGCATATAAACCAAATTTTTGCGTGTAACCGTAATTCCATTCAAAATTATCAACCAATGTCCAATAAAAATAGGCTTTAATATTAATACCTTCCAACATAGCCTTAGAAAGTTGTTCTAAATGACTTTTAATATACTCTGGTCGAAACGCATCATTTGCATCTGGACATCCATTTTCCGTAATATATAAAGGCACACCAAAAGATGCCATAGCTAAGATAGCATCAAAAAATGCTTCTGGCGATACTGGAAAAGGCATATCTGTCATCAATTCTCCTGAGGCACAAGTTGGAAATAATGCTATTGCAGGATCAACCTCACACACTGCATTATATAAATCAGATTTAATCATTACACGAGAATAAAAATTTAATCCGATAAAATCAAAACAATTGGCTATGTCATCTACAACTAATTTTAAAAAAGGATTATATGGAAACAGCACTCCCGTTTTCAAAAAATGTAACACTGCATCATTAAACACATAATTTAATAAATTAGTAGGTACTTTTTCTATAAAATTTAAGCAGCCAAAAGTTGATTTATCAGCCGCTTCAAAATGTAAATAGTTATGATTAAACCCTATTTGAGCATCTTTATGCTTGTCGGCCTCTTTTAACGTTTTATAGACTTGGCAATGAGCCAGTAACATATTGCGCATTACCTTAGCAGCAAGCCACGGATTTTTTATCCCTGGAGGGAAAACCCCTGAACAATACCCTTGAAACGCAAAAGGCGCAATCTCATTGATGGAAATCCATAACTTAACTCTGTCCTGAAACTCATTAAACACTACTTTTGCAAATCGAACAAAATATTCTATATTTTCCTCGTTAGTCCAACCACCTTTTTGTTCAAACCAAAGCGGATGAGTAAAATGATGCAAAGTAATCATAGGCGTTATGCCAGCAGCAAGCAAAGCATCGATCTGAACTGCATAATGGTCAAGCGCATCTTGACAAAATTTTCCAGGCTCTGGTTCGATCATTGCCCATTCTACTGAAAATCTTAAAGCATTAGCCCCAAGCTGCTTGAGCATGGTAATATGGCTATGTATATCCTGCCAAAGCCTTGTTCCATTAGCAGAAAGACCATGAGTCCGCAATGGATGACTTGGTGTGGAAGCAAGGAGACATTCATGAACACTCCAGTTTGAAGCTGCATTTGGATTAATATTTTGATACATCTGACGGCCAGAATTTTGAAACTCAGAAACCGCACAACCAACTAATGTAGGCAACACTAAATCTATTTGTGAGTATATTTTTTGCGTTGCTATTTGAATAAAAATTAATATAAAAAATTTTTTTTTGCAAAACATATCCAAAATCCTCATATCAAATTATATTTAAATATTAAGAAAAATTCTTATAATTTATTATAACCTCAATTAGGAAAAAATATATTTTAACAGCCATTTTTCATAGAAAAATAATAAGAAAATAAAAAAATATTGCAATTAGAGTAATTCTTCTAGTTTGCTTGCAAAAAGCTTAACACGCTTATAATCATTGCCTGTTAACAAAGCGTATGTATCAAGAAAATCAACATAATAATCATGATAGAAAAGCTCTTTTTGATATATAAATCTAAAACAAGAAATAATCAGTTCATCAACATTGCCTACCTGGTCTTGCAAATTAAAAACACTCATTAAAAAATGCTTTTTTGCAAAAAGAATAGCAATTTGCTTTGGATCAACAGGCAGTATAAATTCATGGATTGAAGGAGGCTGAGGTGGTATGCCATATATAATTTTTTGCTGATAAGAATAAGCAATAGGAATACAGGTAAACGTTGTAATTAAAAATTCAAAAATATGTGGTTGTTCTTTTTTTAGTTCAGCAATAGTTTTTTTAAAGGGGGATGGCTTACGAAGAGTATCGAAAGAACCTGTTTGTATGTGATAAACTAACGCATAGACACATATCGCCTCACTTTTAATTTGAATACACTGCCCAAAACTGGGGGGCACTTCAACATCCCAGCACTGAGCAGTAATTTTGGTCAAAGAACTTTCAATAATTTCTGCAAAAGGTTGCATTCTATTACCAATAATAATTGCGCCTATTGTTATGTAATTTATGCAAAAAAAAGCTAGTTGCAAGAGGGCCTAGCATTATAAACATAATTATTATTTTTATACGATCCTCTGCCTATACCCTGATAAACAAAACCTGTATCCATACAAATAACTGGATCAACTATATTACGCATATCAATCAGATACGGTTGCCTTACTTGGGAACGAACCTTTTGCCAATCAATTTTTTTAAATACATCCCACTCTGTCAGAATAATTATCACATCAGCATTGCAAACTGCATCATCAATGGAAGCAGCATACGTTACATCTGGGAATAGTACTGACATGTGGCTACTTGCAACAGGATCATAAGCCTGAATAGTGACTAATTCTTTCTGCAGTAATTCAATAGTTTTAATTGCAGGCGAGTAACGTATATCATCTGTATTGGCTTTAAATGATAATCCAAGTATGCACACTGTTTTTCCTTTTAAATCAGGACCCATTAACTCTTTGACTTTTTTGACAGCAAGTTCTTGTTGATTATTGTTAACAACTAAAGAGCCTTGTACTATGTCTAATGGAACATTATATGCAAGTGCAGTAGCACAAAGCTCAAGTGAGTCCTTAGGAAAACAAGAGCCTCCAAAACCAGGTCCAGGATTCAAGAAATACGGATTAATACGCACATCAAGACCCATGCCTTTAGCAACTGTAACAATATCTGCATCCACATGATCACAAAGATTTGCTATTTCATTAATAAAACTTATTTTAGTGGCTAAAAAAGCATTTGATGCATATTTAATAAGCTCTGCAGACGTTGTATCAGTAATAATCAAAGGAACTGTTCCATTTTTCAATGGTTTATATATATCAGCAATACATTGCGCAGCAGCTTGATTATTGGTTCCAATAACAACACGATCCGGATTTAAAAAATCATATACTGCCGAGCCTTCTCTTAAAAATTCTGGATTAGAAACAATAGCAAACAAACTATGGTCTATGCCTTTTTCAAGCATATATTGCTCTATTTTTTTATTTGTTGTAATAGGCACTGTGCTTTTTACTACTATAATTTTATAATTATTCATATTGCATATAATCGTATCCAAAACTTTAAATAATGCAGAAAGATCTGCATGCCCATCTGCACGTGAAGGGGTGCCAACAGCTATAACTAATATATTTGCCTTAGTAATGGCATCACCTACATTATCTGTAAAAGATAAATGCCCTGTTGTTGCAACAGTATGCACTAACTCTTGCAACCCTGGTTCAAAAAAAGGAATCTGCTTTTTTTGTAACATTTTTATTTTTTCTGTATTAATATCGACACAAATCACCTGGTTGCCAAGCGATGCAAAACCTGCTCCAGTTACTAGTCCAACATAGCCCGTCCCAATAACTGTTATTATATTATCAATGGGTTTAACACAGCCCGTTTTGACTAAAGCTATTAAGCAAAACAGTAGGAAGTTACATTTTTTGACCGATTTCTTCATTGTATTGTTCATTCTCTCAAGCCCCTTTTTTTTACCTTTTTGGTATTTAAACAAAATCTACTAAATCTGTTTTTAATAATGAAAGATTTCTTTGTTAAAAAAACTATATCATACGTATTTGTATTTTTTTACAATATGATTTACATATACATTAGATTATGTTACTCAAAAGCTGATAATGAAAAAGCATGTTCTGTATACTCTATTCTTGGCAGTATTTATTGCATTCGAACTATCTATATATTGCACAGAAGAAAAAAAAATCGTGGCTATCACTTGTATGTATAATAATGAACAATGGGTAGAAAAAAATTTATCCATGATTATTAGTCAAAAATATCATAACTTTAAAATAATTATTGTTGATGATGCATCAACTGACAATACAAGTAGCATTATACAAACATTTATTAAATCACACGGCATTGAAGAAAAAACAACTTTTATTCAAAACAAACTGCGAAAAAGAAAACTTGCAAATTTATATGATGTTTTATATACCGTTGAAGACGAAGAGATTGTCGTTATTATTGATGGCGATGATTGGTTGGCTCATCCTTACGTGTTTTCTTATATAAATAACCTATATAATACCGACATATTTTTTACCTACGGACAATATCAAAACATACCTGCTAGCGAATCAATTGCATGGGGTTTTAACCCAATGGGATACGCAAAACCCGTACCTGAATTTATTGTAAACAATCAAAGCTACAGAAAAGGACCTTTTTATTATATGCATTTAAGAACATTTAAAGGATGGATTTTTAAACTAATTCAATTAAAAGACCTTATTACTGATACTGTTGAAGGCTTTGTAGGAGATTTTTTCCCTGCAAGCAATGATTTGGCAATGTACTATCCAATAGTTGAAATGGCTCACACCAAAGTACACTTTGTTAAAGATATAGTATATATGCGCAACGTATCATCACGCCTTGTAGGTTTTAAAGTTGATCGAACAATTCAAGTTAATGCAGGACAAGAAATTAAACGCAAAAAACCATACCAGTGGTTAGAAAAACCAGTTTACAGACACCTAGACCAAGTAAAAAAAAAAGATATAGATGTTATTGTTGCTACAAAAAACATTAAAAAATATGCATCATATAAAAAACAATTACCAAAAAGTACCTTTTTAAAAATGCAAGATGCTGCAGCAAAAGCTCACACTTTTTCCAATGATTACGTACTTATTTCTTTTAATGAAAATAGTTTCCCTTCAAAAACCAATATTAAAGATATGATATATCAACTGGAAAGAACATATGCAAAAGCAGTTGTTACCATCAATAAAAAAAATTGCAAAGATAGTTCAGCTCTGTTTTCATTAGCATGTTTGAAGGAAAACAAAATATACGCATCCAAAAATAAATATTTAAAAACAGATCAACTTAGTGTCAATACATGTTTAATAAGAACGACAGATTTTAAAGATTTACTCAAAAAAAATGCAAAAGGAAGTACCATTATTGATACATTGCTGGATGTACACCAAGAAGAAGTAAGTGTTTTGTATTTTAGTTAGTATATTTTATTGTAAAAATATATATTAAATATAATAAAAAGCTTGCCATTATATTTAAATAAAAAATAATTTTTTAAGTCGTACATCATAAAAAAACACTGAACCAATATGTTATATATACTTTATTAACAACATTTTGCGCAAATTACGTTCATGGATCATATAGCTATTATTTAACAAAATCCATAACCCTCAATTTTAATAATGCCAAAAACGAACAAGAAGATAAACTTATTAAAGACAATTTTGATAGTTTATTTGGAAAACAGTTAGAAAAAAATCATATCATCTCAAAAAATGTCACTATATTAGCTTATGGTGGGTCAATCACAAACTCAAGCAATCAATATGATTTCTTTTTATTTAAATATGAGCAATATTATTATTCTACCTACAAAAAAAACAATTATTATTCTGGTATTTTGTACTCAGATCAAGCAACAAAACAAAACTGGCAGCCAAGAAAAATTCTAAAAGAGGATGATGATAATATGTTGACTATAACACAAACTATTGAAACATGTTTTAATCCAGAGCAAAATAAGCAGTATTTACCGATAGAACAACAGACATTTACTAAAATAGTATATGAAAATTCAAGACATCATTGGTCTTCAATACCATTAGCATGCTTTTATGACCCTCGATTTGATACCGATTACTTTCGATAGCAACATAATGGTAAAAGTATTATAGAAATTTGCCATTATTTAAATATTTGTGATGAACGAGTAAAAGAAGCGTTTTCTATAGTTGACTGTACAACTGCACAAAATAATGAAAAACTATTATTTCATAAGCAAAACAATCGCATGCCAACTCCAATTGACACAATACAAAACACTGATCAACAAACTTCTATTAAAAAATCAAGCACATCGTACATTAACCGATACACCATTATTATTACAGCACAATCTGCAATAATAGCATGGCTTTTGTGTATACTATATTATACTAAAAAGAGATAATATCTTTGCGCATACACAAAATATTGCCAAAAAAATGGTCTACTTCATTTTTAAAATCTTGGGCGACCACTACAAAATTATGCTGCCGAAGCCATAAAAGTATATCACCGTACAAAACATGATCATTATACGCTTGAACAAAATAAACTTCCATATGAATTATTTTAATTTGTGTTAAAATCGCCGTATTAGCAGCAAGCACCGGGAGTTCATGACCTTGTAGATCAAGCCATAATAAATCAATACCATTGATAGATTGTTGTTGCATAAAAGAAGCAAGCGTAAGCGCAGGCACAGTTATTTTTTCAGGAAAAGTAATTTTTGTACTCAACTCTAACCTTTTATATGGACTATGCACAGAGCTTGCTTGCGTAACACGATCTTTTTTATACGCAATGTGTAAATCAATAAACCCATCAACATTACTTAGGGCTTGTTGATAACACTTAATATTTGAAGCTTCAGCAGTGTTTTTGACTAGGGTATTAAAAACAGAAGGCACTGGCTCAAAGGCATGCACAAAACCAAAAGGCCATAATTGAGCCATGCGTAACGTATCATGCCCCCAAAAAGCACCCGCTTCAACAATGATAGGACGTTCAGTGTTAATTAATGAACGAGCAACTGGAAGCAGTTGATGTGACTTAGTAATAATAACAGGCAGCATGCATTTTTTACTATTGTTTACGTAACTTAAAAAATAATGTTTTACCTGCTTTTACTATCGATCCATCATGCCAAGCAACAATTGCTTTAAAATCAGAAATAATCACTTGATCAAGCATTACCGCACCAGCTTCAATTAAACGCTTTGCTTGTGAAGAACTTTCAACAGCACCAATAACTTTTAAAAGATCTACAATCCATAATTCTTGCGCTACGGTTTTATCAATCACCACTTCTTGCGCATGACCATATTCTCTATGCTGAAAAAGATACTCAAACTGCTCTTGTGCGTTTACTGCATCGTCCTTTGACCAAAAAGCGCTCACCACTTGAAATGCAAGCTGCTTTTTGAGTTGCATTGGATGTAATGTACCAACAGCCATTTCCATACGCACATTGTGTACCTCAGCTTCCGTTTTAAAACCCATCAACATAAAGTATCGCAACATTAATGAATCTGGTATTGACATAATTTTGCCAAACATATCTTTAGGGTTTTCGGTAATTCCAATTGAGTTGCCGTATGATTTTGACATTTTTTGCACACCATCAATACCTTCAAGCAATGGAACGGTTAGCACTACCTGCGGCTCTTGTCCAAACTGCTCTTGCAAAAAACGACCCATTAACAAATTAAATGTTTGATCAGTTCCGCCAAGCTCAACATCAGCTTCCAACATAACAGAATCATATGCTTGCATTAATGGATACAAAAGCTCATGAAACCCAATTGGATGATTTGTCTGCAGCCTGCTTTGAAAATCTTCTCGTTCAATAATACGTGCTAATGTTGTTTTTGCACATAATTTTACAATGTCTGAAAAGGTAAGTTTTGAAAGCCAAGTGCCATTATTAATTACTTTCAAACTATCCATATCTAAAATTTTACCGGCCTGCTCAAGATATGTTTGTTGATTATGTTTTATCTCTTCATACGTAAGCGGAGGGCGTGTCTTTGACCTGCCTGTTGGATCACCAATTTGTGCAGTAAAATCACCAATAATAAGTATTGCTTGATGCCCCAAATCTTGAAACTGCCTCATTTTACGTAAAACCACTGCGTGCCCCAAGTGCAAATCAGGTGCTGTAGGATCCATACCAAGCTTTACTTTTAATTTCTTTCCTGCTGCAAGCTTTTTAATAAGCTCATCTTGCGGAACAACTTGTGCTGCACCATATAAAATTGTTTGTAGCTGGTTCATAATATTAAAATCCATATGAAATTAATGTATTCCCAAACATATGCCTACCAATAGACCAAGTTTGGCAATAACATTTACAATAAAAAAACGTAATGGTTCACCAAAAATAAACAATAGCATTAACGAAATAAAAAAATTAGAAAACCGAGTACGAGATAATTCATATGACAATGGATCTTCAGCATCTGAAACTAAAACTAAATAAAGGTCTCGTGCGTTTAAAATAGTATAAATCACACCTAAAATTACATGTAAATAAATAGCGGCAATAACAATAAACCCAACTGCTATTAATAAAGAATGCACTTCAACAAATGTTTTTGCCAATAACATGTGTGACATATCTCTACTTAAAATCATATATCGAACAATAGTAAGAATTTTTAGTCCAAATATTAGCTCTAAAATGATAATCCCTATTAATGCTAAAATGAAATGCATTACTACATCAGAAAAATAAACAATAGTTTTTTTTATCCTTGCAAAATTTCCGCTTATATTGAAAGGATTATTAAAAGGTGCCTGCCCCCACCCCAACGGAATGCCCCACAATGAAGATATAAGCAAAATACTAAAGCCAATAAAATCAATATGGCACAAAGGATTAAAAGATGATAATCCAAACTGCTGGCTCGTGTCGTCACCAAAATAAGCTGCAATTCTGGACCGAAAAGCCGTCGGAAAGGTACTGACAGAAACATAAGCAAACATAAATGAGACTATGCGAATTATAAGATCAACACTTTTGAGGGAAATCATAAAATACCGTTATGTATTAGATTTTTTATATTTAATTTGAAAAAAGTATACGCTAATATACAATTATGGTCAAATGCTATTAGTTGTTTCTATGTATATATATATAAAATGGTATAATGATAATAAAATTATAGTACTATAAAAACAAAAAGGCAGCGTCGATGATTTTTTTATATCTATTACTTAGCCTGTGTCTAACTTTATATGGATCAGAAGGCGAAGTTTTAAAATACACTGATCTTGTAAGCAAACATTGGAATGCGTTCAATAATGCAATAGATACTCTTGCAAAAACCACAAAACAGACTGATACGCTTCAAAATTTTCCAAATAACTCCCAAAGAGTATATATTCAAGAGATATTACAAGAATCTGATTTTGTTAAAAAGCTAGTCTTTAGCGTGCCTGATTTAGAATCAGATCCAAGAGCAAATCTAATACAAAATGCTTTTGATCATATAGTTTTACCTTTTAATGATATTATAAATTCCCAAAATAAAACAAGTCTAAATACAGTCATAACAACAGTCTTAATAAGACGCCATTTATTTTGGGAACTTTTTTCTGTACCTAGCAATCGCCAAAACAATACACCGCCCAGCATAGATCAAACGGAACTTATTATTAATGATCAACTCGTAGAAACCACTCATAATGATATATGCAACACCGTAGATGCAATACACGCATTATTAACTCTACAAGAAGACTTACTTGCGGAGGTAAAGTCATTTGATTATGCTAGTTTGCCACAAAAAATGGCTAACTCTGTGTTTAATATTTTTTGTAGAAATCCATTTACTGAATATGAATCAGAAGAAGATGACAATAGTGGCTTAGAAAAAGCAGCTGAGGTTCCAAAAGAACTAAAAGGAGCTGTAGAAGGAGTTGAATCAAGCTTGTTATTATTAAAAAAAAATATTGCTTATGTTAATCATTTTTTATATACAGAGTTACCGATAGGGCCTTTAAATGCAATAAGCAATTGGTGTAAAAATATAGAACAAATTATCATTAATTGTAAAAAAAACGATTATATAATGACTGGAACTCAAAGGCAAGAACTTACTGCAAATGCTAATAAAATTGACAATCTATTAATTGCACTTTCAAAAGAAAACATCAAAAATCACCAAACAACCGCACCAATAAAAACACTGAATGTATCAGATACAAATAATATGAACTATCTTGAGCTTATTGCCAAAATACGGTGTAGTTCAGATTGCATGTCATTTATACAAAATTGCAAACACTTTTTGCAACGCACTATCAACAATACAATACTCAATCCTATTAAAGATGCTGCATCCAATAAATTGATTAATATACTTAAGCGATATTGTTTAGATTTAACATTAAATATACCGGCTGATAATGAATCTGATACACAAAACAACCCTTCTTTTTCCGTCTTTTCATTAATAACAGATCCACAAAACACAATAAAAAAAAGTAGCAACATAGCTATAAAATTTGTAAAAAAAACACCACGTAACGTACTTTTAGAACTTGTAGGAATGCTAGAAGACAATAATGCTCACAACAAAATAATACTTAAAATACGCAAAGAAGCTCTGCTTTGTTTTTTACAACAAACGTATCAAAAATATCTATTGCACACACGTAAAGTACCATTAATTGCAAATTTACCCAATAGTGCAATTAATACATATGTTACTCTATATCAACCAAAACAACTAAAGCAAAGCAACAAAGAGGGTAACAATCTAATTACCTATGCATCAATTAAATACGAAGAAGAAAAACCAAATCAACTGTTACTTATGCCATCAACGCAAAAAGAACCAATTATTAATAATTTCAAAAATGAAAATCCAAAAGATCCAATAGCTCAAGAAAACAGCTTGGTAAAAACAGATCAGATAAACAAATCCATATTTAATGTAGTGGAAAAATGGTGCAGTTGGGTTCAAGGAAATAAAGATTTAGCAAAAGAATATATCAATAGCATTACTGATTATCTTAATGCCTCTGATGAAAAGCAGCGTCTTTTTTTGACAGAAGTAAAAACGTTTAAAAAGAGCCAACTATTTACTTCAGTACCCCAAGATTCACCTTTTTATACACTTTTTCAAGAGCAAAATGATTCTGCGTTCAACACTTTGTTATTTTGCACTTTGTTGCCAACACTAGAAACATATTTTAATAACCGAAACAACTACCATATAAACCCAAAAGTACTTTGGCAAGACAAAGATTTTTTAAGCACTTGGGAAACAGAAATAGATACTTTTAGACAAAATTATTCAAAAAAAACCAACGAACTTTGGGATTCTTTACATGATCTTGCTAAATTAAAAATTTTTATCCAAAAATTGTCTGAAAATGATTGTATAAAACCGTTTTATACAATCATAAAAATGATTGGAAATTTAATGAAAGGTATACTAAAAGAGTTACTGAAAATAGATAAGAACACAAAAATTAAAATTATTAATGATTGCTACAGAAAAACCACAGAAACATATAATAATTGCCGCCAAGAGTTACATCAATTACATAATGCTATTGAAACACTGAAAAAGACATTGCAAGATGCTTATTGCCATACTACTTAGCATGAACGTTCTATGATTAGTTTCACATAATGGGTTATTTTTAAATCAGGTCTTGCCATTATTAATCATTGTGAACTTTTATAGTAAAGCTTGATTCTGGCTTGCTTGCATCTATTTTGCAACACAACCTTTTTTCGATTGAATGTATTTATTGAATCGCTTGTGCGTGAATCCTGTGTTTTGCCTATAAATCAGCATTATTTATTACAGGACATACCAACGTTAAATGTATTATTATAAATTTGCGAAGCAATGCCTATATTTTGACAATTTTTTTCCGGATACAAAAAGCGTACAGCTCTTCCTATAGAACTTCCTTTATCAAGCACTATTTTAACGACCTCAATAACAGTGCCGTCACTTACAGAAAACATACCCATTGATTTTGCTGGAACTGCATACTCAAGTTTATAGTAATCAGTGCCTTGTTGCTCTCCAAAATAAATTTTTATTTTAGCATCAGCTTGATTAATAAAAGTGTACTGAACAGCAGATTTGGTACATAAAACCCAACTAAGCCAAAGAAATACAGTATACGTTTTTTTATTATATATCATTTTCATCAGCTACCCTTTTTTATTTTAAAATAGCAAATAAAAAGATAAAACATCAATAAAAATATATATAATTATTTTTTATTGTAATGAATTTAAAATTTAAAAGGGGGGAATATATTCCCCCCTTTTAATCTCACATCTTATAGCAGTATAACTATTTTAATGAATTTCTTAAATTTTCTAACATTTTCATAGAATCACTGCTCGACCTATTTACCCACTTACTTCTTACTTCTGTTGCATAAATAATAAGTTTTCTTACCGATACCGCATCTTTTTTATGGCCTGCATTTAAAAGATCTTGATACATAGTATTTAAATAACCAATACAAGCGGTAATAAGATTAATAAGATCTATCTTATTTTTAAATTGCATCATATAACCAATAACTTTGTCTTTACTTGTAGGACGTTCCTTAATAAACTTTACAATTAACTCCATTTGAGTATTTAAAAATGAAACCAATTGCTCTATTTGTATATGCGGCTCATGCTCAACTGCATCCACTACCAAGCTTGCCTCTTCAATAAGCTCATACCCTTCAGGGTTTCCATAATACAATATTTTTTCAAAACCAGAATCAAGCTTATCTATGATATAACGTATTTGTTCTGCAAGCTTTTTGATACAATAGTGTTTGTGCTCACCAGCCTGCATTACATGAGAAAATGAAAGCATCAACATACCAACATGAATTATTTTGTTCATTTACATATCCTTATCTTGCTTTTAATATCTAGTTATACATTGCGTAATTTTTAGACAATCTATCATACTCACTATTTTATCTATAATTTTTATACCAAAAAAAATAAAGTATTCAGATTGAAAATAAACAATTACGACTTCACGAACTTATTTTACCGTAATTAATTTTTTTGTCAAAAAACCGTTATAGCGCTCTTTTTACCTGATAAAATTACCATTGCAAGTAATCGCACAAATATGGTATTCGATTTTAATTTTCGTCTATATACTGATTACTTAACACACATACTATAAACAGTATTTTTGCAAAAGGGATTGGCCATGATGAATAAACTTATCCAAGACAAATTAATGCGTTATATAAATGCACATTTTGGCTATACGCTTCCTGTAGAAATTGGCATAGTCTTTGTGCAAGGATTTATTATTACATTTGTACTGTTATTTTTATTTATTAAATATTATAAGAATCAATTTTGCAACTCTGCTCGTCCTTTTACGCCTGAAAATCATAAAAAAAAATCAACTATTCCAACTATGGGCGGCATATGCTTTCTTATTGGTAGCATTGTGCCGTTAATTTTTAGCAAGCATATACAAAACCCTGTCGTATTTATGGGCATTATATCGTTAATTTTTTTTGGTTTTATTGGTTTATGTGATGATCTGTATAAATTTTTTTACAAAAAAGGTATTAGCGCTTTTACCAAAGCCACTATCCAATTATTATTTGCAACATCCATTGGCTGCGTAATGGTATACGCATATAATTTTAGCCATACTATTACCATCCCTTTTATACCAAACTGTACTTTTTCTCTTAATCAACACATGACTATTGGATGGATTGCTTTTTTATTTATTGCGTGTGCAAACGCAGTCAATTTAACAGACGGGCTGGATGGGTTGGCTACTGAATGTTTGATTCCTAATTTTTTTACGTGTTTATTGTTAATTATAATAACAAGCAATCCATTTTTTGCAGAATATACTGGGCTAGTCTTTCAAGATATTAGTACATTAGCATTATTAATAAGTTCTTTGCTAGGATCATTATACGCTTTTCTTTGGTTTAATACGTATCCTGCTCTCATTTTTATGGGTGATGTTGGATCGCTAGCTTTAGGCAGCGTTCTTGCATACAGTTTTTTACAAACCCATTATGAATTTTTCTTAATTATACCAGGCATACTATTTATTATCGAAACCTTATCTGTGATTTTTCAAGTTTTATCATTTAAATTATTCAAAAAAAGAATCTTCAAAATGGCTCCATATCACCATCATTTAGAACTTGTTGGGATGCATGAAGCGCGCATAGTAAAAATGTTTGCCATGATTACCTGGTGGATGTTGCTTTGTTTAATTATTGGCCTTATTGGCAACTGTTTTTATACCAAATAATAACGTACCAATAGCCATAATACAACAGTATAAGATTAATGTTTCAAAGCCATTATAGATAAAATTTTTAACACAGGCTGCTATTAATATGCAACAGCTTGCCATAGCGAAGCAAGCGATAAAAACATACCTTTTTTTTACCGTTTGTCTTAACAATGCCACAACACTAATAATATAAGTGACTGTTGTTCCTAATGCTGCAAGTTGTTGTAAAATAACTTGTTGACCTTGAGTCATGTACAAATACAATACGCATATAAAGCCTTCAAGCATAGCACACATAACAGGCATTTGATTTGTGTTAAGTTTTGCAAAATTGCCATGTAAAGTAAATAAACGTTGTTCTGCAATGGTAAATAAATTCCACTGATTGGCAAAAAAAATACCGTACGCTCCTGACAATGCCGATGTACCAATTAACAAATAAATGAACGTTGAAAAAACATCTATTAAATGCTTCCAGTTAGTTACTGCACCAAATAATGCCGGAAATGCACCTTTAAAATCTATTATATGCTTAAAAGATTGACCTACAACAGTATAAAATAACATTTGATAGACAATATATATCAAAGTAACCATGCCATAAGAAATAAGAACAACTCTATACGCATTTTGTTCAGGATGCTCAATATTTCTACTTATGGCACATATTGCTTCAAAACCAAGCAGACTAAATAATACTAACGGTATGGTTGCACTAAAATCATGTAATACCAATGCAGACTGCGCTATATTATCAAAACCATGGGTACTCAACCAATAAATAGCAACACATATAGTTATTGTTATTGGTATAATTTTAGAAAACACAAGATACTTTTGTATGTAACTTCCTGCCGAAATGTTTTTTGTATTTAGAAAGACAAATAAAATAATAATGCATACATCTAACATATAAAAAGACATATGTTGCAATAGAGGCACTATTTGCTGGACAATACTTACAAAGGTATGAATGCCTACCGTTGCAGACCCAAGCTTAGCAAAAAAATAACTCCAGGTGCTCATAAATCCCATATAAGAATTTAAAGAATCTTTGGCAAAATAATAAAAACCGCCAGCAGGAAAAAGTGCCAATAGCTCTGCCATGCTTAATACCAAAGGCAATAGCAAGAACGAGACACTCGCATAAGAAAGCCATCCGAGTGGCCCTGCCAATTTTGCCAATGCAGTAGTGTTAATAAAAAGACCGGTACCTATCATAATATTAATATTAATAAGCACCGCCATTAATAAAGAAAGCTTTTGTGATGATTTCATAGATTTATTAGATTTATTTTATTATGTGTTATTGAGCTTATACAAATACCAATCATACTGTATCATGGCCTTAACAAAAGATCAAAATTACTCTAGCAAATATCTTTATTAAGCGAACCTCACCCTGGCGATTTTAATCACGAAAAATTAATTATTTCAGATAGAAATTAATAAAAACGATTTTGCTTAAGAAAGATTATTTAAAGAGTTTTTTGGCCATATTTTTTTACTATTCAACATAATTCTGTTAGGATTAAAAAAGTTAAAAATTTCCAAAATTATAAATGAATTAAGAAAGAATAGTATGAAAAATATAATACAAAAAAGGTTTTTATTTACCTTGGCCTGGACACTTACTTTTTCACAAAGCGCAATGTCACACAAAAGTATGTTTGAGGAAATCAAAAATGGCATATGCCCAGATGGATTAGAATATAGCTGTTCTATTTTAGCAGGTGGATGCGCAGCACTGCCTGGCGCAATGATACATGCAGCTTTGCAAAATAAATTTTCAGAAATTCCCAATACACTTTCTTGCGGTGTACCTGCACTTTCAGCCACCGCAGCAGCATATACTTTTTATAAAGCACATAAAGCATTGGCAGGCAGAACAAAACAAGCAATTTTACAAAAAAAAGCATCTGTATTAGAAGAAATAAAGGAACTGGAAGAATACGGTCTATTAACTAAAAAATCTATAATTGCAAAACTAAAAACAATGTTTACCGATCAGGCTGCACAAGGAGCTTGCCTATCTATATTAATAAACTCTTATCTAGAACATCTTATTAAAGAAATTAAATGGCTCAATCCAAAACTCATATTTTTAGGTGAAAATCCAATTGATCAAAGAATCATTAAAACATTAGAAAAAACACGTACTAAGATTGTTGCATCCCCAGATTATGGCTTACAACGCAATATGCATCGAAAATATGAAAAAGAACTTTATGAAAATCAATTAAGCACTAAATTAAAACATGGCGCGTGGTGGACCACAAAAAAAACAGCTCAAGCAGGTTTTTTTGCAGCCAAGGTAGGCGTATATGTTTGTTGGGACTTATTTAAAATTATACTATCTAATATCACAAGAACAATTGTATAAATAGAGAAAAAATATGATGAAAAAATATATATTTATTGCTGCTGTTATTACGCAATCTTTTATAGAAATTAAATCTTCTCCAAATACACCTTCTATTATGGAAAAAGTAGGTAGCACTTGGACACATATCAAAAACATATCAAAACACTACGCCCCAAAGATTATAAAAGCTATGGTATACATTGGCATACCAGCTGGATTAACTGTAGGTGGATTACATTACATAACTTGCAAACAAAACAACGTTCACACTACTCCCTTTTGGCAAACATGCCAAGCAAAAAACGAAGCTCAATTAGTTGCAATTAAAAACTCATCGCAAGAATTTATAAAACAGTATGGACCTGGAATACAAGAAAATTTACACGCTGCTGGCACAAACGTTATTAAAGGTCTAGTATATGCAAGTCAAGAAATAAAAGACATAATCAAAGATGCGTTAAAAAACTAGTAAAAAAAGTAGTTTTTGGTGATTTTACATAGTTCTGACATGCTATTTGTACCCGTGCAAATACTTCCAAACCAAGCCAACAGAAATAAACAACAGTAAAATGGCTCGTTCTTTATTAATGGGCACAAAATACGGATCTGATTTTTGGTTACCTTGGTTGTTTATAATGTTTAACAATATAAAAGAAGTATTGTCATGTAAAAAATATTTATAATCTGCCAAAACGTATTTTTTTATTTCTGCAAAATGAACTTCCTCTTTTTTTATATCTAATTTTTCAAAAAACCCTGAAAAGGGGTTCTCCCTATAAAGATTCAACTGCTTAAATTTTGGACTAGCAGAACAAATATAATTTAAAATAGCATACGCTGTAAAAATTAAAGATCGTTTTTTATTTAAACATTTCGTATATATTTCATATATTACTTCATTTGAAGTGTAATCGAAACAACCATCACAACCAATAAAAAGAGTAGGAACATCTGGCGTATATTTTTCTGGGATGGAAATTACAATATTATTTTTTTGCCCATCCACATTACGCATATAGTTATCACCAAACGCGCGAGACACTGCAAGCGATTTACCCATACAACAAAAATGATCACGACTTATTGT
Organism: Candidatus Babelota bacterium; assembly: GCA_003963225.1. GTDB lineage: Bacteria > Babelota > Babeliae > Babelales > Vermiphilaceae > AWTP1-30. The sequence continues at coordinate 24,307 of RXKB01000002.1, forward strand.
ACACAATGATTCAACACGTTTGCATTCCTCATCATTTTTAACAGAATGATCCCTGGTCGCTTGATCTTTTCCAACACCCCACAAAGCACGTGAATCCCCAAGGTTATACACACACATACTTCCATCCGTATCAACTTTACATACGCAAGCTGTAGTACCAGCATCTTGAGCAAATTCTTGTTTTAATACATCTTTATCAATTTCTTTAAAAAGCATCTCCACATCTTTATTTGAATATTGTGCAAATAGCTTTTTAAACTGATCAGCAACATAGTGCGAAGCTTCAAATCCATTATCATCTCCATTATCATAAGTAGAACCATGTCCATCAAAAACACCAAAAAGCAAAGGCTCTGAAAGCTGAAAAGAAAATTCTTGTATTTCAAGATCAGGATCTTGTTTAGAGATTACCTGATCGTTTACCAACAAAGTATCTTGCTGTGCTGATAGAATTCCTTTTACAGAGCAATAAACTCCATCAACCTTATACTGTATTGGTGAATCTTGGTAATAAAACGTACATGCATTAATAAAAAATTGCTTAATTTGCTGCGCATTCGCAAACGGCATACAACATATACTTATTAAAAATAATATGTTCAACGCATTCTTCATAAAAATGTACTTTCAATTGGATATAATAGTATGATTATCAATTTTTAAATAAAGTATTTATTTAAAAATTTTTTTGTAGATACTTGCTATTATTTTGTAGATACTTGCTATTATTGTACATATATTTTAAAATAAAAGCTAATGTAACGCAATTTTTTTACAAAGTACCTGTGTAGATGCAAAGCAAAAAAACAAGTCAGTATGATTTTGATGTAATTGTGGTGGGCGGTGGACATGCCGGTATTGAGGCGGCGTATGCTGCAAGCAAAATGGGTTCACGAACAGCACTTGTTACGCTGAATCCAACAAAAATAGGTTGCATGCCGTGTAATCCAGCAGTAGGTGGCGTTGGCAAAGGGCATATTGTATATGAAATAGCAGCGCTTGGTGGCTTAATGCCAAAACTTTGCTCACAAACCTATTTGCAAGCTCGCATGTTAAACACTAAAAAAGGTCCTGCAGTACAAGGTTTACGCTTGCAAATAGACAAATATGCCTACAGTAATTTAAGTCAACAAGTGCTTAATAATACACCAAACTTAACTATTATTGCTGGTTCTGTTGGCAGCATTATTGTTGATAATCACAGAATAACGCGTGGTATTATCACTGATGCTGGACAAACTATTACTGCACCAACCGTAGTACTTTCTACCGGCACCTTTTTGAATGGATTGATACATATTGGCGACTTTCAATATAACGCTGGCAGACGCGAAGAAGACGCTGTAAAAAGTCTTTCGCCGTTTTTGGCAAGTTTGGGGTTAACATTAGGTAGACTAAAAACAGGAACTCCCCCTCGACTTTTGCGCTCTTCATTAGATTTTGAAAAAATGGAACGGCAAGAAGCTGACAAAGATTTACCATATTTATTTGAATTTTATCCACAAAAAGTAGTTAGTTCTCACGATTGTTATATTACACATACCAATCAACAAACGCATGACATTATTAAAAAAAATCTGCATCGCTCTGCCATGTACAGCGGCAACATAAAGGGCATTGGCCCGAGATACTGCCCGTCAATAGAAGACAAAATTGGCAGATTTCCAGACAAGCAGTCTCACCATGTTTTTGTAGAGCCAGAAGGCGCTAGCGTTGAAGAAATGTACCCAAACGGCCTTTCAACATCACTACCTTTTGACGTGCAAAAAGAGTACATTCAAAGCATTGTTGGGTTTGAAGAAGCAGTGATTACCAAACCAGGATATGCAGTTGAATATGATTTTGTACTACCTGATCAGTTGTATCAAACATTAGAAGTTAAAACAGTGCAAGGTCTTTTTTTAGCAGGGCAAATTAATGGTACCACTGGGTATGAAGAGGCTGCAGGACAAGGTATTATTGCCGGTATCAATGCACATTTAAAAGCAATTGGCAAACCACCTTTTATATTGGATCGTACCGAAAGTTATATTGGCGTGATGGTTGATGATTTAACTGCCATGGGTGTTGATGAACCGTATCGCATGTTTACTTCACGTGCTGAACGGCGTTTATTATTACGACAAGACAATACTTTTTTACGCTTAAGCCAAAAAGCTTATGATTTAGGGTTAATTAATGAATCACTATACGCATCATTTTGCGATGAAAAAAAACTTATAGAAGAAACAGTTTCAACCTTTAAACAAGGCAACAAAAAAGACCCTGTGTTATTAGAGTTGTTTGGACAACAAGATTTTGATATACAAAAAGCTAGAAAAGAAAGCCGTTTTGAAGCATATTCAGACAGAGCGCTGTCTACTATTCATGCAGAAATATTGTATGGGCCATATTTGGAACGAGAAGCAATGGAAGTTAAAAAAACAATCCAGTACAAACAACTTCATATCCCAGTGACTATAGATTTTAATGGCATGCCCGGATTGTCAAAAGAGTTACAACAAAAATTAATGCTCCATAAACCTGGTACCGTTGCGCAAGCAGCACTAATTCCCGGAATGACACCGGCAGCCCTTTCGCTTTTAATTTTTAAGATACGGCAAACAGTAAAAAGTTTTAGTTCATAATAAAGTACCTTTACCTAAAGGATTGTACATGCTATTGCTATATATTGCCAGCGTCCTTTTTACTATGGGTATACAAGCAGATACCGAAACGGAAGCAATTATTCCTTTAAAACAGGAAAATACACTTGAAATACATACACTACCATTGGTACATGATCATAAGAAATCTGAAGAACAAGAGATACCAAAAAATACCATTTCAAAAGTAGAAAAAAAAACTAATACACAAGATTCAAAACAAAAAAATATTGGCCAACTTAAACAAGTAGAAAAAAAGTCATTAAAAAACGATTTTAAGTCAGAAAGTACTACAAAAAGCACTAGCGACGATAATGGACTATTACAAAATAAAAATATAATAGCAAAAAATAAGACTGATAATAAAAAAATTGAACTTCAATCTCTACAAAAAATAACAATTATTAATAGCATTACACCGGAAAAAACAGCATATGCTCATTGGTCTGGTACTTATCAACCAGAATTCAAAGTTATGGTTAACGGCACTCAAGTTGAAAATAATACGCAAAAATCTATTGAATTACATAAAAATGAAAATACAATCTCTATTACCTATCATGCACAGTTTCCCGCAAATCACAAAAGCGAAGGGAACATTGCAATAGCAATAAACGAAAACACACAAAAAATTGTATTAGATTTTGATTGGAACAGTGAACCACGTTTACAAGCACGTCAATCACCATAAATAATAATATGAAAAATATTTTCTTTTGGTATCTGACAATTATTGGATACTGCCAAACCTTTATACCATCAAATCCAGCATATCAACTTGCAACCAGATTAGAAACATTTGTATATAAATATCTAGAACCTGCAGACAGACAAATACCAGATTCAGCGTTTGCTTACAATATACAACTTTTATTCGAGTATACAGATAAAAAATATCCACCCAATCAATCTACTGAACAAATGGAAGAGTCTTGCAAAGCTAAAAAAAATGCTTTATTTTTATCCAGCCTTCCTACAATAAATTTATTAATGCAACTTGCTTATAAAGTATACCCAATAGATTTTTTTACTATTCATGCAAATAAAATGGCTCTTTCTACCGCTTATTTTTGCTTTATTGGCATAAGCCAATTTTATACAGAAGATCAATGGTTATGTAACATAGCTAATACTATTTGCAGCCTAGGCCTTTGCACCATAGCTAAAAATAAAAATGCATCTCTATTTTCAACATATACCTATATGTCACTATTTGATCTTTTTGATGACTATTTATCTACAATGCAATGTAAACCTATATATATAGCCACACGTTATTTTCATACTGTATTACATAATCAAATAATGAACTATAGTTTAATAAGAAAAATTGATTATTTATTTGAGACTAAAAAAACTATGTTTTTGTGTGCGATGATCCTTGCGTGTTTTAATATTAAAATTAAAAATAATAATCTACTTACTAATCCATTATATTGGCTACCTATTGGATTAGCACATATGTTTTTTACTCATTATAAATGGACAAATATAGAATCATCAAAAGATGAGTGTTTATATGAAAGCTTTTTATTACAAACAATGAACAATGTTGGCATACCTTTTAATGATCAGTCTTGCGTGCACCTTTTGGCAAAGAATATTTTTTATAATGCAGTGCCTATTTTGGCAGTACTACTGAATACTGCATTCTACTTTTAACCTAAACTTGTCATTTTACAAAGAAAAAGTACAATTTATAATAATTCAATTTTTTTATAACTTATTTTTTATAACCTATTTTGCAAGGTTACTATGTCTGCTATTTTACTGCACATTTGGGGACCAATTGCCATTCATAGTTACGGCTTTTTTATTGCTACTGGTCTTATCACTTTTATAATATTAGTAATGAAAGATAAACGTCTTAATACTTTGTATTTAAAAAATGCTTTTATAGACTGTATAATAATTGGCACTGTGTGTGCCATTATTGGTGGCAGAGTTTTATACATTGTATCTGAAAGAGAGCAGCTACATGCTGTTCTTGATTTTTTTGCTTTTTGGCAAGGTGGACTTTCTATTTTGGGCGGTATTATTGGAGTTATGACCGGACTATCCATTTTTTTAATCTACAAAAAAATACCAATTTTGCCTTTTTTTGATTTACTAGCCACATATGGAGCTCTTTTACAAGCAATAGCACGCATTGGCTGTTTTTATGCTGGTTGTTGTTATGGCCTACCGTGCAACTACTTTTGGGCTGTCAAATATAGCGATGCACACTGCTATGCACCATTGAACAGCTTTATTCATCCAACCCAATTGTATAGTGCTTTAGTTTTACTATTTATTTTTATTGGGCTTTTTGCATATGCTCATTACGCCAGAAATATAAAAAACGGCACCATTTTTTGCCTGTATCTTTTGTGTGTTTCAACAGAACGGTTTGTAATCGATTTTTGGCGAGCAGACCGATGCATGACTAATTCACTGTTATCATATAATCAATACATAGCACTTGGACTTATAATTACCGCTTTGACAAGTTATATTTTTATACATTCTTTTACCGAAAAAACAATATGAATTATTTTAAACAACTGGCAACATCAGCTTTACTATTAAGCAGTACTTTATTATTACCACAAGACAACGGATTATTAAAAAGGTATTTGGAACCAGCGTTTCCACATTTACACCCACAAAAAACATGGTGGAATAATGGTTACAATTTAATTATGAGTGAAGAGTTTTATCCTATTAAAAATGCAATAGATCAAATAAACCAAATATCATTTGATAGAAATAAAGATGATGTACAAAAATCTGAAGAAATAGAACGGCTATTCGACTCTTGGCTCAAAAAATTGTACGATCCTTTGAATTGGGGGCTGCTACTTTCATCTCAGCTCGTTGCTGAGTATGTTATTGAACCGTCTCTTAATTATCTGTTTCCCAATAATCCCATACATACATTATTTACTGATAATCAAATGATGGTAATGGGACGATTTTTGTTAAGCAATACGATCGCAGACATGGTATACTTTCAAAAAATCAATCCAAGCATTTGTAATCATACACTGCCACAAAAAATATTAGCCACAATAAGCAGTATTGGTATTTTATCTTATGCACATACAATACGGCCAGATTTATTTGAACATTGTACGTACTTTGATTTCAATACATTAGCATGGAACAAAAATACAGTCCTATATTTAGCTTTATTTGGGATACGAAAGGCTTCTGATCCAATACAAACAACAATAAAAAATTACACAACCATTTTTAACTATTCTCTATTGGATTTGGTGCAAGATGTTGACACTATTTTTGCTACAAAACAGAACCTTTTTTTACTGTCTATTATATTTGGATGCTTTTTTATAAATACTAAAAAAAATCTATATACTAATCCTGCATACTGGCTACCAATTGGTGTCTTGCACGTATTATATACAAAAAAGCAGTATGGCATGCTTTTGGCAGATAGTTGCAATAAGTATGCACACAAGGTAGAAGACATCACAAGACAAAAATCTTGGTTGCCTAAAAATAGCTATTTAATTACTTATGCCTGCCATCATGCAATACCGATCTTAGCAGTACTTGTTAACACGGTCTTGCCAACGTAATAACTATTACAACCCCATGGCATCAAAAAACGCTTGTGCATCTGGTTTTCTTCCCAAAAATGCTATCAACATATCTGTTGGATCTTGTGTGCCACCCGGTTGTAAAATTAAAGCACTATATTTTTTACCTATTGTTTGGCTGGTTAATCCGTGTTTTTTTATAACCGTGAACAGATCTTGCGCAAACACGTTAGACCATAAATAACCGTAATATTTAGCACCATATCCATATAAATGGCCAAATGAAGCATAAAAATGAGTGCCTTCTGGATACGCCACATGAGTAATAATACTGTTGTATAACTGTTGCATACTTTGCTGCAAATCAACAGGCTCAGCTGCATTATAATAATGTAAAGCAAGCTTTGCAAGATACGCCTGGCGCTGCACAAAATAACCGGTTGAAAAATGTTTTAACCCAATAATCCGTTCAATAACATCATCGGGCAACGGTTGTGCTGTTTGATAATGGCAACTTACTCGTTTTAACATATCTTTGTCCCACAGCCATTCTTCAAGCAATTGAGAAGGCAACTCTACAAAATCTGTTTTTGTATTGGTGCCAGACAATGAAACAACGCTGGTTGCACCAAGCAATGCATGTAACGCATGGCCAAACTCATGGAAAAAAGTGCGTACATCTGCAAGTTTTAATAACGCTTGTGCGTCTGCAGATGGTGCAGGAAAGTTTGCTAGCACAATGGCAAGCCCTGGGCAATGCTTTTTAGTACCTTGCTCTATAAAACTAGGAATAATACTCATTTGACAAGCATGCGTATATTTACCTTGGCGTGGATACAAATCCAATAATAAAGTACCTAACAAAGTTTGATTTTCTTGAGTGTACACTTGCACTATTTTTACTGAATCATGCCAAAAAGAGTTAGATTCAATCTGTTTAAAGGTAATACCAAAAAAATCACTATAAATAGAAAGAAGAGCTTGAATAGTGTTTTCTACAGGAAAATATTGAGCGATCATTGCAGGGTCAAGATCGTAGTACGTATTTTTATACAGTGTTTGCACAAAATCTAGATCCCATGGCTGCAATTTGCCATCAACCGTCCACTGTACCGAAAGGTGTTGTATTTTTTTTAATTCTGCAAATTCTTGAGTAACCTTTGGTTTGCAACGCACAATAAGATCATCTAAAAATAAGGTCGCTTGTTCTACTGAACCTACCATTTGGTCTGCAAGGTCAAATGAAGCAAAACTTGGATACCCTACCAATCTTGCAAGCTCATTTCTTTTTTGTATAATCTCTTGTAACGTTTTTTCATTTACAGGATAGGCTCTATTATTAAACGCTTTGTAATATGTCTCACGGAGTCTACCGTTAGTACACTTGCCCATTATTTCAGCATACGTAGGATAATCTAAACGCAGTTCATACAAATTATCTTTATTTTGTACAAGCTGGTCCAAAATTTCTTTTCTAACGCCTTTCAATTGGTCAAACGAGGCGGTAACAATAGTACTGTCCTGCGCAATGGCTGCATCAAACTGCAAACCAAGAGCAACAAGTTCTTTTTTTAGTTGTGCGATACGGTTAAAGGTATGCTCATCAGTTGCAAGCCCTGCACGCTCAAACTGCATCATCATATGATCTACAAAAAAACGTTGCTCTTTAGAAAGAGTATCATTGACCATATATTGATCAACGTACCGTTTGCATAATAAATATAGTTGTTTATTATTACTTAATTTATCAACAAATAGCATACCCAGCTGTTCTAATGCAGTATGTGCTGCATCACGAATCTGCTGATTAGGACTAACCATTTCAAGCGCTGCACAAACGTTACACCAAGTTGCAGCCCGAGAAAGAGATTGTATAAAATCTAAAGCTCCAAACACGTCTGCATACGTTAATCTATTTTTTTGTATTGCGCACAAATCATCAATAGCTTGTGCGTATTCTTTACTTATTAATGCAGTATTTTTTTGTATATCTTCAACATTAACTTTAAATAACGATGCATAAAACGCTAACGAACTTGTTGATGCTGTTTGCTTGCTGCTTGCCATTATATTATTAACCCTCCGCAAATACCAAAGCCCTAAAAATAGCAGACACAGTATACTTAGTAGTATAAAAACTATTTTATTTATAATCATATATGTTTACCCAAATTAGTACATAATACTATAATTATTACAAATAAGTTTTTTAAGAATACAATATTGTCCACCAATGTCTAGAATATCAATTTTTTTTATGCACAAACAACCTTAATAAACATAAAAAATTTTACAATATTTTATATTGTAAAAAAATAGTGCATATATTGCTGCATTTTTAATTTACCAAAAAAGGTATTATTATCTCTTTGTGTACATTTAATTTTTTTGCAATCTTTTTGCTTTTTTCATCTGTTGCTCATGGGATGAATGATGAATAATAATCTAACAATTGATAAATAATTAAATTTGCATAACATTAACTGTTAAGTCAAAAAAATATACCTCTATTTTTAACGGCTAATCTTATTTTTACCTATGTTTGTCTGTGGTATCTGTTTGAATAGGGCCAACGGACGAACCCCTTAAAAATTGATTTATATATGGATTATCAGAATCCCAAGCTGTTTTTGCAGGGCCATTGTAACGTATTTTCCCGTCATGCAATAATGCAACAGTGTCTGCAAAGTTTAAAATATCCAAATCGTGTGAAATAACAACCGAAGTTAAATTAAATGTTTTTTGCATGGAATGCATAAGTTCATGAATAACGCGTGCAGTGATTGGATCCAAACCTGTAGTTGGTTCATCATATAATATAATGTTTGGTTTGGTGACCAAGGTACGGGCAAGTCCAACACGCTTTTTCATCCCACCAGAAAGTTGAGATGGATATTTGTATAATGTTTCTTCTTCAAGATGCACAAGCTCAAGAGCTTCTTTAACAATTGGCAATACCGCTTGTACCGACTTACCTTTTTCTAATAACGTAATGCCAATATTTTCAAACACATTTAATGAGTCCAACAGCGCTGCAGACTGAAAAACATACCCAAACTGTTTAAAAATTTCATCAAGCTCTTGTTGTGTTGCCTTGGTACTGTCAATACCATCAATGAAAATAGCACCAGAAGTTGGTTTAATAAGCCCAATAATCTGCTTAAGCAGTACAGATTTACCTTCACCAGATTTGCCCAAAACAACAGTCATTTTTGAAGATTCTATGTCAAGAGAAAGACTGTCTGTAACCCACTGCCCACCAAACTCTTTTTTTAGATCTTGTATTTTAATTTTAATAGACACCACAAAACTTTCTTGTACGTATTTTTTGTGATTATATCATTTTATATAATATAAAAAAAACGTTTACTAGCAAACGTTTAAATAAATATTTATCAACATACCGACTAAAGCAATAATAAATTCATCTTCAATGACCTTGTTAATTTGGATTCAGTTAATTTTTTTTATAGCAGCATAAAAAAAAGCCAAAAAACCCATGCTTAAAGGAACCCAGAAATAAGGACGGCCTATCCGAAAAGTCTCTTTTATGCTATGTTCTTTATCAATTTTCTTCTTTAATTCACTTATCCTGTCATCTATTTTATTCAATTGTTGTAAGTATTCTTTGCGTAATTCTTCATACATTTTTTCATAAGTAGTAATTGCAAAATTTTTTGTGTTTGCAATACAAAGGAAAAAAATAAAAAAGCTCATTTTTAAATATTTAAACATACTTTTTACCTTGGTGTTATTAATTAAAATTAAACATTTTTTCAAGAAAAAATTATATTTTTCTTGAAAAAATGTCAATGTATATTTACAAATGTTCCAAAAACTTAGTCAAAAAATAGTTTGCAATAAGAATCATAATAGAACTTTGCACTACACTTTGGGTAGTTGCAATACCAACACCATACGCACCTCCATGTGTGTAAAATCCTTTATATGAACCAACCCAACTTAAAATAAACCCAAACGCGCATGCTTTTGACAAACCACTGCTAATATCACGCATTTCAACATAGGTGCGAATACTATTGTAATAATCTTCTGGGCTGAGTTGCAGTATGTGTACACATACTATATACCCACCAATAACACCAAAAATCATAGAAAAAATAGTTAAAAAAGGCATAATAATGGTACCTGCAAGTATTCTTGGCACAATTAAATATTGAAAAACATTAATTCGCAAAGTACTTAATGCATCTAGCTGCTCAGTAATTCGCATAGTACCAATTTCTGCGGCGATTGCCGAACACGCTCGTCCCGTCACCATTAAACCGCTTAACACGGGACCAAGTTCGCGAATCATACCCAATGCAACAACAGCTCCAATAAACTGCTCCCCACCAACACGTTGAAAGCCAATATAACTTTGCAACGCAAAAACCATTCCTGCAAACATACCAGTCAACACAATAATGTTAAAAGACTCAACACCAATTCTGTTCATTTGATATAGGGTCTTGTGCACTTTTAACTTAGTGGTTATTAATACTTTAAAGGCGATTAACAAAAAAATAAAAAATGTTCCTAATGCGCTACACAAATCTAAAGTATAACTTCCAATTTTATCAAGTATACGTGTGGCTATACGCAACATGCTTATCCCATAATTAGTACAAAATGCAGGAATACTGTTACAGTACTAAATGAATAATAGAACGCGCACTAGCTGGCCTTTGTAATGTTCTGCTTTGTTCTGATTTCATTAAAGATAATAATAAAGACATCGCCATAAAAGCTACGCCTAACACCCAAGTGATTTTTTGAAAAAGGTCTTGTCCACCAGATCCGCCAAAAAGCATTTGGGAGCCACTACCTAAGCCAAACCCAACACTTGATTTACTTTTTTGAATTAAAATAATAAGAATAAGTAAAATGCAGGTAATAATATAAAAAGTTAAAAGTAATCCATATAACATAAAAATCCTTTGTATTTTGTAACAACATAAGCTTATATACTAGCATATAATGTTTTTTAAGTTTTGAAAATCAGTACTTCCCCGCCCTATTAAAAATCCATCTAAATGGGGTATTTTTTTTAGGAGTTGCACAGACTGCTGATTGACATTTCCACCATACAATATTTTACACATACTTTGTTGATTATATTGGCTCAAGGTAGCATACATAACATTAATTACTTTTTGTTCATTGGCAATATCAGGCAACATATCCGACCCAATTGCATAAAAAGGTTCGTATGCAAAAAGCAAACCAGTATGTTTTTCTATATTTTCTATAAAAAAAGATAGCTGATTGGCAACATACTTACACGCTTGAGCCACATTACTATTTTTTTGACAAATACCAACGCCTATAATTGGTTTAATACCAACAGAAACTAAGTTTTGGGCTTTGAGCAAGACCGTTTGATCTGTTTCTTGATTATGTATTCTTTGTTCTGTATGCCCAATAATAGCATAGGTACAGCCAACAGCTTTAATATCAGTAGCTGGCACTTGCCCAGTATGCGCACCAGTTGCAAACTGACTACAATCTTGTGCACCCAATTGAATTGATGGAAAATCCTTTTTAAAGCAAAACTGTCCAACATACTCTAAAAAACAGAATGTTGGACATAGAATAAGCTCTGTATTATATTGGGCAAACGTCGTATCTGCAAAAACATGCTTAAAAAATAGATCTATGCTTGATCTACTCATGTACATTTTCCAGTTTGCTACATATAAATGCTTTTGCAATTATTCTCCTTTTTGCTTTATAATCATTTAATAGGTTGGATTGTACTTTTTTGTATCTGCAAATTTTTTATTACTTAATTTGAAGCATTCTAAAATAGTACATAAAGTAAATTTGATACCTCTTTTGGGTAAAGCATCAAGACAAATTGATGCATAATATTTTTTTTCTTGTAACTCCGTTGGTTGGCTTTTCATTAAATATTGAACCTGCTCTTTAATATTATAAAGATTAGTTAGATCAGCTTGGTTAAGTCCTAATCCAACAGAATCCATAACCTGCTGCGTATCACTATATAAAAAACGCATTATTTTTTCTTTTTGTGTTTCTGAGGTATACCCTGCTTCATGTAATAATGAATAAATATGCTGCATTAACTGATTTTTAGTTACAAACGAATCGTAATCCAATGGTTTATCTATCGTTCCTGCTACTGTTATACAAGTTACAAAACAACTAAACAGTATTAAAAATAGTTTTTTATTGTAAAAATACATATACTATTCCTTGAGTAAAAATTGTAAATCTGAGTCAGATTATAATCAAAATAATGAGCCAAGTAAAATAATTTATCGAAATTATGGTAGACTTATCTATAATTTTGTTTCATCCAATACAAAAATTATAAAAAATGAAAAAACGTAATTTACTTTTTACATTTTACTTTTTTATTTTTATGTCCCTATTATTTTTTTGCAAACCTCATATTTTTACCGTTTCATTTAATAATGTATTAAATTATTACGGATTTACTACCGCTGAAAAAAAGAAAGCTTTTCGTTATTTATTAGAACAAGCTAGTACTGTGAATGAACCATTGCAAATACCATTTTCAAAAACTCAACACGATATAGAAATTGTTAAAAATATTGCTTTTATAGTAAAAAAAACACAAGAGCAATTTGTACAAAGAAATTTTCAAAGCCAAAAAGCCCAAGAAAGGTGGCAAGTTGCCCCACCTGCATGGATAATGCTTGATCAAAATACTATTTTAAATAGCTTGCAAGAGCTAGGCATGATTGATGCGATTAAGCAAAAAACTACTCAAACAGATGCGTTATGTATACTTGGTTCAACAGGGCCCGATATAAAAAAAAGAATTAAGTATGCGCTTGCCTTGATAAAAAATGAGACGAAACCACAAGCCATTATTTTATTAGCAGGCCAACGTTTTGTTACAGAACATATTGATGGTTCAAAGAAAAAACTTAAAAAAATAGCACGTTGCTTTGCATTGCCAGCTTGGCAAAAACTTACTGAAACTCATTTAATTGCATATTATTATAAAAAATCTTTTTTATATAAACATCAAATTCCTGATTTTATTATAGATACACCTGAAAACAATAATACACGACCAACCACAGAAACAACTTTAATAAAACTATCTGAATGGTTACAAGAGCACCCAACAATAAAGCATATTACCTTTATTTCCAATCAACCTTATGTACATTATCAACAAGCTGTAATTGATTTTGTATGCAAAAAACATAATATAAATATTCAGTATCAGGTTGTTGGCCCAAAAGCATCTAGCAAAAATAGTTTATCCTGTATTATAGAAAGTCTACAAGGATTAGGATCATACCTTTGGGCAGCAACACCAGTACTATTATTGGAAATTGGCATAAAAGAAATTGATAATTCACTTTTAGAAGCATATGCACATAACAACTCTATGCAAATGTTTCTTGTCTCACATTTTGAATACACAAACCAATAGGTTAAAATATATTCCTAAAAAAAATAGTGCAATTTTAATAGTTTAAAATTTTGTTTATGTCGCCATAACACAATAAAAGAGGCGGCTAATAAAAAAGGAATAAACGAAATTGAAATAAAACAATACGATAAGAATGGCAACGTGCATAAAGTGCATAACGAAGCAATTGCAGGAACTTTTGTCAATGCAACAGCAATCAACCAAATAACAACAGCACAGCACATGACTAGCGGTGAAAATACACCAATAATACCCATTAAAGTTGCGACTCCTTTTCCACCATTAAATTGTAAAAAGGGAGAAAAACAGTTGCCGATTAACACTCCAAAAGCAATAATTACTAATAAAATAAATGAAGATACAAATAATTGTGCCCATAAAAGCACAATTATTGCCTTTAATGCATCTAACAAAAAAACCATGATAAATGCTTTCCAACCCAAAGCTCTGCCAACATTAGAAGCACCTATATTACCAGAACCAATAGTCCTTACATCGCTAATGCCATACCACTTTGCAAATAAATAACCTGATGGAATAGCCCCAACTAAAAAAGATAGAAGGCATATAAATATAAAAATAATAAATTTATTTATCATCATAAACCGAAGGATTCTTTATTTCTTGATTAATAAAATAAGTCAAAAAATGCATATAATAACAGTATGCTGTATACAATGAAAGAGAAAGCGTACCAAATAATAAACCGTAATACATAATGTTAAAATAACTAAATATGCTTACTCCAGGCTGAGGAACATAGGCAATAACAAAAGCAATATAACCTATTTCAAGAGCAGTTTTTATTTTTGCTAACCAAGAAACCGGTATATCTATGTTTTTTTCTGAAGCAATATAGCGCAAACCCATTACAAAAAATTCACGCCCAATAAGTATAATAACCCAATAAAAATATATTTTTTCAGCCGCAACTAATGCTATTAAGGCAGCACACAATAAAAATTTGTCAGCTATAGGATCAAGCAAGGAACCAAGGTGAGTTACCTGTCCCCACTTACGCGCATAATAACCATCAAAAAAATCTGTAAGCGCAAATAGTAAAAAAATAATAGCAAGAAATAGATTAATTAAAAAAACATTAAATGGTAGCAGATAAACCAATAAAAAAGGAATCACTATAGGGGAAATAACTAAACGAACTAACGTTAATAGAGTAGGCAATGTCAATGTTTCACACCATTTCTTCATAAAAGAACACCTTTTTTTGGTGGCGACGCAGGGATTCGAACCCCGGACCTACGGATTATGATTCCGCCGCTCTAACCAACTGAGCTACGCCGCCGCTTTTATTTTTAAATAGATAACTTTTGTATATTAAAGTTACGCAACATAACATTAAATAACGATTTCAAAAAGAATAATCCAGTAATAAGCGTTGCTACAATACCAAGCATCATAGTAGTTGCAAATCCTTGGACAGGACCTGAACCAAGGAAATATAACACAACACCAACTATAAATGTTGTTAAATTACCATCAATAATAACAATCATTGCATCTGAAAAACCAACGTTAATTGCTTTTTCTATTGATAAACCATGAGAAAGTTCTTCTTTTATTGTTTCAAAGATTAAAATGGAAGCATCAACTGCCATACCAATGGTCAATACCATACCAGCAACTCCTGGCAATGTCAAGGTTGCGCCAAGAAAAGAAAGCCCAATAAGAATGAGTAACAAATTGTAAACAAGCACAAGAAACGCAAAAAAACCGCTCAATTTATAAAAAAATATGCTAAATAAGAACACCAATAATAACCCTATCAAACACGATAAAAGCCCAGCTGTACGCGATTCTTGTCCTAACGCTGGCCCAATTTGCCTTTCTTCTTCAAAAGTAACCGGTGCAACAAATGCACCAGATTTTAACAATAGGGCCAAAGATTTTGCTGATTCACTAGTAAAATTACCAGTAATATGCCCACTGTCTTTAATTGCAGTATGAATTGACGGAGCACTGATCACTTCACCATCAAGCACTATCGCCAACTGCCTGCCAAAATTAGCGCTAGTTAATGCATAAAATTTTTCACCACCTTCGGCGTCTAAATTAAATTCCACAACAGCCTCGACACCTGTTCTACCACCTAACGCAGCACGCGCATCTTTGAGCATGCGCCCTGTAACTTGGGCATATTTTTCAACTACATAATAAACCCGATGCCCACCTTCCATTACACCAGGTAATATTTCTTTATCATCACTTAACTCTCCATCATAATCATATAATAAATCTTCTTGGCTAGAGCCAGTTTTATATACTAACCTAAACTCTAATAATGCCGCTTTACCAATAAGAGCTTTTGCTTCTTGTGGATCAAAGACATCAGGCATTTCTATAACAATATTTTTTTGTCCCTGAGCACTAATTGGAGTTTCTGAAACACCAAATTTATCCAATCTTAAGCGTAAAACTTCAATATTTCGTTGCACTGCATCTTTTTTAATCCGATCGATTTTTGGATCTGTAAACGATACGTTTACCTTAGCATCTTGCACTTCAATTTTTACATCTTGATGCTCTTTTTTTATAGATTGAGCAGCCTCTTGTGCTTGTTGCAAATTACCAAAAGAAAAAGCGATACGCTGATTTTGTACGCTTTTAGATAAAGGAGTTTTACCTTGTGATTTTAAAGACTTATTAATAGCACTCATTATGCTTGCTAAAGAAGACTCTACAGCTTTTTCAACTTGTACCTCTAATGTCAGGTACACACCTCCTACCAAGTCAGTACCAAAACGCAACGAACTTCTCAAAGGATATAACGCATACACACACGCACCTGCCAATATTAACCAAAATGATATTTCAGAAAAAACTATTTTACGCATTGTATTTTGCATATTAATTCCTTTAAAAAATTAAATTTACGCTTCCTTTTTTTGCTTTGGTGCCGAAGAGGGGATTTGAACCCCTACAGGATTACTCCCGCAGCCCCCTCAAGGCTGTGTGTCTGCCAATTTCACCACTTCGGCAACTATTTAAAGCAAAAAAAATGTAACACATTCGCATAAAATATGCAAATTAAACAGTATTATTATTGTTAACTCGTCTTAAAAATTTTTTTAAATAACAGTTTAGTTGGATATATTATAAGATCCAGCAAATTATTAAACATTTTTAGTACGCGCTCTAAAAATGTTAGTTTTGTATTAGACTCTTCTCTATCTTCTACCACCGGCGCATGTTCATTTTTTTCTATATTAACGTCTTTGGTCACGGGATTCACTATCGTTTGAAACAAGATATCTGCTTGTGTTTTAAAATCTACGCCCTGCTCTTTTAATTTTTCTACCGATTGTTGTACAGAAGCAATTTCTTTTGTAATTCTATCGACTGTTGTTTTAAAATAAGGACTAAAATCATTTTGCAAATATTTTTGTATATCTTTTATATTCCTCATTTGTATATCCATAGCGTAATATAACTCACGAGCTTTAGTATCACTTAGCAACTGAGAAATTTTTTTAAAATTATTCCATGCATCACGCTCATAAGCACGAACCTTATTAAGCTGATCCATTAATTTATTCAGGGCTTCGTCAATGCGATGATCAAGTTCAGTTATAACATTCACTTGATCTCGTAATCTTGTAATGACTTCTTGCTCTCCCTTTAGTTCTTTTAATAAAGATCTTTCTTGTACATCCAAAGTGCCATCTTTATCTCGTTCAGCATTAAATCGATTTATTAAATCAGCAAGCACTTCCTGAAGTTCTCCAATACGCAATCCAACGCTAATATAAAAAGGATCTAACACTGCACGATCTAAGTCTGTACGTTTTTCTAAAAAAGTAGTTCGAAAATCCCAAACTTTGTCAACAAGCCCACGAATATTTTCATAGCGCTCTTGAGCCCTTTCATACCAAATGCTTTTATATAACCAATTCCCTTGTGGATCAGGTAAATTAATAGTATCTATACCTATTTTTTCATCTATCTTTTCTTTTCCTAATGATTCTATTTCGTTTCCTTCTGCAAAAATCTGCTGACTTGTAGGCTCTTGTGCTAACACATTGCCAGCTACTTGTTGAGGCGAAACATTAGGTATAGAAAGGGCTTGACGTTCACTATTTGGATTTTCAGCATCCTGAGGTAAAACAATAGGATCAACAGCGCTCTTCACGCTAACATTAGTAGACATAGCATTGTTTTCTGATGTTGTAATAGGTGCAGTATGTGGAAGCTGTTCATCTGCCTTAACAGGTTGCTGGAGAGTTGCAAGCATTTCATTCAACACAGCCATAGTTTTATCATCAGCTTCAGCTGATATAGCCTGTGTTTCAGTTCCGTACGATATTTGCAAAGGTGTTAATACATTACATGATAATATTGTTGTATGTAGAGCTACCTTCTTATAAAAATACCTCATATGCACCTTTCACTCTTATCTATTATAAAGTCATAATTGATTGGCTAAATCTTTAAGCTCTTGCAGCAAAGCACGAGAAAGCTCTTCTGTTTCCCAAGATGTATGCTTCCACTTAACTCCTGAAGTTACCTGCGTTAAAACAGATCTATCACTTTTGATATCTATAATATCAATACGAGCGATATTCATCAACGGATGCACTTGGGAGGGAGCTTTAACTACGCCAGCTCTTCCTAAAACACTATACGCAATGTTATTAGCATCCAAAAAGCAAAACATGACTTTTTTTTGCCAAACCATATTTTGATAACCGGTATGATTTTTATGAATACTAATTAAAATGCTTTCCAATCCTTTTGGATATATACATTGAATAGGAGTAGTATTAGGAATACCTTTTTCTGAAAAAGTTGCCATAATACCTACAGTCGTACCTTCCATGAGGAGATGTAATAAATCTTCCGGTAATTTAACACCAACATGTTTTGCCATAAAAAAATCTCCCATTAAAAAATAAATGCTATAATCCAAGTCGAGCTATTATTTGATTTTCAACTACTAATCCTTTTTGTGTAAGACGCAACACACGCTTATCACACGTCATTAATCCTTCGTTCACTAACGTATCAACTTCGCTTTGTAATATGCATACCTTACTTGCATCAAGACCTACCACTATATCATCCCACAAAGCCCCTTGTGATCTTCTCAAGCCCAACATAACCTTTTCAAGCCTTATCTGCTGATCCGTCAGCTCCTCACATATAGCTATTGGACCGTCAGGCAATGTTGCTTTCTGTATATATTGGATAAGATTTTTTTCATTTTGCATGCGTTTTACACCGTCAAACGAACAAGCTCCTAAACCAAATGCTTTATATGGCTTTCTGTCCCAATAAACAGAATTGTGCCTAGAAAAAAAGTTCTTCCTTGCAAAATTAGAAAGCTCATACTGCTCAAACCCACAAGAAGCCAAAAAAGCCTGCGTCCAAAAATAACAGTCTACCATAAAATCATCTGATGGAAGCTGTACTTTGCCAGAAGCTACATTAAAATACAACCTTGTGTCTTCATGAACCGTAAGAAAGTATACCGAAATATGTTTAATCGGCCATTGAACAATTTTTGTTAAATACTCTTGCCATTCTTCAAAAGAAACATCGGGTATACCCATAATTAGATCTACTGATATATTATTAATGTAGTTTGGAGCATACAACATCAACTGTTCAACATCATGTTTACTTTGTAGCCTATTTAAACTATGCAATGCACCATCTTTCAAACTTTGAACACCAACACTTAATCGATTAATACCAGCTTTTTGCCATAAATCAATTTGTTCTTCATTGACCGTACCAGGGTTCACTTCAATAGTAACTTCTGTTTTTTCATGAAAATCAAATGACTCTTTTAGTATAGCTATAGTGTCAAGTAAAAGGTCGTTAGGATAAGTACTTGGCGTGCCTCCACCAAAAAATACAGTATCAATGCGCTGTTTATTTTGCTCATAATGTTTAATAAATGTATTAATTTCTTGTATAAGTGCGTCATGATATACCTGCATATATTGATCTTGCCCTGCCAATGCTACAAATGGACAAAAATGGCACCTGTAAGGGCAAAAAGGCCAATGAATATACAAAGAATGAAACGATCTGGCTTTGAAAGTTATTATTTTATGCATTAAATACTATTTTTTAAAATAAACACTATGTACAAGAATGGTTACCATATTTATATCATTAACTACAGTCTCTTTTGACAATAATTGCCCAGCTTCATATTTTATGCTGCTTATTTTTTCAAGTATGTTTTTTATTTCTTTTTCCCAATGATATAAAGATAAAGAATTAGCTTTGCATATGCCACAATGATCGCCAACATTGATTTTGTTATTTTCAATACACCATTTGCAAGTGTCAATATGTCTTATAATTTCATGTTCAGTCAAACTTATCATATCAGTTTCATGAGCATCAGTAAAAAAAAGTCTTAAAATAAAACTCAACTTAGTATACACAAGGGAAATGTTTTGCTCTTTTCTGATCTCATCCAATAATGTCAATACAGTCAACTTAACTGGCACATCTTTTGTTTTTGCGCGTGAAAAAAATAGCTGTAAACATTGCCAAATCAAGAAAAATACGAAAAGAATAGCGCTAAAGAAAAAAAATCTTTTAAAAAAAACTGTTCTCCAAAAAGGAACATGTATAAAAGTATAGATATCATATATTCCGAATTCATCTTGCAACATAACCATTCCTTAAGTGCGCATACGCGCACGAAACAAAGAGATAATTTTTTCTAAGGCTTTAACCATATCAATTATATCAATAGCTTTAACCCCATTATTTTTCATAATTTTTTCTTGCAACAAAACTCTTGTTTGCAAATGTGTAGCATGATGCTTGGTAATAGCTACATAGCCAATCTGCTCAGTCTCCAAATCTTGTACTAACAATGAACCGATCACAGGTAAATGCTGCTCTAAACTATCAAGACAGCGCATTACATAGACATCATGCACTGGAGAAATAAGTTTAATCGCATCTTCAAACTGATTATCAATGCAATCAGAAAACCAAAATACAATTGTTTGCCTCAACGTTGCTTTTAATAGATATTTAAGCACGGCTTTACTGTTAGTATTTTTTCCTTTTGGCTTCCAAGAAAAAATAGCTTTCATAATAACATTAATATAGTTTTTATCCTTACGAGGAGGCAAATAAAGCTCAACCCCATCAGAAAATAAAATAAGCCCTACCAAATCTTGAGAATAATGCCCAATCAGACCTATGATTGCAGCCATTCTGCTAACTATATCTATTTTTTGTTGTACTGTGCCAAAAGACAACGATTTAGAAATATCTACAACAAGCATTACTGTTTTAACCTGATCTTGCTTAAACTGACGCACAAGTAAAGTTGAAGCACGTGACGACCCACGCCAATCAATAAATCTTATATCATCACCAATTGTATAATCTCTCAATGAATCAAAATCAAAACCCATACCTTTTACAAAAGACTTTGATTGCCCAATTTGTTGAGTGCGAAACAACCGTTTGGTAAAAAGAGTAACATTTTTTATTTTTTCTATGACCTCAGGAGAAATTTTATCAACATCACCTATCATTACCATATTCCTTCAGTTTTTAACACATCGGGTAAAGCAATAGAACCATCTTCTTGCTGATACACCTCCATTAAAGCAACTATTAATCGCGGCAAAGCAAGCGAGGAAGCATTTAACGTATGCACTAAACAATTCTTACCATTTTTTTTATAGCGAATCAATCCTCTACGCGCTTGAAACTCTTGACAGTTGCTAGCAGACGAAACCTCATAATACTGATTTTGCCCAGGTAACCATACTTCAATGTCATACGTTTTTGCTGATTGAAAAGAACAATCTTGGGCTGCCAACAGACTTATGCGGTAATGCAACCCTAATGCTTGCAAAATATCTTCAGCACACGCAATCATGCGGTCAAGTTCTTTTTCTGAAAATTCAGGCTCACAGATTGTATATAATTCAACTTTTTCAAACTGATGAATACGAATCAAACCGCGCTCAGCAGAACCATAGGTACCAGCTTCACGTCTAAAACAACTCGTAAACGCGGTCATACGCAAAGGCAGTTGTTCAGCTTCAAAAATATGGTCTTTATACATATTTGCAATATTTACTTCAGAAGTCGGCGTTAGAAATAAGCTATCGGCAGTAACCGCGTACACTTGATCTTTAAATTTGGGAAAGTTACCAGAAACAGTCAATGATTGTTCATTAATCATATGAGGAGGTAAAACAGGCTCATAGCCATGCTTCATGTTATTTTTTAACATATACATACCCAAGGCATAAATTAATTTAACCGCATCTTTTTTGTAAAAAGCAAAATTAGCACCCGTCATTTTTGCGGCTTTTTTAAAGTCAAACCAATCTAACCGCTCCCCTAAAACAACATGATTAAGCGGTTCAAAGGCAAATTGCGCTTTTTGACCAAAAACTTTAACAATTTTGTTTGCCTCTTTGCCACCATCTGGAATATCATCAGACGGTATATTTGGAGCCGCAAGATATAATGCATTAAAATCATCTTCGCATTCTAATAAAGCATCTTCTTTTTGTTTAATTAACTGCCCCAAATCAATAGATTGCTGCCTAATTTCTTGTGTAATACCACTTTTTGCAAACGAAGCAAGCTCATTCCGCTTTTTACGCAGCTCATCAATTTCAATACGAAGCGCTCGCACTTGTTTTGAAAGCACATAAAGCTTTTGCCCGTCAAATAAAGGCTCTTTTTTTTTAAGTTTTTTGATAACTTCATCAGGGGTTTCATGTAGCCTATTTAAATCTATCATCGGAACATCTCAGTATACTAACATTATTGTTAACATGAATTATCATCTAATGTCAGTATACCGCATTTTTTCAACATGAACAAAGCTTTATTTATCTAGTAAAATATCGCAAAAAATAAATTTATAATATGCATTGTAAAAAATTAAAAATAAATAAATAAAAAAATATTTTAGATTAATTTTAAAATATTTTTAAAATTAACAACCGCATTTTGATTCAATAAATCTTTTTTGATCCAATGAGGGCTTATAAAAACACCTGCTGGATAACAAGTATTTAAAGGGAAATAAATAATTTTGTCGTCATCAGCAGTGCCATCTGGATAATCACAAACAATAGGCTTATGAAAAAAGCCGCTAAGCTTGCTAGCATTTTCAACGGAAACAGTAACTGATATTTCATTGTTATGTTGATATGCCTTTAATACTTTTTCTACCTCCGAAAGACGATCTTTTGTGGGTACATGATAATTAGGAAGATAATACTTATGACATATTTTGACAACATTTATCAAAAAATTCGGATAGCTATATTGACAATCGAGAATGCGCTGTAAAAAAGAAGCATGTTTACCTTGGTCATAAACAATTTTTTCCTTCAAACCAACATGTACAATCATACTACTATTCTCATAAGTACAAACTCCTAGAAATTTTATTTTTGAATCAACATTATTATTATTAATTTTCACCGTCATTGACGGCAAAATTCTTTGACAACCTCTTAATAAACCAGAATTATCCTTTTTCAGACGAGTATAGGAATCGAATTCTAATCCCCCACAAATCATCATATGAAGCAAAGATGGTGGCACAGCATGATACCCGTCATACACACATCCCCCTACATAAAGCCTTCTAAAGTATTTTGTTAGATAAACCAAATCATCATTATTTTTATTCTCTGTTTTTCTATAACTTAATTTATCCTCTTTTACGACTAATTTCTCAGTATGATCTTTTTCCTTAGAAACACGTATCAATCTTTCAGTGTCTTGATGATATTTCGGCCTCACTACAATTTGATTAATTAATTTATCTTCACCATCTTTAACAAGAGGATTGACCTCCAATCCAGCTAACCGATCAGGTAAAAGAACAATCGGCTCATTTTTTGGTAAATCATGTCCATTCACAACCTGAGGCAGCGCGTTCAAAAAATTCGATTTAGTGCATTTACTTAATGGGTCATCCCATGGATTAAGACCATCTTCAAGATCTTCAAAAACCTCTTGTAGATCTCTTTTCATGCCATTGGTATTATTTAATATTAAAATACAAATAAGTAAATACGCATATTTTTTCATAATTAAAAACCTTTATTTTTTTATAAAAACATTACAAATAATAATGCACGTTACTACAAAAAAATCAATCTTTTAGCAGGTAAAGTTTTTAAAAAATAAAAAAGTTTCTAAAAGTGATAATATTTTTAACAAAACAATTTATAGCTTTATTCAGACTTGGTTGCCTCTATTTTTAAAGAAACACTTTGGATTCAATATATTTTTGAATCATTTGTGCTTAACGCCTGTATATTAGAGATAAACGCACAAAATATGTTAAATAATTATTTTGTGCGTTTATATTTTAAATTTATTTGTAAAATTATTTGTTATTCCCAGTCAACCAATTATAATAAGCGCTCGCGTTGAACAATCCACTATATATTATACTCTTTCGTTTATTTTCGGGAAAATATTCTAAAGGTAATTCTTTATCTTCAACATGGACAAATTGTTTTTCTACGTCTGGCAAGTTAGCTGCTAGATTAAGATCATGAAAATCATTTACTAATTGGTCAGAAGTTTTACCTCGCTCGAAAATCGCAAGAGTGTCGTTTATATATTTTTCATCTGCACCCAATTTTCTTAAAATTGCTGCCATATTTGTATTTTCTTCCATTGCAACACTCATCATGCCATACCCTAAAAATAGTACTGCTAAATTTTTGTTGTTGTATAACGCCATCTTGATGCCTTTATATTTGTAAAAATGATAAAAATAAAAATAGTAAGTTAATAAAATAAAAAATCAACAAAAAATACAATATGGCGTAAAGTTAACCGGTTTTATTTTGCTGGGTTTGTTATATTAATCTCTATAATCATTAAACAACACCGCATTTGCATGAAAAAGAGATACAATAATTCAAATTGCAGACAGACCTGGGGATGATTAGAATAATGTTAAACGCTGATGGATGGTAACAGCGTATTTTTTTAATTCAACGTTAAAAAGTACTTGCAAGTTACTGCATGAATAGACCGTTTGGATGAATTTTTTATCAAAACAAAAACGCTTTATCAAGCACATATAATATTTTTTTGTATTTTTACCACTCTTTTGTTTCTTGTAGCAACTTCTGCATCATATCAAATGATAGTTCGGGTGATTCAATAAGCAAAGGAACGTTACTAATAAATTCATTCGTTGCAAAATTATGTAATACATTCCTGCCTAAGACTCCTTTGCCAAGTTCTGCATGACGATCAATAAAAGAGCCGCACTGCACTGTTGTATCATTTAAATGCACAAGTAAAACAGAAAGTGCAGACTTTTTAAGCTTTTCAAAAAATGCAAGTCTTTGTTCAACTGTATGCAAAGCATACCCTGCTGCATGCAAATGAGCAGTATCAATACAAAAACCAAATCGTTCCGGAGTAGCAATCCGCTCATTTATGTAAAACAAATCTTCTAACATTGCACCAAGCAAGCGCTTTGGATTTGCAGTATTTTCGACACAAAAAATAATTTCTGGATATGTTTTTAGCATATGATTAAGCCTTTGAGAAACACTAGCAAGCATATCTTGTTTTTCCTTACCAACTTGAATAGTACCTGGATGCAAAACATAATGTGTCGCCTGCAAGCGTATTGCCAAACGAATTTCTTGCGCTAACATATTATATAGATGTTCGTGACGTTGGGATTGAGTTATTGCTATATCAAAACGGTATGAAGAATGCACATATAAAGAAGAAAATGATGAACGCATGCTTAAAAATGTTTTTTCATCTTCTGCTGATAAAAAAAAAAGACGTGAATCTTTCTCAGCCTGCAAAAAAAACTGAAAAAAAGGTAGTTTTAAGGCTTTTGCTGTTCTTGCAACAGCACTTGCAGAAGTATGCAAACGTAAGTGAAAACCCACGCGACTATTGATCATGTGTGCTATCCTTGAATATAATATCCAAAGGCGGGCCAAGATAAGGTTTCAAAATAGCGTAAAACAGGTTTTTTATCTCTAACAAACCTTCTTTGGTGGTAGATTCAAATCGCATAGAAACAGCCGGTTGTGTATTTGCAGCTCTGACAATACCCCAACCAATAGCAAACTCAGCACGCACACCATCTATGGTTAAAAGACGGGCATTATTGTTCAACATAAAAGCATCTTTAACCTGTGCAACAACAAATTTTTTGTATTGGTCAGCACAAGCAATACGATACTCACAAGAACTGTAACGCTTTGGTAAAACTGCTGCAAGCTCTGATACTTTTTTGCCAGTCAAACTTATAATTTCAAGCAAACGTAAAGCGGCGTATATACCATCATCATATCCAAAATAGCGGTCTGCAAAAAAGAAATGGCAGCTACCCTCACCACCCAACACTGCTTTATTTTTTTTCATAGACTCTTTAATAATGGCATGTCCAGTTGGCGCCATAAACACAGGCATATTATGTTGCGCACATAATTCTTGCAAAGCAGACGACATAGTAACATTAAACACAATACCTAGATGGCAAAAAGACTTTGGCAATGCAGTAGCAAAAATAGCAAGCAGCACATCACCCAAAAATAATGCCCCTGTTTCACTTACTGCAGCCATACGGTCAGCATCACCATCAAAACCAATACCAACACAAGCTGCATTATGAATTACAGCATCTTTTAAATGCTGCATATTTTTTTCAACTGTTGGATCTGCTTCATGTACAGGAAAACTGCCATCAATTGTTTCATACAATAATGTTGCTTGAGCCCAATTAAATTTTTGTATTAATAAAGGCATCACCACACCCGCAACCGCATTACCGCAATCAAATATCACTGGCAATGGACTGTTATGCAATATAGGAAAATGTTTTACTAAATAATCTATATATAGATTTAAAAAATCTTTATCTTGATACAAAACCCCAATCTTGCCTATATTTGCTTTTTTAGATTCAGTAAAATACTGTTTAATAAGTTGAATTTCTTTACCCCAAACACATCTTTCACCAAGCATAATTTTTATGCCATTATAATGACCAGGATTATGAGAAGCGGTAATCATAATACCAATATCACCTTTTTGTTCATGCATACCAAAATATACAACTGGGGAAGGAACAATCCCAACATGCACAACATCTAATCCGCTATCCAGTGCAGCATTAATAATATGTTGCGCAATTATTGGTGAAGAAACACGCCCATCTTGCCCAAGTAGAACTGTTTTGATTTTTTTTTGATCTAAGCAATATGCAAAAATAGCACGACCCAACTGATATATATCAGAAAAAGAAAACTCAGAATCTACTATTCCGCGTATATCGTATTCTCTAAAAACAGTATCTTGCATACGCTTCCTTATAAACAAAGTTCAAAAAAAATCAAACTGTAATACTATTATTGTGTACAGTTTTTACATGAGTTGCAATATAAAGATTGATAAAGGCATGTTTAAGGCGAGCAAGCAACTGTAATGTGCGCAGATATAAAATCATCACAATAGGTTGTTTTTTCACCAGTTAAAGGAATGTCTATTGCTAATTTATTAACATCGCCCAGCAAATGCTTAGTATTATCGTGAGGAACAAAAGAAATATTTAAAAATCCGCTCATACTATCATTCTGTTTATTTTTTGTATAAAGTAAAAAAATTGTACAGCCTTCCTCTTCAACAGATAGCAGAGTCTCAGGATCAATATTTGTAAATGTGCACGCCCATTTACAAAGCGGAATCCACCAAGCAAAATAAGTAAAATGTGTATCGATTATTAAATCCAATCCACCATACATCCCATTAACCACACAAAAAAAATACATTGCTAGAAACAACTTCTTCATTTTAACCTTTTTTAACTTTTAATGATGAGTAAAACTTCTGGGGCACATTAGTAGTTAATTAGTTTGCAGTCTGTACTTGAGTTGCAGTTACTTCCACAATCAATGTGTCATTTTCATGAGCCACAGTTAACCGGTCTTTTTTATCCCATTCTAATGCAATTGTAGGATTAGAAATGGTTGTGCAAACTTCACCAGCACATGCATTAACTTGCAAATGCAAAGTCGCGCCATTTTCACTCACATTATCAACACAACCAATTAATTGACCGCCTTCACAGCGATATAATTCTACAGAGCTATTTTCTGCAACAATAATTTGCTTATTTATTTTTCTAACTGATTCACCTTGGGTTAATACTACATGTAAATCAAGAGCAATATCAGCATACGCTGCGGTAACAAACGCTGCTACTGTTAATAAACTTATTTTTTTAAACATTAATATATCCTTTATTTAAAATTTATTTGTACATCCCAGAAGCTTACTAACACTACATAATAACAAAAAAATAATAGTTGCCTAGTTTTTATTTGAGATTGCCAAAAACAATAGATTGCCCACTAGTAAAGCTATTGCTGATATTTTTAAACTTTGCATACAAACATTTTTCAGCTTTCTATTGTTTAATAAAACACTGTACTTCAGTTGAAAATACCGTATCCTAGTACCCATCATTTACAATCATTTAAAAGGAGAATAACGTGATTGCAATACTATGTTTATTTTTGTTAGCACCATTTTTAAGTAACAGCATGGAGACCGTTTTTAATCCAACAAAAGAAAACTTACCCTTTTACCTAAAACTCGAACAACAAGTAAAAGAAAAAAATAGCATCTTATGCGTTGGCCTTGATCCTGACTGGGAAAAAATACCAAACGACATAAAAAATCTTATAACAATGAACCAAAATACATTGAATTTTACCACACAAAAAACAAACATTATAAAAAGTTTTTTAATTACGGTTATTGATCGGACAGCTAAGCAGACATGTGCATTCAAAATACAATATGCATGCTTTTTATCTTATCCAGGTCTTTTAGAAAAAATAGTCAATTACATTAAAAAAGATCATAAAGATATTCCCGTTATTCTTGATTGCAAGATTGGGGATATTGAAAACACCATGCAATTTTATGTAGACTACTTTTTTAATACCATCAAAGCTGATGCTGTCACTGTTAACCCATACATGGGGCAAGATGTAGCAAAAGCTTTCATGGATGATCCACAAAAAGGTTGCATCGGACTAATACAATCAAGTAACCCATCAGGAGCAGAAGTACAAAACAGTATCGTTTCTTATACAAATCCTATAACAAATCAAACCTCGAACATCACATTATGGCAAAAAATGTTACTCTTGCTAACTCATTGGAATCAAAAAAATAATATAGGAGCTGTTATTTCAGGCAACTTATCTCCAGATTATTATAAATGGATACGCAATACAGTTGGACAAGATTTTTTTGTTTTAGTGCCAGGAGTAGGTGCTCAAGGAGCTGATCCTGAAAAGTTTTTAACTTATTTGATTAATGAAAAAAGAAGCGGCGTAATTGTTAATGTATCACGTGGAATATTATATAACTATGATATTAATGATCCTGCATGGTACCTAAAAATTGAAGCTGCAGCTTTACAATACAAAGAAGCTTTTAATAACGCACGCTTTAACGAAAATTTTTAATCGCTAAAAAAAATAAAGCTTAATAAATAAAAATTAAATTAATAAAATAGCAATTTAATTTTATTCGTATTTACAAAAACACATTTAAAAGGTATAATCACATATTATTTAAATGTGTTTTTTACTTAATCGTAAGGAAGGTTGTATGATTGATATTGCATCGTTGCACACTATTTTATCTTTTACCACACTGGCAGGCCTTGTCGGGTTGGGAGCTGTCTTTTTACTACTGTTTTTCATAAATAACATCACCGTTAATCATAAAGGGGCTGCATCCATTGCGTCTGCAATTGCAGATGGCGCAATGACTTTTTTACGTGAAGAATATAAAATAATCACTATTATGGCTATTATTATTGGCGCTATTCTTGGTTTTATTTTTAATAGTATTTTTGCTACGGCCGCATTTGGACTAGGCGCTGTTTCTTCTATGTTTACTGGTTTTGTAGGTATGCGTGCTGCAACCATGGCAAATGTACGCACTACTATGCAAGCTAAAAATCGTGGCGAACATGCTGCTTTTATGATGGCATTTTTTGGTGGCGGCGTAATGGGTTTTGCCGTAGCAAGCTTTGGATTATTATGTTTAAGTTACTTATTTTTTATGTTTGCTAATCATGAACATTTTGTTGTTATCTTAACCTGTTTTAGTCTTGGTGCAAGCTTGGTTGCGTTTTTTGCACGTATTGGAGGCGGTATTTATACCAAGTCTGCAGACGTCGGAGCAGATTTAGTAGGAAAAGTAGAAGCAGGCATACCTGAAGATGACCCACGTAACCCTGCAGTTATTGCAGATAACGTAGGTGATTGCGTTGGCGATACAGCTGGCATGGGTGCGGATATTTATGAATCATATGTAGGCGCACTAGTTTCAACCATTATTTTAGCTTACTCTACCGGTTATAATCATATTAATTATATAACATTACCTTTAATGCTTGCTGCTTTAGGTTTATTAAGTTCATGCATAGGTCTAATTTCAAACCTTGCCCTAAAATCAGAACCTGCAGCTATGTTACGCAACGCAACATATATTGCTATTTTGGCTTTTTTAGCAAGCGCATACAGTTACATGAACTGGCTTTCAATGGATATATATCTATTCTTTACTATTATACTTGGCTGTTTGGCTGGGGTAATTATCGGCTTAATTACTGAATATTACACTGGAAGCAAACCGGTTCAGAATGTTGCTGCAAGCTCTGAATCTGGTGCTGCAACAAACATAATTTATGGATTATCAGTAGGTATGGAATCAACAGTACTGCCTGTATTTATTTTGTCAGGAATTGTACTTGCTTCATATCAATTAGGTGGTTTGTACGGCGTTTCGTTAGCTGCTGTTGCTATGCTTGCAACCGTTGGCATTACCATGACTGTTGATGCATATGGACCTATTGCAGACAATGCTGGCGGTATTTCAGAAATGGCAGGCTTTGGCCCTGAAGTACGATCAATTACCGACAAACTAGACGCATTAGGCAACACCACTGCAGCTATTGGTAAAGGATTTGCTATTGGCTCTGCACTTCTGACTGCATTAGCAATGCTTTCTGCGTACTGCCAACAAGCTGGTATTTCTACTTTAAATGTACTTGATCCATTTATTATGACTGGCATGTTTGTTGGTGCAACAGTGCCGTTTTTAATATCATCATTAACTATGCGGTCTGTTAGCGATGCTGCATTAAAAATGGTGCGTGAAGTAAGACGTCAATTTAAAGAAATTCCAGGTCTAATGGCAGGAGAAGCATTACCAGACTACAAACAATGTGTTGCAATTGCTACACAAGCTTCTTTATATGAAATGATTTTGCCTGGCATTATTACTGTAGGATTGCCAGTTATTGTTCGTTTTGCTTTTGGAAAATACGCATTAGGTGGCTTATTAATTGGATCAACTGTTTCTGGTGTAGTGCTTGCGTTAATGATGGCAAATGCCGGTGGTGTTTGGGATAATGCTAAAAAATACATTGAAGCTGGTAATTTGGGTGGAAAAGGGTCACAAACACACAAAGCTGCTGTTATTGGCGACACTGTTGGAGATCCATTTAAAGATACTTCTGGTCCAGCATTAAATATTTTAATTAAACTTATGTCGGTCGTTTCTTTATTGCTTGTATTAATTTAAAAATACAGTTACATACAAAAAAGAGCCAGGATAAACCTGGCTCTTTTGGTAAAGCGATTTTAAACTAGTGAAAAAAAATTTCCTGATTCATTATATTAAATGAATTGTTGACATAACAATAACATGATTTATTCAAAATTAAAGCATCATTATGTTGTAAGACAATTTCCTCATTAAGTTCATTTTCAATAAAATGCCAAAATTTAGGAGCTTGTTTGTCTAGTAAAGCTTTAACTAAAAAATGATATTCTTCACTAACAATACAACCAATATAACGCACATCACCAAAAGAACGCATATCAGTACTTAATTGCTTTATTCTAAATTGAGAATAGAACTGTTGCATTATTTTAAATAAGCAAGCTGCATTTACATCATGTCCAGCAAAACTATACAGCTCTTTTAAATCTACATCATTAACATACTTATACAATAAAGTTTTTGGTAATACCAAACGCAAACTTTTTTCTGAAGGCACTCTAACATACTCTATATATTCTGATTCCATAGCATAACTATTGCAAAAACTAATAAGCAAAAATATCACGAGACTGTACAATACCATCAATCTTCCTTTAGTATGCAATATTCTTTGGTAAAAACAGATGGCTAACAATAATAGTGTTCATTACTTGCAAAAGCCATTCCCATTGCTTAACAATATGTTTTTTATCATCTTCTTCAATTGGATGCTCATTAAGATATTGAGTATAATAATCGACCAAATGAATACATAATTTGTTTATAGATTCATTATTACCAGATCTCTTATAATGAGTTGACAAAAAACTTTTTTCAATTTCCGTATATAAAGCATTTTGTAAATAGCAAACGCGCATTAAAAGATTATTATACATATGCTTTGTAAATTCATTATTGGTTGTTACTTTTTCATTGACAAGTTTTTGAATTGTTGCACATTGATTATCAAATTCTATCGCATTTTTTTGTAACTCGCTATAATTATGTTCCGTTCCATGTAATGTTCCAGCATATGCAAATAGACTGGCATACAATATTATTAACTTCATGTACATCCTTTTAATATAAAAAACTACCATTCATTTAAATGGATATCATTATAAAGATTTTACATGTTATTACAAAATTTTTTACATAGAAGGGGCGGAAGTATTTTGTATAATAGTATTATATATGCTATCGTTTTTTTGAGATTGCGCACTGTATATTCTACCTTTAACGACAGATCCA
Source organism: Candidatus Babelota bacterium (assembly GCA_003963225.1). Taxonomy (GTDB): domain Bacteria; phylum Babelota; class Babeliae; order Babelales; family Vermiphilaceae; genus AWTP1-30. The sequence continues at coordinate 56,784 of RXKB01000002.1, forward strand.
GATGATCTTACTTCACCATAAGTATCTTTTGCAAAAGTAATATTTCCAGTAACAACAGTATTTTTAAGCTGAATTATTTGCATTTTATTATTTTTTTTGTCAACAATAATGGATTCTACTTGGCAATCTTCAAAAATAGATATTTCTTCTTCCATAAAAGTACTATCTGAAAATTGATTTGGATCACGCGGCACAGTGTAAAAAAAAGATGTCATTTTATAGAATAGCCAACTAAAAAAAGAATACACACATGCAAAATAAGAATTTTTAATAGTTACTATGCTACCACTACTTGCATAAACGCTATTACCACTTCCACTAACAGTTACTGTACTACCATCAGTTGCATGTACGTTATTCCCACTTCCAGCCACTGTTATAACACTGCCATGACTTGTTAGATAATCACCAAAAATAGCATTATCGTTTCCACACCTATTTTGTATGTACACCTGCTTAAAATTACTTTTTTTTGCGTTAATTAAATAAAGCTTTACAAGCACGTTAATGTTGGTATTAAAACAGGTCAACAAGCTACCTACAAACAATTCTTCTTTAATTGTTCCACCTTGTTTTATTGTCATTGCACCACCAACCTCGCCGCCATCTGCTTCAATTGTACCTTGAACAGTACAGCTACCTGCAATGTCAAACTTTTTACATTTTAAAATGCGCGTCGTAAGCGAACCACCAACATCACCTTTATCTGCTTTAATTGTATCTTTAACAGTACAACTACCACCAACGTCAAACTTTTTACAGTTTAAAATGGCTGTCGTAAGTGAACCACCAACCTTACCTTTATCTGCTTCAATTATATCTTTAACAGTACAGCTGCCTCCAATATTAAACTTTTTACAGTTTAAAATGCGCGTCGTAAGCGAACCACCAACATCACCCTTATCTGCTTTAATTGTATCTTTAACAGTACAACTACCACCAATATCAAATAATGTACATATAAGATTGATAACATTATAAGAACCGTTAATTTTAACATGCTGAGATAAAGTATTTTGCATGCATACCGAACTTGTAAAAAAAAGAAGAAATATTAATTTTGCTTTTATATACACTTTGCACCATGTTGTTTAAACTTTATTTCAAAGTAATAATACGTTTTTGATATATAACATGCAAGCATAATAAAAGCAGACGTTACATCTTGCAATAACGCCTACCATACGTTAAACTTTTTTGCTGCAGTATATTTTTGAAGTTGTAACATGGCACCGGCAGGATCAATATAATACTGGTACGCAAAACTGACATATACCACACAACGGTTCCATTCTATTGCTTTATATTGAGCGACACGCAGCATAAGAAGCTTGACATAATCAACAGTCCAACGGTCATTGCATAATGCGTATATCATACATGCTTTAAAGCAGTCACGTGGTCGTTTTGCAAAAAAAAGCTCCGAACAAATATAAGGCACCACCGTAAACTGGTCTGTAATGTTGAGTACTGGTCGTTCATTATCTGAAGGAACAATTTCATGCATGTTTTTAAAATAAAGATCATGTATAAGTTGATACCTAAATAATGAAGGTGTGCGTTCAGTCAAAACCATTGCGTGTTTTTTATGAAACTGATGTTGCACGTTGCCATCATAAAACCAATACAATGTGTTACGATACTGATTTTTATCCCAAGCAAAAGCTCCTGTCAATAAATGAATTGGCTTACTTGTGTATTGCTTGGTTAAAGCATATGGCAGTACCGTTTCTGCTAACTTGTCATAATAAAAAGATGCTTCTGGCATTAAAAATATAGTCGCATTATTATGCATTGCTATTATATCTTTAAAAAAAGCAGTTGCAAGCTGAACCATATTATCTACTGAAGGCTGAGCTCGAAAAACATATGGCACCGTAACTACGTCTTCAAACCAGACAGGTTTTGCAGATTTTTGTACAGGAAAAAGTAAACACCCTAGCCAAAAAAGCATACAAACAAAAAGAAACTTTTTCCAATACAAAGATCGATCATATAAAAAACCAAATAACGATGCTTGAGTGGTGAGCAATATGGCACATAAACCTTCACCATGCAACCAAGGCAAAAGACGGACAAATGAGGGATATACAACCAAAGGAAGCACTGGGTGCAGTAAAAAATATCCTTCAACCACATCAAACGGCATCATGCACACATGATCCATTAACAAAAAATAAATCCACATGGCAAAAATATATGACCATACAACAGAATACCGCATCGAAAAAAATACGTAGCGCAAAACAACTTTTGCAATAAAAGTGATGCTTAAGCCAAATAACGCTGCATAACAAATTATACAAAGTGCAACAAAAAGCGCCTGCGCCAAAGGTCCTTCTGCCATAGTAACAATGCCAATACATATTCCAGCTAAATGGAAAGCATTTGCAAAAAAGCTCCATACATATGCTTGTTTATATGATAGATGATTATTTAATACGACCACATAAAAAAAAGGAAGCAAAAATAGAAATGAGCACCACCAAAAATAAGTATTATATAAAGCCGGCAATGCATACAATAAAGCTGAAAATACCAATAAAGTATATGTTTTTATACCACTCATTTATGCTACCTTTTTTAATTTTATAGTGCTTCCATTAGGCAAAATAACAGCTTGATAAATAAAAGATACGTAGACTATTGTTCGTTGCCATGCGATAGCTTGAAATATAGCAGCTAAAAACATAAGGCGTGCCACGTACGCCGCCAACAGTTGATCATTACAAACAGCTACAATTGGCATATCAGCAAAAGCATCATCTGGATAATAGTTAAAAAAAAGTTCAGAACATATGTACGGCACTAATGTAAATTCATCATCTATAGTAATATATTTTTTATTTTTTATAGAAGGTGTAATTTGTGATCTATTGTGAAAAAAAATATGTTGCCAAAAAGAAGATTGTATTATGTCTGGCAACCGCTCAGTAAGCACCATGGCATGTCGCTTGTCAAAACATTTTTGCAATACACCATCGTACACCCAATGCATTGAATTAAAATAATAATCTTTTTTCCATCTAAACGCTCCTGCAAGAACATGTATTTTTTTACCAATCACTTTATGTCCCCATAAATTGGATAAGGTTGGCATAGCAAGTTGTTCACAATAAAATGAAGACTCGGGCATAATAAATAACGTGTCTTCTGGAAATGTTACAAGGTGTTTTTTTATTACATCTGCTACCTGCATTGTTAAAAACGTCAGATTATATTGTGGAGCAAATGCCATTGGTATAGCAGCAATCTTTGTATGCCAATGTGGAATTATAATTTGATGGTTACTACTATTTTTTATTAGTAACAGTATAGAACAAAAATGTATGATCCAAAAAAAACACATTTGTATACTATATATCAAAATAATTGTTGTAGCAGCTGAAAAAAATAATACCAAGAATATTGCTAACGCTCTGCCAAAGAACAGTAATAAATACAATAATGGTGGAAAAGATCCTAATGGCACAAGAGGACTCATTAAAAGATAACCTTCGCATCTGCCAAAAGGAAAAAGGCAGAAAAGATCTATATATATTATATAGCTATATAAAGCTAAACAATTAATAAGCACTTTTGCAAATGCTTTTTTTTGAAATAAAAATAATATAATACAATAGTTTGCTAACCAAAAAAATAAGCCTGCAAAAAGAGCATGGTATGTTATGTTAAAGAAAAACGGAAGCATTTTATAGGGCCAAAAACCGTGCCCCATAATAAATACAGCTTTGAAAACTCCTTGTAAATGGCATGCAAGGGATAAAAAACCAAATACAAATCCATATACAAAAGAACAAGTATGGTAAACTCCATATAAAAAAAGTGGCAGGGGGAAAAAAAATATCATCCACCAACATATATCAGGGTAATAAAATGGTATTACGTATAATGTTACACTGACTAGTAAAGAATTTACACACCAATACAATACCTATCCTTTTATATCAAAGGTCTAGTGCTATTGTATGATTACTCCTTTTTATATTGCAATAGTTTGACAACAGGGTTATTTGCAATCTGGGTATCTGTTATACCTGGATTAGCTTTTCGTAATGCTTTAACAGCTCTACCAAGTGGTGAATACCCACAAAAATCTTTTCCGGTAGATGGATTTATACCGCAACTATCTTTTATGTCTAATCGAGCACCACGGCTTATTAATAATTTAATCATGGGTTCATCTAATGACATAGCTGCATAATGCAATGGTGTTTGGCCCCATCCATTTAAACTGTTCACATCTTGGCCTGCGTCTAAAAAAATAGTTACTATTTTTTGTGCTCCTTGTAATGCAGCCAAATGAATAGCCATTGGCTGGTCATCATCAGCTAAAGAAAGATCTGTATTGCGGATTTTAATAGTTAAATCAACACCTGCATTCACTAATGATCTAACAGTTTCTATATGCCCATTCAAACAGGCTATTACTAACGGTGTATATCCAGCAATATCCAACACATTTTTTTGAGCACCTTTCTCACATAATAATGCTGCTGCCTTATCATGGTTAAATAGAGCAGCAATATGTAAAGCTGTTCTTTCAAATGAACTTTGTCGATGTTCTAATGATTTTATTGCCCCATGCTCAATTAATGTTTTTACTACTTGGTAAGCATTTTCTTTATTACCAGCAAAATTCATTGAGACCTTTGAAAGATCATCCAATGCTGTACGATCTTCGTTCTGTTGCCATTGAGCAAGAGCATCAGCAATTTTTGCCAATGGAATTTTTTCTGTATCATCAAATAAAGCAACCTGCACTGGGGTCATCTGCCAAAAACACCCAATTTCATTTACATTAGCCCCTTTGGCAATAAGGTCATTAGTTAATTGGATGTTTCCCGCTTTAGCTGCTTCGTGTAAAGGTTTGCACTGCTGTATTTCTGGCAATCCTGCTTTAGCTTTTACCTTCCCATCAACTTTATTTTGTATATCAGATCCAAAAGTATCCCAATTAATCTGCTTTCCTATTAAAAACCCTGTACTAAATAGTAAAAAAAGTTTTTTATATATCATGCGCCTATACCGCCTTGCCGATTAAAATATACGTTATTTCCCTGTTCCTACATATCATAGTAACAAAAAAAGAAAATAAAAATAAAGATATTTTATATTTATTTTTTATTGCTAATAAAATGCCTATTTTGTTATATTAATTTTAAGTATGAATTTTATTAATTTTTATGTTATTCAAGATAAAGGAGCGGGTATGTTAAAAAAAAGCACTTTCACTATTACAATTACTTTATTAATAATTGGATCAGGAGCTTATCAACACTATATATATTCTTCTGGTCGGGATACTGTTACTTGTTCTAACATAGTCATGGGTACTAATCAAAACGTACGCGGACAAGAAACAAACTGCGGACCTGTACAAACAGAAAAAGAAGTATTCAATGCTGCAGGTGATAAAGTAAGTTGGGCAAATCTTGACAAATCAAGAAAAAACACAGAAAAATGGGGTGTCATTGCAAAAACAGAACAGCATACACTAAAATTTCCTAAATCTGGCGAAAAGAAAATAATTTCTTTAACACCAACACAAGGCGCTTATAAAGACAGGCCTGTTGAAATATTAATAGTTTCTTTTGATAAACGTACAGAAATTGATGAAAGCAATCTACCGCAAAGCGTAAAAGATCAATTAGCTCGCTTACAAGAAGACACTCAGTTTAACTCTGTCATTAAAATATATCGAAAAACAAACACAGAAAAAAAATATACAGAAGTGTATGAAATATTCTCACAAGAATATCCCCATAAATTAGAAATTAAAATTTCTATTACGCCAAACGGTCTAATTAAAACAGAACAAACAATTAAAGAAACCGACGTAGATGGCAATAAAATAGAAATTCAACCTTTTGAAATAGATCTAGCTAGCTTTGAATAAGGAATAATGCGATGAATAAAACATTATTATTCACATACTTATGTCTTTTCTGCAATATCTACTTACAAGGTCAAACAACTATAGTATACAACATAAATAATAACAGTTGTGCAGGCTCAAATATGAATTGCGAAGGATTTGTAAACTCTGTCGGTGACCTTATTGCTTGGGACACTAGCAATAGTCAAGTGGTAACACACTTAACATTTACAGAGCCAAAAACAATAACACTCGACTTTAAAACGAGTAAAAATTCAAAATTAATTCATACATTTGTTCCTTCTACTGGCGCATCCAAAGGCAAACGAATTCGTGTACTATTTTGCTTAATTCCTTTTAATGCGAACTATAGCAAACTTAAACTACCAGATAAAGTAGCTATAGAGGTAAAAAACATTATAAAAGAACAAAAAGATAATGGTATATCTTCAATTATAAAAGTATACAGACAGTTTACCGGTGATAATAATGCACCAGACGTTTCTGAATGGGTTGAATTAGCCACATTACTTATACCAAAAACCTCTACAGAAAAGCAAAGAATCACGCTAAACCCAGATGCCACTGCTGTAGCAACTGCTCAAAATGATGCTGGTGAAAAAGTGGAATTAGTAATTGATTTACAAAAAGAGTACTAAAGTAATTTTACTATAATTAAGGAGAATACGTATGTACAATAAAAATAAAATAATAGCTTTGCTAGGTATTTTTTCGACATGCTCATTGGTTCCATCCGGTAGAGACACCATGACCTGTTCAAACGTTGTTGCAGGTACCAACCAAAATGTACGAGGCCAAGAAACAAATTGTACAGGTGGCGATGATCAGGATGGCCTTTTAGAAGGAATGCTTAATTCATTTAAAGACAAGGTTAACTGGACTATAAAACGTGGAACACCCAAAAAAGATCTTGGCAAAATTACTGAAAATCAATCAGTTGAAATAAAATATCCTGCTATTAGTAAAATGAATATAGTAAGTTTTACACCAACTGAAGGTAATGCAAAAAACAAAAAAGTAGAACTCCTTTTTGTTGCCTTCTCTATTTATGATCAAAAAAAGAATATGGCTTTCCCCGATGAAAACAGTAGTGCAAAAGCTAACTTAGAAAAACAGTTAGCTGCATTAAAAGATGCTAAATCTCCTTTTAATAATCTAATAAAAATATATCGCAAAATAGGTACTGAAAAACAGTGGGAAGAACGCGCAGAAGTATACTCTAAAGAAAGCCCTGATTCAGAAACTATGATTACCAATTGGATTATTATGCCTAACGGTATGGCAAAATCAGCAGAAAAACTATTTAGAACAGACGTTAATGGCGTAACCACTGAATATGACGCTTCTGCAATAGATTTAACCTCCATGGAATAAAGAAGTATATTTTTTATACTTAATAAATACAATCAGGATATAGCTTTGTTCAAAGTTATATCCTGATTATTTTTTGTGTATTTTATTTGTATATTTATTTGACAAAAGAATAAAAAGCTTTAACTTAGTACATAACATCGCGGGGTAGAGCAGCCTGGTAGCTCGTTGGGCTCATAACCCAAAGGTCGCTGGTTCAAATCCAGCCCCCGCCACCAATTTTTCAAGTATTTCTGCGATTCACCGATTTTTCAAGTATTTATGCAATGCAAAAAATATATTTCTAACTTTAGTTTTTTTTTCTACCATTTTTTCTGTATCAATTGCAAACGAGCTATTCCAACTGGCTATTGGTATACCAATGGTGTATACAGCAATGTGTCGAGTAACAAATGCATGCCCTGATTACTCCTACTTTAGTTATCCATACACTGACCCTACATTGAACCCCACCACTTTTTCAAAGAAAACGATGTATTTTTTGAAAGGAAAATGGAATAATAATCAGCTGTTAACATGCTTTCATTTCGTATTCTTATTCTTAAATACATATACTTGGTATGCCAATAAAAAAGTTTTTTCGGTTAAAGCTCTGTATTCTTTTTCGGCTGGAATGTTTCATTTGGCAAATATTTTGACCATGCCTAAAAAGTCAAAAAAAAATGATCTTACTATTGTTGAACAGGATCAATAAGTAATCTATTATCTATAAAAAATCTATATAGCCAAACAAGCAATCAAAAAACATATTTTCTAAAAAATATGTTGCATAAAAAAAAATTTCTGCAAAAATAAAGACATTTTAGAATAAACAAATTTATATAAAAAGTGAAAATACAGTATTTTTTTTTAATTTATTTTTTTTTCAATAACATTTATTCAATTGAGAACGCACATACATTAGCCATGCATAATCATTCCTTGCCAACAACCAATGGATGTACTTTTTATGCTGCCTTCACTGAGAATCAATTACCAATGGCTGCTTTGAGCTTACCGATAATTCATATAGGCATATATTCTTTTATGCGTCATCTTGATTCTACAGATGAGTATTGTAGTGTTTTTGAATATCGAACATATAATAATTACCTTGATCAAACAGGTCTTTATAATACTTATAATAATTACTTATATTACTTGTTCGACACTAGAATTAAAAAAAATACTATGAAAACAATATTCCATCTTTTGTTTATTACTTTTAATTTTTATCTTTGTTACCACAGTGATATGGAAGTTAATATATTTAGTAAAGTATACTACTTTACTATTGCCATGGCACACACAAAATTAGTTTTCAAAAGACCAAATAATTTTATTCGACACTAAATGTTAATTGCCTAACATAATAAATAGAAAAAGTATGTATTTTTATTTTTGTTTATCAAAAAAGATTTTTAACATCACTTTTTTAAAAGCCTTGCCTATTTTTTGAAAACCTCTATTCTCAAAAAAAACAAAGGGCTTATATGGCAATAACAGAATTAAAATCGCTTATCGATTGTTTACCTTTTTTTAAACATAATTGGAAGTTTACTTTGCTTGAACAATGGCCTTCAATAATTGGCACACTTAACAACAAAGTAAATAAAGAAAAAAGTTCTTCATCAATTTTGCCTTTTTCCAAAAAAGAATCTGCTGCATTAATTAATATTCAAGATGATGAATTACGCCACTTTTTAACTTTATTTAGAAACCATTGTTTATCTGGAGCAGATTAAATGAAATAAACCACTGACACGAAAAATTTTACTCTTGTATATTTTTAATAATATCTACTACGACAATAAATTTTTGCTAATGTAAATTCTATGAAAAAATACCCAAAAAAGCACATTATTACCTTGTTAATTTTTTGCATTAAATTGTGTAATGCAGCAGAGAGAACATTGTTCAATTTACAAAATTTGCATATAGAAGAATTAACAATGCTATCATTCAAAAAAATAAATAGCACTCAAGAAAAAAATAATACTTCGTACAAACAGTACTATAGTGATAGTCAACACAACTATATAATGGACGTGTATGAAATCAACGATTTTCTGGATAAACAAGATGAAAAAAACCAAATCTGTTTCGAGTCACCTTTCATTATAGTAACGACAAAAGACCAATTAAAAGAAAAAGACAACTATAAAAGCCCATTTCCTGATATATCATTTCGTTGTATATCAGAAACGAAAATTACTTTTATAAACACTAAGCCAATACTAATTATAATGCCTAATGAATGGTATGTGAACTTAGATGTTTATTTTGTAACAGATTACCTAATAGTATTAGATTGCATATCCGAAAAAATAAATAGTGCGGTTATAAAAAATACTTGCCCAAAACAAAATCAGCATACTATAATTAATTTTTACCATTGCGATTTTAACCATGATACATTTCCATACAACTATCTTAAAGATATTATCGATTCTTTTATAAATTATACATCAACAAATAAATCCATTTTAAGTAATTATTCTTCAGAGCACAAAAAAATTGCTGCTAATATAAGAGAAGAAATTGATCCAACAACTACACCCAAACAAGAATTAAACCTACCAATAATCAAGCCAGATAACAAACCTTCCAACAATGCTTCAGGCTTTCAAAAATATATAATACCAGGAATATTGAGCATAATCACTCTAACATTTCTTTATGCATATACGAAGAATAAGTTATTTAGCTTTTTTTAAAAGCCTTGCCTATTTTTTGAAAATGTCTATTCTCAAAAAAAACAAAGGACTCACATGGCAATAACAGAATTGAAGGCAATTATAGATTGTTTACCTTTTTTTAAACATAATTGGAAGTTTACTTTGCTTGAACAATGGCCTTCAATAATTGGCACACTTAACAACAAAGTAAGTGTTGAAAAAATCACTGACAACAGCGTTGTGCTTGGTGTTGCTGATTCTTGCTGGATCCAAGAACTGTATTTACTGTCTCCACTAGTACAATCGCTAATCAACAAATCACTTGATAAACCACGAATACAAAAAATAATATTTAAACAAAAAAATTGTTCGTTAAAAAAAAACTTCGAAACAAAAAACACCTTCCCAAAAGAAAAAAGTTCTTCATCAATTTTGCCTTTTTCCAAAAAAGAATCTGCTGCATTAATTAATATTCAAGATGATGAATTACGCCACTTTTTAACTTTATTTAGAAACCGTTGTTTATCTGGAGCAGATTAAATGAACAAAGGAAATATAATAGTTGTATGCTTCAGCTACATGTTGCTAAAGACCCACGCTTTGCTGCCTAATAATTTTGCCGTAAGCATTCATCAGTACTGCTGGGGTCATTATAAACTATATGAAGGCAATAAAGCTCTTGCATCAAAATTATTCCACAATGCTGGCAATCTACAACCACAATACAATAAATTTACTCTTAGTGGTAAAGTAGAGCTATTATTTGAAAATCAACAGTACAAAGAAATTATCGCCTTATATCATGAAAATCGTGATTATTTTGAACAAAAAATAATATTAAAAAAAATGTATGCATTGTCTTTAGAAAAAACAGGTAAAAAAAAAGAATCAGAAACTATTTTTATTGAACTAAACAAACAATGCTCTACCGATACTGAGATTGCATTTTACACTGCCAATATTTATATAAATAATAAAAATTTGCATAATGCACTCCAAGTTATTGATACCATATTAGCTCATCAGAATACTCATAACAGTTTTATTTTCTATTTCTTGGAAGCACAAATTTATTTAGACATGGGCAATATTACAGAAGCAAAAAAGGCTGTTGAAAACGCATTGAAATTAAACCCTGCTTTTGATAAAGCATGGCTTTTGTTTTCATTAGTAGCTGAACAAGAACAGTTGTGGAACAAAGCAATTGAAGGCTATAACACATTTTTGTCATTACAAGAATCTGCAAAAATCAATCAACAACTAAAAAGGCACATTTTAGAATTAATGCTTTTACAAGAAAAAGCGGCAAGCTTACATAAAACACCTAATCACTTAGTTGATCGCTTTAATCAAGCGCTTTCCCATATGCAACATAAAAACTACAAGCAGGCACTTATTTGTATCGAACACTGCGTAAAACAAGAGCTTCACAACAAAACATACGCTTTATTAAAAATTGAAGCATTATTACATGTTAAAGAATACAAGCAGCTTGCAGATTACTTTACAATTCTTTTAAATCAAGACAATCCCCAAAACTATTGGTATTTGATGATTGATTATATTGTAAAAAAAGAAAAAAACTTTCTGCCTTATGCGGTTTCTTTATTAGAACATCTTGGTAACAAGACTAACACCACCCCTTTCCTTTATCTTGCTCATATATATATACAAGATAAACAGTGGGAAAATGCTCAAAAAATTCTTAAGCAACTCTCTGTTTTTTTAAAAGATACCCCGCTTGCATGTACTGTTAATCACCAACTTGCACTCATATATTTTATACAAGAACAATATAACTTAACAATTCAAACATTGAAAAATAATATTGAAAATTTTCCAAACCATATTTGCTCATTAAATTTGCTAGCAAATGCCTATCTTGAGACAAAGAATATATTAAAAGCTGCAAAAATAATTGCAAAAGCACGAGTCATTGATACAAAAAATCCTCATTTAATGGACACGCATGCAGCTATTTTATTTGAACAGATGCAATACAAGCAGGCAAAAGATTTACTGACTAAAGCACTTGCTTTTGCACCAAATGATGCAACAATTATACTACATCTTGCACAGATTGCACATCAAGAAGGCAACCTTGTGCATGCACAAGAACTATTAAAAAAAGCTAAAAAAGAGGCTTTTTATGACCATGAACATCGCATGGCAGAAAAACTATATAATGCGTGGTTTCCCAGGCAATAATCATATCCCAAAAACTATTGTATTTGCAGCAGGAAAATCTGGAGGACATATTGTACCATGCATTACGCTTGCAAAAAATCAAAAAAATATCCATAAAAAAACAAAAAATATTTTTTTTACCACCACTGCAACTTTAGACAATACCATTATTGCAAACAATATAGACATTATCGACATACATAAAACAATTCCGTTAACAAAGCTACCGCAAACATGGTCAGAATATATACCGTTTACCTGGCATTTAATAAGCTCATTTTTCACGGCATTGTATACCATGTATACGACTAAACCTGATTATATTGTTTCAACTGGTGGCCTTGTGTCACTGCCTGTGTGTCTTGCTGGTTATTTTTTGAATATACCAATTCATTTATACGAATTAAATGCTATACCAGGCAACGCGATTAGCACATTAGCACAGTTGGCAGATGAAATACATTGCTGTTTTTATGGGCTTGAATCTTATCTTCCTGCAAAAAAAATAGTGCATACAAATTATCCCATTCGTTACAGCAATCAACAGATTAACACAAATCGAATGGAAGCCAGAGCAGCTTTGCATTTAAATCCACAAAAACCAACCATTACTATTTTAGGCGGATCGCAAGGATCTCAATTTATTAATAATATTATGGGCCAAGTACTGTCTATTGATCCTGCATACTGGAAAAACATACAAATTATTCATCAAACAGGACATCTGCAAGTAGAAGAAGTACAAAAACTGTATGAAACAAATGGGATATCTGCTTATGTATTTGATTATAATCCTCAGCTAAGTGATATGTATGCAGCAGCTGATGTAATCATTGCACGTGCGGGCGCAGGAAGCATTTTTGAGGCAGATGCATTTAAAAAGCCTTGTATATTAATTCCCCTTGAAACTGCAGCTACTGATCATCAGCTGTACAATGCAAGATCAATGGTGCAAAATAACAAATCATTTTTATGCCTTAGACAACATGAGCTTTTAGAAAACCCAATTGTATTAAGTCATGCAATAAAAGAAATAATAACAAAGGAGCAATCAAAGTGAATAAAAAAATATTATTTTTTGTAGGAATTTTTATTATCCAATATTATACTGCACGATATCCTGGCATACGCATGGCACAAGATCCTACTCCAAAACAGATTACAGTCATCAACACCAGCGACCAAAAAATATTTGTACGACTAAAACCTACTCATGTACACCCTGCCTGTGCATCATGCGATAATATGGCTAATAATCAAGAAGAAGTAGACGATTGCTGCAAAAGTATAAAAATTGTTGAATACTGCATTCCTGCAGAAAGTGCTCAAATTATCAATCTGAGCACCATAAACGTTGGCTTACCTGATGACAATAAAAAGCATCCAGAATATTTAGATTTTACTGGTATATTGTATGCAAAAATATATAATGCAAAACGAACCAATTATGCTTATATTACTTTAAAAAATAATGCTGCATATACTATTGGATCTTCGGCCAATAGTATTGCAGTAAATGCACAATAAAAGACATATAAAAAAAAGAGAGCTCTAACAAAAGTACAAGCTCTCTTTTTTTTATAAATTACGCTTTACTTTACTGAATAAGACAGTTTAACCGATCTCCACCTTTAGTAATTATATAGCCGTATTGGGCTATTTGTTCTTGATGATTTGGTTGCTCTTCAAAAACTTGCATGTTGTTAGGAACTTCTTGTATACAAACTTTTTTTAAATATTGCTCTCTATTTTGGTCAAACAAATGTCTTCTTAAATCTTGTGTATCAGCATTAACAATACGATTTTCATGCTGAAAAGGAAGCTTAGCACTATTACACTTTAGTGAACCTCCTGGTAAAGGTAAAACGGGATACTTACCTTCTTTTTCATCATACAATACAATGAACTTTTTGGAAGAATATATTAAAGTATATCTTGTTAAAGCAAACGGATCATACATTGTATACCTTGCCTCTGAGGCTGATAATGTAGGCAATTTATACTCATATTGCTCTTTACCATTATAAATTATAATATAATGGTTTTCTTTATAGTCTATGATTTCATATATTTTTTGATAACCACCTTCTCTACAAAAAACACTTCTAACCATAGAATATTTTTTGTTTTTATCATTAAAGAATCTTGCGCAATCCAAATAGTAGCGATCAAGCATTAAATAAGGAAAAACTGGTAAATCGGAGCCATCTTTTTCCAGAGCAATGTATGAATCAAAATAAAATTTTTTAATATAAATAGAATTTTTGTCTGATAATTTTTTTAAAGAACTTGACCTAAAAGTAGTCTCCTTAATAATATTATAATCCTGTAATTTTTGAATAACGTATCTATCTATCAGTGTTAAATTGTGCTCTGTTAATTCTTCTTGCTTGCAATCTATTAAATCAATAATCCAATTAAGGCCTCGTGGTTTAATAGTTCCTACGCCAGGTAAATATATAGAAAACTCACTAAGCCTATGTCCAGATTCTTGATCAAGATAAAGTGTCTTGTTGTTTTTTTTACCATGACAAGCATGCTCAAAAATTTTATATACGATTTCAAAAGGCACATCTTTCTTAGCTCCCCATAATTGACAAAAAGATGCAATATCCAGTATGGTAAAATTACTTGTGATTAAATATTGAACATGGTGATCATTAAGGTTATACTTATTTTTTATTACATTAAAATTGCTTAAATTATGTAAACAACAAGTTACTGAATCAAGATTTGTTACGATAGGCTTTGGACTATACAATACATCATTGCCATAATATTTTAACACATCCTGAAAAATAACCGCCAAAAGCTCAAAAGGCAACCCTGTTCCAGTAGCTTTTTTATCATTTGAATCGATCGTCTTAAACCATTGACATAATAGTATACCCAAAAAAGCAGTTAAATTATGTTTTATTAATAAGTTTTGACTTGTGTGATCAAGATTATATATCTTTGTTAAAAAAGAAATAAAGCGATTGTCATTATTTGCAGCAAAAGTAAATTCTTTATTTGGTAATCGCTTATGCATACCATATAGGTACTCTGTAAAAAAAGCAGTAGTTACTAATAAAGTCACCCAAGTGCGCGTGCTCATATAAATCTTTGCAATTAAATAAAAAAATTATTAAAGCAATATTTTAATAAAAAATTATTCATATTGCAACAATAAAAAAATCCGCAAACAAATAGGGAAAAATTTATAGGCAAAAATATGCAGAAGAGTATTAGAAATGCGATTCCTCATACTAAATTCACTTAATAGAAATTTAATCAATAACCGCTTCCAGCTATTTTCTGTTGATTATTTGTTTAGCTTTCAAATGAAGTAAACTATTACAGATAAAAATGCTCCTTCGGTGTTTTCTTGACCCATCAAGTTCATCTTAGAGCATTTTATGTTTTTTTCAGTTGACTTATTGCATAAATAAACGTTTTTTATTCATTGTAGTTTGGCAAGTATGTTATTTTTTAAAGAATAACACAATTTATTCTATCTCCGTTTTTGGTAACTTGATACACTGAAGAATTTCCCTGGTCTTTTAATGAAAGCCTGTAGATGTTACGAATTAAGATATACTGATTGATGTTAAAATTTTTATCTTCCTTCAATAGATGATGAATCAATTTTTGGACTACTGATGCTGTAGAAAATTCTGGCATTAAATTAGCAGTTATTTGACTGTGGGGTAATGTATTTTGAGTAATATATTTTTTTTAAATCGTCATTTAAAGCTATCTCGCTAAAATTAAGCTCTTGATGGCTATCATAAACAACAATACTAAAATTTGTGTTTTTTGATGCTCTAATAGATGTAATAATTAATATTATAAACAATATTTTATTTTTTATAGGTATTTCTACGTACATATTGTTTAATTGTTTCCACGATTTTTCATCAATAAAATAAAAAAATCATCAGAGGCAAGATAACTAAAAATCTTAATAAAAAGCTGAAAAGGTAGTGTTATGAAATTGTTAGGCGCTGAATATACATTTTTGCCTGTTTGTTCCATCATAATCATACAACCATTGACACAATACTTGCAAATAAGAACTTTTTAACCGTTAATTGCATAATATATTACGCTCAAAACCACTAATATTCGATCCTGAGTTTTGATATTTTTTTGAAAAAAATCTATTAAATTCCTATTGTTTGTACAAAAAGTTAATTCTGTAAGATGCATAATAGGGGGGTACAAATCAACAGCAACCTGTTCCCAATTAATAGGATTATTCCAGTCAAGCTGATTTTGCATGACTTTTATAGGCAAGATCATTAATTGAGCAGAAAATACGAATAACAAATAAAATATAGTCATTTTTTCCTAAAAAATTATTTAAAATAATTATACATGATAAATAGTAAACTTAGAAAAATATACTATTTAGTAAATTTACTGTACAATTAAAATAGCATTGTCATAATTGTTTGTGTACTGACCGGTCCATTTGTCTATATATTTTTTTGTTAACAAACGATCATAATAAAAAATTGATTTTGAAGACGTCAAACAATTGTATATATCACGCCAAATTGGCAATGCCGTATGCATAGGGAAAATATGTTTTCCCATAGATCTGTTGTCATCACAGCCAATATAAATGCCAGTCGTATACGATGGCGACGAACCTACAAACCAACAGGTTCTTGCATCGTTTGTAGTGCCAGTTTTGCCAATAATTTCTGTTGCACACGATTGTTTATATACTTTTTTACATGCATATTGCAAAACTGCATTGACTTGTGAAGCAACAGACAAAGAACAAAAACGCACAGGCTGCATATGTTCATGCCGCCATATTTTAATGTTATTTGCATCTTTAATCCATTCTACAAAATATGGCTCCACCAAAAGCCCGCCATTTGCAAACACGTTGAACGCTTTTACGACCTGTTTAAGTGTTACATCAATACAACCAAGAGCAAGCGAAGGATAGAAAGGAATATCATTGCCAAGACCTGCCATTTTTAACAGGTCAGCAACATAACCAATTCCAATAGCAAGCAACAGTTTAATCGCGACTATATTATTAGAATGGGCAAGCGCGTAGGCAAATGTCATATACCCATAATGTTTTTTATTATAATTTTTTGGTGACCACACAACACCGTTAGATGTAAAAGTATACGGCGCATCTAATTCTAACTGATTAAATGAATACCCTTTTTGTATAGCTGCTGCATAAATAAATGGTTTTATAGTGGACCCCATCTGTTTTTTGGCCATTAATGGTCTATTAAATTGGGAAACTGTATATTTATACCCGCCAACCAATGCTTTAATTTTGCCCGTTTCGACAGCAATAGTAAGAAGCCCCCCATCAATTGGCATTGTCAATTCTTTTTGCAGTTTTTCAACATGAGCCACAAAAACATGTTGTGCATGCTCTTGCATCGCTTTATTAAACGTTGTTTGAATGGTATACCCACCATGGTACAAATCTTTAATTCTACTATTAGCACATGCTGCTTGCACCATGTTTTTAATATATACTATATGCTCATCGTGATGCGCAGAAAAAACCGTTATAGTATTGACAAGCGCTTCATCATATTGTGTTTGAGTAATAAAATGACAATCGCGCATTGCTTGTAAAACTACTTTTTTTCTTTGCTGTGCATGCTCTAATGAATATAAAGGACAATAATAAGAAGGAGAGCGTACAACTCCTGCTAATAAAGCTGCTTGATCATAAGTAAGTTTGTCAACTGATATATCCCAAAGACCTTTGGCAATAGCCCCAATACCATACATGCCCCCACCAAAATATACATTATTAAGATAAGCTTCTAAAATCTGCTGTTTAGAAAAAAATAGTTCAATAATAATCGTATACCAAAGCTCTACACATTTACGCCAGTATGTTTTTTTATTATGTAAAAAAAGCAAACGAACTAGCTGTTGGGTAATAGTGCTGGCGCCTTGTGCCTTTTTAAACTGCTTGAGATTAACCCAAATAGAACGTATAATTCCCCTCCATGAGAACCCAACATGTTCAAAAAATTGACGATCTTCTACCGCTAAAAAAGCCTGCCAAACAATGGGTGGTACTTGATCAAACGCAACAGGAATATGTTGCTTGACTGCAAAAGTACACAAGGTATTTCCTTGATCATCAAGCACACGTGAAGGTTGCCCCTGATACGTTGTTGAAAAAACTGCAAAATCAAAAGAAAGATCCCAACACAACCGCATGGTAATGCCAACGCACAAACCAATTGTCAACAAAAAAAAGATGTAAAAAATAGTACGTATCACCGCTGCCCGTGTTAAATATGCTTATCTTTAGAAATACATGCTAAAACCATTTTTAGCAAAACAAAATCGTAAAACAATTGCCAATATAACAAAACATGCAATTCCCTTTGCAACTGTTGTTGAATTAATAAAGCTTGCGCTGCCCCGTTTTCCTCCTGCAGGCTGTGGTTCTATCTATAGATGGCGTTATTTTTTTATTATTATTGCTAGACGTCCTGTCTCTTGTTTCTTCTAATCCGTCAAGATTTTCGGACAGAGTAGCCTAAACAATTTAATATTATTCATCACATCACCATTGAAAAAACAGTTTTTCTATGCTGTATTTATTATTAATTATACTGTTAATCACTATCAGAACCAATTATAAAAAGCAGCAGTGTAGTTAATGTTACCATAGTTAATTTGGGAGCGCTATTAAAACAGTACATCGCCAAAGCAATTGGCGCTAAGCCTGCTAATGAATCAAGATAATTATTATTATTATTTCCATTATTACCAGCCAATGGATTATTTTGGGGTAAAAGACCATCTAAAATAAGGTCGTGATGTAATCCATGAACGCCGCCAGGCCTTCCATTGCTATTACGCGCACATTCTTGGGGTGTATAATATATTTTTTTTATCAAAGAGCACGTAGTATTTTTATGAGTATACATTACATAAACATCTCTCGACCGATTATAAATAAATGAAGTAGATAAAACGCCTGCCATTATAATACACTTGATTATAATCGTATTTTTATTAGACATAATATACACTGTTTTTAATAATGTATACTCTTATGGTTGTAATATATGCAAGACTATATTTTATTTTTAACACTAAGCATACTATTTTTTACCTGTGATATGCTAACGTACTGCGTGTTAGACTATCAAATAACCTATACCGTACTTTTGTATTATTGCTTTTTATTAATTAAAAAAAGCAGCATTTCAAGAATAGGCTTTGTTTTTTTTCTTCTTACAGTGCAATCTTGGTTTGTGTATGATAAAGCACTGCTTGCATTAACCCATTTGCCTTTTGCTTATTGTATCTTGTATCGCCACCATAATTATTTATATTTCAACACTTTCCTGTTTACCATTATTGCTTGCGGAAGTTTTTTAATACAATTATTAATAGAATATATTATGTTAAATGCACATATTGATTACTATATTTATTATAAAATAAGTGGTATGCTTACAATAACATTATGTAGCATGTACGCTATTCATATATGTAAAAATAAAGCTAATAAAAGACAGTGAAGATAGTCGCTTGATTTTCAAGAGGAAAGTCCGGACACCTAATAAGAAATGTGCCATTTGAGATTTTATCAAA
The DNA here is from genome assembly GCA_003963225.1 of Candidatus Babelota bacterium. Classification (GTDB taxonomy): domain Bacteria; phylum Babelota; class Babeliae; order Babelales; family Vermiphilaceae; genus AWTP1-30. The sequence continues at coordinate 76,494 of RXKB01000002.1, forward strand.
AATGGGAGCTTGCAAAAGCTACGGAAAGTGCCACAGAAAAAAACCGCCGCAAGGCAAGGGTGAAAAAGTGTGGTAAGAGCACACAGTATTTAAAAGCAATTTTAAATAGGGGCAAACCCCACATGGTGCAAGGCAAAATAGTGTGAAGAGTGCTTATTCTTGGTTGACACACGGGTATGCCGCATAGATAGATGACTATACCGTCAAGGATACAGAATCCGGCTTATGCAACTGTCTTTTTGGCTTTATTGTTCTCAAAATATCTTCGGGCAAAATAGCTAATTGTTGGATGCAAGGGGTGGGCATATTATACCCTTGCATAATAGATTCATTTTGACCGTTTTTAAAGATAATTATAATTTTTATAAGCAGAGTAAATATGCCTACAGAAAATTTTAACCAATGTTTTTTAAACCACGCATACCAACTGACAATAGGCTCTCCAGTTTGATCTTCGATAAGTGAGGGTAACTCTTCACTTAGCAAATTTACAATCATTATTATTTCGTCCAGCGGAAGGCGTTCTATTTTATTATAAAGTTCTGTTGTTTGTGAAAGTAAATAAGTAATAATATACTGCTTGGTGGTCATTGATGATTGTATTGCATAATCAAGATATAATAACGTATCTCTATATACTAAGAAAACAAGCATTGCATACTCATATAAAAAAAGCTGAGAAGCAAATAAACCTTTTGCGTCCCACAAAAAAAAAATTGGCTCTAATGAATTGGTGCTTTCAATATTGTAAAGACAATTAATTACTAATGGATGCTTAAATAATTTAATATGTCGCAATGGCTTAAAATCAATATAATTTAATTGATATCTATTGTATATAAACTTTATTACATACGTTGCATTTGCCAACGTTTTTTGCGTAATCACAAACGTTATTAGTTTTTTTGAATAATTAAAATATTTTGTTGAAATTTCTATCGGATTTGTAGAGTAGACATAAAAAAAACAAAGCCCACTCAAAAAGCAACACCTCATACCTTTTAAAACACTGTAATACATAAAATTTTTTAAACAATTTTTTAAAATGTTTTTTATTATTTTTTCTATCATATTGCTTATTTTACATACCTAAAAACTTTTTACATGCTATACTAGTTTAAAAATATATTCAAAAATAAAAACCTCATTGACTTTTTTTATGAAACAATTTTTATTTAGCGTTATACCATTTGCTAGCTTTTTATTAGGCCACTTGCTGATTTGGCATATACAAAAGCCAAAAGTAATTGACTGCCCTTCATTAATTGGGCTTACCCTTTTAGATGCTTTTTTAAAATGCTCTGAATGCAAGATAAACATCAGGTTAACTAAGCTAATTACAGATGAGCAATGGCCACAAAATACTATTTTAAGTCAATATCCCAAAGAACAAACTCCTATCAAAGAACAGCAAACAGTACACGTTTCTGTCAGCGTACCCCCACCTCTGCAATATACCCCTACTATTGTAAGAAAAACGATAGACGAGATAAAACAATTACAAGAGTTTCCAAACATACAAATTTGTACAATTGCTAATAAAACCGCTCCTGACAATAGTATTTTTAGTCAAAGCCCCACACCTGGTAATGTGTTATACAACAATACCATCAAAGCTTATATTAAAAAAAAGGAAGAAGAACTGTATATAATGCCTTGTTGTATTGGCTATAGTTTAAAAGATGTAGCTGAATTATTTGATCTTTATGCAATACCATACACCTGTACCCATACTAAACCTGATGCTATTATTAAAGATCAAACACCAATTGCTGGGACGGTAGTTAGTAAAAATACTCTTAAAATGGTCTATTTTGATTGCTGAGGATAAAAATGCACTTTCTAATACTCATTACTTTGTTAATTATTGTAACTATTGTAAGTATATGTATTTATCATCTATATAAAAAAAATGCACACAAAAACTTTACCAGTACCACAACTAATATCCCACAAAATAATATAATTATTTTGTGGGATATTCATGGCGTTTTATTTGAAAAAAGTATAATACGATGGCTTCGCCTGATTGTTACCTATCCACATATTTTTACTATGATTAAGCGATTAGATAAAAAAACTATCCATATACTAGCAAAGCATATTGGTAAAAAAATAGGCATTGTAAAAGAAGAAATTACCAATCAAGAACTTATTAATTGCGCTAAGTACAATAATAATCAAGCTCTTATTGACTTGACCATTCGTATATCATGCGCCTACAAACCAAAAAATGCAACGATTGCTTTAGTAAAAAAGCTTCACGCACTAGGCTATGCACAACATATTGGTTCCAACATAGGTCAAGCTATTTTTGAGCTTTTTGCTCCACAACACCCAACTATTTTTAACTATTTTTCTTATGCACATATTATTAATACACAAGACTCCTCAACAAAAATGAAAAAGCCTAACAAAGAATTTTTTTTATCTTATTTAGCTATACATAAAAAAAAGCCTGGTCAAATAGTATTTATTGATGATCGATGGGCAAATATAAAAACAGCTCGTTTATGCGGCATACAAGCAATTTATTTTAAAGATTCTGCTCAATTAAAAAAAGAATTTGAACGTTTAGGACTGCTCTTTGAAAAAAAAAATAACCTGATATAATCCAAAAGTAGTAAGTCATTTATTTAAAAGGATACGTAATGAAAAAACTCATTTTAAGCTGCACTTTTGCATGCTTTTGCCTATTTGGTAAAAAAGGAATAGTTGATGTTTATAATAATATTCCTACAAAACCTCAATCAAATATTTTAGCACAACAAGCCTCTATACCAACAAACGTAACAGCTCCAGCTATTGCCTCCATAGAAAGCGCTAGCCAAACAATACCTATCACAAATCTTGTTGCTGTAGTAGATAATACGATTGCGCAACCAGAAACACTTTTAGATGAAAATATATCTTTAAATCCTACTCATTTAGTTGATGTTGCTACCGTGGCAGATGTACTTCCAAAATTAAACTTATTCAATGCGGTTCCCCTTAATGATGTCTTATCAAGTAGTAATACATTGCCTATCACTGATATAACAAGCATTCCGAATATACTTGAAGAGTCTCCAGTGCTAGTAATTACAAACGAAGTACCTGTTGATTCTTCAATTGTAGAAAGCCTTATTTGTGAAGCACTACAAAGCTCCCACTTACCAAATAAAGTACACTGCTATAAAATAGTTTCATTGACTGATAACAGTACACAATATGTTTTTGCACCAGCATATACATGTAAAAATCCGTTGCAAAATATATATGAAGCGATTTATCAACTTGTTAGTTCATTAGCTCTAAAATTACAAGAATTATTCGTTAGCAGTACGGCACAAACACCGCTTGAAGCTATAAATGAAAATTGCCAAAACATTACTGAATAAGTAACAATAAATCATTACAATATATAAGGATACGCATGCTTTCAAAAAAATATATAATTACTTTATACGCTGTTATTTTTTGTGTAAATGTATATGCAAACAATAATTCTGATCAAGAAAATAGAGTAATATCTATCACGAAGTGCAAAAAAGTAGAATGTGGCTTAATTCTGAATCAAGAGGGAGCTACGCAAGAAGAACGTGAGGAAGCCTTAAATTTAATTAGCACTTTTTGTAATAATGAGTTAAATAACTTATCTGAGCAACTTAAACAAAAAACACCAAATGTCAGTATTACTATTGTATTAGTTAATATTGAAGAAGATGAAAATACCCAACAAGAGGCTGCTAACCCAATCGACCAAGACCAAAATGCCTACTCAACAGTAGATGAAACAGCAGAAGACGTCCTGGAAGATACTGATAACACATCATCCCAAGAAGAATATACATATTATTATGAAAACACAGTAAATTAACACCTGGTTTGTAATACATAAAGTTTTATTTTTACATTAAAAAAGAAGAGGAAACATATGTTTCCTCTTCTTTTTTAATTACTCTTACAATGTTTTTTATTGAAATTATTATAAGTACCAGTACAATAAAAATTGTACTGGTACTTATGCAATATTAATCAAACACGAATTGAAAAGTGTAGGCATGCATTCAAAAAATGTTTTAATATCTTATTACAAAAAATATATGTTTTTAATGGGATTTGCAGGACATTTTATTTTTGTACTGCAAACCTATAAAATTTTTTCGACTAAGAGTTCTACCGACGTTTCTTTAGAGGGATTTTTAGTATCTTTTATTTCAGTAATTAGCTGGCTTATATACGGATATCTTATTAATGATCGTATATTGTTTATAGTCAATTTATTTGGGTTTACTTCAGGGTTTATTTGCTTGGCTACCATCATATATTATAGATTATAAAAAAGTATATCTTAAATCGACGCTTGCAAAAATATTTTTAGGCAAAATAACTATCAACCAACTTTTTAATAGAAGACTTTCCTTTTATTATATTATGTACCGAACATAATAATGGGAAATATCCAGGTGCTATATCAGAAAACAAGCGACATAAAATGTTAAATCCAGCTGCTGTAGAAACACCTTCTGGCGGCACTGGTATTTGCTTGTGTATTTCATTTACCTTCTTTTTTTGTCCAATTAAATAACCGTATGTTCTATTTTTACTTATGTTGCTTGAAGCAGTCAAAAAAAGATCCCCAAATCCTGCCAACCCTTCAACAGTTGCCTCCTGACCGCCAAAAATACTAACTACTTGTTTTATTTCTTTATACGCAACAGTCAAAAAAAATGATTGCGTATTTTTTCCATAACCAGCACCTTCTAATAATCCCAATAAAAGCGCAACTATATTTTTAAGCGCCCCACAAAATAAAACGCCATTCATATCATTGGTATAATATAATTTGGTATGTGTATCTTGCCAATATGCTGCAAAAAGCTCATACATATCAGTTTGGCTTGTAGCTGCAACACAAGAAGTAGGCATGCCTTGTATTAATTCCAATGCGAAACTTGGACCTGCCAATACTATAGCTTTAATCTCTTTACCAAACAGATGCTCCATAACTTGTAAAGCATGGTACCCCGTTTCCTGCTCGAGCCCTTTGCTTGTTAATATCCAACAAAAGCTCAAAGCCTTTGCTGTATCAACTGATGCAAGCGTTGGACGTAAATACGTTACTGGTATAGCTTCAATTACAAAATCAACAGAACATGACAATATATACTGTATGTCTGTCGATGCATGCACCGTGCGGGGCAACTGAATATGTGATAAAAATAGAAGATTTATTTGATTATTTTTAATAGAATCTGCAACTTCTTTTTCATAACACCATAAGTAAACGATATACCCTTTGCTACCAAAAAAATAAGCTAATGCCGTTCCCCATGACCCTGCACCTATAATTGCAAGAGCTTTTTTCATAACCCAAAATTCCTTTTTGTATGAGTAAAAAAAGTATACGCTTGCTCAAAATGGTCTACTGTTAATGTGGGCCACATAACAGGCAAAAAATATAACTCTGCATAAGCTGCTTGATATAATAAACAGTTACTCAATCTACTCACATTCCCAGTCCGCATAATAAGATCTGGTACTGGTATGTGACCTGTCCACAAATAAGTAACCAAACGCTCATGTGTTATCTGCTCATTTGTTATCAATCCTTTTTGTACATCAGAAACCATGCGCCGTAACGCTTGCAAAATATCTTCTTGTGCTCCATATCCAAAAAGTAAGGTTACCTGTAAACCTGTAGCATGTTTTGTTGCCTGTTCCACGCGTGCACATATTGTTTGAATATGCAATGGAAAACAGGCTATATTACCGCTAAAAAACACACGCACATTCCGAGCAAGTGCAAAAGAAAGCGCCTGCTCAAAAGCTTGTTCTATTATTAAAAAAACAATATTTTTTTCTGTGTCTGCTCTTTGTATGTTTTGCAATGAAAATAAAAACAAAGAAAGATATGGAATCTTTTTTGTAATGCAAAAATCAATAGCAATTTCAACTGTTTTAAGCCCTTTTTGATATGCTTCCACAAGAGAACAACCTTGCTCTTTTGCCCACCGTCTATTACCATCCATGATGCATGCAAGATGATTCATCTTGCAATCCGCACAATAGCAGTTTTCATATATGTTAATGGCACTTTAGCAATATCAACAAGATAAATAACAACTAACCGGGCAAGCGTAATACCAACTGCAAAAAAGAACCGTTCTGCTAATGCAATTGGTGTTAACAGTATCCATACTTCTGGCTTCATTGCAGGCATACCGTATAACCACATCACAGAGCCAACAGCATGAGCTACAAAAGTAGAACACAAAGCCTGAGTAAAAAAAGCATTTTCAATGTGCATGCTAGTGTAACGGGATGCATATAATGCAATAGGAATAAGCCATAATAATGCATACACAAAAGCTTGCCCACCAACAGGATGCATAATAAATAAACAGATGGAAACAAAAGGCACAAACACTGAGCCTACCGCTCGTGGAAATGACCAAAACATAGTAGAACACCACCCAGGAAAAATATTAATTAACCAAGACATTCCTACATGCGTTACGCCAAAAAATAAACGCCACATTAATCTAAAAGCAAGATAGAAAATCCCGCCAACAGCACCACCAAAATAACCGCTCAATGGGCTAATGGTTGAAACAGCGGAAAAAAATGTCGCCCAAGAACCGACCATAAAAAATAACGGGGTTTTTATAGCTATGATAAAACTAGCAACAATTCCTATAAATGAATATATAAATAAATTCATGATACTGCACATCCTCATATAAATACTGTAATGCATTTAGTGTAAATGTTTGCGGTAGTATAATCAATAGTGATTGCAAACAAAGTATTACAAGTCAACATACAGAAAAAATAAAACTCTTATAAAAATACAATAAAAAAAGCAGATTAATAAATTGTCATTTTTAATAAACGCATTATTATAAATAGAGACATGCAAAAAACAAGTGCAATAAATATACAATGCATGGAGAAATAACATGATACAAAAATATACAGCATGGTGCGTTAATATACTGTTGTGTGCGCTTCTTATTTTTGTGAGTAATATACAAATAGTAGATGGTAATGGTAGTTCTTTAAAAAATACTGTTTTAAAAATAGCTCCAAGCAATATTTTTCACACATTAGAACAGCCGATCATGTACCTTTTGTCATTAAAAAACCGTTTTATACCAATGTACAATGCATTTTACCAATGGCACGAACACGTTTTTTATTATACAGTTGATGATCTGGGAAATAAAAAAATGTTTCTGTCTGCACGTATTGTAACAGCATTAATACCATGGGTTATCATAGGCACCGTGGTATATACAAATCCAACCATATTACACTACATATGGAATGTAAATTACGCTAATGTAAATTATGCATCTGCCTCTTCCATACCATCAACTATTACACCAGCTTTTATTGCACAGAAAATAGGTAAACTTTCTTCATTTAATCAAAATTGTATCATGATTGGAGCAGAAAAAGGCTTACAATGGCTTATAAGCCGTAAAATAGCGCCAGATCTATGCTTAAATCCAGCAACCTGGTTTACCGATCAAGCAAATCATAATTTTATTAATATGATTACCAGCTTGCTTGTAATACTATTTTCATGGATATATATACTGTATTGCGTTTATTTAAACTCAATCATCCACCATAAAAATTTAATAAAAATTATTTTTTTTCAATTTTGCATAAGATACGCATTGTATCTTACTAGCCTTAAAAATAATGTACATGCTCTTGTACTATCAGAACAATTAGAAAATTATACAAAAAATCCTGACCAACAAATAGCATCTGCTGATTGTGTTATGCAAAAGGAGTTAAAAAATGCAATAGAACATCTTGCAGAAACAGTCCAACAATTAAAAGATAATGTACAAAGAATAGTATAATCACCTAACCATTTATTTATTATTAAGGAATACCTATGAGTACAATACACACTCAAAAATACACAAACGCATTAAAAATTTTTAGCCTTTGCGCTTTAATTACTGGGTATAACACAGTTATGCCTATGGGTCAGTTATCTCAATTTCTAATATCTGCAACAAGGTACGTTGGGGTTCCAGTCGGAACAACTATGGCTTTTGGCAGTAACCTAAAAACATTATTCGACCATGGCAACATTGCTGCCGCTTTTGCTGGTAATAACCCACTCAACACAGTTATGCCAATGGGTTTACTTGCAAGCGGAGGATTAAGTCTTCTTTTAGGAGTTCTTCCTCACGTGGGGGATGATGCTTTCGAGCTTGTGACAAACCGCGAACGTACGATTAAAAATTTGAATCTAAACAAACCGTCACTTGGCATCCAATGCGTTTTACTTGTGCTAAATACATATATAATATGTATAAACAAAGACTCAAAACTATCCAAAGCTGGTTGGTTTGGCGCGAGCATATTACACATGTTATGTATAAATTATAAATCCCTTATAAACATCAAAAAATATTTCCAAAATTAGGTTTGATTTTTAGCTAATAATCATCATACTACTGGATTATATTAATCAAGATAGGGGCAGCCAAAACATATTTAGCTGCCCCTATCTTGATTCACAAAGCTTTTCAATAAACACCCAACAAAACATAGTATTTTGTATATTTTTTGGTATAGTTTACGTATCATATCTATATGCACAATAATCAGAGGATTAATATTATGGAAAAAAATATACGCTCAAATAAAAAAACAGCTCTATTACTATTTTTTACTCTTTTTACAAGTATACACACTACACAGAGTTCTGTTATAAAATACGCTGCTTCTTGCACAGTTGCACATTTATTTGGTTTATACAAAGCTTATAAACATGTGTACCATAATAATAAAAACTTACCTGAAGAAGAAGACGAAAAAAAATCTTTTTTATTATTTGTAAAAAACATAATTACTGAATATCCCATTATCAAAGAAATCGCAGAAAATGAAGATTTTAAAAAAATAATTAACAACAAATTATCAAGCAAAGAATAATTTTCTATTAGTCTTATTTTTTTTGTAAATACAATTGCAACATCACACCAATGCCATAATTGTTTACAAGCTCATTTATTGTAAGAGTATCTGGCAACGGGTCAGTGCTTGTTGCCATAAGTTTTGCTATGTCTTTAAAATACCAATCTGTAGAAGGCACTAAAGCAATTATCTTTTGCTGGTGAGTTGGTATGCCTTCAGTTGCATACAAAAACTGTTTAACATAGTCAATAGTTGTAATTTCATTATAAGGCATTGCAAAGCTATCAGTTAACGTTTTAACAGTAATAATTTCAGTGTATCGTTCAATTACACCAGCGTCATTATCAACATGTTCCATGCCATTGAGCATAGAACCAGTTAAAAATATAATTGCCATTAATAAAAACATGCATCTCTCCTTTTTTTAAACTATTTTTATTTTGTTACACTTTTTTATCTGATCCTGACAAAGCTTTTGCTTGCGCTGTTATTATTTTTTCCTTTAAAAACAGTATTTTAGGTTTTAATAAATCATCCTGCTCTTCAACTATTGAAATAAGCAGCTTTTCATTTTTTAAATCGCGCAACACTCTTTCATAAAAATTGGGCGCCAATAATGATCCTGTCAAGTCTACGAAATAGCAATATCTATGAATAAGGCTCCATAAAAGATCATCTAGTTCATCTATATTGTTAATAATATTTTTTTCAAGTAATAATACAAACTGTTTGCACAAGTGTTGCATACTTTCCCATGTTTTTTCTTGCTCATACGGTGACCAAATAATTTTACTGATCGTTATTTCTAAAAAACGAACAACTGTTTGCTGCATGGAGATAAGCTCCATTTCTTGCTCTACCTGCTGAGTTATTTTATTAGCAATATTACCAATAAAAGATTCTGGATTTTTTTTAAAATCAGTAAAGTGCTCTGAAAAGTCTTTAATAAGACATGTTTTCACTTCTTGGCTAAAACGCTCAAAAGAATTTGGATCATATAATAACCCTTGCCCAAAAGCAACATGAGTACAATTTGGCCCATGAGTATACAAATTTTCCAAAAATTTACTTAGTTTTTTTGCACTTATATATTCTACACCTTTATATCGATTACTAAATAATTTAAACACCATTTTTAAATTAGTGTAATCTTTTTTATGCAAAGCAAAAAATTCTAACAACTTTCCTAAATGCTCTAATCCTACATCTCCCTTGCATGAAACATTGTTTAAATCTTCTATAATATCATTTAAAAAAAGTTGCTGCATTGATTGAGATGAAAAAACAGGTTGTTCGTCTTGCGCCGTGGCATATTGCATATTAATAAATATTGCACTCAATAACATCCATTTATACTTATATGTTGCCGTATTCATAATTATATACTCCTAGAATATAAGACTAATCGAAATTATATGTTATCATAAAAAAACAATTTTGTTCAATTACTATGTAAAAAAAGTTACTAAAAAGAATAAAATACCCTTATACTTTTTAGTTAATATTAGTATAGTATAAAACTATTTGTTATCCTATTGGCAATATGTATACTACATGTATATATACAATAGTAGTTTGATTTTTATGGCGTTATATAAATACGAAGCATTTTCTAAGGACGGCAAAAAAGTGTATGGCACACTTGATGCACCTTCTGTTGGACAAATAAAAGAACAATTATTACGCCAACAGTTATTTCCTATTGCTATTGAACTTGCGCCTCTTGAATCCGGAGGAGGATTTTTAGGTAGCTTGTTTGCAAAAAAAGTTACCCCAAAAGATAAAATATTATTTACCAAGCAACTTGCGGTATTATTAAAAGCAGGTGTACCTTTGTTACAATCAATAGAACTGCTTGTGGATCAATTTAATGGCCAGTTTCGACAAATGCTTATTGCTATTAAAGATGATTTACGGCAGGGAAGCTCGCTTGCTGTTGGTTTGGCAAAATACCCCAAAACATTTGAAATTATTTATGTGCAACTGGTACGAGCGGGTGAAGCAAGCGGTCAGCTAGAACCAATTTTAGAACGGTTGACTGATTATCTTGAACGAACTGAGGCATTGGCAAAACGCGTTAAAGCCGCCTTACAAGGACCACTCATTCAGTTGGCTGTTATTTTATTGGTAGTTGTTGGTATGGTTGTTTTTATTATTCCTTCGCTTGCTGAAAACTTTGCATCTGCAGGAAAAGCCTTGCCTGCTCCAACACAATTTTTAATGAATCTATCTTATCTTATAATGAATCATTATCCCCCTTTATTAACAAGTATTATTTCTCTGCTACTTTGGTTTAAATATTGGTCTTCAACTAAAAACGGTGCGCGAAAACTTGATACTATTAAAATAAATTTACCTGTTGTAAAATATTTGGCAAAAACCAATGCAGTAGTACAATTTTCATACACTCTTGGTATGCTTTTAGAAGGTGGTGTTAATTTAGCAGAAGCACTTGATATTGTAGTAAGCATTATTGACAACAGCATTCTTGCCGATGCATTACAAGTTGCACGTGAAAAAATAGTAAAACAAGGTAAAATTGCAGAGTACTTAAAACAAACAAACGTGTTTCCACCAATTGCTATTTATTTAATAGAAACAGGAGAACAAAGTGGACAACTTGACAAAATGTTGTTAGGCGTTGCAAATAATTATGAAGCAGAAGTAAATGAATTAACAGACGGACTAACAGGTATTGTTGGTCCTGCTATGACTATTTTTACTGCAGCAGTGGTTGGTTTTATTGTTGCAGCAATTATGATGCCAATTATGCAAATGAATGATCTAGTAGGCGTTTAAAAAACTGAAAGGAAAAACGTATGGACGAAACGTTACACAAACAGTATGCACGATACGCAAAACCAGGTATGACTTTTATAGAAATTGTTATTGTTTTAGCAATTATTGCAATCATGGCAACTGTAGTAGTTCCTAATTTAATGACTTATGTTAATAGCTCTAAAAAATCAACAGCAAAATCTACTTTGCAAGCTTTTCAAGGAGCTATTAACATGTTTAATGTTCACACAGGCAGATATCCAACATCATTAAATGAACTAATAAAAAAACCTTCCGACGAGCGTATTGCCAAAAAATGGGAGGGTCCTTATATAAAACAAAAAGAAATACCTTTAGATCCATGGGGCGAACGTTATGTGTATAAAGTAACACCACAAGCTGAAAACCCATATGAGTTATATTCTTATGGACCAGATGGTAGAGGTGCTCCAAAAGCTGAATGGATTAGTGTTTGGGATCTTTAAATAAACATGGCATTGCATTGCTTGATTTAATTTTAGCAATTGCAATAATAGCATTAATCAGTTTAATAGCTGTACCAAATATTAAACAGTTTATGCCAGGCTATCAACAACGGCAGTTTTTAAGCGCATTAGATACTTTAGTACAAACCGGGTGGCAACAAGCACTTGCCACTCGCGCTGTTCATAAAGTATTATTTGACTTAAACACCAATACTATTAGCCTTGAAAAAGCAACAGAAGTTGTTGATGCAAAAGGAAATGCACAGTATGCCAAGGCTAAGGGAAACGGTCTTTCAACTCAATGCCTTATCCCTTTTTCTATTGAAATAAAACAGTTTTTTATTGAAGGGTTTGACGAAATTGCTAGGTACACTGGCAATAAAAATGCGGCAAAAATATGGTTTTTTATTATGCCAGATGGTTTTTGCCAACACGTTGTTATAAATATGATTGATACCTCTGCAAAAGAAATAAAACAGATTGGCTTAGTGTTAAATCCATTAAATGGTCGTTTTTATGCTTATGATGAATTTCAAAAACCGTAAAGGATTTTTATTACTTGAAGCAGTCTTTGCAACATTTGTAGTTGGCATTATTATGGGGCCTTTATTTATTTCCCAAAATAATATTTTACTACATCTTTCTTCTGGTATTGCTCGCTTGCAACGTTTTTACTTAGCAAAAGATTTTTTACTGCAAACAGTTATTCAACAAGCAAATGAACTAAATGCACAAAAAAATATAGAAAAAAAAAATGAAGACCCTGCAGTAAATATGACTTTTACTCAAGAGCCAGTAGGCCCCAATTCTGCATTAAACGGCATACCGTATCTTGAAAAAGCACAAGTGAACTTTGGTTGGGAATGGGCAAACAAAGGTTTTTCAGACAGCGTTGCCGTTATTGTTTTTAGACCTCCCAAACAGGACCCTGCATGAGCACACAAAAAAAAGGTTTTATGTTGCTTGAAGTAGTAATTGGTACTATGATTGCATCAGCCATTAGTATAATTCTTATGAATGCGCTGGGACAAATGACAACAATAAGTCAACAAGTTGACCAAATGCATGAAACAAGTTTTCAATTAATAATGATTCATCACCAATTTGAGCGGGATATTATGGGCATGTGCGTACCATTGCAAGGGGTAGTAAAGGAAGAACAAAAAAGCAGTACCACGGCAACTAATCAAAACGAACAAAAACAAACAGACGCAAAAAACGCTGCCCCAAAACAGAAACACATACCAAAAATTTTTTTTGCTGCAATGAGTGACACACAACAAATGCAACAAGTTACTTTTATCACTAATAATCCGCTGCCAAAATATTGGCAAGGGCAAGTTGGAAATGCAAGCCCCAAAATAGTGCGCATTGTCTATTATTTGCAACCAAGCAAATATAACAATCAATCATTCGCGCTCATGCGCCAAGAATCTGCAGATCTAGCTTCAACTGCTTTTGGAACTGAAACTAACTCCAAAGCATATGCCGTTGCTGATCATATTCAATCATTTTCATTAACATTTTCATACCAAACAATCAAAGAAGGTTCCCCTAAAACAAGTGCTCCCAAAACAGAATCTGCACAAGTCCATAGCTGGAACAGCGATGAACTACTAGAACAAGCAAAACAACCAAATGCAAAAAAATACTCCTCTTTATTGCCGTACAGCATTACCATTTCAGGAGCATTATGGAATAACAGTTTCACAAAAACGGTTCCTTTTTCATTAACCATTCCAATTCTTTCAAACGGATTTAACACAGCAATCATGTATGAACCTAAAAAAGATGAAAAAAAACAAGCCAATCAACCTCAAGCGCCTCAACAAAAAGAAAAAGCTCCAAGCTTAGAAATTACAAGCATGAAAGATGCAATAAAAGCATTGGGTGGCCCAGCAGACGGCAATATTGTTATTACAAGTGACAGCTCTTTTGCGATGCCGTCTTTTTTACAAGCACCTGTTGTACATATTCCTTTTGATAGCATCATCCTTGGCTCATCATAACGCGTGCTATTTTTAAATAAAGAGAATTTTTTTAGGTATTCTTGACGTATAAAATAAAATTTTACTATTTTTTAACAAAAGAAATCCAAAAGAGTACCTATGAAAAAAAATATATTTCTGTTGTTACCAATCCTACTTTGTATTGATACTTTATATACAAGTGAAGCTAAAATACAACAGATGCTATTTGTACCCAAAGACGACACCCACAATCAAGAAAGTGATTGCATATATTATGTTACGCAAGATAATAAGCTTTATTGCAAACTCATACCAGCATTGGAGTCCAACACAAAGACAATCTCATTAGAATCTCAAGATCCATTAGCATTATTCGAGCGCGCTGACAAATCTAATGATGAATATCAACCAGTAAAAAATAACCGCGTAGTATTAATTGGTTACCCAGTTACTATAAAAGAGGAAGGGGATACATCTTCTATCTGGACCATGCCTGCCGTTATTAAAAAGCCAGGTATTTTGGGCAATATATTACGGCCAGATATTTATACAATTGAATATAAAGACATCAAAATAGTTAAATACGAACGGGAAATGGAAGATAATTTTAGTACAGATGATGATGACATTATTTATAATGTCAATGATGATGATGAATCGTCATCATACTCCGATAAAAAATTTGCAATCACCAAACAGTACGAAGGCCACCGGACAAAAGTAGTAAAAGTTGGCATTACAAAAGATAGTCAAAATCAATATAACTTAATATCTGGTTCTGCATGGCCAACAGTAAAATATATACATTTAAATAGCACAGATTCAACTTTAAAAGAAGGCAAAAATAAATTTTTGCTCGCCATTAATCAGCATTTTTACATCACTTCAAAAGAAAGTACATTTTATGTTAATAAGTCTAACAAAAAGTATTCTATAGAGCATTTACCTTTAATAATAATCAACCAAACTATACTAACAGATAAAGACAGTAATACTACTAGTATTACTGACAGCGCTAAAAAAACATACATTAAGATTGTCAAAGAATTAGAAAAATCAACCATAATGTATAATTATAAAAATCAACCTACTTTATATAAAGATTCAGGAAGTAGTCCAAATGCGTATTTTATATATTTGGATAAAAAACACGATAGAATATTATTAAAAAAAAATAATTTTAATAATTATTTTTTTAGTTATAGAATTGATAAGCATCATGTTTGCACTGCACATGATTTTGATTTTACAAGCAAAACCTTATATTATGCTTTGTATAATATAAAAGAAAAAAACACTTTTATAAAATTTATTAATATATCTACCATAGAAAATTCTACCGACCAAGTAACAATTGAAGAAAAAAAAGCGTGGTTTTTTTTTCCATGGGACAGATAAGAATACGCTAGCGTAAGTTAAAATGATCTCATCAAAGAGTATAAAAAACTACTCACTCGATGCACAACCTTATATTTGTACACGTGCTGGAGGCTTTATCAAAAAATAGGCTATTTTAATAAAAAATATAGAAACAACAATAGCAAGAAGTTTTATACCATAACTTATTTTAATAACATCCCATGGATTAGCAACCAAAGATCCCAAGCCTAAAAAGGTAAACAATATGGTATCTATTGCTTGACAGGTACTTATAGTTATAAAACTACGTGCATGCATATAACGATTATTAAACCAACGCTTTAAAAAACCATATAAT
Source organism: Candidatus Babelota bacterium (assembly GCA_003963225.1). Taxonomy (GTDB): domain Bacteria; phylum Babelota; class Babeliae; order Babelales; family Vermiphilaceae; genus AWTP1-30. The sequence continues at coordinate 92,375 of RXKB01000002.1, forward strand.
ACATAATCTAACCACTGCACAATGGTATACGTTAGCAACGATGCACACGCGATCCGCAGCGTTGTTGCAAATAATGATTGATAATGCATATGCATAACATCAACTGCAGCCGGCAAGTACCATATGTGTATTTGCGTTGCTACGGTGTAAAAAAATAATAATAAAAAGGTTATACCAATCGACTGACGCGCTACTTTTTTACCAAAATATTCTTGCATTAAATTAAAGCCAATAGTTGCACCAATGGTAAATGGATCGGCGCAGGTGGCAATTAACCCAAATAAGTTTACCTGCTTAAGTACAAATACATTAGACAAAACACATTGAAAAGCAATCAAGCTGGTCAAAGCATATGGCCCTAAATACAACCCTGCCAAAGACGAAAAAGCGGAAAAAAAACAGTGTAAAATAAATATATATTCATTCATCATAATACGATTATTGTAACTGTTTTATGAGCTTATGTAAAACATATTTGTATGCAACAAAGATAAGTTAACAGCTATTGTTTATTGTTCATATACAAAATAAAAAATAAGATTTTATTTGATCAATACCATCTTGTTTCTTTCCAAATTTTTCAGCATCTACCCAATAGCAATACGCAATTACTTCTTCGAGACCGTTATCATACAAAGGATCTTTTAAACTTAGCTCTTCGCATTTTTGTTGAATAAAGGGCATATTACTAAGTGCATTATGCGATGAAGATGGAAATTCTTGTAAAAGTTTTTCCATCTTTTTTATTCCTAATGTGTCAATAGTATTATCTGAGCAACGCAATCCAACTATGACGGGCATAGACAAAATTATTATACTCATACGAATATATTTTAACATAAAATTATCCTATTAAATATTTTATGAATTACAAATAATATAAAAATATTATTTTGCTTTAAAAACAAAGTCAATTTTTTTAATATTTAAATTGAAAAAATGTTTGCAAATAAAAAACAACTGTTTGAATATCGTTACTGTTTTTGGCAGATTTGCCATTTGTTTGGTACACTTTGGTATATATATTTAAAAAATTAAAATATAGGTTTGCAAATGGAAAAAAAGTACGATTATAAAAAAGCCCAAGAGCTTTGTAGAGCCAAATGGCTCTCTGAAAAAACCTATCAAACTAATGCAAATGCAGCATTATTATATGCAATAGACACGCCACCGCCCACCGTTTCGGGCACTTTGCATATTGGCCATGTGTTTTCTTATACACAAACCGATATTATTGCTCGACACAAACGAATGGAAGGAAGGGCTGTTTTTTACCCATTTGGATTTGATGATAACGGACTACCCACCGAACGATACGTAGAAAAAAAATGTAATGTGCGCGCACATGAAATGAAAAGAGGTGCTTTTATAGATTTGTGCCTGACTGAATCTGCAAAAGCGGCAGATACTTTTAAAGATTTATGGCAAAATCTAGGCATTTCAGCAGAATGGGAGCACACATACAGCACTATTTCAGTTGATGCAAGGCGTATTTCCCAACAGTCATTTTTAGAATTATACGCCAAAGATTTGGTGTACCGCAGGTACGAACCAGCATTGTACTGCACTGCCTGCCGCACATCAGTCGCTCAAGCAGAACTTGATGATGCCCAGCTGCCTGCATTTTTTACCACTATCAGTTTTACAGCGGATAATGGTAATCAATTGGATATTAGCACTACCAGGCCAGAACTATTGCCAGCGTGCGTTGCATTACTTTTCCATCCAAATGATACGCGCTACACTCATTTATACAAAACATATGCAACAGCCCCGTTGTTTGGCAGCAAAGTACCCATTTTGTCTGATGAAAAAGTCGATCCTGAAAAAGGTACCGGCCTTGTTATGGTGTGTACTTTTGGCGATACTACAGATATTGAATGGTACAAAAAACATAATTTACCTTACATACAAGCAATTGGCCTTGACGGTAAAATGACTGTGCAAGCAAAACAGTTTGCAGCTCTTTCTGTCAATGCAGCCCGAACTAAAATTTTAGAAACATTAGAACAAGAGCACCTTATTAAACAGCAACGCTCACTTGTTCACAATGTTGGCGTGCATGAACGGTGTAAAACACCAGTTGAATACATGCTCCTTGCACAGTGGTTTGTGCGTATTTTACCATTCAAAAAAGATTTTATAGCGATTGCAAATACTATTGATTGGAAACCAGCATTTATGAAATCTAGGTATGTTGATTGGGTAGAACATTTGCAATGGGATTGGTGTATCTCCCGCCAACGCATGTACGGCATTCCTTTCCCGGTATGGCATTGCGCAGATTGCAACACGGTATTGCCTGCAACCATGGAACAACTGCCAGTTGATCCACAAGAAATGGCAGCTCCTGCTGTATGCACTGAATGCAAAGGAACTAATATTGTTCCAGATCAAGACGTGATGGACACTTGGAACACATCATCATTAACACCATATCTTGTTCATGATTTGTACAACAAGATCTATTCTCCTATTTCTAAAGAAAAATTTATACCAATGGCACTTCGTCCCCAGGCACACGATATTATAAGAACATGGGCGTTTGACACTATTGTCAAATCGCTTTTCCACGAACAAAAAGCACCTTGGCAAGCGATTGTTATTTCGGGTCATGTGTTAAGCGAAAAAAATGAAAAGATCTCTAAATCAAAAGGCAATGAAACTAAAAAGCCAGAAGCTCTTCTTGAAGAGTTTTGTGCTGATGCTATAAGATACTGGACAGCTTCTGGATCGCTTGGTCATGATGTTGCTTTTTCTGTTGACCAAATAAAACAAGGAAACAGGCTAGTGACAAAACTGTGGAATGCATTTTTATTTGCCTACCCACATGTACAAGAAGTAAAACTAAAAGAAAAACCTGTACACCTGGGCATTATTAATGAATGGTTACTGCATGAGCTAACTTTAACAGAAAAAGCTTATCACCAAGCGTTAAACGTGTACGAATTTGGTGCTGCATTGCAAGCAGTGGAACAGTTTTTTTGGTCATTGTATTGTGATAATTATATTGAACTGGTAAAACATAGCCTGTTTAATCCGGACCAATATGATCAATCATTTGTGCAAGGCACCCGTTGGACCTTGTATGCTGCTGGTTTGCGGCTACTTCAACTATATGCTCCGTATATTCCTTTTGTTACTGAAGCTATTTTTCAAGAACTGTACGCAAAGCAAATGCCCCATGCTTCTGTGCATCAAACACAATTTGCCACCATCCAAACACCCTATGTTTTTGAAAAAAGTGCAAAACAAACAGGCTATATTATGGATGTGGCAACCAGTATTCGCAAATTAAAAACAGGTCAACAGCTTTCACTAAAAACAGCTCTGGTCACTTTAACAATACAATCAGAAAGGACAGATGTTTTAGACACTTGTTTGCAAGAATCTCTAGTATTAAAAGGAGTAACACAAGCTATTGAACTATGTTTTAAAAAAGGAACTGTGCTAGAAGATACCCAAAACTGTATATATCAAGATCAAGATGGTCAATGGCACGCTATTGTTTACGTACGACCATAATATAAAGTATAAAACTTGATGAAAGATAAAAAACAAGTATTATAAAAAGTGCATCTGTATATGTTTTTTAGGCAAAAGTGCAAATGGTAAATATACAAAATAATCAATCAATAGTTATCAACCAAGATTGGCTACACAAAATAGCTACCCAGACAGTTCGTTTTTTGGATTATCAACAATTTGATCTGTCTATTGTGCTGGTTAACAATGAAGAAATGCAGACATACAACAAGCAGTTTAGAGGAATTGATAAACCTACCGATGTGCTTTCTTTTCCTTTTTTTGCAGATGCACAACCAGGCAAAAAGCTAAAGCCCACATGCAAAGACGAATATGTATTGGGCGATATTATTATAGCCCCTTTGTATATTCAAGAACATTTAGAAGAACGCCAAGATACGTTTGAGCATAGAATAATGGTCCTTTTGGTGCACAGCATCTGCCATCTTTTGGGGTACGATCATATAGAAGATAACGATTTTGCGCTCATGGACAAAGAAGAAAAAAGAATATTGGCTCATCTTGAAAGTGTTATGGAATGAAAAATACATATGGCATAGCACTGTATTTATTTTTTAGTATGCATATTTCTTTTTGCATGGAAGATATGGCCCGATATTATGAAGATTTTGAAAAATATACTATTGAAGTGCAAAAAATATACCAAGAGAGTAAAAATTTACCTGAAGATGCGGACAGACTACAAATAGCAAGTCTTGTATTAGATTTTTATGAAGCACAAAAAGAAAAATCTGCTTATGCGGATCATGCATTTTTCTTTAAGCAATTTGAATCTCTAAAAGAGGCTAGTGAGAAAATTAAGAAACATAATACAAATAAGTCAAACAGTTTAAATAATATGTATTTTGTAGAAGATGCTTTAGACGAAGATGATATTTATATAAAAAAAAACGATGTTTCTGTAAAAACAATAGATGAAACAAATATAATAAATGAAATAAATATAATAAATGAAAAAATTGAAAATATTTTTCAAGTAAATAACGATATTTCTGTAATATCCAAAAAAATTCACACAGGTATAAATTTATTAAATATGCATTCGCAAATAAATTTTTTTAAAAATACAAAACTTGACACCAAAGAACAAAACGGCAGCTTACTTGATAAAATAAAATATACAAAAGAGCTTTTAGAAGCTATTGACAAAATGATGGTAACTTTAAAGGAAGAAAGGACAATTGATGATCAAAGAATCACTTTATGGAGCAACGAACTTCGTTCATGTACAAATAAATTCAATGTTGCTGTAAAAGCGATGGCCCAAACGCCCATACATTTAAATATTTTTGATATATTACTACCTGAAGCTGATTTCAAAAAAATTTGTAAAAAAGCTGAGGAAGATAAAAATTGTACTGTTATATATTCATGGGAAGATTTTTGTGCTTGGAAAACTAAAGAAGAAAAAAAACATACTGAACAAAAAAAAGATAACTTTGAGGATCATATTAATGAATATATACGCAATAAAATTAAACAGTTTCAGGTACAAAAAGATGCACATTTTAACTTTTTTCGAGAGTTTATACTGCAATTTAATGTATATTTAGTTAATAATGAATATTTTGAAAAAAAGTATGAAAAATTTTCACATTATGCCAATATTATAATAAACTCCCACAGAAACACATTGCTTTTGCTCTCAGAAGATGTACAACAACTTTGCATTAATAAATTATTGAAAAGTGTAGGTTTTTTGTTTGTAAAAGGTATACATTTTATTCATGATATTGCAATATTGCCATTTGATGAGTTGTTATTTTTAGGATCTGTATTTTTTGATCACCCACAAGTCAATAGTAGCATTATGCCAAATGGCTATATAATGGATTATATAAATAATGCTAATTCTAAAACAATAAATCCTCTTGAACTTATCAACAGACATATTAAAACGTATAGGGAATTGAAAAAAAATTGCTACCCAACATCTGAAGATATATCACTAAATCAAAAGACTGTATTACATGTGCTTGCACGTATTCTTTTACAGGATACAAGAATTGCAAATGAAGATTTTTTACTTATACAAAAGATCTTATTAGAAAGTAGCGAAAAAAATCAACATATTGCTTTAGCTTCAGTGTATGGTTTTTGCAAATTTATTAACCAAGAAAACTTTGAAAAAACGGTAACATTATTACCCAAGACTCAGGGACAATTTCAATCATTTTTTGCTGAATGGCACTCAACATTCACATGTAATTTTGATTCAACAAAGACTGATTTTAAATATTATTATTATGCAGCAATGGAAAAAATATGTGAAAAAAATCATTTTGTGTATAAATGCTTCAGAGATCTATTAGATTTACCTGACAAAGAACTAGTCTTAGCCAATCCTGTTGTTCTTTATTCCAATTCCAAAAAACCGAATGAGTTTTTATTGGACTACATAAAAAATGTAATCAAAACAAGTGAAATAATTAAAAAAAATAATGAAAATTTAATGCCTTTTTTCAAAGGAGCAAGAAAATTATGGGAAACAGAAGAATCAATAATGAATTTTAATAAAAAAACTCCTAAACTACCTTTAGAAACAATTCTATACGCCTACCGTATTTTAATGGGTGGCTTATACGAGCTTTCAATTGCATTTCCTAGCATTTTGTGTCCTAAATCCGCTGAACTACCAGAGTTTGCCAAAAAATATAAACAGGCATACAACGACTTAAATCGTTTACAACATATTTCTGACGATCATAAAAATCAATTACCTAACAAAATTTTACATTTCATGTTTATAAACTGGTGGGAGCAACTATATGTACCAACCGAACATGAAACATTTGACGATTATCTTACAAAAGAAAAAAGCTTACTTGAACAAGCAAAAAAGATAAATCTTGATAAATATCAAGTAGGTCGTGAATGCAAGAAAACTTATTTGATAAAGCAATCATTAAAAGTAGCTCAAAAAATCGTAGCAGGGTTGCAAGAGTATTATATATTACCTAGCGCATCACCTGAAGATCAAAAAAAATTCAAAGATTCACGGGATACTTATGTTTTAAAGACCTTGGAGATGAAGCAACGTGGCGAAAGTTACACCTTACAACAAATTATTATAAATAATATACTTTAAGGATATTGATGTTAAACAAAAATAAACTTCTCTTTTTTTTACTAATTATTGGCTACCAAAATATAACTTTCGGAGCTTTTCCTGCGTGGTTTACTGCTTTACTAAAAAGATTAGAAAATACAACTATAGCAGATGCTTCATCCATAACATTAAATTTTGCTCAATTAGGAATAATGTTTCCTTATTTTAAAAATTTATTGGAGGATCGAAAACAAAAAGAAATGAATAATTTACAAATTGCTAGTCAGATTCTACAGCTTGTAAACGGTATAAATACAGTAGTTGTAAATCCAAATTTCAAAAATGCAACCTTAGTTGATAAATATATATGTTACAGATTAGCATTAAGAGACCCTAAAGTCCCTTTTAAAACGTTTACGATTTAATTTAAAAAAGATACGTAATGATTACAAAAAAATATGTCTTACCCATTTTTTTATTTTTTTACATAGTACATCCAACTGCAACACAAGCAATGCCGTTGCCGCTTATGGTACAAAAAATGTTAGTTTTTGGGACGTTTGTCACACCTATAGTAGGGTATTTGAATAAAAAATTACCAAAATCATTAAAACGTAAAAATAGAACTGCAAAAAATTTGAAAAAAAAGTATAAACAAGAATGGGTAGATTTTCACTGTGAACTATTCAAAACATTACACAATGACCAAAAAAAGAATATATTGGCATATGTAACTCAATTAAACACAATAAATAAATCAGCAGCGCGTGCTGCAGAAAAAAACTATTTGACGGTCGCATATATCGCTTTAATGCGTCCTCAAAAAAACCCTTTTGTTTATAATAGTATGTAGTTTTAAATTACGGTTGCTTAGTAAGAGTCTGCAAAGCATAACGCAGCTGTTGATCAAATGACAACAGCTGCTGATCAGTTGGTAAAGTAGCAATTGCCTGTTTAACTTCTTGTTGAGTATACCCAAGAGAAATAAGAGCTTGCTGAACTTCCAACCATACAGCAGTAGTCTGATTGCTCAAACTGTGTGTTTCTAAAAAATCTCGCGCTTTATCTTTTAACAATACTGCTAATGATTCAGCTTTTTTGATGCCAATACCAGGTACTTGTGCAATCACTTGTATATCCTGTTTTGCAATCGCACTTACCAGTTGCTGTATACCTAAAGTACCGATAGCTGCAAGAGCAATTTTAGGTCCAATACCAGAGCAGCTTAACAAGAGCGCAAAAAATTTTCTTTCTATTATAGTTTCAAACCCAAAAAGCGTCGGACCATTTTCTTGATGCCAATACAAATGAGTATAGAAGGTAATAAAACTTTGCAAGGTGTATATTTGCGATTGAGGCACAACAATACAAAGCCCTATCCCGTTTATAGCAACGGTGAGCTCACTTTTTTCAATATGAACAATTTGGCCAGATACACGTTCAAGCATATGCACTACTATTTTTTAATAAATATTAAAGCTAATCTTAACTTCTTTGCTTTAAAACAACAAGTGTGCTGATTAAAATTTGACAATTGAACTGTTATTCTGTACGATATTGTGCATGATTAGCTTTTTTAAAGCATGCGGGAATAGCTCAATTGGTAGAGCGTTGCCTTGCCAAGGCAAAGGTTGCGGGTTCGAGTCCCGTTTCCCGCTCCATTTTTTATAAAATAATGTTTCTTGATATATAATATATGTTTGCCAAAATGCTTAATTTATGTCTTAAATTATTATCTCATATAATATATCTTCAAATTTTTAAAAGGTTTTCGTACAATGAAATCACTAATTGAAGAAGCTTCTACTATTGGAAAAGCAATAGAAAAAGCCTGGGAGCGAGCTGGAAAACCACAATCTTTTTCAATAAAGGTTTTTGAAAACCCAGAATATGGTTTTTTGGGAATAACTAAGCGATATGGTAAAATTGCGCTTTTTTTTGAAGAAGCGATACTCCATGATCCCATAAAAAAAAATACTACTTCTGCTGGAGATTTTAAAAAAAATAAATTACCAAAACATCAATTGAAAAATGAAGCCTCCGTTCGACCTAAAGAAAAGCATAAAAAAGAAGCTAGTTCTTTTGAAGGTAAAGAAGACACTCAATACATACAGTCTATTGGCTTACAAAATCAAAAAGAAAAAAACTCTAGCATGTTGCCTGGAGAACTTGATCATAAAAAAGAACCCCTAAAAAAACAACATCCTCAGTATATTTGGACTAACAGTATGGTTGCTCATGCTAATGGGATTATTAAACAAATGATACATTTAATGGGCCGTCCTGATGTTCATTTTACTATACAAAGTGAACATCCTAATTTAAAAGTTATATTTGATGGCCTTTTGGTAAATGAGCCAAAAAAAGAATATGCTTTTTACAAACATTTTGCTCACATTATTATTACTTCATTAAGAACTAAGTTTAAAACAGAGTTCAAACATTTAAGGTTAGTTCTTTCACGTGAATAATCTGTATAGCTGTTCGATTATCGTTGCTCAATGCACTCCTAATGGACAAGGAGCATTAGCACTAGTAAGGCTAACTGGTGATAGGGTTTTTGAGTTAGTTGATAACATGTGCGTACTACCAGCAAAAAAGAAAATTACCAACTTGCCTACCCACAGTGTTCAATACGGCACAGTGGTTGATATTAATAATGAACCAATTGATCATGTTCTTTTTTTTAAAATGGATGCACCCCATACTTTTACAGGTCTTGATACAGTTGAAATAACTTGTCATAATAACATTTTTATTGTAAATGCACTTATTGAAAACGCAATCAATCATGGTGCCAGAATTGCAGAACCAGGAGAGTTTACCAAACTTGCTTTTTTAAATAAAAAGATAGACTTAGTACAAGCTGAAAGTATTGACGAATTAATTCACGCAACTTCATTAGCGCACGCAAAAAGCGCGTTAAAACAGCTGGAAGGAAGTTTTTCTGCGTCGATTGATAATCTTGAGCAACAATTATTACACCTGCTTACCTTATGTGCTGCAAGCTTTGAATTTATAGAAGAAGAAAATATTGATTTTACACAAACTATACAAAAACAGCTTAGCTCGATTATAGAAGATATTGCACGTATAGAAAAAAATTTTGATGCTCAAATACAGTTAAAAGAAGGTTTTAAGATTGCATTTATTGGTTGTGTAAATGCAGGAAAATCATCTCTTTTTAATGCAATGCTTGAAAAAAAACGCGCAATAGTTAATGAAAAAGCAGGGACTACACGTGATACAATCGAGGCTACGATAAGTAAAAATGGCTATTACTGGACATTAATTGATACCGCTGGTTTACGAACTACCCATGATGTTATTGAACAAGAAGGTATTAGTAAATCACTTGAACAAGCAATACTAGCAGATGTATTATTACTTGTTTATGATAGTAGTCGCGTACTTTCAACTGAAGAAGAAATGTTTTACAACAAACTAATTGAAACACACGAAGCAAAGATTATTAAAGTATATAATAAAAATGACCAAGAAATACCTTTTTCTTATTTAGATGGTATAGGGTGCTCTGCTTTATATAATAAAGGCATCGATGAACTGACAACAGCAATTAACAAAAAAATTAATGCATTAACTCAAAAAAACGAATTGCCATTTTTAGTTAATAAAAGACATATACTTTTATTGCAAACAGTAAAAGCAAAAATTGCTGACGTTGTATTACTTTGTAATAAAGAAAAAATTGCTTATGAGCTTGTTTCTTGTCAATTGCATGATATACTCGTTCAGTTATCTGAATTTTCAGGTAATACAATAAACGAAAAAATAATGGATCGCGTTTTTGAGACCTTTTGTGTAGGCAAGTAGTTTTAGGGGCAAGGTTGTGAAGAAAATTGTTATTTTTACATGCATCGGTGGCCATAATAGCGTA
>RXKB01000058.1 GCA_003963225.1 Candidatus Babelota bacterium
CCCCTCCATACGTTGATAACATGTTGAAATTATTAATAAATTAAGGAATGTGACCGATTATCCAGTGATATCAAGCACTTACAACGATTTACCTCACAGATGGAGCTCTCAATAGACTACATCTATGGTAGCAAAATGAGACGAAAACCTTGTTTATCCAGTGATATCAAGTACTTACAACATTCTCATTTTGAGAAGTATAAAGCCAGATGACAGTGGCTCATAGTGAGATAGATTAAAGAATATTTTTGTAAATGTTTGAAATCACTGGATAAATATCAATTTTAGGCCGTCGAAGTCAGTCAAGGAGCTCTCAATATGAGACGGAAATAGGTTTATTCCTAAAATAAAAAATGTTGTAAGTAATTGATATCACTGGATAAACACATATTCCAAGGCCATTGATTCCAAGGCCATTGATTCCAAGGCCATTGATTCCAAGGCCATTGATTCCAAGGCCATTGATTCCAAGGCCATTGATCCCAAGGCCATTGATTCCAAGGCCATTGATTCCAAGGCCATTGATTCCAACATGACGAAAAATGTCCGATGTTTAGAGTCTCAACACTCTAAACCTATTTAAAACGCTTTAAATAGGTTCATTTTTTGAATACTAAAAAATTAATAAAATATTACTAAAGTTTTAATAAATAAGACCGATAAGTAATAAAACTAATTAAAAAAGGGAGAAATAATATGTTAAAAAATCATAGAGTCTTAGTTGAAGGTAAAGGATCTAAACGCGCAGTCATGTGCTATGAGCTAGGAATAATATATCAAGAATATTCGCCTGAAAATGTGCTGGCCGTCTATTCAGAGATAAAAAAAGGTTGGATATTAAGAAAACAACCTAGATATAAGCTAGGGAGTTGGGGTCGACCTTCAATTGGAGACTCTGAAGGCTATGCTTTAATCCAGAACGCTAGAACTTTACTTAGATCCATAGACGCTAGCTTTTATGACTTGTCACATGAGGAATTTTTAAACCAAAAAGAAATAGACGATCATAACAAAAAAATTGAGGCGATAAACAAACTTACTAAAAATTTAAAGCTAGCCGACCTAGACGAACTGGACAAGGTAAGTCGTGAGATTAAAATACGCGAAGCTTATCACTCAAATAAGGAAAATAAAAAAGGTCTAGACGTTTTTAGATCCATTGATTTAATAGAGTCAATAGTCAATGACTTTTTGCAAGGAACCTTAAAAAAAGAGAAATCACTCCTAGGATACACGATAAAAAAAGACTCTATTTTAAGGGATAAAAAAATTCTAGCTATTAAAAAAGGATCTGAGCTTATCGTCAATTCAGAAGTTTTACGTCCTAGCAGCTTTGAAACAAATTTTTTAGGCGAACAGACGATCATTCAAAAAATGCTTGTCCCGAAGGCTACAATCAACATTCCATTCAACGTATTACTCGCCGCCGATCTAAAATTGAATGAGACTTCAGTCATAGATCGCGGGATTGAAGAGACTTTTAATATTTCAGGTAAGTCTAGACACTTCACCGGGGCTTTATTACTTGAAAACCACGGACGAAAATTTTTAATGGACGTGGATCGGATTGAAATCACTCACGGAATATTCAATGCGTTTTTTGTTGAAGTCAATTCTCAAGTAAAAACCATTTCAGAAGCCTATGAGTCAATGAAACCAGAAGAAGTGAAAAAAGCCGAATCAGAAGGAATTGAAGTATTGAGACAAGGTGAATGGTTTTTTATCAAGACTGATAAAGTCATTACCGTGAATCACTCTAATTTCTATCGATGGTTGACAGACGATACTAAAAAAGCTATTGAGAATAAAGAAAACTTAGTTTTAAATTCTCAAATTTCACATGGTAAAGGACGTCCGAATACAGTCTATTCAGTTTATTTGAATGGTGAGAAAACCGATCTAGTAACGTATAAGGTTGACCATACTGGACGAGAACACAAGACCTTATTTTTAGATAAAAGACTTTCAGCGCTTGACACTTATTCGCATTCTCAAGATAAAGATTTAACCTTCACATCGGCCTTATATAAGGTTGTACCGAATACCACGGTGTCAAACTTTCAAATTACTGGAGACGTGGACTAAGGTTTAGATCAAACTAGGAAGTTAAGAAAACTTTTTAGTGAATCAGAACTTGAAAATTAGGAGATATCAGATGAAAAAGTTTTTAAAACAATTTACAGCGTATGATTTTAAAGAATTAGATAAAAAGACTCAAGACCGAGTAATTGGTAAAATGTCGGACATCAATGTAGACCATGAATGGTATGATTTTATTTTTGAAGAATGGACTCAAAAATTGAATGACCATGGCTTTACAGATGTGAAAATAGAGTTCTCGGGCTTTTATTCTCAAGGAGACGGCGCGTGCTTTACAGCTAAACATGAGAAGGGGGACGTTTATCGCATTTCACATCATTACAGTCATTCTCGATGTATCACATCGGACTCTGAAGAGATTCGGGATCTAGCTAGAAATCTAAGTGATTTAATCTATATAGATTTAAGAAAAACATATGACCATTTAACGTCTAGAGAATCAATCATTGAAACGATTGAATGTAATGAATATTTATTCCATTCGGACGGGAGGATTTTCAGCGCGTTTGAAGGACAAGACGCTAGCAGACTAATTTTAGATATCGTCTTGAGTGAATATCCTTCAAATTTTAGCACAGATCAAATTTGTAAGTGTATAGATAAAAAAAGTCCGTTCGTTGTGATATCAGAAGCGTTTGAAGATATAAACAAAGGGGCTTTAAAGTCTCTTATTAGGGCAGGTACTGAATGAAACTAGGTCTCAAAAACTACAAAAAAATGAAAAATGAAAATAAAATGACTACGACATCGGTCTCAATTACAGAAGATCAAAAAAAGTTCTTAGAGTCTCAAGGTCTCAACGTGTCTAGACTTTTTAGGGACTTTATCGACGC
>RXKB01000032.1 GCA_003963225.1 Candidatus Babelota bacterium
GCTAAGCAAGCAGCGACCACAGGTTTGCGACCAGATGGGAGTAAGGCTAAAGGCTTAAACCTCAACCAATCTCCCGACCAAATGACCGATGAAGAACTCGCAGCAGCGATTGCAGCGACTCTTCCTAAAAACTAAAACAAGGAAACATAATGGCAACTCCAACAACCAACTCAAATGTGTTGAAGTCGATTGCAGCAACCGCACAGTATGTGCAGGAAGCCTGGACTCGTGACATTCAACAGCCATTTGATAAGAAATTACAGATGGCAAAGCTCGTACAAGACCGCTCAGGTCTCGTATCAGGTGGTGGTGACCTCATCAATGTTCCTTTCGCAATCGGTGTAGATAGCCGTGCGAAAGCTGACGATGGCACTGCAATCACCTACGATGTACCTAACGGTGCTCCTATAACCATCAACATCAACAAGCACTACTACAGTGCTATCCTCATTCCTGACCTTGCTAAGGTTCAGTCTAACTACGACTTGAAGAGCGTCTTCCAAGAGCGTATGGCTGAAAGTCTTGCTCGTCAGATTGACACTGATTTGATGGCTCTTTACGGCTCGGCAGGTACTACCGTTACTGGTGGTGCAGCTATCGACGACGCAGATATTCTCTCCGTTGTTGCAGCTTTTGATGCAGCTAACACTCCACAGGACATGCGTCGTGGTGTAATCGGAAACAACACTAAGGCTGACCTTCTAGGCGTAAACAAGTATGTTGCTTACGACCAGACTGGTAAGACTGGTAAAGCTGTTGACGGTTCAACTGGACTCGTTGGTTCTATCTACGGGATCGACATTTACCACTCAGGTAACGTCCCAACCTCAGTAACTGGCCGTAACTTGTTCTTCCACAAGAACGCAATTACGATTGCCCAACAGTTGAAGCCAAAGTTTGAAATGGAATACTCGGTTGACCAGATCGGTACGAAATGTGTCCTTCACACCATTTATGGTGTAGGCGTAGAGCGTGCTTCTAGCGTCATCGAGCTCACTCGCACAACCGCTCCTTAATCGGAACTTAGTGCAAAGATTAAGACCCTTCGGGGTCTTTTTCTTTGTGATAGAATGAGCGTGTAATATTAAAATCCTGAGAGAAAAGCTGCTTCGGCTGTCCAAGTATCGCCCTCAAGGGAATAAAACAAGGAAAAACAAAATGCCTTCAAGAAACGAATTAAACGTTCGTGCAGCTGCTGTCGGATTCGATGGCTCGACTATCCCGAACGACTCAAAGCTCGAACAGAAAGTGCTCTGGCTTGAGAAGAATAGCTCTACTGTTACAGGTACAGCTCCAACAGGAACAGTAACCGCTTCAGGCGTTGCTGTAGCTGGTGAAACCATTACCATTGGTGATGTAACCTACACCTGGCGAGCTGCTGTCAATAACGCTGTAGCTAACGAGATTAAGATTGGTGCAGCTGCTACCAACTCACTCGATAACTTGAAAGACGCTATCAATGGTACTTCAGCTGTTGGTGCGCCTGGTACTGAATATTCTCAGCTTACCAAGCGTCACCCTAAAGTAACCGCTGGTGCAAAGAACGCTACGACCTTGGTTGTTGCCTCAACTGATACCAACGCTAACGGTTCACTAGCAACCACTGAAACTATGACCAACTGGGCATGGGGTGCTGCTACTCTGTCAGCAGGTACAATGGGTGGAATCGCTCAAGGTACAAGCACTTCAGCTGGCGTTGCTGGTATTTCTGGTGACAGAAACACTAGCGTATAATAGCCAAGTAAAATAAGGAGAAAAGATATGGCCCGCAAAAAAGTAGAAGAAGAAGTAGTAGAAGTTGTTGAAGTCCCAGTAGAGGGTACTGTAGAAGTACACCTAGACCGAGACCCTAACGACCCACGAGTAAATCGTAGCGAACGGGGTGACTCACTCCCAGCCTACGACGAAGAAGTCGCAGAATAGAAACTAGCCCCTCACGGGGCTTTTTTCTTGTGGTAGAATGGGCGTAAGGAAAATTGAATATGCAAACAGAAACACAAGAATTGGAAGAACATAATCGTCGTACCAGTCGCACTCAGGGGTATAACCTGATGTCGGTTCGTGATGCTGGTGGTACTAAAATGAGCAACGATGTAGTCGTTCGTTGGCATGTACCAAAACCAGAAGATTACTACTACTACAAATATATTCCAGAAGGAACGATTGAAATAGATGGGAAGCTCTATGATGTAGAAGAACTCAGGAGCTTCTTGCGGTGGGCATAGAGTATTCCAAGTTAGATCCTCAGACGAGGAAGCTTCTTGAAGATGTTGAATCTCGGAAACCAGAAGTCCAATCTTTAGCTGAACTCAAGAAAGTCAGTCAGTCACTTGAAGGGTTATCAGCTTATCTCCAAAGACAGAACCAAACCACTGAAAAGACCAGTGGTGATATTGCTGATGTCTTGCTTGATGTTCGTGATGCACTCGATGAGTTTACCTCACAGGAAGCCCCAGAACAGCCTGATTATGCTAAACCAGTAGTTAGTGCGGTCAATGACCTAAAAACCGCTCTGACGGCAGCTATTAAAGGAATAGAGGTATCTCCGAAGGTAGCTGCTCCCAACGTTAAGGTAGAGGCTCCAAAGCTTGACTTGTCAGGGGTTGAGAAGGCTATGCGAGAGATTCCAAAGGCTCTTGAAGCTGCTATCAAGAAGATGCCGCAGACAGAGATTCCTGAGACTGATTTATCTCCTTTGGTCAGTAAGTTTGATGACATGCTGGCAAAACTCAGTGAGATTGACACTGGGGTGCGTATGAAGCCACAGTCTCCAAGTACATTAAAAGTTACTAATCCTGACGGAAGTCCGATTGGTTCATCATTGACCCCAGGCACAGACTTCGATTACATTGACTGCCAGCAAACCTCTGCGACAGTAGAAACCTACGTTTATAAGCAAGGTGGAGTATCGGGTACAACCGTTCAGAC
>RXKB01000056.1 GCA_003963225.1 Candidatus Babelota bacterium
GGAGAGTAAGTAATAACTAAGGAGGGTGAATGGGTATTTATGGTAAAGGAGATAAGGGCAAGGCAGACAAGTTATTCAGTCTGATTATTCGCTCAGTAGGACAGTGTCAGAGGTGTGGCTCACAGGATAACTTACAGTGCGCTCATATAATTTCGCGCAAATACTCCGCTACCAGGACTGATGAGAGAAATGCTTGGTGTCTCTGTGCAAAATGTCATCGAAGATTTACCGATTGGCCTCGTGAACACTCCCACTACATCACTGAAACCATCGGTTCAGAGGTCTATGACGAGTTGCGGGCTAAAGCTGAGACTGTTACAAAAATGAACTGGACACAGGAGTACGAAAGGCTCAAAGCAAGGGCTAAAGAACTCGATATTGGCTAGTCAGTCAGAATTTTGGGAGTACAATACTATTACATTAAGAGGTTTTGCCTATTTGTAAACGATTGAAATACAGCTTACTCCTAATTGCAGGTGTAGCTGCAGGCCTTGTCCTACCAATCGTAAAGGTACAAGCAGGGACTGAACACAGCCAGGAGACTGGCGTCAAAATCGAAAACATATTAAAGGTCGAACAAAAAGACTGGGACGATATAGTCTCAGAACAACTAAAGAGACGAGACGCACAAATAGCAGAGGCTCAGCGTCTCGAAGCAGAGCGTCAGACAGCCGTAGAGGTAGCCAGAAAGGCTGAACAAGCCCGACTAGCCCAAATACCAAAGCCAGCTCCAAAAGTGGCTCAAACAGCCCCTATTGTAGCCAAAACAGCAAATAACTATTCGTGGGGACAATGTGTGTGGTATGTAGCTACTCGCCGAGCCGTTCCTATGTGGGGAAATGCTAACCAATGGTTGGCTAACGCTAGAGCGGCAGGCTGGGCAACAGGCTCAGAACCACGAGTCGGAGCGATTGCTTGGACTGGCAAAGGTCAATATGGGCATGTTGCGATTGTAGAAGCAGTTAATGGTAATCAGATAACGGTATCTGACATGAATTATGCAGGTGTCGGGGTAGTGACTACTCGCTTAACATCAGCTGGCGAATGGGGTGGATTTATCTACTAAAGTGTATTAGTATACACATGTATGGTAATATACTAGTGTGGCGAGGGCTTACAAGCACCCCTTCGGGGGTGTTTTGTTTTGTGGTATTGTGATGGTAGTACCTTACCAAAGGGGGGAAATGAACCTCATCATCAGTACTGGCGACGAGGAGATTGTCCTCGAACACCACACCTGCAAGGTTTACCGCTTCAGGAAAATGCCTGAGCTGGACCATGTCTATTACCAGAATGGCAGCCGATACTTCTACGTGTTCAACTGCGACACGCTGCTTGACAATATGGAAGCCAACGGCTACCAGGCCATCGTTGATGATTACCCATCAGACAACGACTACGACGCGTATGTCAGGCACACTGCGAGTCATGTCGATGAGGAACTGGAGGAGCTCGATGGCAACTGAACAGGGTCGCCTCTTCGACAACAACCTTCAGGCAGACATGCTTCGAGCCGTTCGCCAGCGCATGGCGATTGTCCAGTCCGAGATTGCTGAACTGACTCGTGAACATGACGAGCTTCAGAGCCAGCAACGAGCCATTCTCTACGGAGGGAGTCCCGAATGATTGTCTGGAAGATTTACCAGCGAGCCTGTTACAAGGTTGCAGACAGCCTGTACAACGGTCTCCGCAAAGCCTTCGGACACCTAGAGTAAGGAGGTGGCAACTATCTCTGGCGTAAAGCCAGTTTTCTAGAGGTAGCGTCCCCACACTGCTTCCACAGTTCCCCTGCGCTACCTTGGGAGTTCCTGAGCATGAACTGAAACTGCTCGCCCCCACTTCGGGGGTTTTTTAGTAAAAACACAACCGCCCCTGGGAAGAGGCGGAAGTGCGAGCAATATAAGAGTTGTCCTCGTGAGGAAAGGACACTTGTATTGTACGCCTTAGAAAGGCAGAACACCACGAGCTGGGATACGCTCGTCGAGGTGAACCCACTTATCTACTACTGGTAGTAAGATTGGCAGTGCTACTCCCACCAGGTTGCCCCAGAAGCCAGTAAGTTCTGCAGTCTGAGCTACGAGAACTGGCGTAAGGATTAGGATAGCCATACGGACTACGAATTTTAGTGTTTCTACTGATGTATTACTCATTTCTTTACTCCTAGACGGGCAATTAGTTTTTGCAACCAGTTCTTACCCTCGTCGATAAGAATGGTGTCGGGATTTTCTTTTACTTGTTTTTCAAGCTCGGCAACCTTATCTGATGAGGTCTTGAGCTGATTGGTGATAGCTTCGAGTTCTGCCTTTGTAGGGCGAGCTGATAGCTCCTGAACTTGCTTAGCGAGTACATCGTAGTCTTTTACCTTACGATCAGTCATTTGCCATTCTGGAGTGTCTCTGAGTACCTGTAGGGCATCAGCTGGTTTACGGCCATTCCACTGAGCAGCTGCTCCATCGTTCTCAGCTGGGCGGTGTAAGCCTGTAAGGTAAAGTTGTTTCCCTGCATTAGTATCCATAATATCTCCTTGTGCAGCTGGTGCTGCTTGCTTAAATTTTAACCACCCTAGCACATTGGCATAGGTATACCGCTTAGTATACGCTCCTGAGCCCATAGGGTCATTCTGTTGGAATACGTCCATCGTATTCACATTAGCTGATACGACAACGCCAGTGTGTCCGTGTCCACCACCTACTCGGTTGTTCCAAACTACGATGTCTCCTGGTGAAGGTACGCCTGTAGGTGTGTTAGCTACCCAGGTAAAGGCATCAGGTCGTTTGCCTGCCATCAAGTAAGCAGAAGGTACTGGAAAGACTGGTGTACCACCGATTCCCTGATCTTCGGCCCAGTGCTGTACCAGTGAGACGCACTGATTGCTAATACCGCCCCTGCTAGGCACATACTTCCCTTGCCAGGCGTTGATAAATTGTTGGAGTGTAACCATTATTTTTTCCTTAAGAGGTCAAGTATCTCTTCGTCCTTAGTTAGTAACTGTGCGACTAAATCTTTTGGTACAAGTGTCAGTTCCTTGTAGGCTGTGAGTTCAGCCTGAAGAGCGTGAAGCTTCTTCTCATTCTTTAGGTGATTCTCTAGGCATGATTTAGTCTCCTCTTCAAGAAGAACAACTCGTTCTTGTAAGGCTGAGTTGTTTTCTTTGAGGGTACTGATAGTATCTCTCTGACGAAGTACCGATGCAACAGCTAGGACGGCTGCTATTGTGCCAGCGGTCGAAAGAATGTTCATCAAGTCCATTTTATCGAATCCTTACTCTTGCGACTATAGCAGCATCACTCATCATTACGCCTTTTTAATTTGGTAAACGCCAGTCCTGGTTGTATCAGTATTCATACTGGTTGTACCCGCTAAAACAGCTGAGCGGATTTTTATATTTAAGAATGTCTTACCTGAATACGAACCAGAGTTGAACGGTATTTGAAAATTCACGCCATCATTAAGGTTAAGCACCTTACTTTCTTCATTAACCGTTGTTGTATAGGTATTAGCGGCTGTTGCTAAATACAATTCCCAGATCATAACACCAGCAGTTGAGTAACCTGAGAGCGCTGGTTCATTCATATGGAAAAGATAGTTTGTATTTGGCTCGGCCTGGAATACAAGCCCCGACATACCATTCCAAGCTACAGATGTTCCGCCTGGCGCTCCAGTGTTGTTAGCTGCTGCGCGCGACCTAGAACAAACAAGCTTTCTAAGCGGGTCTGTAGGGTGTATCAATATGCCATTACTGTCTTGTATGTCTGAGCACCCTGGGGATGGTGTGCCGCTTATGGCAGTGGGTAGGTATAAATTATTGGTATTTGTAGATACGCGCCCTTGGTTAATAGAGTAGGCACTAGCAATGCTCGAACCACCAGATACAACGATTGCTATCCGAATAGAATTAGCCGATAGCGAAGGTGAAGCAGCATTATTGGCAACCTCTGTGTAAGAAATAGTACCACTATCATCGACATCTACATAAGTATCTTTTGAGGCAGTGAAAGCCCGAGCCGTGACTGCTGAGGCTGAAACTCTTTTACCGTTGATGTAACAGACAAGAGCTGTCATAGAAGCGTTACGGGTTGAGCCGTAAGCATCACCAGACCAGATACCACCTGAAGCTACATAATCATAGCCAAGCTCATCACGCATCGTAGCGAGCGTAGCTCCCTTTTCTGTAATATTACTGGTGAAAGTACCTGTAGTGCCAGAAACTGCGCCAGAAGAAGCTACAGAAGTTGCAGTAACAGCTCCGTGAGTACCGTCCTGATTGTGCTGTACAAGGATACCCTTAGAGGTCTGAGATTGGTGAGTAGCAGTTACATAGTCTACTACGGTAGTACCTGCAGCGTGAGTCTGGTTTGTACCAGTCGTCCAGACAACATTAGTGAGCTGGAGACCTGCAGTATCAACTACTCCAGTGAAGACCTGTTTTTCTGAAGCTACAGTAGGAGCAACAATAAAGGTAGCTACTTCGCCAGTGGTGTAGCCCGAGAGGGAGTTTACGCCTACAGTCGTAGCCCCTGCTGAGATCGTACTTGAGAGGGTTGTGGTGAATCCTTCTTCGGCTGAAGGAAAGTGGTTTGTTACTGCTGATACATTCGTCATTTTTGTTTTTCCTTATTACCGTTATTCTATCACAGCTTCCAGCTTCTTGGCTTGCCTGCAAGAGTAGCAGTTCCCCAGGTCTGGAGCGTTCTCAGGACATAGTTTCCGTCCAAGGTATTGGTAGTGATTCGCCACTGGATAGCGTTGAGCTCTTTCTGAACATTGAAGTAGCGTTTGACTGATGATTCCGAGAAAGCTTCTAGGGCCTCTGAAGTATCGTCCCAAGCTGTAGTATCCCAAGCAAAAGAGTCCCAACCTGTAGTGGTTAGGTTACTGTCGATTGACTGAGTGTTAGTAGTGGCAAAACCTCGAGATCGTTCAATACCCAAAAGTTCGATGTTGATAGTCCCCTGTGGGTTTGAGAACTCAACTTCTCCCTCTTCGAGCCATTGAAACTCAAAGCGGTTCTTAGCTACTGGATAAAGTCCTGTAACGAGTGAGGTAGTGAATGGTTCTCGGTAATCTCCTTGGATTGATGAGCTAATCTCTGAAAGTGTAGTATCTCCGTCTTTATAGGCTAGGAGTCGGTGGATACCATTTGTATCGGTGTAACGAAACATACGGTTGAAGCCGATAGTGAAAGCCTTTGGTAGCCAAGCCTTGCGTTCAGTATCAAAGATCGCTACATGGTTATTTACCGTGTCTCCATACGGTACAGAGAAGTAGACTTTAGCATCGTAGTACACCGAGCAGATACCCTCTTCAGCTGTAGCTGTGATTGCCTTAATTGAAGGGCGAATATTGGCAGAAGACTCATCGGTTGAGAGTAAGTTCAAGAACTGAGCCCGTGAGCCAAGGTTGTAGAACGCCTGGGAGTTGTAGAACATGTAGTCATTCAATACATTCACGACTGAACCTGGAGCTGGTGTGCCTCGTGATCCTGGGAGTTTGTAGGCTGCAGGAATCGTTACTGTAACATCGCCTACAGTATAGTCATCAAGACTCATTTGTAGAATACAACCTTGTCCGTCAGCACTCTTACACCAAACAGTAGCGTAAGGTGTGCCTTTACCGTCTCGGTAGTCTTCTACTTTTACAGGAATGTATTTACCACCTTCTGACCAGTCCAGGTATCCAGCTGAAGCACCAGGAGCAAAACTTCCTGCAGTAGCACCCGTACCTGAATACCAGATTCGATAGCGGTTATCTGCGTCTCTTACGCCATACATGCGAGAGCCTACATTGGTAAGTTCAGCTACTCGTGGTCCTTG
>RXKB01000028.1 GCA_003963225.1 Candidatus Babelota bacterium
AAAAAGATGCGGATCTTACAAAAACCAATGATCAAAATAATTCCCTTAAGTCAACTGTCTTTTATTATAAATGCGGACTCGGTATAAGTTTATTACTTCTAGTTATGTCGTTAATTTACCCAAGAACTATTAATAATAAATAGATATTTTTTATTTATTATTAATTTAAAAACATTTACTTTCCTATTTGTAATAATATAAACTATAAGAGTATAGTTTTATTAAGTGTTTGACATGCAGATGTTTTTAAAAAAAATTAATCATGTATTGATTCAGTCAGCTTTTTTGTGCAGATGTCTATTTTTTTTATTGGACACTGGTCATGCATTCGCGCAAACTAAACCGGCTAAATTAACGGTGGTTATGGTGATTGATCAGTTTGGCTACAGATCGTTGCAGAGGGTCAAGCCTTATGTTACCAAAGGGCTTAAATTTTTGCTAGACCATGGGGTGGTGTATCATAAAGCGATAATGCCGCATGGGCTCCCAACCACAGCGCCAGGTCATACCACTTTGCAAACAGGAACAACGCCTTCTAATCATGGCATTATTGCAAATACATGGCGATTGCAAAACACCAAAGAAGTTGCAGTTGACGATGACCAAAAATATCCAACTTTTTTAAAAAATAATGAAGGCAGATCGCCGCATAATATTATGGTTAAAGGTATTTCAGATAGTTTTGTTCGCAGCAGCACATCCCAAAGCCCAAAGTATACCTTTTCAATATCTGGAAAAAGCCGCAGTGCTATTTGCACGGCAGGTTTTTTGGGTAAGCCCATTTGGTTTGACAAAGATATAGGGTCTTTTACTTCAAGCAGTTATTATTTTAAAAAATTACCTGCTTGGCTTGAAAAGGTTAATAAAAAACAAGATCTGTACCATAACTCAAATGTTATTTCATGGCAGCCTGCATTTTCTTTGCAAGACCCAGCATATAGTGCTGTGTTTACAAAAGGATATGCGTTTAGTGCTCCAGGAGCCTCTTTTATTAACACACAGTTTCATGCAAAAGAGATTATAAAAAAAACACATGCTTCTAATCCTAAAAATAAAGAAAAAGCATATGGCTATTTAGAATTGACACCGCATATTAATGATTATATTTTTGACTGCGCAACTGCTTGTATTAAAGAGTATTTGCCACCAAAAAGCAAGAACAGCATGTTGTTGTGGGTGTGCATAAGTTCTATTGACAAAGTGGGCCATTTAATGGGACCAGACAGTTATGAAGTTATTGATAGTTTGTACCATTTAGACAGGCAAATAGAGCATTTTATGCGCAAAATAGAAAAAATAGTAAAAAAAGAAGATACGTTGTTTGTTTTAACCGCGGATCATGGCATGGCAGAAATTCCTGAAGTCGCGCATCAAAAAGGTGTGTTACATGCAAAACGGCAACAAAAACAGGAGTTAATTAAAGAGTTAAATGATACTATAAAAAAACAGCATGGCATTATTGATGCGTGTGTTGATATTCAAGCTGCTAACGTCTATTTTAATCAACAAAAAATACAGCAAAAAAAAGCCGCTGTGTTGCAAACAGCAAAAAAAATACTACAAACAAAAGAGTTTATTAAAAACGTATGGACTTATTACGAGCTTGCAATGCTTCCTGTGCAAGAGGATTCAATAGAATCTTTTTTTAAAAATCAGCTTTTTGCAAACCGCAGTGGCGATATTATTTACCAGGTGGCGCCCAATTGTTTGGTTGATGATCATGTAAAAGGGGGATCTCACGAAACCCCATATCATGATGATGTCCATATTCCGCTACTTTTATATCAAAAAGGCGCTGTCGAACAAAAACAGATCACGCAAAATGTTTTTGCTACCCAGCTTGCACATACTCTTTCTTATTTATTACAAGTTTCAGGACCTGATATTGGTATTGCCACAGAACAGTTGTTGCCTGGTCTTCAGGGTGATGAATAAATGAAAAGTGCAAGTTACTTGGAGATATAGAATGGAAAAACGCCAAGCAATTTTCCTATCGCAATAATTATTCGTGGATATGTATCCCACCGTTCTTTTTCTTCTAAAAGTTCTTGTTTTAATTTATCTTTAAAGCGAGCTTCCATTTCTTTGGTAACATAGGGGGTTCTTCAAAATTGTTTATAAATTCAATACCATCTTGGTACCATTTATCTCGGTCCTCTTTTGTTTGAGTCTTGCCTATTCTATTCAAATGAGCATAGTGATGATTTAACAATACTGAACGATAATTTTCTTCTAGGAATAAAGCAGCGCAGAGAATACATAATGCTTTTGAATAAAACGCAAATAATATCGTTAAAAAATAAATGTTCATAACAACGTCCTTTTGTTTTTAACAATGATTTTTTTAACGATATCAATAGATATAAAGTATATTATGCATTTTCATAATATACTTTATATCTATTGATACGCTTTTTTGTTACCTCTTTAGAAAGTTTTCTTATATCAGTTGTATTAGGAATATAATAAAGTGGTACAATTTCTGCAAAAACAGTTTTTTCAAATACTTCAATTTGCGTATTTATTTTTTTATTAGATTTAGATTATGAAACAATGCATGTAGTTTAATATGGCGTCCCTAAGGGGATTTGAACCCCTGTTTTCGCCGTGAAAGGGCGACGTCCTAGACCAGGCTAGACGATAGGGACACGAAAGTATTTCAAATAAAATGGTGAGCCGCGTTGGATTCGAACCAACGACCCACAGCTTAAAAGGCTGTTGCTCTACCGACTGAGCTAGCGGCTCGTTTTTTTACTCAATAAAAAAGTAAAAAATGTGTACTTAAAAACACTCTATAAAAAGTATAGATTTCATACCATTTTGTCAAGAAAAAACTATAAAATCAATTTTATTTTTAAAAGTGGGCTTAAAA
>RXKB01000051.1 GCA_003963225.1 Candidatus Babelota bacterium
CGGAATATCTTTAACCAATGAAAGTTATGATTACAAACATGGGGAGACGGTTAATATACCTAAACAAAGTCTTGCTTCTAAGTTTGTTGATGCTACAACAAACAAAGGTAAAGCACCGCAGAGCATTATTTACATGGAACGTCCAGCCGATTCAACGCCGATGAAAGTACATACAGTTGCACCGGTGACGAATGAGGGTTACTTTAAAACCCTTGCAGAGTTGAACAAAGATGCAATAATAATGAGTCATCGTTTATCAAGGCTGATACTTGGTTTTGAACAGGCAACAGGGTGGAACAAGGATGCTTTTAAAGATAATATATTAATAACAATGGAAACCGTTATTGCTAATTTGCAAAAAAAGATTTTGGCACAACATGATGATGTCGTTTCTGAATTAAATATGATGAATGGATATAGTGATTTAGCCGGCGTTAACAGAAAAATTCTGAATCCGATTGTAAAATTGTTTAGCGAAGAAAATATAGATTAATGTTTATCTTGCCTGAATCTGTGGTTTTTTTTGGAGGTGGTAAATTGAACTTCGAGACAAAATGGATAGGTAGTATCCTTGATAGTGAGGAATATGCTTTTTTTGAAGAACATCTTAATCCATCAATTTATGATTGTCTTGAAAGTAAGATTGAGCCATGTGGGATTGTGTCAATGTGGGAATCGTGTAAAACTTATATGATAGGGGATTATGTGCTGTACAATGGTTTAGTTTATAAGTTTATCGGTACAGATAGCACAACGCCACCTTGTAATGATTCAATCAATTGGGAAAAGGCAAAAAGATTTGTCGATGATAATTTGAACAAATTGTGGGACAGGCACTTAATGACAATCTTAGCAACAAAAATTTATATGGCTGCTATTCCGGCAGCTACTTATCAAGTTAGTGCTGTAGGTGCAACGGCATTAACAGACACCAATGACGGATTAAGAGGGGTTACAAAGTCGGAGATATCATTTTTAATGGATTCATTGGGCCAACGGTTTTACAACAAAGTGCAGCACATGAAGAACTATATTAGCAATAATCTTGATACGTTGACTTGTTTTGATAATATCGGGGGTTGTGGTGATAATGGAATAAGGAATGAAAAGAAAGGGTCAACAAAAATATATTTTTTATGAGTTTAGGTGAGCAATTAGGTAGGTTGTTAATTCATGAACAGGTCAGCGAAGATGAAGCAAAAATGAGGATTTCGATTTGTGAGGGGTGTGATTTGTTCAAACAAGACACAAGACAATGTTCAATCTGTGATTGTTATATGGATAGCAAGGTTAAGGCAAAAAGGCATTTTGAATTAACAGAATTTAAAGTCGTCGATACACATTGCCCTAAAAACAAGTGGTAAACATTTTTTTAACATATAAATTATTGGATTATGATTTTGTACAGACAAGCGAACGGGAAGGGTAATGTAAACTCTTTAGTTCAGATTGCCAACGGTGTATGTTGCCCGGATAGTGGTGACGTATGTCAATTTACTGCATCGGTAACAAAAGCGACTGTAGGGGCTATTACAGCATTTAGCGTAAAAGACAAAGACGGCGTTACGGTGAAGACTACTGTGCCGGCTGCAACAAATGCGAGGTCATTGCGAGAAAACCTTGTTACTGCAATTAATGCCGCTGGTGGACGATTGTTTAACGGTGGAATTACAATTGATGATGATGGCACGAATTACAACATTTCCGGCATCGGTGAAGTTGTTATCGTTAGTTATTCAAAGGGTGGTTCAGATACAACTTTCACAAAAAATTGTACTGATGCCTATCAATGTATCCATTCGTTCTACTTGTTTGATGGTGTTGCGGGGGCGAATAACTTGACCGTTGGCGGAACGACTACCTCATTAGGTGCTGTTACCTACCCTTCTACTACTGCCGCATCATTGAAGTCAACCGTTACTGGGATTTCCGGTGTCGTTGCTGCAAGTAGCGATGTTGTAGCGGATGCGCTAAGACGTGGTTATCTTGTTACGGTAGCAGTGGATAGCGAAGTCGGAGTATTCTTGAATGGCGAAAGTGCATTTGACATTTCTTGTAAACCTTTATTCACGACATAATTATTTTATTTTATTGAGTTTATTTTAAGGGAGCTTTACACTCCCTTATTATTATAAGATAAATGATAAATATAACGTGCAATAATAAAGAGGTAAGATCTGGCACATGTGCAGATATAGGCGATAGTAATGTTGTTGCCTATATCTCGTTTTTTGATACAATAAACAATACAGAAAGGAAACTTTATCAACCGGTTTACGGCGACTTCAAAACAAGTACTGCTTATCTGTTCGACCTATCTGGTAACAGCATAACTTTAACTTATGCGGATAGTAACAAGACAAGAACTGAACTTGAGGACTTACTTGTCGATTGTTGTGGGTGTGTTGGAGGCGATGGCACTGTAACGAGTTTTTCGGCCGGTAATTTATCACCTTTATTTACCACAAATGTCGCAACACCTACAACGACGCCGGCACTATCATTCAATCTATCAAATTGCAACCAATACCAAGTTTTCGGGCGTGTTGTAGCCGGGACGGGCGCACCGTCTTATGTGAGCTTAAATCCTATTGCGTTCAATGGATTGGCGATACCTAATCGGGAGGTGGCATTCGGCACTGGCACGGGTATAACGAGTACAAGTAACTTTCAGTTTACAACTGGTAATTCACTAAAAATTGGCACAGGAACGGTAACAGGTGCGTATGGGATTAATATGGGTGCGGGCAGCAATGCAAGTGATTATGTGTTGAATATTGGCAGTGGTATCGTTAATAATCAAGGTAAATATTCACTAATTATTTGTGGAAGTGGTTCGGAGATTAGTGGGAGCGGTAATGCAATATTATCGGTTTTGTTAGGTGGCAATAATAATAAAATTATTGCAGGTACAGATACTTACGGTAATGTGATAATGGGAAAAACCAATACTGTTACTTCTACAACAGGAAATACGACATACAACAGAATATTAGGTAATGATAACTCAATTACAGATGCGTATTATAATAGTATATTAGGAATAAATAACACTGTTTCAGGAGGCTATCTTAACAACATTATTGGCAGGTATTGCAATAATGGTGGGTACACAGGTGTGATGCTATTGAGTGATGGTGGTACATCAACATTAACAGCAACAACAAGTAATCAGTTCAATTCACGGTTTGTAGGGGGGTATCGGTTCATGAAAGATGGTACAACACAATGGATGGCGATATCATCATCAGGTTACGTAACAATAAACAATATCCCTACTGCTGCAAGTGCGACGGATATATTGGTAAGCAATGGAGGTGTGGTAAGTACAAGGACGGTAGCGTCGTTGGGGATTCCGGTCATAACGCCGGCGGCGCTAACAAAAACAGATGACACGAATGTCACAATGACGCTCGGCGGCACACCTGCATCAGCATTACTGCAATCAGTGTCTATGACACTTGGATGGAATGGGGTTCTTTCTATATCAAGAGGTGGAACAGGTTTAGGCACATTAGGAACGGCAAATCAATTGTTAAGGGTTAATTCGGGGGCAACAGCATTAGAATACTTTACACCGACATGGACGTCTAATACCGGTACGGTTACAAGTGTAGGTGCTACGATATCAGGTGCTTTGTCTGTAAGTGGTTCGCCGATAACTACATCCGGAACACTCGCTTTTTCTTGGTTAGGTTCGATATATCAGTATGTTAGAGGGGATGGGACATTGGCGTACTTACCACCATCAGCAAATTACCTAAACGACTTGTTGGACGTAACAATTACGTCACCGTCAACCGGTCAGTTATTACGATTTAACGGCACTGAATGGGTCAATTGGACGCCTAATTTCTTAACCTCAAATCAGACAATAACATTATCAGGCGACGTAACCGGAAGCGGAGCGACGTCAATAGTTACTACAATAGCGGCGAATGCTGTAACGACGTCTAAAATAGCGAATACAGCCGTCACTTTTGCCAAAATTCAAAACATAAACACAAACAGGCTTTTAGGGCGAAGTTCAGCCGGTTCGGGCAGTGTTGAAGAAATAAGCATCGGTTCGGGATTGTCGCTTTCCGGCGGCACTTTATCAGCGAGTGGCGGCGGTGGTTCAGCAGTTTGGAAAGTGCAGGGCGGTAGCACGGATGCCACGACAAACACACAAAACATCTATCACAATGCGAATGTGTGGTTAGGTGATGGCAGTGGTTCGTCAAGTAGTTATCGGTTACATGTTAGTGGCATATCTTACTTTACCGGTTCAATGACGCTTAATAACATTACGTCAATACAGGCGTGGAATAATGCGGCTTCACAGCAGCTCAAGATAGCGCAATTAGATTCGTCCAACATATTTAACTATGCGGAAAATTATCTAAAAATAGTCGGTGCAGGTGGCAACGCCGGAAATATTACGATATCGGCTTATCCTCATACAAGGAAGGACACAATATCAGCTTATCCTCGCAATGTTTTGGTCACAAACAGTTCCGGAAACTTGTTGAGTTTGCCGGGCGAAAGTTACAAGAATGACAATGTTAGTACAACATTGTCAAGCGATGAAAGTCATTCGGCTGATTCAACGTGGCGTACAGTTTCGTGGGACTTAGTTAATACACCGTCGTGGTCGCAATATGGTGTAGATACGACATCGGGTAACATGAAGATGAAGCTACCCACATCGACATACGAATATGGTACACATCTGATATTTGTCACGATAAATTACACAGGAGGTACAGCTTCGGAAGTGAATGCGGAAATACGAATAAATGGCTCAACGGTAATTGGGTCAGCTACAACGAATGCGACTGCGTCAAAAAATACTTTAACATTCTTCACAGTAATAGATAACAATGTGAGTTATCAAGGTTTGGTTGTGTCTCTGCATCTAAGGATAGCGAGCGGGACCGGGAGTATTACTTTGAAGGAAGGGAGTAAGATGGTGATGATAGCGGCAGGTGCGCCATTGCCGGCATAAATAATAAATAATAAATATGTATCTTTGTAAGAAAGAAAGAACATGAAAATAAAAACGAAAGAGGTACA
>RXKB01000037.1 GCA_003963225.1 Candidatus Babelota bacterium
TACCCAATCATCATAACTACTCATTATTTATTACCTTGGGCTTGTTGTATAGCTTCTTTTTCATCATCTAATTTAGCTACCTTGATAGCTTGATCGGCTTCTACAAATAACTTTAACTTCCAGAAATCAGGCAAACTATATTCATATTTCAATGTTCTGAAATCTGGAGTCTGTTCGTGTAAAGAGACTTTCAATATCAATAATTCAAAATCTTCTATACAATTTGTTTCTATGAACTTTGTTCGTTCTCGTAGTTCTCTTCGTCCAACTCGTTCGTCTCGTCCAGATACTGCTGATCCCTCTCCACTGTGGCTATTTGATTGAATGTCCTGATAGTCTGCATTAGCCCGGAGAGTTCTGAAAAAAAATCGAAGTTCTCCGCTACAGCAAATGTGAGTAGGAAGAATAAAGTCTTCATGTTTTTACCACTGAAGTGGTTATCATAACAGAAGCGATCTGGATTAGGTTTTTGTGGAGTGTTGGGAACAAAGGACAGTTTCCCTGTTCCAGCTTGATCTCCTTCGACATGTACAATGTGTACATCCCATAAAATCTTTTTAGATAATTCAAATATATCTAAGTGATGGTTCATAGACACTAGATAGCCTGCAATGGCTTCATTAATCCAGTTGTCTGATTGTCCTTCTTTGAAGGAAGTGAATGAACCTACAACAGGGAGAACAACATTCTGTAGTGTCTTTAACACTTCTCCTGCCACTGTAGTGGTCATTAGTTGCACGGTGTATTCTGTACCGTTTATGGTTGTCTTTACTATCTCTGGCATGTTATGCTCTTATTATGTAATGGATAAAATAGAGAGTAACATCGTGTCACCCTCTTACCACAAAATAGCAATCCTTTGCTGTATGGAAAACTTATTTAAATACGTCTTTCAATGCTTTGAAGGCATTAAAGATTGTGGAGGCTTGTACAACAGCGTTAGCTATTTGAGAGCCTACAGCTTTCTGGCCAATGTAAGATAAATCACCAATGAATAATTGGAAGGTTACGTCAGATTGATCAGAGCCACGTTGGAAGTCAGGACGCTTCATTAATTGGCAGTTTTTCATGATTGGAAGAATAGGAGCACTAGGATCTTTGATAGTGCAAGCACCTGAAGGCCACTCACCTGTGCTGTCAGCTAAATTAATAAACTCCATCAAAGTAGCAATTACTGGAGAGTTTTGTTGCAAGGTAAACTCAAGGATACCAGACCGATCTGCAATAACTGTGGTGGCTTGATCTCCTTGTGCTCCGCTACTGTGTGACAGTAAATCAGAATTAGGGGTTACAGAAATCATTGATTGTCCGAAACCCGTAATGTTTTGCCCAAATACAGCCAAGGTTACTCGGCGTGGGTCATATGTCATTGTCATTATGAATGTCTCTTATTAATAGCTGAGGGTCAAGGAAATGGAAGCAGAATCTAATGCACCTTCCAGTTTAGCTACAACAGCAAACTCACCTACACGACCAGGGCGAGCTGCACGAATCTCATCAGCAGTGGGAGGAATAACATCGAAGCTACCTTCTTGAAACGCACGAGCAGTTGTACCAACAGTGGTCATGCTGTCACCAACAGTTCGGATAACAGATTCAACTTGTCCATAACCAGCAACACCAGCACCTACTTTAGTAGCTTTCTGAGCAAACAAGAAATTAGCCACAGCTTCGTTAGCACGAGCTTCAAAGAAGTCACCAGCAATGATTTCATCAGACCAAGCTGAGGCGCCTGCTGCTTGACTAAAGCCACGACGATATACAGTTACACCACCAAATGATTCAAAGTAGTTGATACCACGAGCAGCTAAGTTGTCTCGTTGGGCTTGAGTTAACAATAAACCTTCAGCAGTTTTGGCTGGAAGAATACCCAAGTTAACTTTGTTGCTGTAAATAACATCACCAGGTTGATAGCCAGCATTGTCAGCAAATACACGAACCTCAGGAAACAGATCCAATTGATCAGCTTGGCAATAGGTTACGTTGATATTACGAGGACGACCAATTACTTTAAACAAACCAGGCCAGTCGGTGATAGCTGGGCCGTAGGGGTTAAGGTAGCAAGCAGCTAGGCTAGTAGAGAAGCTAAAGGTGTTCTTGGTAGTAGCAACATACGCAGACAGAGCCTCAACATGGGCTTGTGTACGATCAGTTGAAACGATATGGTAAAAGTCAGTAGTCTCCGCATTAATAGCTGCCATAGTGTTCTCTACAGACTCAGCAGAGGCTACAGCACCAGCAGTTAAGTTCACTAGATCAAACACCATGTAATCAACGGTGCTATCACGAGTAATAGTTACCAAACCAGCTACAGAAGCTGCTGTAACAGCAGTACCCAAAGCAGTGATACCATTAATAGCAGAAGCTAGTGCTGTACCGACAGTGATAACAGTATCTACACCAGTAGCAGTTACAGACACTGTGTAGGTGTTAGAATCACCTTTTAGTTTAAACTTAACTTGAAACTGCATACCATTAGAAGGAGTAGCAGGTAACAAAGTTGTAGAGGTTAGACGACGGCCAATAGCAAAGTCTTTTGGTTTAGGGTCTACGCTGAAAGCAGCAACAGCAGCTTTATAAGCTTTGGTATAAGTGGGAAATATAGCTCCAGCCTCATCTACGCTGGCAACTTTAACAATACGTTCTAGCGTAAAGTTATGTTCATCCAAGCAAAGAATAGTGCCGAAACCTCGTTGATTTACGTTAGTAGTGTTATAGGTAACACTCGTCTTTGAAACTGGAACGTAGGTCATTTATTTTATCCGTTATAGATCATTAGGTGGTGGTGTGGTGGGGATAGTTGTTGTGAATGTATAATCATCTTCACCAGAAGTGAGTGTTGTATTTAGCTCCACTCCAGTTAGATATGTGTGGAAAGGGTCATCGACAACATTCATGTATCGGAAGTTGATTATGAAGCTATGAGCTTCGATATACTGTGTGCCCTGTACATAAGGAGCTGGTTTGATAGTGGCAATATTATCTATTGCTAATTCAGGCATTACAGACAACATCATCGCCTTGACACTTGGTAAGTGAAAGTGAGAGCATAATGTACTAATTAACTCTCTACTAGCATCACCATACACTGTATATTTAACAACGATGTTTTCTTCTATCTCAACTTTAGCTTCACAGTTCTCATCAAAATATTCATTAGCTTCTCGTGAATAAGCTGGGCCAGAATTGCGAATATCAAATGTAAGAAAGGGGGATTGCATTTCCTTCCTACTTCCATATTCTCTCCCGATTGCTGGAGAATCTGATCCTGTAAATCTTCCCAGCTTAGGGCCAATTGATATTTCAGC
>RXKB01000013.1:0-3208 GCA_003963225.1 Candidatus Babelota bacterium
GTTAGGTTAATAGGTGAGCCGCTCCTTTTCAAAGTCATTTGAATATCAGGGGCGGTATTCTCTTCAACGATTAGTAGTTTTTGTGCCATTATGCCTCCAGTATAACACTATTAGAACCACCTGATAGGTCTAATTCTGTGCTTGTTGCGTTAATTGTAATGCTCTGACTCTCAGCGTCGATTACGAAGTTTGTAACCGCTCCTTCTAGGGTAATGTAGAGCGTATCGAAGCTACCTGCCCCAGAAGCCTTCTGAACAATGGTTCGTTCTGAAGTCAGGACAAGTTCACTGGTATTGATGGAGAGAAGGCCAATGTAGAAGTCTGTTGATTCGCTGATAGTAGTTGAGTCA
This sequence comes from Candidatus Babelota bacterium, assembly GCA_003963225.1. Lineage (GTDB taxonomy): Bacteria > Babelota > Babeliae > Babelales > Vermiphilaceae > AWTP1-30. Next base: position 351 of record RXKB01000013.1, read on the forward strand.
CTTACTGTTACTTGTCGAGCGTTATCAATGACTCGGTTTTCAGTCACTGAGACATTGTCTGAAACACTCAAGGTTAGGTTGCGGACAAACATTTCTACACTCTCGGTTGGAGTGACTGTATCACTGGTAACAATCGTTGTAGAGCCTACAGGTGGAGCTGAGACGGTTGATGACTCAGTAACAGATACTGTTTCTGATGTAGCTATCTTCAGTGTAGGAATAAATAGCTCAACACTCTCAGAAGTGGTAACTGTATCTGAGACATTGATTGTAGGGTTTGGTACACCTAGAGCTACTGATTCAGAGAGGGTAGTGCTATCTGATACAGCTATTGTGGTATTTGGGTGGACTGCTTTGCTTTCACTTGTAGAGACCGTATCTGAGACTGAGATTGATAGGCTACCAGCTGAAGCGATTACTACTCCTAGAGCCTCCGTGTAGCTAATCTGGTCGTAGAGATTGACTTCAGTTTTCTCTACAACTGATGAAGACTCAGTAGTAGTGACTGTATCTGAGACGCTGATTGAACGAGTGGTAGCTGATTGAATGGCTACAGCTACTGATTCACTTGTAGTAATGCTATCGAACTGCTGAATTGAGCGACCACCTGCAGGCGGAGCAAAGACTGAGCTTACTTCAGTGGTTGTTACAGTATCCGAGACATTGACTGATAGTGGAGCAGTTGAAGCTAGAACCGATACAGCTATTGATTCGGAAACATTTACGAAGTCTCCCGTACCTTCTTCGTAGAGTGGGTCACCATTCTCATCGAGAAGGTCAGCTCCTGTTTCGTCTAAGAGGTGTACAGGAAGAGTAATTGAAAGCGTAACCCCAGCTCCACCGACAAGGGCAGAAGCTGATTCTGAGGTCGTTACGGTATCTGAAACATTGATGGTTGGCCCTGTAGAAGGAGTGTAATCTACACTCGCCCACATAGTAGATACTTGGGTATATCTATCCCCTGAGCCTGAGACTGTCTTTAAGCCAATTTGCATGGCATCAAGCTTGGATTGAGTCCACGAAGCTGAGTCTGGATCTAGGTAGGTCACTAGGGCAAACGGTGAAGCACTGTTTGATGCTGGGTCGTTAGTGCGCCAGGTAGTAGTAGTAGCCGTCAAAGTAGAGCTTTCAGCTACCGTTCCACTAGCTGCAGCCTTGAGTCGCACATTATAAGTAGAGTTAGTTGCACCTGTAGAACGATTTACTCGATGCCCTACAGCCACTACATTGACCGTATCGCTTGAGCCTATACCTGAAGCATCAACATTGTATTCTTCAACTTCGTTAGTAGTGCGACTGCGTACCCCAGAAGTAGCATCATCAGGTGTAACCTCGTCTACACGCTCCCAGTTAGCCCCAGAGCCGACATAGGCTGTCCAAGCAGCATTATCGCCTGCTGCATTCGGTCGTAAGTGAATAATCTTTCCATCGCCAGGATAACCAGTCTGGTAAGAACCTGTCGTATCGTTGACAGCTACATCATCAAAGAATAGGTCAGGACTAGAAGTACCCGTAATTGCTCCTAAGCGGAAACGTCCACCACCAGATACACCAGTTAAACCAGTAAGCGAAGCTACGGTTGTACCGTCTATCTTCAACTCCATTTGGGCTGAAGTGGTAGCGTGGTCTACAATCTTCACTTCAACTCGATACCAGGTAGCTGTAGAGAGGGCTGATGAGCTAGCAAGAACAGTCCCTGACGATATGTCATTGACCATTTGTAAGACTCTTCCAGAAGTCATTTTTAAGCTAAATGTTACGGTGTTACCACTATCCAGGTATTGCCATATATCGATGGTTGCTCCTGGAGCTGTAGCAATATTTAAGTAAAACCGATGATAGGTGGTATTGATGGTATCTGACTGGAAGGTATGGGTCATATACCGAGTAGAAGCTGTTGGATTGGCCCTACCAGCATACGAGCCAGACCTCACTGTCGTACTAGAGATTGTGAATCCACCAGTCGAAGTCTGCCACTCCATACCTGAAGTAGCTGAGTTAAGTTCAAAACCTGTCTGATAGAGTCGTGCCATAGACCCTATCTACGCTAGTCTTGGCGTTTCGGCAATACCTTAATCGACGGGAATATCTTCCCCCCGTTGAACCATTCCTTCCTGTTCTTCAGGTTCTCCTGGGTCTGAACTTTCTCCTTCGTCCTGACCTCCAAGTATTTCTGCGATGTCGACTTCTTCTTCAATGTGTATTCCTAGTGGCGGTAACGACTCCATTAGTATGGATATACCTTCCCTTCAGGTGTAATGTGCTTAGCAAAGATATTAGTATCTACAAGTAGAGGATACTCTTTTTTGGCAATCTTAGGATAGCCTGCTTTAGCGATGTAATCTCCTTCGATTACTCGAGTACACCAGTCAAGGTCAGAAGTGCCTGTCAAAGTGTTGAAGGTATCAGTCTTCTCATCAAACCAGACATTCTCAGGGAAGTGGAAAACTCGTCTTGTCTTCTGTCCACCATTAGCTGTGATGTACTCTGGTGAGTCTTTCCACATTTCTTCGAGGAGCTTTACTCGTATAAGGAGCATACCTGTAGGTACACCATCAACCCAGACTTGGTCACCCAAATCCCAGTCATCGTAGAATGAGTTACCTCGTCCTCGGTAAATGAGTGGCTCTGAAGGCTCTGACTTGGTGTAGTAGAGGCCTGAAATAATTGGAGCAGTATTATTGCGAATATGCTCGTTGAAGCGTACAAACGCATCAGGTGGCGGACAAGTATCGTCCTCGATAAGGAGTAGCCACTCAAACTTCTTCTCAATGGCTTCTTTGACGATGAGGTTCTGAGCATCAGCAATCTGGTAGCGCAAAGCTACGAACTGATTCATGTACTGGAGCATCTGCACC
>RXKB01000013.1:3258-5132 GCA_003963225.1 Candidatus Babelota bacterium
CTTCCATGATTCGCTTGTATTCAATAGCTGGAGTCTTCCGCTTGGCAGGCTTGTGATAGCGTCCAGTATTAGTGTTAGTAGTACCGAGGCTATTCTTCTTAGTTGCCATGTTGCAATCCTTTCTTGTGAACTAACTTAAAACCATAAGTATCTGTAGCTTTGTGGCAGTCTATACATAGTGTTCGACCATTATTAAGGTCAAATCTTAGTTCTGGGTAGTGTGCCCAGGGTTTTATATGGTCAGCGTTGAGGGTTACTCTCTTGCCACTACCACTCCGAACTCCACAACCAACACAGGTGTAGTTATCTCTTTCAAAAACTTTTGTCCGCCATTCGACATAAACTGGGTTTCCAAGGCTTCTCTTGTCTCGGGACTTTCCGCCCTGCCAATTCCAGTGTTTTTCAGCTCTGCGAGCATAACTCATAGCCTTTTTTGTACTGTCTGAGTGTTTTTTGCCAAGACGAGCTTGTCGCATTTTTTCCTTTGACTCATTTGACCATACATGTGTTGGTTTGCCTTTTTTGGCGTTACTCATATTCTTGCGAGCCTTTTCCGAATGCTTAGTGCCAAGAGCATTTCTCCTGCCAAGCATAGACTTACGTATCTTTTCCCGTCGTAGGAGTTCTTTTTCGGTTATCATGCTTCGTAACTCGGGTCAGGTCGTCTTTTTATGAGGACACATTCAAGGTTGCCCTGCTGAGTATAGGTCAAATGCTTAATCTTCCACGGTTTTGGTTCATAGATTGAGTACAGGCCAGACTCGTGGAGTGGGTCGAAGTAATAGATAGTAGCTTCCGTAATACCGTTACAGTGAGTAGGATCTTGCCAGAAACCTGGAGAGCCAGCGTAAGGAACGGCGAAAGCGAATTCACCATCATTCTTGAGGACACGCCATACTTCGTCCATAACACCCATAAACACCCCAGCGTGGGGATTGATGTGTTCTAGTACATGCGAGGATACAGCCACAAGTACAGATTCATCATCTAACGGCCAGGGTGTCTCCTCTATGTTATGGACTATATCTACACCTGGCAAGGCTCGATAATCAATGTTTACAAAGCCAGGCTGAGGGTTTGCACCCCCACCGACATCAAGACGAATGCCCGTCTTATCTGGAAATTTCTTCATGCTGTATCCCTTCTTATACGCTTAAGTATAGTCTATCCCGTTGGCTTTGAGTAGGGCTTTGAGACGAGCGTTTTCTTTCTGAAGCTTTATAGGTTCGTTGAAGTGATTTGATAGGTGTGCTCCACGCTCCATTACTTCTAAATTTTCGGGTCGATTGTCATCTTTAACGTGGTTAATGTGATGTACCACCTCATTCATGTAAATAGGCCTACCAATTTTTTTCTCTGCTACTACAATATGCTCGAAAACTGCCCCACTATTCTTGGCCCGAGGGTGTTCTGGCATGTACACCATGACATATCCGCTCTTCATTTTTCTTCGTCCACCTCTCCAATTAGAGGCATTTTTACCAAATCTACCTTCTGGATAACGCTCACGAAGAGCTTTCTTAATGTTTTCTGATTTGTCTGGGCTTTGCCTACGGGTAAATCTTTTAGGTACTGTTAGCCCAAACTTTCTTACCTGGTAGACTACTGCAGAATATGAACAACCTACTTCATCAGCTACCTGTCTTAGTGGTTTATTTTCTATCTCTTTTGCAAGCCACTCTGGGTCGCTTAACTGTCCGTACTTTAGCATAATAAAATGACTCCTTTTACAGAGCCATCTTATCAGTAACCAATCACTATGTCAAGCGAATATTATATCATAAGTCACGTTAACATCCTGGTTGGTTGCAACCGTTGAAGAAGCGTAAGTGTTACCTGCGAATAGCGTACCTGTAGCGGCAGTTGAGGTGTTG
>RXKB01000021.1 GCA_003963225.1 Candidatus Babelota bacterium
GTATCAGGCATATCAAGCAAGCCAGCAGCTTCAAGCAATTGTTCTTGTGCTCTAGCTGCTCCGTTTAATGTGATGTTCTTAGCTTTCAAGTAGTTGTCTAGGGCTCTATTTAGCTCCACGTTTGGGGCTATGTCTTCAATTTCGCAACCTGCTACTGTTTTACATGCTGGCTTTTTACCTGCTCTGTTCCATCTATCGTAGCACTGCGTACAACTTAAATTCGGCTGATAAAGCTTATACTTCAGTAGTCGTATTAAGTTGTCGCAGAATCTTTTTTTTCTCCGTCTACCTCTTTACCGACGAGAAAACCGAAAGCCTTTTTATTGTACTCAGCGACTATTTTGGTAACGTAATCCATTGGAAGCTTAAGTTCGTTAAGCTCGTTTACTAGGATTTGTTTACCGTCTTCATCTGTGAGCCCTTCTACCTGCTTACAAGCCTTAAGGATTGTTTCTAAACGCTCAAGATTATTATCTTGCTTTTGCATGTCTAGAAACGTCCTTAAGTCTGGCTTATCGAAATAGAATTTTGCTCCTTCAAGTTCCACAATTAAGGTTCTCGTAATCTGCATAAGCTATTAAGCCAATAATGAGGTTGATAATGTATTAGTGATTTCAAAGTATGGGTAAGTGCTGCTCATTCCTGTTGGGTTAGCGCTTGCCTTTAATGCTCTAAAATCTAGGGTAACTGTATTAACACCCGTCTCTGTTACTGCATAAGTCGGCTCTTTAATAAGCTGAACTTTTGGAAACAAAGACTTAAATGTTTTATTTGTTCCTGAACCTATTTGTGCGCCTTGAATATCAAGGGAGCACTTATACTGAGTACCAGCGTTAAATGCTGTGTAGTAAGTATGATCATCTAATTGCTTAAGCGTTACAGATAAGGTTATTTCAGGATCGCCTGATTCTACAGGTGTACCATTGCCAGAACTGCCTTTGATTTCTCCGATAAAATCTAGCGGTCTTGCAACTGTCATTGTCCAACTAGTAATTGAGAAATTATCAGAACCAGAAAGAGCGCCTGCACTGCTAACATTAATTCTAAAGAGATCTGAAAATTCTTGAGCAATTAACGTAGTATCCGTAAAGGTAGCTGCGTCTATCTCTGTATTATCATTAGTAGTGCCTGTAAGGATTACATCATTAGCTAATAGTTCTGCTGAATATGTTAAAATTCCTGGCACAGAATCAACATTAAGCGTCATGCTTCTTACTGCACATGAGGGCATTTCTAGAACGGTTGTGCTAGTGCTCTCGAATGCAAAAGTAAGATACTTAGCAGGATGCGTAGTGTTCCAAGTAATGACATGCTTGTAATCGCCTTGGCTTGCTGTAACTTCCGTTGGTGCTGCTGCTGTACCTAGTAGGCATGCCAATAGAACATCTAGATTATTTCTGTAACCGCCATCCCCTGCTAGTGAAACAGTAGGCTTTACAGCTCCTCTATAAATATCAGCAGGAATAGAAGCCCCTGAACCAATGCTTCTAGCTTGAATTTCTTCAGCGTTAAAGCTTGGAGTAATTTCAGCAGCGAGTTTATTTCCTGCCCCTGCCGTTACTGCCGTACCGAAAGTAGTTGCGACTTTAATCATCGCACTTGTATTAATTCCTGAAATAGCTGCCATTTTATTTTATCCCTAACCTCGGCTTGCAACTATGCAAGCGCTACATGCTTAAATCCTGTGTAGATTAAAGCTGCTCTTAAGCATTGCTTACCATCTACCGAAATTTGTTCTCTTACTGGTTGCCCTTCGCTTGTTCTCCAGTAATCAACTAGACCGCCCCACGTTTTACCAAGTTGCGTTACCGCCTGATCTTCTATGACCTCTAGCGCCTCTTGAAACTGCTCAAAATCTTCTGCTTCCTCTGAAACTCGAATCTCTCTAGTGTACTCTAATCTTACCTCGAATTTTTGCGTGGCTAAACTACCGATTTGGAAAGTTTGCGACCTAGTAGTTGTATATAAAATGTAATTTATTTTACTTTCTGCATCTCGTAATCTTGCTGTTTCAAACTCTGAATTAAACGCTACAGTATGAGCAAAGAAAATTGTGCAATACTCTTTCACAGTGCTTGTATTCAGCACTGAGTCAAACCATGCGTCTTGTACTTGGCTTGATGTTGTCATCTGACCATTATGTAATAACTAGGCTTTGGTGGCGTTTCTTTATCTGGCACACCGTCTTTGTCTGTATCCACTACAGCATTAATGCAAGTCAGAAGCTTATTTGCTCGTGTATTATAGATATTATATCGCTTCTCAAACTTATCATCTGATTCTTGTATCTGTGACAATGAAGCATCTGCAATAGCTTTGAATATTACTATTCTTTTGAAGTCTTTAGGGTTCTTTACTCCTGACCATTCTATACCCTTAGATGCTAACTCAGATTTAACCTCATCTGTAGCACCTGTAATGTATTTAAGAATCTGTGGGTCTGAAAGGTAAGCCGAGATAGTAGGATAAATATCTTTAGCATCCTGTACTGTAATTGTAAGGTTATCGACCTGTGAAAGTATTCTTTCAACTTCAAATTGCTCAATAGTAGTTTGTACTTGACCGCTAGCTACTAAAGTAAAGTTAATGCCTAAGTAGTATTCTTTATATCTAGCGCTACTTGCTGGATCTGGATCTGCTATAGCTGCAATCGTTACAGCTCG
>RXKB01000074.1 GCA_003963225.1 Candidatus Babelota bacterium
GCTAACAATAAATCATTCTATTTAGTAGATGAGTATAAAGATCAGCTTGTTGTTACAGATGGTCATAGTGAATACTTTATAGATAAGAAAGAGTCTTAAAATGACAATAATCAATAAAATGACCATGAATGACTTGTACAGTCAGCTTGATAATAAGCTTGGTTCTAGTGAGTATGGGTACGCCTCAGTATATGACCTGGACACAGATAAGTCTGTTGTCTATGTATCTGTTTGGTCTGATGGTGGTAGGGAGTTCTATTCCTACAATTACACATTAAACGGAGCTAAAGTAGAGCTGGATGATGCTTCACGTAAAGAGGTTATTAAGACCACTGTGTATGAAGATAAGCCTGAAGAGGCTGTAACGATGAGTAAGATCAAATCCTTTATCAAGTCACTACTTGTACAAAAAACTCCCAATCCAAGTTTACCCTTAATGAAGCAGTTTGAAGATGAGGAGATGGTTTCACTAGAATTCCTCTATATCAAACCTGATACCTTTGATGCACATAACCACACTATATCTCGCGAAGATACAGAACTGATGGTTAAAAGCTTCATGGATAATTTACCAAACATTAAACCATGCTTTGCACATAAGCACGAAACCGACAGGTTCTCTATTGTTAAGGCTTGGGTTAATCCTCATGACTGCACTATTGGAGAAACCTTTGTACCTGAAGGACAACCTATCTGCCAGTTGAAATGGAACACAGTTAAAGCTTGGAATGCTCGTAAGAGCGGTGTATTGGCTGGTGTAAGTATTGGGTGTAAAGCTGAGCTGGAAGACATTGAAGATGAAGCGTAAACGCATTAAGAACATAACCTTTGCATTTGAAGGAGCACACCTAGCAATAACTGATTGGAGTCAAGGTGGAGCAGCAAGCTTTGAGAACGAAGCGATACTATTCAAAAGTAAAGACGAACTTATTCTTACAGATGAGCAGAAGAAGATTCTCTCTGATGTACTTGAAGAAGAATTTAAACCTTTAGTTATGAAAGCTGAAGATTTAAACAAAACCTCGTCATCCTCTTCCGAGGGTGTAGTTGAGGATGACAATAAACTAAGCGAAGGAAATAAAACCGAAATGTCTGAAGATATTTTAAAACAACTAGCAGAGCTGAAAGCACAAAATGAAGCCATGGCCTCTGCCCTCAAAGCCATCGAAGTAAAGAAAGTTGAAGATAAAGTTTCAACCTACTCTTTACCTGAAGCTTTATCAAAATCAGTATCTGACCTGTTGTTTGATGTTGGTTCAGAGAAAGCTGATGTTATTTATAAAGCTCTTGACGCTCTGGTTGAAGCTAAAGTAGCCGTAGCTAAAGCTGCTGCTGAAAGCACCACCACAGACCTTGCTAAAGCCCTTGGTGCTGAAGTGGGTGATCTGGAGAAACCAGTAGAAGAGTCTCTTGGTTCTAAAATTCAAAAACATGTTAAATCCATCCGTAAGGAATCTAAATAATGACCGCATCTCTTAAACCACTTGGTAATTTCCTTGTTCGCTACGGTGTAGACAACTCTGCTGACTTTGGCGATGTTGCTACTAAAGTAGTTCCCGTTAAAGGTTCTGGTGTTTTCTCTGTAATTGGTACTCCTGTTGTATGGGTTGCAGCTTCTTCTGCCTTTGAACCCTACGTAGCTCAAACCCTCACTGGCCTTACCTCAGTACTTCCTGACCAAGCTCCTATCGCATTCATTGTTGGTAATGGTGCTGGTTATGGTATTAATGATGGTGACGTAACCTTAAGTTCAACTGCTACTAACCTTACCGTGTTGTTCCGTGGTGATTGTTCTGTAGTTGAAACTGGTATTGCTTGGGGTGCTTCTTCTGATCCTCAGAAAGCTGCCTTCCGAGTACAAGCAGAAAAGCAAGGCATCAAGATTGTACAGTCTGCTGCTTCTGTAACCCCATCTTTCATCTAATTAAGGAAACATAAATAATATGTCTCAAGAGAACGCACAACACGGAGATAAGGCCAACATTTTCAAGGCTAATATCCCTAAACCTTCTGACTTCCACGGCCTTACTGAGCTAACCGATTACGTAGATGAGCGTGTAATTGTTAAGCCTGGTTTGATTACCTCCTTGGTAGCTCCCTTCTTTGAAACACACAACAGCCGCAGCTTCACCTACGACACTGTTCAAACCACTGCTCAAATCCCTAACAGCAAAACCTTTACCAACCGTGGTGATTTCATCACTCAAGATGGTGAGAACGACAAGGCATTCTCCATCCCTTCAATGGGTTGGCAGTTAATGTTGTCTCCTTCCGATTACATTGGTAAGCGTATGCCTGGTAAGGCTAATGAGTTCCAAACTGAAGCCTACGCTCTTGGTAAACTTATCACTAAAGGTGATGCTGGCTGGGATCTACACACTGAACTTGGTTTAGCTCAGTTGCTTACCACTGATACCAACTTCCTAGGCTCTAACGCCATTGGTACTTCTTACAACTTCTACACTGAAATTGAAGGCGTTGCTCGTGGCACTACTTTAGACGTGAACTTAGGTTCAGGTACTGACCCTATTGCTCTAATTCGTGGTAAGAAGAAAGAGTTAATGCAATACGCTGCTCGTAACCAGTTGTCTGGTACTGTGGTTATGCTGTGTGGTGATACTTTCTTTAACTCT
>RXKB01000044.1 GCA_003963225.1 Candidatus Babelota bacterium
GTGGTTTCTTGGTTTGCAACTCCTTTATTTGCTCCACTTTTTTCTTTGTTTTTACTTTGTTGCACCATTATTTTTTTTGGTTATTTTTTGTATATGCCTACATGGCCTGTAGTTTGGCTGATGGAAAAAATATGCGCATTGTGGCTTTTAATACTTTCTTGGTATAAACATTGGTGGTTAATTGGCTTTTGCGTCCCCCATCCAATTTTATTATGCATCGTACCTTGTGCGATTTTGGCAATTATGCATTACAAATATTACGTGCATTCATTGCAACGAATTGTATACATGAGCATGGTGATTATAGGTTATTGTACTGCGTTAAAAATGTATCAGCACATGCAGGAACCAATTATTACTTCAATACCTTGCAATGGCAGCACTCTGCTTATTATTAGCACGTACGACAAAACAATATGTATTGACAATGGCTGTTTAGCAAAAAAAATACCTAACAATGCCTGGATAGAATACGAACTGCTGCCAACTATTACTAAGAAAACAGGCAAAACGTATATAACACATTTTATCTGCTTACAATGTTCAGTCCGCTCTTTAGAATTCATTAAATTACTGCATAAAAATAGACCCTTGAGCCTGGCTGTTATTCCCGATTTGCAAGAAACCTCCAACTCATCTTATGCACTAACTTTACAAGAAATTAAAAAAATATTACTAAACAATAGCACCGGCAAACACAGTTTAAAAATGGTAGGTAAAAATAATGCATTGACATTGCCAATTACCAATACATTAAGCCTAGTAATTAACAATATACACCAAGACGTTGCATCCAAAGGTAAAACTTTTTTATCATTACAAATGTATAACGCCACTGGCCATACCGTATTAGAAAGCAAGGCGCTAAAAAGTAAAAATCTTACGTAAAAAAATGGTAAAAAGGATTAAGCTATGAATCAAAAAAATCCTATTATTCTTGTTGTAGCATTTGATGGTTATCAACAAATTGAATATCTTGATACAAAAAATACGCTTGAAAAAGCAGGTTTTACTGTTAAAACTGCAAGCACGGTAAAAGGGGCTGCTCTTGCAAAAGATGGATCAACATGTGCTGTTGATTTTAAATTAGAAGAGATTGATCCAAAAACATGCGCAGGTGTTTTTTTAATTGGCGGGCCTGGGGCAATGGATGACTTGAATAGTTTAAAAATGCACGCAGTTATACAAAAAGTATTTGCAGCAGGAAAACCTTGCGGAGCAATTTGCATTTCAACACGAATTTTAGCAGAAGCTGGCATTTTACAAGGTAAAAAAGCAACTGGTTGGGATGGGGACCATAAACTTGCAGAAATATACGCCAAACATGGCATCACTTATATTAAAACGCCTGTTGTTATTGATAGCAATATTATAACAGCACAAGGACCTGATGATGCAAATGAGTTTGGCAAGGCAATTATAAGCATTATTTATTAAGCAACTGGTTCATGCAATACATAAATGCATTATAATTTCCGGTGACGTGAAAATACACAGACCCTTTTTGCTTGTTAGTTTCTTTTTTTACACTAGCATACACTTGATTAACAATATATAAAGCAGGGTTAATTAACATAATGTTTGGACCAACTACCTTTTTGATAACTTTTTCAATAAATGGATAATGGGTACATCCGTACACAATCGATTCCGCTTCATACAACAAGCAGTAGTTTTTGACATACTGTTCTATTTCATTACCATCTACTATGCCGTTTTCTATGAATGGTACAAACTCAGGGCACGCTTGCAGAAAAATTGATCCAACATAGCCTGCATCAATAAGCGCCTGTTGATGGATTTTGCTTTTGATAGTGCGTTTAGTGCCAAGCAATAATAAAGAAGATGGGGCATGGTGCATTACTGCTTGCACAGTTGCTTGAATAGTGTCAATAATAGGTATACTGTATTTTTGTTGTAGCAGCTTGGCACAACAAGCAGAACTGGTATGGCATGCAATAACAACGGCTTTTACATTATAATGAGCAATCATCCACGATACAGCCATATCTGAAAAAAGCATAACTTCTTCCACCGTTTTATTGCCATATGGCACATGCAAAGTATCTGCATAATACACAAAATCTTCTTCTGGAAAATGTGCTTGCAGCTCTTTTAAAACGGTCAAACCACCAACGCCACTGTCAAAAACACCAATCGGTCTTTTATGTTGATCTATTATATCCATTTAAATACGACCCTTTGTTGTACGCGCGTAAGCAGTTCATACGCAATAGTATTAGTATGTTGGGCAACTTTTTCTACAGGCAGCTGATTGCCCCAAATTAATACTTCATCTCCAATCGATGCATTAACAGTCAACGGACGCAGGTCAACAGCCAACATATCCATAGAAACTTTGCCAATAAGTGGACACAGAACATTTTTAATCAAAAACGGCGTACCATTCGTTGCGCACCTGGGATACCCATCGCCATAACCAATAGCCACAATGCCAACAGGCATTGTTTCTGGACAAATATAAGAAGCAGTGTACCCTACTGCATGCCCTTTTTGAAGCATTTTAACCGCAATCAAATGAGATTTTAAAGTCATGACCGGCTTTAACCCAAGGTCAGCACCAACCATATTTGCAAAAGGCGAAATACCGTACAAAGCAATGCCCGGTCGCACTACATTGCCATGCAACTTTTTAAAAGCAAAAATCCCTGCTGAATTTACAAAACTGCATGGTCCTTGATAACGTTCCATTAATTGCATACATACTTGTTTCTGTGCTTGTGTTGTCGGAGCTGATTGGTTTTCTGCCATACTAAAATGGGACATAATTCCCAAATTGGCGATACCACAATTTGACTGTGCAATTTTAGTATATATGGCATCACCCTCTTGCACTGTAAAACCCAATCTACCCATGCCTGTATCAATCTTTATCCATATACAAGAAGGGCAGTTGGTGGTTGCTTGCATGAGCCAGTTAGCCTGCTCTTGATTATGCAATACTAGTTCAAAATCTTGACCAGCTGCAATAGCCAATTCTGCATAATCAAACACCCCTTCCATTAACACAATAGACTTTGTAATACCTATCGACCTTAAAATCAAGGCTTCATCAATAGATGCAACGCCAAATTTATC
>RXKB01000068.1 GCA_003963225.1 Candidatus Babelota bacterium
AATATAAACGGAGCTTTTAGAGGCGCGGCCTTTATGCGTCAGGCAGTTGAAGAACTTTGTAGAACAGCAGGAGCAAGAATAAACTATAAGTTATTTGTAGAAGATGCAGGCTCTGGCTTAGCTCACTTTTTTGAGGATGAAAAATCAGTAAGCGGTGTAATCACTGACGATAATGCACGGTTTATTAGTGGCGCTTTAATTGGTCAAGAAACCATAACAAACAGAATGCGGATCTCTAGCAATTCTACAGCTTCTTATAAGAGTAATGTACCACCTTATGAAGCCAGCACTTATTATGAGTGGCATTACGATAAAGATTATCTTACTAAATCAATCTCTGAAGAGAGCTTTAATCGTTACGGACATAAATATCTGAGCGTAGAGAAATTTGATTTAATAAGCGACATTGACCAAGACCCTTTAAAAATAGCAAAAAAGCTAGCAATTCGTTTTGCTTATCCAAGTTTACTTTGCCAGTTTGAAGTGCCTTTCTCAGAGTTTAAAACACTTGGGGTTCTAGACTTAGTAGAAGTCCTACATAGTTCGGTGCCTTATAGTTTTGGGGGATCGACAAGTGCACTCAATCCCACTTATAATGGAGATGAAGTAGACTTAACAAACGGTAGGCCATGGCGACGAGCTAAGCGTTATCGGGGTGAAGTTGAAGCTATAGAGTTACTCTACAACGAAAGAACAACCGCAAAGCTGCGGTTAACAGTAAGGCTAATTACTAATCCTGCTGACCCTACTTAGTTAATGGGAAATTACGCAAATTCTATTCGCAGTGCTAACGCTACGATGGAGGATATCGCAACCTTAACAGAGGGGGTGATCGGCAGCTCGTCTAACGATGTTACAAGCACAGCTTACACACCAACGCTGTCTGCTAGCGGATTGATGACATACACATCAACAACAATTACCTACGCTAGATACTTAATAAAAGGCCCTGAAGTAACTGTTTACTTTCGATTCTCAGGTACTACAGGCGGTACGGCAGGAACAGATATAAGATTCACGCTTCCTTTTACGTCTGGCAACTTCGCAACAAACGCCACACAACTAGGCACATTATTTATTAGTCAAAACGGATCAGTTGATAGCGGTTTCTGCTTTGTTGATAACAATTCGTCGACCGCATCATGTCAAACAAGGACTCAAGCAGTATGGGGGCTAGGTGCTAATCGCTTACTATTTGGCGTGCTAACTTATTTAAGGGCGTAAATGAATGAGAAAGAGAAGGGGCTGTTCATGCTAGCTAAACAATGGGATGAGATGCACCCAAGAATAGAAGTCGCGTTAAATAAAGTTAACGACATGCATGTTCTAGTCCCAGAGATACACTCTCATACAAGAGATTTAAGCAACCTTAGCGCTTTACCGAACATAGCAGCACACCTAAAAATATTATCAGAGCATTTAGTTACTTCAGCAACAGGGAGAGACTGCATCTCTACAAAAACAGCGACTCTAATTTTTAAGATCTTAGGCGTTGTCATAATTGCGCTACTACTAATGATTATTTTTCTTCTTACGGGTGATCACTTTTCGCTATTACCTCACTTGAAAGGCTTACGATGAAGTACTTAATGGATTATTTAGGCGGTGCACGATTCAAGAAGTTGATTATTGAACAGCATCCAATGTCATACGGGGCAGGATTTTTTAGCTATGTTGATGGCTTTGGCGACTCTCTACCTGTGGTTTCTGCGCTTGCTGCTAAGGGCTGTCTGCTTTTTAGAATTCATTTGTGTTGGAAGGATAACCACAAATTTACTAGAGCGGATTTACCCTTTGTTGCAAAAGAAGCGCGAAGGCTTAAGCCAATTATTGCAAGACATTCAAATGTTAAATGGTACGTTTCGCCATGCTGCGAGCATGAGTTATCAAGTGACGAATGGGATGCATTCGCAGACATTGTTAGAAGAGAACTTAGCGGTGTAAATTACGAGCTAGTAAACTCCCCTAATCACAACAAAGGTTTTGTTTCTAAAACTATCTTAAATGAATATCACGGCGCGGAAAAGTCACCTAGAAGGGGAAGCGGTCGTTATGCCTTTAGTTTTGACGGCACTAACATAGTTGATTCTGACGTTGAACTATACAAAGACAATTACGAGCAAGCCGAGTATTGGGGTGTATGGAGCTCTCAAATGAACGGTAATCGCAAAATATTTAAAGCTGGCGATAAGCGAGGAGAGAAAGATTTTATAGATAGAGCTAAGCGCGTTTATTTTCCAACAGCAAAGCAGCTAGACTCTTGGATACACCTAACAACTAACTCAAAAAGCGCAACTAGGATACCTCAAGGTTGGATCATGAAGTCGCATAGCGATCAGCATTCAATAACACCGAGCGGTAAAGACCAAAAACCAGTGTGGATTATACCGCAAAAAGTAAAAGAGATAGTTATCAAGGCTCGTAACGGTCAAGTGATCGATACAGCGAAATATTACGACAGATTTATAGGCGGTGGTCATCGTTACTACTGCACGCAATGGGGCTACGATTTAGCCAACAAAGCAAAACGCATTCAAGGCGATGCTTTATGCGACATTATATTCGAAGGTCGAAAGGTAGGTGTAATTAACTTAGCATTTAGAGACGGAGTATATCGATGAGTATCACAATAGATTTAACAGATTTTGCACAGGAAGGAGAATACGCAGTGAGAGGGAATTTTGTAGTTTATAGAAAGCAGTCAGGTTGGACACCAGCAAGCGTTACAGGTTTACATGCTTGGTATAAGGCAAGCCGTGGCGTACTAAACGCAAGCGATGCACCAGCAGCAAACGGCGAAGCGGTTAAAACTTGGCAAGATCAGTCAGGCAACGGACGGCACGCAACACAGCTAGTTGTAGCGGATCAACCGCTTTACGTTGCTTCAAGTTCTATTAATTCAAAACCAGCGCTTAATTTTGACGGCGTAAGCGATTACCTAAAATCAACAATATCAGTAACTACTACAACAGTTACAGCATTCATCGTTTATAGATTAGATTCTATTGCGGCACCTTGCAGGCTCTCTTCTATTGTTGCAGCAATTAACGCAGATTTTAACTATTCAAGCAGCGCAATCCTTGGATACTATGCGAGCACTACGAAGTTACAGGGATACAGAAACCCTAACGATAAGTCTTTTAAATCAGCACTTGGGGCAGCTCCATACAATGCAATTATATGTTCTCAATGGGATGGAACGAATCACACTCTCTACTATAATTCAACAACAGGACAAGCTTCAGTAGCAAGTGCGGAAGGCGCGTTCAATGCGGTTGAATGGTGGTTAGGTAGTGGACGTAACGGGCCTGGAGTTCCACTATCTCCTACTAACTGCCACATAGCGGAAATGGCGCTGTATACAACATCACTTAGCAGTACAGATCGTAATGCCATGATGAACTATTTAAATTCAGAATATGCAACTTTCTAAGAGACAACATGACCGTTCAGGCAAAATCACTTGTACCGCTATTCCCAGCAGCTTTGAAGGTAAAAAAGTGGGAGTAGTTAACTTAGCGTTTAGAGACGGGGGTTACAGATAATATGGATAGCGGAGTAGTGGAAATTGTAAGCGGTGTTTTTGCGTTGTTGGCCTGTTTCGGTTTGCCAGTTGCAGCAATTGCACCAGCAGCCGTACAGATTGTGAGCGGTATAGAAAAGCGCAAGCAAGAAAAACGCGCACGCAAAAACGCAAGGCGCATATTGGAGGAAGAGAGCGATGCTTAAAATTTATCTAGGATCAATATTAAGACACGGGCTAACAGTAGCAGCTGGAGCGCTCGGAGCAATCGGAGTCAATGAAGCGCAGCAAGCGCAATTTGTAGCAGTCAATACAGAGATAGTGCTAGCCGTTTTAGTCTACGGAATCGGGCAAGCGCTATCGTTTTTAAAAGAGCAGAAGAAAGGAGTTAACTGACTCTTTTATATTTTATTCTTCCTGTATAATAAGTGTTATCAAAATAACCGCGTGGGCAGCGGCCACAAAGTTACTTAGTAGAAGCAGATTTTAGAAAATTAATTTATAAAGTAGACGAGTATTACGATGAACAAAGTTATTAAAGCACCAGCCGAGATTATACCTCATACACTTGATTGGACGGACAGAATCCCAAGCACAGAGACTATTAGCTCATGCACTGCCACAAGTACAAATCTAAAAACGCTAGTAACTGACACTAGTCTATTTGTTAGTGCATCTGCTTCTATATCTGCAAAGCTCACGACATGGAGGATAACGGGCGGTACTCTAAACAGTGATTATAAGCTTGTTTTTACCGCTACTAGCAGCACTGGTAATGTTTATACACAAGGGCAGTTGCTAGAGGTTAGGGAAGAGGTAATTTGATACCGTCTATACTTGTTAGTAATTAGTGCCGACTACCCACAGCTTTAGTTTATAAGAATAACTTACTTTGCAGATGCCTGTTATTGTGTAAGTAAGGCTATTAGTTTTAGCACGACTATATCGATAATAAGTTGCACTGACCGTTATAGGGCATTGTGTTCTCTTATCGAAACCGCTGCCAGTGCAAGCATATCTAGAAGACCCTTTTTGATTACAGGTGAGTTTAAAACTATTTTCAGAGTTAGTTATAATTTTCTTTTTACCGTCCGTGAACTTAAAGTCTATTTCGTCTCTATATCCAAGGTCGATAAAGTAAAAGAGGTTTCGATTTAAAGAATCTGAAGAGCTTAGTATTACAGGAGAACCGCCAAACCTAGTAACTGACTGAGCATTAGATAAGTAAGGGACAAATAAAACGGCGATCATTAATAGCTTAATCATATTTCACCTTTTTTGTTTTTGTTAAACTCTACTTCTTTCTCTATAAGCGATCCTAAGTCACTCCAGCTCAAATTAAAAGTACGTTTTAAAGTAACCAAGGCAGCCAGATTAATACCCTTAGCCTTAGTTTCATAGTGCACGTAAGTATTGGTAATCATTCCTAGTTTCTTAGCCATAGAGTATTGAGTAAGCCCTTGCTGCTCACGTAGTTTTTTTAAGAATCGCATGTTGGAATAGTTACGCACTTTTTTTATTAAAGACATATATAAACATATTTATATAAAGATGTTGACAGCCGATGTATAATATAAGTATACTTGTATATAGATATATATGCAATCAAACTTATATATAAAAGGAAAACGATTATGACATTAATTTTAGAAATTATAACTTTAGGCTTAGCGGTTGCATTCTGCATCCAACAGATTAAAGCGCTTCTCAAAGCTCTAAAAACCGACAAATCAGAAAAGCAATATAATGCAAGCCACTACAAGGCAGGCGCTTACCAAGTTAGGTGGCACTAATGGATAGATTTATAGATATCCTAGAAAGGGAAATAGTAGCCAAAATTATTAAGGATAATGAGGAAAATACATCATTCTCCGTCTCAACTAAAGAGCTGATTAAACTAGTGAAAGAAGAATTATTTATAGGCTTGGATGGCGAGGATCTCTTTAAAAGCTTGGCTTACATCATTGGGCAGTTGGACTATGAGCAGATGGCTGAAGACATTAACAAAGAGTTTGAGGAAACAACTAGAGAATCAGAAGATATAAGACAATATCTTGATAAACTAAGATCTGATTACGAACACGGGAGAGATTAATAATATGAACAAAGAAATTACACTAACGAACAATTACAGTTTGCAGTCATATGCAAGCGATTTACAAGCAAAGTTACAGTTTTGCAAATACCTGCTTTCTTCAGCGCTTTGTCCTAAGCACTTTAAAAGTGAATCAGATGTATTAACTTGCATTTTATTTGGTCAAGAGATTGGCATCACGCCGATGCAAGCATTGCAAACTCTTTATATAGTGAATGGCATTCCCACACTTCCAAGTGCAGGAATTAAGGCACTAGTTATAACAGCAGGCGGTCGTTTTAAGACTATTGAATGGACGGCGGAAACCTGCAAATTAACTCTACAAAGAGGCGATTGGATTGAAGAGTTTGAATATACAATAAAAGATGCTCAAAGGGCAGGCTTAACAAACAAAGAAGTGTGGCAGAAACACCCAAAGCAGATGCTGTATGCTCGCGCAAGCACTGTCTTAGGGCGCAATATGTTTGCAGATGTACTGAAGGGCTTACAGGCAAAAGAGGAACTAGAAGACAACGGAACAGTAGAGGGCGATATAGTGCCGAGTGTGCCGATGGCTCCAGAGCCTAAATTTCAGACATTTACATATGACACAAGGCGCATCAAAGACGAACAAAGCATGATGGCTGCGCAAAAGTTTTGCGAAGTAAACAACTTTGAATCATTAGGTAATGGCGTTTATCGTTCAATAATAGATTCTAAGAAATTGGCTAGCTGTAAAATAGGGGATCAAAATGCAACTGTATAAAATTAGTGATGAATATCAACAAGCGTTAGAAGCTTATCAATTAGCCGAGGACGATCAATCGCAGCAAGAGGCTCTTGCGAACATCTCGAAAGTAGAAGGTAAGCTCGATGCTAAGATCGAGGCTTGCTTAGCTTATCTGAAGAATCTTGAAGCAGAAACAGATGCTATTTCAAACGAAATAAAGCGTTTGCAAGCACGCAAAAAGACTTCAGAGGCAAAGGCAGAAAGCTTCCGAAGCTACTTGCAAACTTGCGTCGAATCGCTTGGCAAGTGGAGCAATGGAGTATTTACGATTAGTTTTAGAAATTACAAATCAGTAGTTATCGACAATGAAGAGTTAATAGATCCTTGCTACAAGAAAGAAGTTTGGAAAATCGAAATAGATAAGAAAGAGCTTGAAGCGGCGCTAAGAACAGGCGCAATTGTAACAGGTGCATTTTTAGAAGACAAAAAATCAATGGTGATAAGATGACGCATATAAGTACTACGGTATTAGCGCAATGCTGTAAGGATTATCAGAACGGAAGCTCTATACCAGAGATAGCAGAAAGATTCAGCCTATCAAGATCTACAATTAGAAGAAGGCTAATAAAGGCAGGTGTAAAAATGCGTACTCTTACCGAGTCGATTGCCTTAGCAGCTCATAAAATAGGAGCAAAAACAAGAGGTATAAAAAGAGCGCCATTTACAAAAGAGCACAGAAGAAAAATCTCATTAGCTAGAAGGAGGTTATATAAAAATAAACAAGGCGGTAGAACGCTAAAAAAGACAACTGGATATTATGTATTAACTAGATGGCCGAACACAAACAAGAGTGAGCATGTTTATTTAGCAGAGAAGCATATATTAAAAAGGAAACTTAAAAAGAATGAAGTAGTTCACCACATAAATAAAATAAGAACAGATAATAGGCTTGAAAACCTACAGGTTATGACAAGATCAGAGCATGCAGCTCTTCACGCAAAAGAAAATTATACAAAAAGAAAAAAGGATAAATATGGGCGTTTCGTTTAATAAAATATTGTTACTTGGTTCGCTGGGGCGCGATCCTGAATTGAAGTACACACAAAACCAAGTTCCCGTATGTAGCTTTAGCATTGCGACTACAGAGAAGCGCAAAGACCAGAGCGGGGCATGGGTAGATATCACAGAGTGGCACAAGATTGTTACATGGCAAAAGACTGCAGAAAATTGCGGTAAGTATCTAACTAAAGGCTCCAAGGTTTTAGTAGAAGGTAAGATTCAGACTCGAAAGTACCAAGATAAAGACGGCAACGACAAATACGTTACAGAAGTTTTAGCTCAAAATGTACAGTTCATCTCAACAAATAAAAAGGAAGAAAATGCAAATACACATATACAATCCGATCAACAGACAGAAATCACAGCAGCGCAAGCGGTCGTTTCTCAAGTCGCAACTACAAGCTTTGATGACGATGATATCCCATTCTAAGCAGCTAGGAAGGTATGGGTATCTAGTCACATTCGCATTTTGTGCATTAGCTGTAATTTGGGCTGAGTGCGGCTACCCTCGTTACCACAAAATTGGCAACGAGTGGATGTTGTGCGCGTATGATATGCCAGCGCACGAAATAGCATTAAGAGTTTTGGGGGTGGTGAAGTGAAGACGTTAAAAGACATCTACAACGAAATAGACGAGAGCATTGAAGTTGGAGACCTTATTTATAACGGCGAAGAGAGTATGGGAGGCATCCAGATTCAGTATTCTCGTGACTGGCACTTTGCTTTTAGCGACACTTCGATTGCATGGCGTGCTGATAAGTATTGTGTAATTGGTGACATTGTTATCTACAGGAACGGTAAGCAGCTTTATCCAAAAAAAGAAGAGTATCTAAAATACAAACATCAATGGGGCGAATTAGTAAAATTCTCCCACGAGACTCTGCGCGTGGATATACACCAAGCTCAGGATTTTGCAAATATTCTATTTGACTACATAGGGGCAGTTGTTAGGCATAAGGAGAGTAAATGACAACATTAAAAAAAGCATATGAAAGTATTGGGGAAACACCAAAAGTTGGAGATCATTTGTTTTCTCATGGTAAGATAAGATTTGTTGAGGGGTGGAATTTTAATTTTAGAGAGGATTCTATTACTCTCTACCGTGCGGAGCTCTTTATTGTTACTGATCCCTTTACTATCACACGTGACGGCAAATTGATATTCCCCAATGTCAAAAACAAAGTTCAGGAAGCGGAAAATCAGGTGTATCATGCATTGCGAATAAACAAAGATGGTATCAATTGCAACCTTGTAACTAATGCTATCTCTGCGCTTATCGACGCGAAAATCAAGGAGGCTTTGAAATGACTTGGAAAAAATTCAGCGAGGAGAAGCCGAGAGAGAATAGTCTAATAATCATAAAACGCGACGTAGAAGATTATTATGATGTTTTTTATTATCACGTAGGCACATTCATGCCAGATGGCACCGTGTTCGTTCTCTCTTTAGATGGATGGACTATAAAACCAAGAGGTTCTGACGAATGGCAGGAGGTGGAGGAATGAGCCTATACGCGACAAAGTGGGAGCAAATATCAGCCGAGGAATATCGGAGCATATATGACAAAGGCTTAATAGTATATTCTAGTTACACAAACCCAGACGGTGATGATGGCATCTCTTGCTCGCCACAAATGATGACAACCTGGGGAGACGATGAGAGGCAGCTTATTAAATCTTACGCAACAAGGACTAGAGAGCAAGCGGAAGATAAGACTAAGTGGGAATGGGATTATAAGTATTATAAGGCGATAGAGTGGGAGGTACACGAATGAAAAAGACCAAAAAGCGAAAGGCTAGAATTTTTTATGTTATTAAATTTGGCACAGAACCAGCATTCGCATTCGCTACTAAAAAACTAGCGGTGACGCACTGGAGAACTTGGTTTGCGGATGGAGAGCTTATCAAAGTTCGCGAAGTTTTGAAGGGGGAGAAGTGACAGCATTCTTGGGTATTTGTATTTTAGTAGGATGTTTAATTTTAGGTAGTGAGATACGTCATGGCTTAGATCATATAGCAGCATCAATTCGATATGAAAAGTAACCTGCATTCTCTCCGCTACGGTAGGGAGGGTGGAGGGCTTAGTACTTATGAGTATGCGCATAAGCCAACCTCGTTGCTGGACGTAAACCAGCATTTTAATTAAGGATAAAAATGACAAGCATCAAGACAGATAAAAACCTAGAAAAACTATTCGACTTAAAAAGCGAATTATCAAACATCAAGACAGATTTTAAAGACAACCTGCTTTCAAAGAGTCGGCTAGGCTCTTTAGTAATTACGAAACTTGAAGAGGTTAAACATTGGCTTAACGATTTAATAGATGAAGCAATAGAGGAAGAGGGCAAAAAAGATACGTCTGCCTAGACGCTAACAGGGCGACAAGCTCACCTGAGTAAGTGAGGGTAAAGAAAACGCTGCTTCTGCTTGGCAAGTTTAGGGGACTCTTAGCCAAGTGAGTAAGAACCCTTCGCATTCCCTTCGCGCATAGTGGGTGACAGCTCGGAAAGACGAGCATTTTGATCTTGAAGCGAAATTCGGGATCAGGTAAGTGTAAAAGATGACTAAAGAGCAAATCATAAAGATAGTCGGTGAAACGTATTTCTACGAAGCTCTGGAAGATTTTCACTACAAGCACGGTGGACAGAATTGCGAGATTGTTATCGATAAAGAAATGGATATGCCGATAAAGGCTGTTTATTATTTCGAACCGCTGACCGTTGTATCGGACAACTTAGCACTTGAGGAAAAGATCAGAAAAGCGAATGAGGAGCTGAAAATAGATGAGTGAAGACAACCGCACAGAACTAATTAGCACCCGAAGAGGTACGGGCAAGACGCACAAAATGATGATGCATGTAAAAGACGATCCAGAAGTGATTGTTCTAGTACACAGCCAAGCATTTGCGAACTACTTAAAGCGAGTCTACAGGGCGAAGTGTACAATCGAAGCTGAGGGGCATCCTGACAAGTATCGAGGGTTACGTCCTAGTAAGATAGTACGCGACCACTGGACACTGGAGAAACGAAGACAATGACTAAAATAACCCTAACTCGCATCAAAAACAAAAAATGTGGGCAATGCTCAAAGCGTTTAAAAACAAGCAAGCGTAGAAAGCTGATGAATATGTACACAGAAAAGCCTTACTACCTTTTTATGTGCGCTAAATGTTTCAAAGGAGTAATCTCAATTGACTAAAATAACAATCACTCGCATCAATTTATGAAATACGAATTTGCACATCATTTAAAAACTCTAAGAGAGCAACGCGGTATGTCTCAAATAGAGCTAGCGCAAAAAGCAAAAGTTCCTGCTAGCTCAATAAGCCATTTTGAAGCAGGGAAAAGAGAACCTTCATTGCAAAACTTTTTTGCTATCTGTGATGCTCTAAATACAACTGCTGATTACTTTATGGGGTGGAATAAGAAAGTAATGCTTGACGCAACTGCTCTAAATCAAAATGAGATCAACACAGCAAAAATATTTATTCAGTTTCTTGCTATGGTTAGAAAATATCAGAACATCGAAGTGGTTTCATATGAAAATAATATTAAATAGAAACAACTACGCACCCACGTACACCCTCGGCTTTATTCGCTATAAGGATTTTTTTTGCTTTACGCTGGAGCCAGCTAAGACACAAGGCAAAGGCTGCATACCGTGCGGAGTTTATCCGATCGTGTGGGAGTACTCGCCAAAGTTTAAAAGGGAGTTATGGGAGCTGAAAAACGTGCCTAATTTTACCGAGATTAAAATACACGCGGGGAACACCGTAGACCACACGCAGGGCTGTATCTTGCTAGGATTAGATGCCGAAACGGGTGACGAGTCTATATTTCACAGTGGGCTAGCCGTCGAGATGTTCAACGAACTTTGCCACAAAGAAGATATAACCGAGATTGAGGTGAGGGAGGTATGAGTAAAGCTGAAATTAGAGCAAAGATACACGAGTTGAATTTTCAAAAGTTGAATTTTCAAATTTCTACTAATTCTGATGATATAGAAAAAGCGTTTTGTTTTATTATGACCATAAGCGGCGAGGGTTTGCTTGCAATGACAGGCCCTGAAGACCTCATACCAATGTATGAAGCTTTCAGGAAGCAAGCGAAGCAAGAATTTGATGAATTAATAGACGCAGAGATAAAAAAGATTCACGGTATGAGGGTATGAGCGCTACGCATTGCTATTATGGCGATTGGATTTGTAAGGACTTTATTTGAGGATGAATATGATTAGAAAACTTTTGTGCTTTTTTGGTTTTCATAAGAGGCGCGATTATTGGGAGTGGTACGAACGCGCTGGATACAAGCTGCAATCTGAACCTTGCGAAACGTCAGCAGATTTACAACGCTGGATGTATGACCTCAATCGATCTCAGATTATTTATTTAACAACGTGTAAGCACTGCAAAAGGCGACTATGATTAGAAAAATATTTCGCTTATTTAAAGCTAAGAAATATGTATGTCACTTGTTTACTTACATAGAACACGAAGTACGTGCAAAGGATGGATCGGCTTATTATAGAATGGAAAAGGACATTTACGAGTCAAGGACGTTTAAAACTAAAGACGCTGCTATTAATGCAGGTAGATCAAGCACAAAGGGCTGCTTAGATATATTTTATGAAGTTGAGGAGGTAAAATGAACTGGAAAAAATGGGATGAGAATACTTGGATCAATATGAGCAACGGGCATTTACTCATAATATATACGGACTCACAAGGAATCGGAGTGCTATACTTTTTGGATGGCGAAAGAAGAATAGGAAATCAAGCGATTACTAAATGTTTTAAAGAACGATCCGAAGCTGTCGCCTTCATCGAGGAGCTGATAAAATGATTGACGAATTATTAAGCGACTTTAACAAGAGAATAATTAAGGATGGTCTCTCTTTGCGTAGGGCAGAAGCCTTAACGGGAGTTTCTTTTGCTACTCTATCAAGATGGCAGAGAGGGGTAGGGCATCTAAGTGGTATTAATATTGAGCGAATAAATGCATTTCTTGGCGGCAAGCCGCAAACTAAAGCTAATCCTATTAGCTCAAGAAGAATGAAGGTAGGGAGTAAAACGTTTATCATTACAATCGAGGAAGTTTTAAAATGACAAGCGAACTTGAAAATAAAATAGACAAGTATATAGCGCAGTCGATGTCTTATGATCCTAAAATAAAGCAACACGTTATAAATGCGATGGAGGCAGGCGCTAAGGCTGTGCTCGATTATGCGAGAAGTATAAAATATGGATGCTCTGAATCAGGTATAGATTTATTAGAGTTTGAAAAGTTAGAGGAGTTTGTAAAATCCGAAGATAATAGGAAACTTATTGAGAGATTCATCGATTAATCAAGCGATGCTTGAAGCACATGTTAATCAAATAGATGCTGAAATACTAACTGCTATATTGAGCAGGTACGCAGAGACTAGCAAAGAATCTTATATAAAAGCGTGGTCGGATTGGATTAGGTATGCACCAGAATGGCGAAACGCAAAAGCCATGCAAGCAAATCAATACATTGATGACTACAAAAATAAACCAATTGAAAAGAATTTTAGAGCAGGGGAACAACGCAGCAAAAACACGGTAAAAAAGCGCGTAATGATATTGTACTCACTTTATGAGCAGCTCATAGATAACCTTAATTTAGACATTCAAAACCCGTTTATAGCGCTTTTTTGTGACTATAAGCGCATGCAAGTACGGCAAGTAAGACCAACCAAAATGCTTAATTATGATGATGTCCAACGCTTGGTTTATG
>RXKB01000020.1 GCA_003963225.1 Candidatus Babelota bacterium
ACCAGTGCCAACTCCAAAAGATGTTAGAATATCACCAGAATTACCCGGACTATTTGCAAAGTCATAAAAGTCTCCTCTTAATCTCATTGCACCATTAACGTCCAATACTTGTGTGGGTGTATTTGTAAGTACACCTATTCTACTATCATCACGAATTACGAGAATGTTGTTGGTTCCTGACGAATTATGAAATAACGCTGTGTATGTGCTTGATGTGTTTCCAGCACCAGTAACGTGTAAAGCAGCATTAAGATTAGAGTGAGCAGTATTTATACCCACTTTCTTACCTGTAAATAAACCTGATATAAGTGGAACTTTGTCAGATAAAGCTGAAGGATTGTAGTCAATAGCTAGTGCACTGTCTATAGTGTTACCGAAGCCAGCTTTGTATCCAATGAACACAGCGTTTGCTACAGTAGAATTATAACCTGCTTGATTACCTATAAAAACACTACCATTTTTAGCTGTTCCATATCCGCCCGATTCTGCTCCAATTCCAACTGTATCAACGGCAACGTTTGATATTAATGCTTGGTAACCAATAGCAACATTATAACTATTGGTTGTTGCGTTCAAGCTATTAAAACCAACAGCAACGTTACCATTTCCGCTAACTAGTGAATTAAGGGCACCAGACCCTAAAGCAAAATTATAGTTTCCTGTCGTTAAAACTGTTGCAGTAGTGCCACCAGCAGCGACATTACCATTACCTGTTGTTAGGTTATTTAAACTATTAACACCTATAGATATATTTGCATTGCCCGTAGTAACACTATACAATGCATTATATCCAATAGCAACATTTTGTTCCCCTGTAGTATTATTAATGAACAGAAATCCTCCAAAACCTATGTTCCTATTTGAGGTGTTAGTCGTGTTTCCAACACCCGCCCCCAAGAACGTATTGCCGTAAGCACCTGTTCTATGAAACATTAGGTTACCATTATCATATATTTTAAAGGATGTACCTAAATATAAATCAGCAGTACCTAATATATTTCCAACAACGTGAAGCGGTTGTGTCGGAGAGTTAGTTAATATACCCACTCTACCATCATCTCTTATAACAAGAGCATTATTACTACCTGTAGAGTTGTGGAATTGTGCTGTAAAGGTTCCATTTGTGGTACCTCTTCCTAAAAAGGTATGCGACGTATTTGCTGCTGCGGTTGTACCATTATAAACCGTACGCCCGTCAGCTCGCATATAAAAAGGCACCCTGTTACCACCTGAATCAGAAAGCCCAAAACTCAATGCATAATCTGTGGGGTTGTTACCATATCTAGATACAGCTATTAAGGCAACGCCTACATTAGTGGTACCATTACCATACGATCTGATCCCTATACCTAAGTTACCTGAGTAGTTGCCAGAAGTGGGTGTTACAGCGTCTATTACAACAGGAGTTATGTAGTTTTGTCCTCCGTCGTAAGAAGCCTTTATAGTTAATTTTTCATTGTCCACATTGGCTACAGGAGCCGTAGTACCTATACGGATACCGTATGAACCATCATTAAATACATAACTTAGTCCCGACACGCTTCTATAAAAATTAGCACTACTTGATAAGGTGTTGGTGCCCGTCCAAAAGGGTATACGTTCGTTTACACCTGAACCTGTGACTATACCTAAAGAACTTAAACTAGACCATGCTGTTGCTGAACCTGTAGATGTTAATACATTACCAGAAGAACCAACAGAGTTTGAACCATCAAATAAACCAGATCTTAATCTAACATTACCATTAACATCTAATTTTTGAGTTGGTGAAGTAATTCCAATACCAGCATTTCCTTCAATAATAATATTGTTTGATCCAGCATCAACACTATAATAACTACTTCCTAAGGAAAGCCCTCCTGACGAGCTTAACCTTAATCTTGATATATTTCCCCCAGACCTAAAAGTAACATGGTGGTTAGAATAAGTACCAAATACAGCACCATCTGTGTTACTAGCATGAAGGCCGAATACTTTTACTGTTCCATTACTTATAGCCACGAAAGGTTCTGCGACAGACATATCCATAGAATATATATTTGAACCTTGTGTAATAACATATTCAGACGCCTCGCCCAAAGCTCCGACGGAAGTTATTCCTCCACTTAGGGTTAACGTTGCACCGTTTCTGGAGGCCCAAGTTGTGTTATTTTGTCTATATACTATAGATTTACCAGTGATTGTGTTAATAAGAAGATCCCCTCCATCATATAATAAATTGTAATTCGATAAAGACGGAGTTGTTGAAGTAAGCCAAAGCCCTGGAAATGAGGGTGCTCCAGAAGTGGATCCAAGAAAAATAAAGTTAGCGTTTTGCTGGTTTGCTAGGATGTTGGTTGAAAATAAACCCGCTCCATAAATTTGTAACTTGTAGTTAGTGTTTAACTCTGTAGTAGATCCTATTACTAGTCTATCGGTAGTAGAGGTTAGGTACGTATATGCACCAGCATCAGTCCAAAGACTAGGTACAGCCGATATTAAAGATTGTACATAACCGACATCTGGAATAGATCTTGGATTAGTAGCAAAGTACGAGGCATGGTTAAACTCATACTCCATAC
>RXKB01000055.1:0-59540 GCA_003963225.1 Candidatus Babelota bacterium
TGTGTAGGCAAGTAGTTTTAGGGGCAAGGTTGTGAAGAAAATTGTTATTTTTACATGCATCGGTGGCCATAATAGCGTAAGCGATTCATTAAAAACATACCTTTCAGATTTTTATGATGTAGCTGTACTTAATTTTTTTTTAGATATTGTCGGATATCTAGATCCTATAAGATGGCTAACTGGTAGTATTTGGACAGCGGAAGATTATTATAGCTTTTGTGTACGTAACAGATTGCATACTTTTTTAAATAAAACGTATGGGCCAAGCCTTTTTCTATTTGGTCTTTTACATCCTTTCATAAAAAAACGTATCAAAAAGAGACTTATTCAAGAAAAAGTAACTGTACTCATTTCTGTTATTCCTTGGTTTAATAATTTTTTTCTAGAAATTGCACAAGAGCTTGATATTACATTTATATTAATGCCTACCGACATGGAAGTTGTGCATTTTTTTAATAATATTTCTTCCATTTCTTATAAACGTTTTACTTTTTTAATGCCTTTTGAAGATCAATCTATGTATTCATTTGCGTTAAAAAAAGGTATCCAGCCAAGTCAAATTTGCATAACTGGCGTCCCTTTAAAAGGACAGTTTTTTTACAAACATAATGAATATGAAATACGTACTTTACTTGCAATTCCACAACAAAAACCAATTATTTTGTTATTAATGGGATCTCAAGGTTCTTCTGCTATGATTGATTACGCAAAAAAACTTGCTACAATCGAAGACATCCCCTTTCATCTTATTATGGTATTAGGGGCAAACACAAAACAAAGGTCAGTCATAGAAAAGGTACATTTTGGACCTTTAGTAACAAAAACTATTTTAGGCTTTACTGATCTTATTCCTCAATTAATGGCAATTAGTACCCTTTTAATTACCAAATCAGGGGGGATTAGTATTAGCGAGGCAATTTATATGAACTTACCAACGCTAATGGATGCAACATCTGAAATTTTATTTTGGGAAAAAGCAAACCAAAAGTTTATGCATGAAAACAGGTTTGGGACATCAATTCATTGCCTTCAAGAACTACCAAGCGTTATTCGCGCTTTTTTAACTACAAGAAAAGATATGTTAGAAATATACAAAAAAAATATGCTTCTTTTTGAAAAAAAACATGGTGCGTTGATGGTAAAAAAAATAATAGACGGAGCAATGCTGAAATAAAAAATCACAATCATGATCAGAGGAAAGTGTATATTTATGATTTTTTTTGCACATAAACCTCGTTTTAAAACATGCATTGTTTTCTTTTCAACAGCTAATCTATATACCAGATTTGCAATGGAAAAATTATATGAACATCAAAGCGTAGCGAGCGTTTTAAGCAAGCCCAGTATAATATAACAATTGAACTATGTGACCTTATATTTAAAGAATGTATACGCAAACAAAGTGATCCTAAAATGGTATCAAAACATTGTAAACCGTAGCTTACTTTTATTAGAACCGCTTTTTTGCTCCATGCCATATATTCTACAAAAAAATTATATATACCTGAAAATTATTCGTAGTCTGCTTCAAGCAAATTTATTGACCAAGATTTTAAAAAAAATTTATTATAAACGTATTTTAGAAAAAATGCTTAGCAATCTAATAAATAAAAAAAATATAAATGATGAATTGTTAAAACTAATTCTAAATAATAAAAATTTTTTATTAAATGAATCTAAAAATTTGCTTTTTAACCGTTATCCAAACACATTAGTTCCGTATGTTTATTATAATGAAAATTCTATATATATTGACTTTTCATGATTATGTATAATAGGAAAAGATTGTAATTATGGCTATATTTAACACGATTCATTATTTTATACAACCTTAAGGACCATTAGCGCCCTTATCAACGACCATCCACACAAAGAAATCATATTTAACTTTACCAACAGATCTAATGTATCATTTTAATTTGATTGGTTGTTAAAAAAAATTGCCAAAATAGTATTGAAAAAATACAATAATTCGTATTAGTATAAATATTTTTCATGACCTTGAAGAACATTTTAATAAAAGAAGTCATTATTTTTTGTATGAACTTGCACACAATAAATATGACAATATTATATTTAATATTCAAGGGAAATACGGCGAAAAAATACTCAACTCATATCAAAAATCATACTTTTATTGGTATGAAAACATATATTATTTTAATAAAAATATTATGACAAAAGCAGATTCTTTGGATTATATTGCCTTTAATTCTGTTTTCTATCCATACTGTATTGCTGGTTTTGCTGGGTTATAATCAAGTTAAACAAACAGCCAAATATAAAGAAATAATTTATCTAGTTTAGTCCAGTTTTGACTGCATCTATTTTTTCAAAAAACATTTTTGAATCCAACACTTTTGTGCTTTGATTTTTTATTTTAATTATAAATAAAATTAATGTTTATATAAAAAAGTGAAGGGATTTGCATAATCCCTTCACAAAGAATAAAATCTAAATAATAATAAAATTTAGCAAGATTAGGCTGTAACAATATGCACTTCTACACGACGGTTTGGCCATTGCTCTGTGCGAGATCCGGTTACCTTTTTACCATCAATAATTGCAGGAAACTCTTTGCCATGACCAACTACTTTAATATTTTCTGCTGGTACGCCAAGCTCTTTAAAAATAGTAGCTACTGCATCTGCCCTATTTTGAGACTTAATTAAATTATATTCAACATCTCCAGCTGAATGGCATGCATGACCCGCTATTGTAACCAATACATTTTCACCTTTTTCATGCGCATCTTCAAGCAATTGTTTTACTTGTATTGCGTCGTACACTGCAACTTCTTTTTCCTTTGCATCTACAGTATGCTTATCAAAATCAAAATAAATTTTCTTTAATACATGGTCATTTGCTGCATCATCGATCACATCAAATTCAGTATTATCTTTATTTTGAGCAAGTTCTTTGTTAACCTGCTGATTACTAGCAATAATATCTACTTCATTATCAAACAATCCATCCAAATTTTCTGTTTCATATTCGCCCAAACCTGTTTGATAAGCTGATGGTAAATGTACTTTATTTTGTGCTAAAGTATTTTTTTTAGATACATAATGATCTTTTTTATGTTTTTTCTTACAAGCAGGCAAGCAAACTAAGCTGCAAGCAAGTAAAACCATGCTTATTTTTTTATAATTATTGTTGAAGTCCATAATGTCTCCCTAAGCTTGAATAAAAAATGTTATAAGTAAAATTATAAAGTTCATACGACACTTTAACACATTTTTTTTTTGTTTTCTACCCAATATATATTAGATAAGGTATAGTAAATATAATGAAATGACAATTTATAAAAAATATTAAGAACAAATATTACCTATAAGTGATAGCAACCCGTGAAGAAAATTATTATAAATAGCGATCAATGGCAGACAAGAGTTGCCATTGTCGAAAACAATGAAATACATAATATATATTTTGAACGCCATTTACAAAAATCCTTGGAACGTGCATTTTTTAAAGGTCAAATAGCAAAAGTATTACCTGGCATTCAAACAGCTTTTGTTGAAATTGGTCAAGAAAAATCAGGCTTTTTACATATTTCTGAAATAGATCGGGATTTAACAATTGAACGATTTGCAAAACACGCCCAACTGGAAGATGATGACCAAAAAGAACCAAAAAGTTCTAAGTTTAATCGTTATCAAAAGCCAGACATAAGTACTCTTTTTAAAGAGGGGGAACCTTTGCTGGTACAAGTTTGCAAAGAACCAGTGTATGAAAAAGGTGCAAAACTAACCACCTGCTTTACGCTGCCAGGCAGATTTATCGTGTTAATGCCCAATATTCCGAAAGTAGGTATTTCTAAAAAAATAGATAATCTTGAAGAACGCACTCGTCTTAAAAATATGGTCAAAGAAGGACTTCCTGAAGGAATGGGTGCCATTATTCGCACTTGTGCCGATGGCGCAGGATCTAAAGAAATAACTAAAGACCTTGCCTACCTTGTCAACTGTTGGAAAGAAGTAGAAAAAAAATTTGCTCAGGCAGCAATCGGTCAAAAAATATATGAAGATATTGATTTGGTATTGCAAATTGTTCGTGATCATTTAGATGATCACATAGAGTCAATTATAGTAGATAATGAAAAGGTACAATCAGATATTTATAAATTCATCCGCAGTATAATGCCTGAATACTCTCATTTGGTAAAACTATATACTGGCTCTGCAAATATATTTGAACATTTTGCTATTGAAAAACAGATTCATACAGCCCTTGAACGAAAAGTTCATTTAAAATCTGGCGGCTCACTGATTATTGAAACAACTGAAGCAATGACTGTTATTGATGTAAACACGGGCAAATTTATTGGCAAAACCAATATGGAAGAAACTATTGTAAAAACCAATTTAGAAGCAGTTGAAGAAATAGCACGACAATTGCGCCTGCGCAACATAGGTGGTTTGATAGTTATTGATTTTATAGACATGAGCGTGCATGCAAACAAACAAAAAGTATTTAAAGCCTTAGAAAAAGTGCTTAAAGAAAAAGATAAATTTCAATCAGTAGTACTAAAAATATCTGAATTTGGGTTAGTACAAATGACACGCAAACGGTCCGGCAAAACATTAATGCAACAATTAATGCATACGTGCACGCAGTGCCACGGTTTGGGATACATGAAATCTACCCAAACGTTGGCCTATGATATTTTTAGACATCTTAAACAAGAACTGCTGCGTATTGATAAAAATAAAAAGATTACCATTCAAGTGCACTCAGCATTATTTAACTATATTTCATCATCAGAATATCAAGCGGTGCTTGATTTAGAAAAAACTGCTGGAGTAAAAATTATGTTTGCAACTAATGATTCACTAAAATTAGGACATTATATGGTCATTTGCAATGAGTAACAAGATTCATTTTTGCTAAAAAATAAATCAAATTTTATACTAACAACCGTATTACTAAATGTATTAATACCCGATTTTAAAAAAACAATTGGTTGGCCTGCATTAAGCTTATTTGAAATGTCATATAAAAAACCCAAAAAACTATTTAAAAATTTATAAGGATTACTATGCGCATGCATGTTTTGTTATTATTTTGCTCTTGTACCTATTTTTCTTCATGCGCAATGCTAAACGCTGCCCTCCCTTTGCTAAAAACAGCAGCGTCTTTTACCCCATTAGCAACAAATCTTGCTATGCAATATATTCCTGGCGCAAAAGAAGCTTGCAGGGCTGTCCTTCCACAGTTTGCAGTTGATTGCTTACACTTTCCTGTACATAAATCTCCATTGTTTAGATGGAGCACAACGATATGGCCTATTGCAGGTACAGTTATGTTTTGCAATGCTTTGATGTACCATTTTGTAACTCGTAATTTTTTAAGCAATAGTATATCGCTACCGCTCGATAAAAATCAAAATTTTTACAAAGTATTATTCCCTTTGGGAATTGCTATTTTTGCTTTGTTTAATACTTTATATCCCTTACATCGAAACGCCGAATTAAATCGATATAGTTTCTGTAAAGCCGTTATCAACTATTTAGTTTTATACGGCCTACCTACTGCACATGTATGGTCATTTTAAAAAAAAAATACAATATCAAACTTTGTTAATACTTTGTCTGATGTAAAAAGAGATAGTGGTTGACCTGTATTCAGTTTACTCAATATGCGCTATAAAAAATGTATTAATGTATTTTTGAAAATAATTTTTAAAGCTTTACTTATCGTTATCAATGCCCTTGCTTTCCGAGGCACGCAATCTTTTGCTGATATATGTAATAGTTGTAATATATATAAAATTAAAACAGAAGAACATATGACTGTACATCGAGGATATCAGGACATTGTAGACAATACTTTTGAAAACTTAAATGAAGTTATTAGTAAATTGATTGCAGATAATATAATAGATCCAAAAAAACTTAATCAGATTATTATAACCGGACATAGTTTAGGTGGTAGTATAGCACTATTAATGGCAATTAAAATAAAGCAAATATTTCAAAAATAAACACCAATACATTTAATTGTATTTGGTACCCCACGCTGTACCACAAAGAAATATGAGTCTCTATTAAAAAAATATAATATTTGTACAAAAAATATCGTCCGCATTACCGATCCTATACCTATCAATCCTGCAACATGGGGCAATAGTTTTATCGGTAATGTGATATGGCTACCACACAACTCTTATATTTTTTGGCCAAAAAGCCATGAAATGCGTCTTTATTTAAAGGATATGCTTGATCAATATAACCAATATAATACCGCAATTCAATATCACCATTTTTTTCATTATGAAATTTCTTATGCAATAAAACAAGCACTATTATTAGTAAAATCATTGATCACGATGTTTTTTATTTTTAATCCTCTTAGTATGCATACATACATAAAATGAGCATTGCACTCTAACTATTATTTTTACTCATGAAATAGTTAACCTTAATTAAATCAAAAAATGTTCTTGTTTAGTATTTTGTTTGTTTCTAGGATATACTTAATATAAAAATTACTTAGATACAGGAACCGTATGGCTCAAAAAAAATCAATTCTTACTGCCTATCCAGATTATGAAGTGGTCATTGGTATAGAAGTGCATGTACAATTAACAACCAAAAGCAAAATTTTTTGTTCATGTAAAAACACTCCAGAAGCTGAGCCAAATAGCAATATCTGCCAAATTTGCACAGGGCAACCTGGTGTATTGCCTGTTTTAAATGAACAAGTAATCGCCTATGCCGTGCAGGCTGCTTTGGCAACCAATTCAGCAATTACACCTTTGTCGTTCTTTGATCGCAAACATTATTTTTACCCGGATTTACCAAAAGGCTACCAAATTACCCAGCAATATTTGCCGATTTGTGAACATGGGCATGTGCCAATACGGCTTGAAGACGGATCTACAAAAAATATACGTTTGCGCCGTATTCATATTGAAGAAGATGCTGGCAAAAATACCCATGTAAAAGGCAGCGGTGAAAGCTTAGTTGATTTAAATAGAGCGGGCACGCCTTTGCTTGAAGTGGTAACCGAACCAGACATTCGATCAGCAGATCAAGCACGTGCCTACTTAAAAATGTTACGTGCCATAGTACAATATTTAGGTATTTGCACTGGTAATATGCAAGAAGGTGCATTTCGTGCAGATACTAATATTTCTGTCCGCAAAAAAGGTACTTCTGAACTTGGTACCAAATGTGAACTTAAAAATATTAATTCTTTTAAATATATTGCTGACGCTATTGAACACGAAATAGAGCGGCAAATTTTGCTTGTTGCATCTGGAAAACAAGTTAAACAGGAAACCCGGCTGTGGGACAACAAGCAAAAAATAACTATTCCTATGAGATCAAAAGAAGAAGCTGCTGATTATAGATATTTTAGAGACCCTGATTTGCCTGGAATTCAAATTACTAATGATTATATTGCAACGATAAAAAACAGGATGCCTGAACTGCCATATGAAAAGTTTGACAGATATATTTCTAGTTTTGGCCTTTCTGCATACGAAGCAGATATTATTGTTGAAGACCTTGAACGCGCAAAGTACTTTGAAAAAGCGTATGCACTGCGACCTTCAAAAAATATAGTAAACTGGTTTTTACGGGATGTTCTTGGCTACACAAACGAGCACAACATATTTTTAAAAGATTTTTTAATTACTCCTGAAAAACTTGTTTCTATTATCACTTTATTAGAAAATGGCACGGTCAATAACAGTGGTGCACGTATTATATTTGACACAATTGCACAAAATGGTGGTAATCCTGTGACTGTGGTACAAGAAAAAGGGTTACAGCAAGTTGATTCTTCTGATCAGTTGGAAGAAATAGCTGAACGGATTGTAAAGGCAAATCCAGACGTAGTTGCAAACTACAAAGCTGGCAAAGATAAATTGTTTGGCTTTTTTGTAGGACAAATGATGAAAGAAACTGGAGGGAAAGGAAACCCTCATACCATTCAAACTATCTTAAAAAAATTGTTAGATTCATAAGTAACAATTATAATTTGAGATGAACAATGAGTAAAAAACCTTTTAAACGTAGCATTTGTATATTTAGGCGTGATCTGCGCACCGCAGATCACCCTGCTTTGTATAATGCACTAAAACAATCTGAAGAAGTCTTACCAGTGTTTTTTTTTGACCCACGCCAAGTTGGTAAAAAAAATCAGTATCGCAGCCAGCATGCCATACAGTTTATGCTTGAATCTCTTGAAGACCTTGACGAACAACTGCAAAAAAAAGATGGCGAACTATTTTTTTTTGAAGGCAAACCAGAAGATGTGTTAATAGAAATTTGCAATGAATACAAGATTGATGCAGTTTTTTTTAATGAAGATTATACTCCATTTGCAGTAAAACGCGATGAAGCAATAAAAAATAATTGCAAAAAACACAATATCAGTTGTCATACTTTTATGGATTTGTTGCTATGCGACCCCGAACATAGTAAAACTAAACAAAATACGGTGTACGGTATGTTTACGCCATTTTATAAAACAGCTTCAAAAAACAAAGTCAACGAGCCGTTACCGTTGCCAAAAGGTAGTTTTTGCAAACCAAAAATTGCTCAAGCTTTTCATAAAAAAGATATTTGGACATTTTTAGAAAGTCCCATAAATAAACATCTTGCAACAAACGGTGGCTCTTGCCAGGCAAAAAAACTATTAACTAAATTGGGTGACCTAAAACATTATGCCAAAACACGAAATATTCCTTCAGTTGACACTTCATTGCTGAGCGCTCATTTAAAGTTTGGTACTGTTTCAATTCGGCAAGTTTATTATACTATTTTAGAGTTTTTTGGTTCTAAACACCCTTTTCTTATACAATTGTACTGGCGTAATTTTTTCAGCTACCTTGCATTATATAATCCAACTATGTTTGGCAGCTGCTTGAAAGAAAAATATAATAAGCTTACTTGGGAAAATGACACTCATTTATTTCAACTTTGGAAAGAGGGCAAAACAGGTTTTCCTATTGTTGATGCTGGCATGAGGCAGCTAAACCGTTCTGGTTTTATGCACAACCGCATACGTATGATCACCGCATCATTTTTAATTAAAGATCTACACATAGATTGGCAATGGGGTGAGCAGTATTTTGCGCAACAATTGACTGATTATGATGCTGCTGTTAATAATGGTAATTGGCAGTGGAGCGCTTCGGTTGGGATTGACTCTCAACCATATTTTAGAATTTTTAACCCTTGGTTAGGGCAAAAAAAGTTTGATCCAGAATGTGCGTATATTAAAAAATGGATACCCGAATTACAACATGTACCTCCTACAGATATTCATAATTGGTATAAAATGTATAAAAAATATCATGCAACGTCATACCCAAAGCCCATTGTAGATCATGCTGTTGAACGTCAAAAAACACTTAATTTGTATAAAAAAGCAAATAATGGTAAGCTATTATAAAAGTAAAATACCTAGTAAAAAAGCTATTTAAAAAAAGGTTTTTATGTATAGTTTGTTTAATAAAAAAATATTATTTGTATTTTTTATTTTTTGCTCTATTAATGCTAAAATTGACAGAATCTACGTACAGCAACACACAAAAAAATTTAAAGCCTATTTAAAAGATCTTAAAAACTCTATGAGTTTACCAACCTTTGTCATAAGAAACTCAATGAAAGCACTAGGATATTCATCTGAAGAAATAAATGCAGTTCCTGCTGCCTACCCTTTTATTTACGAAGAAAAATATAAAGAGGTATTGCCAAATCTTAATGATGATTTATTTATTCAAGAAGCAAATAAATTAATTGACACTATCAATCCACTTTTTGACCAAAATTTAACCAAGCAGGCTCGCAGACAAAAAGCACATGAACTAATTCATAAATGGAATTGCGAAAATATGGGCCTTCCAATCGGCACTACCACTGAGCAGTTGGCGTTATTAGTAGAAAAAAAACAGATAAATCTTCCTTTATTTTTGCATTATCAATTAATTCAATTTTTTGTAAAATATCATCTTGATATTAATTAAAAAAAGACTTTATACATAATAAAAAGCTCTATCTTTAAGATAAAATGACCAATTAGTCAGAGCAAAATTAAAAGTAGCAGCAATGTATTTACTTATAAAAGTGACTCTTTTTTTCATACTATTTGTTTCTTTAAAAGATTCATTCATAAAAAATATCTATAAAAAAATTAGCGCAAAAGCTTTTATAAAAAAATATCCAAATATGTTTGTATGGAAACAAATGCCTATAAAAATATTTAGATACAAAATTAAAAACAATAAGCCAAATAAACAACCGAGAGCAATTTGTTATTGGGAACAATTACCAACAGATGTTTTAGAACAAATATGCTTATTTGTTCTAACTGACCAAAAAGGCGACTACTTACCAATAGATAAAGATACATTAGAAACCAAAAAACAAGATTACCAAAATCTTTTTTTGCTTAGTAAGCAATCACAAAAAGCACTTATTTTGGCAATTCATAAAGCAAAGTTATTTCCTGATATATATAAAAGTATAGGGCTTAGCAATTTTGATATTATTTTTTTCAATAAACACTTTCCTATTTTTATGTTGCATTATTTACCTGAAAATATAGCTAAATGCTTAAAAATGCGCTATTTACCCGCAGACACAGCCTATCTTAGAAAAGATATTGAAAGTAGCCAAAACGTGTTATTTATCCAAGCAGTAGAAATATTGAAAAAAAATATATTACCAATATGCAAAGCATTTATTGACGGAAGTATACAACTTACATCATATTCCAGGATACATATACCAATTAACAATTTTTCACTTCAAAAAGATCTAAAGAAAAGGCATGACGTAGCAGTCGACTCAACAATTGGAGATAAAAATGCAATGTACGAAGTGTGTGTAACATCAATTTTATATGTTTTAAAGACAACATTTGTAAAATACCCATTTTCAACACAACATATGTTAATACAGCATTTAATTGCACTACATCAAGAGTACAGTATTGATCAAAAATATATAGACATCACGGATGCCTTAAAAACAGGCGTTTTTTACATAAGTTGCATGCAAACTATAGAAGGTGCTCAGCATCTTGAATCACTTATAAAAAATTATAAAGGCAATCCAGCAGATGAAGTATTAACCAAATGGGACGAGGCGCAAATACAACATATACAACAAAAGTATTTTTTTACTATAGACAATTTTAAACCATGTACCATTCAACTCTATAAATACCACGGTCTTATTGATAAGGCAATACAAATACATTCTCCTAAAAATACAATATGTTCAAGTCTATGAAATTAAAAAGCATTACTTAAAAACATTAGCTAAAGATTGATATAACTTTGCATCCACTTCTGGTGACAAAAGGTTTTCAGCTTCGAGCGCTTTAATAATAGCAACTATTTGACTACCATTTGGTACATGATAGCTCTTTTCAATGCCATTATGCTTTGCAGCATGAACATTATATTTTTGATCATCAAAAAATAATATAGTCCCATGGTTAGGAATCTTTGTTTTAATTATTTTTTTTAATAGCTCATAATACCTATTTTCTGGTTTTTTTTGTTCTTCTGGAGCAAAAAAAATAGTATTCCCTTCTTGTGCATTTTTTATTTGCTGCACCATGCGTTGAAATGATACCGGCATTGCTTGATCGACTATTAATCTAGCATCTAAAAAATCTTTTGTTGGATGAGCAAGCAACACAAAAGTTGGCGCATTACCAAATATATTATTATGCCTTCTATCAATTTTTTTTTTCGTAATGGTATAGGTAAGATAATCCTTATTAGTCGCATACACAATTGTATATTTTTTTGTATGAACTAAATAATGTAACAATAGCGCTGCGCCAGGAAGTAAATCCGTATATGCACAATGAATATCAAGCATAGCAGGTATAACCTGTTGCAATTGCCTTCCCTTTTTGCCATATAACCCATAACAGACAAGTGACAACCCTGCGCCACTTGGTGCTAATTCAGGCCTATTGTTAACTGTCAGTTTAAATCTAAAAATGCCATATTTATCTTTTGCTTGCTGAGTATACAATGCCCAAAGACCAGGAAGCTGAAACGGAAATGCTTGGCCAAAAATTAAAGCGTTACGCTGCCAAATAGTACAACTATCTATAATTGTATTATCTAAATCAAAACATATCACTGGCATTTTGTTTATTGACAAACGGTTTTCTCCTTTTTTTAACAACACTAACATTAAGCATTGACATACAATAAAAATAATACATTTATAATTTTGTAATTTTTGTATTTTAATAATATACTAATATAGTATTAAATTGGTACCTTTTTGTTTATATATTGTCAAACACATATATATTTATTCTATTTTAATATATGATATTAAAATAGTAGTTTAAAAGTCAAAAATAGCATTAATGTATATACTTATAATCAGTATTCTTTTGGTCATACTATCTCTTGCTCAAGAAAATAAGCTCATAAAAAATATCTATGAAAAAATATCCCCAAAAGCTTTTATAAAACAATATCCAACTATTTTTATACCTAAACAAATGCCTATAACAATATTTGGATATAAAATTAAAAATAATATAGCAAATGAACAACCAAAAGAAATTTGCTATTGGGAACAATTACAAACAGATGTATTAGAAAGAATATATTTTTTTGTAATATATAATAAAATATTTCCTTTTAAAACAATTACTCAAAAAAGACTTGCCAGCGTTATAAAACAATACCAAACTATTATGTTGGTAAATAAACAAGCCACAAAACTATTACATTTAAAAAAAATAATATTATATTTGCAAGAGGGTAACGTATTGCCTCCGCTTTACCTTGAAGAAAGATTTAAAGATTATTACACGACTAACAATATAGCTAAGTATTTAATGATATGTCTTCTTTTAAAACCAGAATCAACATATCTAAACACGTGTCTTGAAAATGCAAAACCTCCCTTTGTCGAGCTAATAGAAATATTCAAAAAACAAATAGGTATATGCAAACACCTATTTGATAACAAAATAAAGTTTAATGAGTTTTTAATGACAATGATACCTCTAAATAATTATTCAATTGAAGAGGATATAATTCAATACGAGAATGAACACCTTGAAACACCCTTAAATCCAGAAAAAGCAATCCCCCCATTATGTTTACAATTATTTTTTCGCATACTAAAAAAAAGTGATTTTACAAAATATTGTTATTTTAAAAAAAATATGCTACTTACAAGCATTATTCATTTGAAAAAAAAATATGACAATAAATTATATTATTTTATTGTCGATCCTCTAACAGAATGTATATTATACACAAAATCTATATATAAAGTCGCTGATGTGCCATGCTTAATATTAATTTTTAACAAAACATTAATTTTTGACAAAGACATCAATATACCAGTCCATAGTACTTATACATATTGTTTTATAATTGATTATATAAAAAAATACCAAAATCAGCCCATATCACCTATGCAGGATATTACACCAAATGTACATAGTATGACGAAAAATAGTAACAAAAATAAGCAAAATGTTAAAGTAACTGATTATTACATTTTAGTAACACCTACCATAAAACTAAAAAGATATATGGGAGGCCAAATTCAAAAAAATTTACCAAATATTATTACTGATAATAATCAAATTAGTAATAAAATTATAATTGATTTTATACAAAAAAATAGTGCAGCCTATGATCTAAAACAATATACAAGGCCTTTCCAACTAGTTATACAAAATTAATGAAACACATTTTGCACTACTAAACTAACAGCTTAGTATATACAAGTTTTTTTGTTTATTGTTATCATTGATAATATAATACCTAAGTATTAATTGTATACAAAACCGTATGTTAAACATATATTGAAATGCTATTTTAAAAAAATATAAAACATCTATGCTTTTTAATATACTGATTATTTTACTAAAAAAAGGATTGCGATGAACAAAATAAACAGTTACTTGTTACTATTAATTATATTGTTTTTTACAGATATATACCCTATGGAAAACTCATTATTAAGCAGATTTATTTTTAATAGGGCAGTAAATATTACTGACCACTCTGAAACAGACAAAGGTTTTGTTGGATGCACTATTCAATATAATTCCCTTACATCACCAAAAATTATTATAGAAAAGAGTATGCTAATCGGATGTGAAGTTATGCCACAAGAAGGAGTAGTAAACAATATAGTTAACAAGACGCTGTTTTTAGTAAATAATTATTCTTTAGATACAAATAATTATTCGTCAAGAGAATTGAAAAACGTTATTGGTTTTTGGGTTAAAGTACGAGAAGGCGTAAAGCTTCAAGATTGTTGTATTATAGGTCTTGAAGCAGACAGATTGCCATCGCAAGAAGATTATAACTTTATTGTAAGCAAAAACCAGGTAAAATATGCTGGTGGAGTTTTTGTATGCTTTGTGAGCGGATTGTTATACCTATTAAAATAGATCAAAGATATAAACACCTCTGTCATTAAACCACCACAATTTCTGGCAATCCTTTTGCTTTAATAATGTGCCATATTTTTTGTATATCTTGTTTTGTTTGTGCCTGAACTTTGCTATCTGGCAAAAAAGTTGCGCTTAATACCAACGTAAAAAATATGGTTGCTGTATATATATAATCGTATATTAAATACTCTTTGTAGAAAGCAAGAGATATGAAATAATACAAATACTCTAAACTTGAAAACAAATAAGCACTGTATAAAACAAATCTAAATTTTGGAAGCACCTCTGGAGCAAAAAAATCAATAACAAAAAAAACCTTAGCTATATAGTGCCTTTCCAAAAACTGATTAAATATATCAAATAAGTTTCCATGGTCTAATATAATACAAAACGAAGGAATAATTAAACCAAATCCCATAACCAACATTAAATGATGGATCAACATAAACATACTTATACGCTTGAAAATATTATTCTTGATTATAATTTTCTTAATAGCATCTAATTTTTTCACCACGGTGTTTTTTTGTATACTATTAAAATATGGCTGCTTTTGCAAATCATTATAACCTTGTTCATCTATAATTAACCGCAAGAGGTAGGATGAAATT
The DNA here is from genome assembly GCA_003963225.1 of Candidatus Babelota bacterium. Taxonomy (GTDB): domain Bacteria; phylum Babelota; class Babeliae; order Babelales; family Vermiphilaceae; genus AWTP1-30. The sequence continues at coordinate 15,030 of RXKB01000055.1, forward strand.
ATTTTTTGGACGATTAGGTTTTCTTTTTTATAACGAACAAAAAAATCATTCTTATTAAAATATATAAAAGGACCAAATTTTTTATTATCATTTTCTGTTATTTGCATACCAATACAAGAAACAGTCACAAGGTTAGGAAAGCTTGAGCGTATGTCAGCTAAAGTAATATTATTTCCCATTGCATAATTTAAATTAACATTTCTTACTCTATCAAAAAACTTTTTACCCAAAATTTCTTCTGGGAAAATAGTATAAGATAGATCTGCTTTTTGATCTTCTTTAAAAACAACAGACCTCAAATACTTTTGTATACAACGATCATTAATTTCAATATGCGGATAAGGTGATGACGGCAAACTGTTGTTCGATTTTAATTTTTTATTTTTAAAATAAACTGTTGTAAACCAACCATTAAAAAGTGCCACTACTGATTTTTTTTCCGTAGGTATTTTATTTAGAGCCTCACTAAGCTCAGTGATGCAATATTTCCATTCTAGCGCGCCTTGAATGTCGATATTTTTGAGGCCAGATGCGTTGCATGCTTTTACGCAATTAGATGCAAATATAGTAAATGTTTTTAATAAAATAAACTGTTGTGTTTGTTCTTCAGTCTTAATTTTGCTTTGAAATAGATAAAAGGATAAAATAGTTTTTTTAAATCCTCCAACTAGATTTTTTAACTCATTATTATGTGCAATATATTTTTTTAAAAGAGCATATGCGCAAGCACATTTAACATAATGATCAAGCTGTAAATAGTCATACCATCTATAACTATTTTTTAAAATTTCAATTGATTGCTTGTTAAAATAAACATTCAAATCTTCTTTTGGCATGCTAAACGGCTTTGTCATAGAATTAAAAACAGCTTCATCTAATAATATTCTACTATCAGTACTAACATATATTGACTGATTGGGTACTATATTTTTTTCTGACTCATCTACGGCAGCAGAAAAATATAATATATCTTTTAGTAGATTTGCATGAGCTGACAAATGAACAGGTAATTCGCAACTAATTGTTATTCCATCAGAAATCCAGCAACAGGAAGAAAGCTTTTCTTGTTCCATACAGCCTATTATTTGTATTGTCAATAAAATCATGTACAAAAATAAGCACACGGCCTAACCTTATTTATATATTCATTATCAAACTAGCGATATAATAATATACTATTTTTTGATTTATCAAAAAATTATCTGGTCAGAATATTGCAATACTATTGATTATTAGCTTGATAATACACTACTAGGCTCTGTGAACGAAATTTGAAAAAAAGCTAAAAAAAAATAAGCTTCTTTCGAATGAATAAACAAAAAACAAAAAAAGTAAGCAATAATGCATTATTTGATTAAGTATACAGAATTTGAAAAAATTTTGAAATTTTTAGAAGAAATAAAGGCTTTGATAAAAAACATTTTTCTCAAAAATGCATCCAACCTACCTGCTCGAGGCTATATATTACCAACCATGTTGAAAATAATAAATACGAGATGTAACACAATCTATAATTTGTTTGAGTGCAGAAACAATGTATTGTGAAAGATCTTTAATGTTAAAGAACATTATATCATCATGCGTATTTGGTTTTTTATTAATAAAACAATCTATTAAACCTAGATAAGCTTTAAAACATAAGATTATTGATACTGTTTCTGTGTCCTTACAATGCAAAGTATGAACTAAATTAAATGAATCCGCTGCTACATTAATTCCTATTCAGCGAATATGCATAAACCGACACATCATATTAAACATTATAAAACGTATATACGCTTATACAAAAAGTAAAAATATAATTTTTTTTATTCATTGGCAAAAAATAATCAAAGCACAAACATCTCAACAAACATATTTAATAAAAAAAATTTTTGGAACAAACAAGTGCAGATATTTCTGAATAAAGCTATAGATATAACAATATTTATCATTTTTTGATCAATATTATCCATGACTAATAAGCTTTTTGATATGATTTTTTAACATTTTAAGGTTACGATAAATATACATCAAAAATAGAGCGTAAAATCGCATAAATCAAAAAATATTGCTTACAAATTTTTTTGAAAATCAATATACGGCTAAGCCTGAACTAAGCTATATTTATTTTATGTATACTCAAAAAGTTATTATTGGATTATTTATAACACAAAAAAGGCTTAGTCATTTTGACTAAGCCTTTTTAACTTAAACCTGGCAGTACCTATTTTTCCAGGCCGTCTCCAGCCAAGTATTTTCGGCGCTGTGAACTTAACTGCCGTATTCGGAATGAGAACGGGTGTGTCCTCACAGCTATACCCACCAGGAAATTTTTATTTTAGAAACTAAAAATTATTTTATAAATTATTAGCTTCTAAAAAACCTACTGGTTTAATTTTTTTAACGTATTTCAATTTATCGTGATCAGAAATATTTGTAGAATAAAAACTTTGCTTGTAAACCGTTTTAAAATTTTTTAAATAGTAAAAGCGATTAAAACATTCGATCTATTAGTACTGGTTAGCTGAACACATTACTGTGCTTACACACCCAGCCTATCAACCTCGTAGTCTTCAAGGGATCTTAATTAAGTGTAAGGTTTTATCCCTACACGGGGCATCTAATCTTGGAGCGAGTTTCCCACTTAGATGCTTTCAGCGGTTATCTCTTACAAACTTAGCTACCCAGCGTTGCTCTTGGAGAACAACTGGAACACTAGCGGTTTGCCCATCTCGGTCCTCTCGTACTAGAGACAGCCCTCCTCAAATACCCTACGCCCACGGCGGATAAGGACCGACCTGTCTTACGACGGTCTGAACCCAGCTCGCGTACCACTTTAATTGGCGAACAGCCAAACCCTTGGGACCTTCTTCAGCCCCAGGATGTGATGAGCCGACATCGAGGTGCCAAACCTCCTCGTCGATATGGACTCTTAGAGGAGATCAGCCTGTTATCCCCGGCGTACCTTTTATCCGTTTAGCAATGGCCTTTCCATTCAGAAACCACTGGATCACTAAGTCCTGCTTTCGCACCTGTTCGACCTGTATGTCTCACAGTCAAGCTCTCTTGTGCCTTTACGCTCAACAAACGACGTTTATTCGTTATGAGAGAACCTTTGAACGCCTCCGTTACTTTTTGGGAGGCGACCACCCCAGTCAAACTACCCACCAGACACTGTCTTTTGTCCGGATTACGGAACAAAGTTAGATTCTTAAATCAATAAGGGCGGTATTTCAAGGTTGACTCCGCTGCAGCTAGCACCACAGCATCACAGTCTCCCGCCTATCCTACACAAATTAATTCAAAAAACAATGTCAAGTTATAGTAAAGGTGCACGGGGTCTTTCCGTCCTTCCGCGGGTAGCCGGCATTTTCACCGGCACTACAAATTCACTGAGTTTATCATCAAGACAGCGCCCAACTCGTTACGCCATTCATGCGGGTCGGAATTTACCCGACAAGGTACTTCGCTACCTTAGGACCGTTATAGTTACGGCCGCCGTTTACCGGGGCTTCAGTTTAGAGCTTCATCCTTACGGACTAACCCCTCCCATTAACCTTCCGGCACTGGGCAGGCGTCAACCTCTATACTTCCTCTTACGAGTTTGCAGAGATCTGTGTTTTTGTTAAACAGTCGATTGGGCCTCTTTAGTGTCACCTGTTAATGCGCTTAAAGTAAACTTTAAGAACAATACAGGCACCCCTTATCCCGAAGTTACGGGGCAATTTTGCCGAGTTCCTTAATGATAATTATCTCAACGCCTTAGAATTTTCATCTTGTCTACCTGTGTCGGTTTACGGTACGGTCACTTTAACAACATTGCTAGAAGTTTTTCTAGTCAGTGTGAAATCAGCTAGATACATCTTTTCTTTTAGAATTGATATACTCATAACGCCTTAAAATAAAGTCATGCGGATTTGCCAACACGACATTTCTAAGCGCTTAAATTAACATCCAAACATTAACCTAGCCTATCCTTCTGCGTCACTCCTTCACTCAAGCGCTGCAAAGTGGTACAGGAATATTTAACCTGTTTTTCATCGCCTACTTCAATTGACCTCGACTTAGAATTTCGACTAACCCTGAGTGGATAAACCTTTCCCAAGGAACCCTTAGACTTTCGGCGAACAGGAATTTCACCTATTTTTTCGTTACTTATACCAACATGCTCACTTCTTCAATCAACGACATTTGTCTTTACAGTCAAACTTGTATCTATTGAAGAACGCTCCTCTACCTCTGCAATATATAAATATATTGCAAATCATAGCTTCGGTGGTCCGTTTGAGCCCCGTTTATTCTTCAGCGCAAAAAGACTTGATCAGTGAGCTGTTACGCTTTCTTTAAAGGATGACTGCTTCTAAGCCAACCTCCTGACTGTCTTAGCTTTTTCACTTCTTTTCCCACTTAACGGACACTTAGGGACCTTAACTGATGATCTGGGCTGTTTCCCTTTCGACCATGGAGCTTATCCCCCACAGTCTGACTCCCGTTTTCTTCATACTATAGCATTCAGAGTTAGTAAAAGCCCGGTAAGCTTGCGCCCCCAAAACTTCAACTGTGCTTTACCGCCATAATACATTCAACGAGGCTATACCTAAATATATTTCGAGGAGAACCAGCTATTTCCCAGTTTGATTAGCCTTTCACTCCTATCCACACCTCATCCGAGCAGTTTTCAACCCACACCGGTTCGGACCTTCATCTCGTTTAACCGAGACTTCATCCTGGACATGGATAGCTCACTGGGCTTCGGGTCTATCCAGCGTTACTATTCGCCCTATTAAGACTCGCTTTCGCTACGGCTCCGTTCTTTCAAAACTTAACCTTGCAACGCAAGATAACTCGTTGGCTCATTATGCAAAAGGTACGTAGTCGCACGTACGTATACTGTGCTTCTACCGTTATGTAGACATTTGGTTTCAGTTTCTATTTCACTCCCCTTCCGGGGTTCTTTTCACCTTTCCCTCACGGTACTTGTGCGCTATCGGTCATTAAGTAGTATTTAGCCTTACCCGATGGTCCGGGCAGATTCTCACAGAATTTCACGTGCTCCATGATACTCGAGGATACATTAATTACACTTTCTATTTTTTAATATACAGGACTGTCACCTTCTTTGGTTGCCCTTTCCAGAGCGATTTTACTAAAATAGCAGACTTAACCTAAAGCCTGTGCGCTTTAGAAAACGTACCTCACAACCCCCACACCACAACACACACAGATTATCACATGGCATGAGTTTAGGCTCTTCCCTTTTCGCTCACCACTACTTGGGGAATCAACTTTGTTTTCTTTTCCTAGCGTTACTTAGATGTTTCAGTTCACGCCGTTCACTTCTAGACACTATATATTCATACCTAGATGCTAAAGTTTTTCTTTAGCAGGTTTCCCCATTCGGAAATCTCCGGATCAAAGCTTGATTGACAGCTCCCCGAAGCTTATAGCAGTCTTCCACTTCCTTCATCGTCTCTTAATACCAAGGCATCCACCAAACGCCCTTTTCAATTAATCACAATTTATGAAAATTATTCGGCTACCAAGCGTTAAGTATTTTCTACAAATATTTCAAAGATCACAAACTTTTTAACACAAAAAATGACAAAGCAATATGGTGGAGGCGAGCGGATTCGAACCGCTGACCTTCCGCGTGCAAAACGGACGCTCTACCAACTGAGCTACGCCCCCAAAATTTTTATAAAATTAAGGGTCAACGAAAAATAAGAATCGAACATAGACAAACCATAAAATGGTGGGCCTAAGTCGAATCGAACGACTGGCCTCCCCGTTATCAGCGGGGTGCTCTAACCACTGAGCTATAGGCCCGTTTTTCTAACCGCTTATTATATGCGGCACCTGCATGCAGCGCAAAAACAACACCACACCTAGAGAGCCTAAGCTCTCTTATATCTCCCTCGAAAGGAGGTGATCCAGCCGCAGGTTCTCCTACGGCTACCTTGTTACGACTTCACCCCGATCATCACCCATACCTTAGGTACACGCCTCCCTGAAGGGTTAGCTAAAGTAACTTTGGGTACAAATAACTCTCATGGCGTGACGGGCGGTGTGTACAAGGCCCGAGAACGCATTCACCGCGCCGTTCTGATACGCGATTACTAGCGATTTCAACTTCATGAGGTCGAGTTGCAGACCTCAATCCGAACTTAGATCGGCTTATAAGGTTTTGCTCCATCTTACGATATTGCGCCCCGTTGTACCGACCATTGTAACACGTGTGTAGCCCTGGGCATAAGGACCATGCTGACTTGACGTCATCCCCACCTTCCTCCTGGTTTCCCAGGCAGTCCCATTAGAGTGCCTTGCTTACGCAAGTAGCAACTAATAGTAAGGGTTGCGCTCGTTAAAGGACTTAACCCAACATCTCACGACACGAGCTGACGACAGCCATGCAGCACCTGTTATTGTGTTTAAGCCGAAACCTAAAAGACTGTATTTCTACAGCTGTCACAACAATGTCAAACCCAGGTAAGGTTTCTCGCGTACTGTCGAATTAAACCACATGTTCCACCGCTTGTGCGGACCCCCGTCAATTCCTTTAAGTTTTAGTCTTGCGACCGTACTTCCCAGGCGAATCACTTAACGCGTTAGCTACGACACTGATCCGGCAAGCCGAACCAACATCTAGTGATCATCGTTTACAGCGTGGACTACCAGGGTATCTAATCCTGTTTGCTCCCCACGCTTTCGTGCCTCAGCGTCAGAAATGAGCCAAGAAGCTGCCTTCGCCATCGGTGTTCCTCCAGAGATCTACGCATTTGACCGCTAACTCCTGGAATTCCACTTCTCTCTCTCACCCTCTAGAACAATAGTTTCCATTGCATTTTCCTGGTTGAGCCAGGAGATTTAACAACAGACTTATCATACCGCCTACGCACTCTTTACGCCCAATAATTCCGAATAACGCTTGCACCTCTCGTATTACCGCGGCTGCTGGCACGAGATTAGCCAGTGCTTTCTTTAGTGATACCGTCATCCCTTGCCCGTTTTATTAGCAAGTCTTTCTTCTCACTAGACAGAAGTTTACAATCCGAAGACCTTCATCCTCCACGCGGCGTTGCTGCGTCAGGCTTTCGCCCATTGCGCAATATTCCCCACTGCTGCCTCCCGTAGGAGTCTGGACCGTATCTCAGTTCCAATGTGACCGTACACCCTCTCAGGCCGGTTAACCATCAAAGCCTTGGTGAGCCATTACCTCACCAACTAGCTAATAGTACGCAAGCCAATCTTTTAGCGGCAGCATAAAGCCACCTTTCCCCCATAAGGGATTATGCAGTATTAACTCAGGCTTCCCTGAGGTATTCTTCACTAAAAGGCATGTTCTCACGCGTTACTCACCCGTCCGCCGCTGGTACACATCCCGAAGGACTATCCCCGCTCGACTTGCATGTGTTAGGCACGCCGCCAGCGTTCATTCTGAGCCAGGATCAAACTCTTCATTACAGAATTTAAAAAGGTCGTTTTTACTGCTAACATGCAGATGTGCCAAATTTTTGTGTATTTCAAAGATTTAAATTTTTTTGTTTTTTTCTTTAGCTGTTTAACTCAAAGACACTGTATATTATACAGTTGGATATTATCGTGTCAATACTTTTTTATGTTTTTTTTAAAATTTTTTTAAATTTCTAAAAATTTTTTTGGGAATAAGCTCTAGATCGTGATTTTTAGAAAAAAATTTTTTTTATATTTTTTTGCATATGCCATCATTTTTGGACAATTTAGCTTTGCAAACAAAAAAATGTATAAAAAAGTAATGTAGTGGTTTTATCTTTATTTAACAAAACTCTTTATTTAGGATATGACATAGCCCAAACAAAAACAAAACACCCCTTTCTTTGATTCCATCTATTTTTAATATTTCTATAAAAAAACGTTTTTTGTATAAATCTATTATTTACAGTACCTTTTAATAGAAACCTTTACTTTGCTACATACTTAATACGAAAGTTGATATATATGATATTAGACGAAATAGTAGAACAACTTAAAACAATAGAAGCAGACCTTACTATTATTAAAGAATTTTACAAAAACTGCCGCATCGAAGAAAAATTTCAAGAATTATCCACTATTACCAATAAAGAAGAGTTCTGGCAAAATCCAGATCAAGGCAAAATACTAAAAGAATATACTCAGGTAAAAAATCTTCATAACGAGTACTGCAACCTGTTAACTTCTGCCAACGACATTAAAGAACTAGCCTCTCTTTTTTCTACCAACGAAGCCGAACTACAAAATGTAGCCATAGAAACTCGTATTACTAAAGGTCGAACAAAAAAATTTAAGCTGTCACTGCTTCTGCATGAACCGCACGATGAGCATAACTGCTTTTTAAACATAAATGCAGGCGCTGGCGGTACTGAAGCGCAAGACTGGGCATCTATGCTTTTGCGGATGTATCTTAGATTTTGCGAAAGAGAAGGATTCAATGTCAGCATGATCGATTATCAAGACGGTGAAGGAGCTGGCATTAAAAACGCCACTTTATTTATAAAAGGAAAAAATGCGTATGGGCTTTTAAAAAATGAACACGGCATCCATCGACTTGTAAGAATTTCACCATTTGATGCAAATAAACGAAGACACACTTCTTTTGCAGGAGTCATGATAACACCAGAAATAGAAGAAATTAACTTTCAAATCGACCCAAAAGACCTACGTATTGACACTTACCGAGCAAGCGGAGCAGGGGGCCAACACGTTAATAAAACAGAATCTGCCGTTCGTATAACGCACCTACCAACTAATATTGTAGTACAATGTCAGGTTGAGCGATCTCAAATACAAAATCGTGAAACAGCAATGAAAATGCTTAAATCAAAGCTTGCTCAAAAATATCAAGAAGAACAAGATGCAAAAATACTAGGCAAAATTGAAAAGAAAAAAATAGAATGGGGCTCACAAATACGATCTTATATATTGCATCCGTATAAAATGGTCAAAGATCATCGCACTGATTATGAATCTATGCAACCAGAATTAGTGCTGGATGGCAATATTATGGACTTTATTGAACAAAACTTAGTACACAACATATAAGTCCAAAAATAAGACCTTGCTATAATTTTTTAATATTATATAACAACATATTGATTAAGAACGAAATTCATACAATGAAAAACATATATTTTTTAGTTAAGTTATTAACTATTACATCAATCAGCATGCATTCTATGCCTTATCAAAACATATCTGAATTGAAACAATCGTTTAAAATAAATATTAAATATGCATAAAATCAATCTTGCTTTTTTCTTGCAATGTTTATTGATACTACTAAACACGAAATGTTCAACAGCCCTAAGACCGGAAACTTTTCCGTCAAAAATATTTCAAATGTCATGCTCAAACCTACAGATTGATAAAACAACAAACTCTCTGATATCTTTTTTACAAACAACTAAATGGTACTATTTTTTAGACACCAACGACAATATTGAAATAAAATGTACTATCCCTGACAACCAAATATTTGCAAACGACGAAGAAAAATTAACTTATTTACTTAACCAACCTTGGCCGTTACCAGCAAATTTACATTTTACCCATCAAAAGCTATGGGATTTAGCTCTAAAAATTCAATCATCTAAACAAAACATGTTGCCTACATTGCTTAATGATGATCAACAATGCAAAAAACTTTATGATTATTTACACCCAGAAAACCCCTTTTTTACATATCTTAATAGCTACAGTGAGTTAAACTTACTCACCATTCTTTTTAATTATAAATATATGGAGATTAAAGTTAGCACAAGCGATATCCCATTAATACCAACAATTGAATTTTATTTAACAAAAAAAATATTTTCACAAAATGACTATCTAACAATAATAAGACAATGCTTACTAAATGTAGACTTTAATCCATCCTGTTATGATGAGCAAAAAGACACATTTACTGATCCCCAAAAAAAAGAAATTGAACCTTTTATTAAATTAAAAAAAAAATTTATGATACAGTATCCAACACTTGCTCAATCACCATGCATCATAAAAAATTATTTCTCGTTTATATTACAAAATCCATCAACATCTTTACCAAAAATTCCCATTTTGCTTAATCATCTTGATTTATCACACCTTGATTTGAGCGACAGACAACTAGATAATTTATTTATCAAGAACCAGCAGTGTGATCCAAAACATTTTGATTTTATTAATGATAAAATACAATATATTTACAACCCCAAGACTTTTGATCCATTTCGAACATTAATTAATTTTCAAAATCAAAATATAGAAATGAGAAAGTATTTATATATTTCTGGGGGAAATCAAGTATATAATTATGATTATTATTTATTTTTTCATGATATAAAAAAACTATCTTTGCACCATAATCCTAATTTAAAAGTAATACCTCTTCGCGCCATACGCCGAGTCTTTCCAAATTTGCAAACAATCTCAGTGGATAGCCCTGATCAACTTAAAGACTCGTCTGAGAAGATCAATATAGATCTTATTTGTTCTAACAAATTATCCTATACAGACACATTCTGGAATGAAGGAAAAATAAAAAAAAATATAATTAATCATTTAGATATAATTTTACATAAACTCGACACTAGAAACCGCCAAACATTGCAGGCTCTTTATGTAAATGCTTACATAAGCTTTTTTTGCTGCACCAACTATTTTCATGATTTAAATAAAGAAATTATGTTAAAAACAATAGCGCTATTTGGAGTTTATGCTATTGCAACACTCTTTACTGAAAATAATATTAGCATTTTCTATGACAGCTCGATTAAAAAAACATCTCTTTTATTGCTTATTATTACCACCATACTATTACAAATAAATAATAGCGACCAAGGCAAGCATGCTCAGAAAATCACTTGGTCTAGATTTTGTGGATATTGGCTTTGCGCAAGATTATTTTTTATGACGGTCAACTATATTTTATTATCATATTATATACAAAAATGTCTGACATTAACATCCATCAATAAAGAAATGACTGAACAAAATCTATTTTACTTTATTTTTGTAATTTACCCTTTGTATTGGTTAGAAAAAAATATTACTATAATGATATGCGATCATGATCAGTTTATTCCTAAATTGATAGTCTTATTTTTTAATAATTTTTTTTTAGAAAACTTTTATTATCCAAAATGCCCTCTTTTGCATGAAAATATACGCTTGCATGTGGATTAGCTTTAAGCCTGTAACAACCCAAAGGTTTATAAGATTGTCTTTGTCTATTAGATTGTAAACAGCATATCAATAAAAATATTTAAGATCATATTTTTATTGATCTTACTGTATTTTTGTCCATCTATTGTTACCATACAGATAAAGTCTCAGCACACCCCACTCGCCAATAGAACTACTTAAGGCATAAAAATAGCTGTTTTTTTTTGAGCCAATATATACAACCCCGCTACTCATAGCGCCATTTGAAAAACACACAAGCTGATTATGTAAAAATGAAATCGGCTTTTGTATTGATTCTGTTGGCGCACTTGGTGGGCCATACCCATTTGGTGGATACAAAAAACTAACTGACTGTGAAAATACATGCGTAGTTGAATCCACAATATACGAATTACTTTTGCTATCAAAGGTAATTACAATATCTTTATTATCAATAACAGCCATCGCTCGTTGAGCTTCTATGGTATTAACCAATAAATCAATCTCTAAACGCAGCAATACGCGATCCAACACACCAATTAAAGGAAAAGATAATCCTGCCAAAAGACTTATTAGTCCAACAAATAGGATACATTCGACAAACAAAAATCCATTTTTATATTGCATACATGTATACCATATACAATGCGGGTAATTTTACCATGGTAAAAAATCAGCAAAATATTGCCAACACGATGAAAAAAACAATGTAATACAAGAAATAAAAGCCGAAAATATAGACTGCCCATCTTCGTTCTGTGTTTTTTTAGTGTCAGGAGCAGATTGTGGATTAACTGGTAGTATATTCGATTGTTCAATTGGTAATGGAATCAGTTGTTTAAACTGCTCATTTTGTTTATTGACAGCAAGAGACTCATTGTCAAGCTGCAAACATAAGTCTTTCTTCTGTTGATCTTGCACAACCGTTGGGTGAATCTCTACTTGTTCATTTTTTTCAATAGTAATGAAGACTATTGAAGTATTGTCACTAGCAAAGTGTTGTATATTTTTTATTTTTTCATCTAGACAATCAAAATGCCAGCAAAGCAATTGATCTTTCTTTATTATATCTATAGCGTTTTTAATGTTTAAGAATATTTTTTTTAAATCTTGCAAAAAACACTTTTGTTTATAACAAAATAAATTATTATCTTCGTTTATTGGCAAAGCGTCAAAATCTAAATCAAAAACTCCTGTTAAACGTTGTTCTAATAAACCGTCATCTAAATTAAAATAAAGATACCGTATAATATCATGCATACTGTTTAATTTTTCATCTTTCGTTTGAGCGTCAACATTATATTCTGGAGGGAATTCATACTCTTGTATTGTATCTGGAAGAAAAAAGGTTTGACTCAATTGCTCTTTTGCCGGCAACTGTGCTTTAATAACTACGTCATTAACTTCACAGGATTGAGCTATATAATCTTTTACAAATAATTTTTTATTAAAAAACGAAAATAAATTATCTATAACAATTTGCAAGCCCTGCATAAAAGAATTTAACTCTATTACTTTATCTTTTAAACTCTCGACATAAACCGCTCTATTAACATTTTTTTGACGCAACCCAGGAAAAATTATTCTTATATACTCTTTAAAAAAGAATTGAAACCATTTATATACAAGATTATGTGTAACATCGTTTAGAATACTTAATAACATTATTCTATTAACAATTGCTTGATCGCTAAAATTAAAACTATCCAATTCACGAGAGTTTAAACATCTATTTACAAAATCAAACACCTCTACTTTCAAAGTATGCGTCCATAAACCATCAGTAGCCATTAAAATCCATTGCACATCGACAGCATTATTAATAATAATACTTTCTGGCTCAGCACTCATTTGACAACCTGAATCTTTAACAAAACTAGAGCTCTGTTGATCGTTCGCTTTAAAATTACCAAAAGACCTGTAAAATGAATATTGCCCTGCTCGTTCTTGTAAATGATGTACGGGGTCTGTGACTTTCAACTGACCATAATCAGACCAAATAGCTTCTGAATCACCACACCATGAAATAAGAAATTTATTGTCTTGAGGAACCCAAAATAGCAAAAGAGCTGTTGAACCAGCATTGACCCAAGAAGGAACTACATTATCAAATCCCAATAAGCCCATCAGATAAAATAATTTTGCTTGATACAAGCAATTTTGAAAAAAAGTTATATATATATAATCATTTTTATTTTGAAAAAATTTTAATTTATTGTTTATTTTTATAAAAATATTGCTTATGCTACTTTTTGGATAAAGATTATTAATATTATATTGATTGCAATATTTTAGTAGTCTTAACAAAAGATCGTCGTTAATAGCTTCTTGCCCAATACCTCCGTTACCATCAAACACTGCAGCGACTATTGGTTGATCTGGTGTTATAATTGATGGAACATACACCACATCCTCTTGAATGCTCTTACCACCTTGAATGATAGAAGACACGGTATTTATTTTAAAATCAGAAAGTTGGTTCTGTGAAACACGCTGAGATAGATCCTCCATAGCCATTATAAATGAAGAGAGCAGCAAAACAATAGATACTATAACCATAATTTTTGAAAAACGTTTTTAATTAAATATTAAGATCTACATTTTCTTTTTTTTGTTCAACAAGTTCGTCTTCTGCTTCAATTTCTATAGTGGCAACTGAAAGCACTTCTTCAATAGTTGTCAACCCTTTTTTTATAGCCCGTAATCCATCTTGCACCAATAAACTCATGCCATCTTGTATAGCACGTTGGCGCAATACTGATGTATCAGCTCGTTGCATGGTAAGTGCACTAATGCCTGGGGTCATTTCCATAACTTCAAAAATAGCTTTTCTGCCACGATAACCAAGGTGAGAACATTGATCGCAACCACCAGGTTCAAAAAACTGAATATTTTGTGCTTCTTGTTTGGATAACCCAATTCTTTCAAGTAAGTCTGTAGAAGGAACATACGGCTTTTTGCAATCAACACACAACGTTCTAATTAACCGCTGCGCAAGCACAACTACCACTGACGATGCTATTAAAAAAGGCTCAATACCCATATCTATTAATCGTGTAATAGATGCGGGAGCACTGTTTGTATGCAAGGTACTCAAAACCAAATGGCCTGTTAGGGCTGCTTGAATGGCAATTTGCGCTGTTTCTTGATCACGCGTTTCTCCAATCATAACCACATCTGGATCTTGGCGCAAAATAGAACGTAACGCAGCTGCAAAACTCATACCTACTTTTTCTTTCACCTGCACCTGCCCAATACCACTCATTTGGTATTCCACCGGATCTTCTACCGTAATAATATTTACATCTGGCTTATTAAGTTTGCCCAACACTGAATATAAAGTTGAAGTTTTACCAGAACCTGTAGGCCCCGTAACATAAATAATACCGTTTGGACGTTCAACATTTTTGAGCATAATTTTTAAATCCCGCTCGCTCATGCCAAGTTCTTCTAAGTGACCAAAGGTTCTACTTTTATCAAGCAAACGCATTACAACGCGCTCTCCGTAAACAACAGGCAAAATAGAAACACGTAAATCTATAGATTTATCTGCCACTTTAATAGCAATACGCCCATCTTGTGGAATTCGTTTTTCTGCAATATTTAAATTAGCCATAATTTTAATGCGTGAAACAAGCGCCCCTTGAATACGTTTTGGCGGGTTCATTGAATCATACATAACTCCATCAATCCGATAACGAACACGCATCTCTTTTTCAAACGGTTCAATATGGATATCTGAAGCATTTTGTTTAACCGCCTGGAATAAAATATGGTTAACTAGCTTTATAATAGGCGCTTCTGTTGCCATAGTTAAAATATCTTTTTCACCAAGATCTTCTAACGCAACGGCTTCTCCTGCATCCGCCTCTTCTTCAAGCTCTTCAATAACTTCTTTAGAGCCTTCAAGCGGATAATATTTATTAATACTATTTATAATAAGAGATGGCGTTGCAACGGCATACAATGCCCCACCACCCAACAATAAGTTTAGCTCATCTAATGATTGAAACTGCATAGGATCTGCAGCCAATATAATAATGTTGCCATCTTTTTTAATAGGCATCACCACATTGTCACGCAAAAACTTTAAAGAAACTTTTGCAAGTAAAGCAAGATCAGCCATGTCATCTTGCATAGATTCTACAACAAATAAGCCTGCATGCTTTGCGTAAGCATGCGCAATTTTTTCTTGTGTAGCAAATCCTTGCTTGATTATAAATTCGGTCAAATCAAGCTGTGGATCTTTTTGAAATGCTAGTTCTATCTGTTGTTGTTGTTCTTGAGTGAGTACTTTTTGCGCAACTAAAATATCAAGATGCTTTTTACTTATCATTCTATATTCCTCACTTATCAAGACAACGGACTTATTATCTATATTATTACTTTAAGTTTAACATAAAGTATATTGCTATTTTATTAAAGATTTTTTAAAAATGATTTACGGAAATATTATTATTTCAATCATACAACACAATACCAAAAACGCAAAGCTCAAGACAGCAAACTGCTACTTACAACAAACAATGTCAGTTGACCACAATGACATTGCGGCAGAAATTATTTTTATCATAATTAGTCAATTGGCACATACTAACAATCAATACAGATCAACAACATTTATTATGGTTACTTACGCTGATAATGATTTTCAAAAATACAAAGCGCTTTTAACGCGATTGCACTTCCCGTTGAAAACATTGACCTTGTATCGTGATCAGCTTTTTCATAAAAATTAATTTGACATTTTTTATTATCAAGTTAATTTAAAATAAATCACTAATTAAGAATAGAATGATCATGTATTTAAAAATAATTACAAATATAAAACTTATTATTTTAACTCTTATTTGCATCACGCTAACAAAGATAAGTGAATCGAATATGAGCGCATATTATAAAGCTAATCAAACAACCTACCGACTGTCGTCTTCTAATGGCACAAACTATACAATCAAAATTATACAAGGCGATTTGTTAAATCTACAAGAAATAGACAATAATTTATTCAGTAGTTATACGATTGTAAATGCAGCAAACGAATATTTACAATTAGGAGGTGGTATTGCAGGTGCTATACGGATGGCAGATACCAGCGGGGCTGTTCAAAAAGAATGCGATATATTTTTGCGTAATAAAAATATCGAAAAAATACCGGTGGGCACATCTGTAGTAACAACAAGCGGAAGTCTTAAAAAGACTAAATCAATTGCTCATATTATACATGCTGTAGGCCCAGATTGCAGAGAAAAAAAGCAAAAATCAGCGTTTGCACATCTTTTACAAACAACATATGCATATATTTTTAAAAGTGTTATTGATTTTAATAAATCTACACAAGATCCCATGCAAAAAATAAAAACAGTTGCTTGCCCTTCGATTTCAACTGGCATTTTTGCAGGACCTATTGAACAAGCAGCTACAATTGCTGCTAATACTATTGTTCAAAATATGTATAACTACGCATATGCATACAACCAAAACGCCCCAAAAACTTTTATTATGGTTGCTTACTCCGATAAAGATTTTCAGGTATATGCAAATGCATTTGATCAAGCTGTACAAAAACAACCAGAGTTCATCAAGCAATAACATTATAATAAGCAAAGCAGCTATTGCGAAAAATAAAAATTCTATTATTATAAAAAACATTATTATGATATCGTTTTAAAGGTGCCCATGGCAAATTTGATTAGTAAAATAACATTAGCTATTATTATAAGTACAAGCACGTATTATGTAATATACACCAAAGAAACCAAGGACCCCATAAGTAATAGTCCGATAGAAAAAATTCCTGGGAAATCAAAAAAAATAAGCTCTGCAATACGCAAAAGAAAATCTTCTGGGATTAAAAAAAAACCTCTTACTATTATGCAAATGCCAGAAGACGAACTAGTGCAGTTGCAAAAAAACGCTGCACTTGAAAGAGACTTTCCTTTGGCTATAAAATGCCTTGAGCGCAGAATGAAATTAAATACTAACCCAGAAACACTTGCAAATTTGATTTTTG
This sequence comes from Candidatus Babelota bacterium, assembly GCA_003963225.1. Classification (GTDB taxonomy): domain Bacteria; phylum Babelota; class Babeliae; order Babelales; family Vermiphilaceae; genus AWTP1-30. The sequence goes on from RXKB01000055.1 coordinate 32,185, forward strand.
AACTTGGACAACTGCAGTTTGAATTTAATAAGTTAGAACCTTGCATTAAAACTTTAAATGAGTTTAAAAAAAAGTTTCCTGGTCATATAGAAATAGAAGAAGCGCATTACAAGGTATGCGTTGCTTCATTTTTAAATACATTAGGCAGCGAAAAAGATCAAACAAACACAGATATTGCAATTAATCTTGCGAATGAGTACCTTGATCATCCAACAAATTTCAAAAAATATCGCTCTGAAGTAGAAACGTTGAAACAACAAACACTTAAACAAAAAGCAACACATGAGCTTATGATTTGTGAGTCGCATATTAAAACAGGACACCTAGCCGGAGCAAAAAGACGTTTAGCTTATCTAGAACAAGAATTTAGCAATATACCTGAAATTAATTCCCAAGTACTTGCTTTACACGAAAAAGTATACTCTCATAAAAAAAATATATCATAAACAAGTAGCATAAGGATCATTTTTACTAATGAAGATAACAAAGCACAACATCTTGGCATTACTTATACCACTTTCAACTGCTGGTATGGATTTTTCAACAGTGCATTTAACCAAGTACAATACAAATATTGGAGACCCGCTTACCTACGAGCAATATAAAATAAGTTTATATAACGAATACGTACAAGCCGTTACGTCTTTAACTCCTGCACTTTCATGCACAGAGTTGGCAGAGCAAGCAGAAAAAATTAAAGCCATCATCAAAAAATGCCGTAGCAATCTAGATGAAGCTGATTTGCTTAATGCTCCTGTCAATAACAAAGAATATCGCCTATTACATTTACTAGCAAAATACTCTGCAAATATAGCTGAAGGTTTGCCCAATTATTCTTCAAGCAATACTGAACGACTTTTAAAAGAAGATGTTCTTTGTACTCGTTTTAATTTTTTATTTAATCATGGTCCTGTACATCCCGTTGCATTTATTAACTCACAAAGGGCAAACGGAAATTCACCATTATTAGATGCAATTAAACTCAATAAAGTAGGAGAGCCTTCTTGTTGTCTTAAGTTTGTCTTTTTACTTTTATCTAATAACGCTAATCCATTTGTGAAAAATAAAAGCGGAGATACGGCTGCAGCATATATTACCAAAATTGTAATCGCAAAACAAAATGATCCAACAACAAACGCAATGGAAACTGCATATCTAAACTATATTGCAGAACAGATAGTTCGTTACCAATAAGTGTAAACTATTATGACCATAAAAAAAAATTATAATGTATTATTTGGCTCTTGGGCTGAAGAATACGTAAGTGTACATTTACAAGAAAAAGAATTTCTTATCTTACATAAAAATTATCGTAAAATGGTTGGCGAAATAGATATTATTGCACAAAAAAAGGATCTGTTAATTTTTGTTGAAGTAAAAGCAAGAAAAGCAGCAACAGTTCCTCTTGAAGAAATAATATTAACCAGTAAACAAAAAAAAATAATAGCCACGGCTAAACATTTTTTAATGTCATACAAACAATATAATAGCGTTACGGTGCGTTTTGACGTAGCCCTTGTTGATCATACAAAAGAAGGTATAGCTCTTTCTTATATCGAAAATGCATTCCAAACAGATGATGAATAGTATTAAAAGAACAATTACCACAACTTTTTTGCTATTTTTATTGTACTGCTGCTGGATTAGTACAGTTTTCATGGCAATACTATTAATTACAAGCATGTGCTACATTCTTGCTTATGAATGGCCATTGCTTGCCCAAAAAAATAAATGGCTATGGCTACTTACCCCATTGTATATTTGCGCACCATTTATTATATGTCTAAAATATAATTTTTCGTCTAATCGCTTTATGCTTTTTGCTTGTATCTCACTGGTAGCTGCATTTGATACTGGATCATATATTGCAGGCAAGCTTTTTGGCCAGCACGTTTTGCGCCCCCGTATCAGCCCACAAAAAACTGTTGAAGGCCTTATTGGAGGTTTTTTTGGTAGCTTTATTACCTGGCATATTGGTTATTCTGATTTTTTGCCATACAAATTCGCTTTAATTATTTGCTGTCTGGCATTTTTAGGAGATCTTTTTGAATCTTTTTTGAAACGAAAAGCAGGTATTAAAGACGCAGGGACACTATTGCCTGGCCATGGTGGATTGCTTGATCGGCTTGACAGCTACCTGTTTGCAATATACGGACTTTGGTTATTCTTTTAAACAAAGCATTGCAACACATGTGTCTCATTGTATTAAATTTGTTTTTTTTAAAAATATAGTTATATTAAAAAATTATAATTATTTTTAATATACATACGTAAGGACATGCTATGACCTATAAATATAGTTTAATTATGCTTTGTGCTTTTGGCGCATTTTATAATACATTTGCGATAGAAAACGCTTTTGATGAGGGTATAACCGAAAAAATACGGATGGAAAATGAAAAAACTGTAAAAGAAAGCAAAGAATCATTAAAAAATCTTACTGGAGCTTTAATAAACCCAATTAAAGAAAAAATGTTTCCGACTAAAGCAAAAGATACAACGACTACAGAATTCGATAAGGTATGTAAACTTATAGATAGCTTGCCAACGCTACACTCTGTTCGTGATTTTGTTAGTCTAATTACCAAAATTGAAGAACATAAGCCAAATCTTTCAGCTAGCGAGCTTGAAAATTTTTATGAGAAAGTACATTTAATTGAAAATAAAATGGACGTTGTTACTAAACGCAATTTTTTTAATGCTGTACTCATAACAGCCATTTCAAATGAGATGTCAAATGAGATGAAAGATTTTGTAGATCAGAATGAGATAAAATATTTTGTAAATAATTATAATGATTTTGTAGATTATTATAATAAAAAACATGCAAAGGAAATAGCTGAAGGCACAGTAATTAAACAAGAATATGCTGATTCATCAGAAATCTTAACATTAGCACAAGAAATCTTACCATTAGTACAGCAAGAAAACCTTATAAATGAATGCAAACGTCGGCCATTTATAAGTCGTATTGCAAAATTATACGCACAACATCAGTTTGCAATGATTGCAGGTGGAACTGCATTGTTAACAGGTATTTGCGCATTAGTATACAAAGTGTATCAAAAATATTATGGCCAAAAAAACAACCCTGACCAGTGCAAAGTAAAAAATATCTCATCCATGGTTGTTGCTGATAAAAGATAAGCTTATTTATTACATAAAAATTAGAATTCAAAAATTATTAGGAAAGCGTCCTAGATGGACGCTTTCCTAATTTTAGTACACTTTAGTTTTAAAATTTTGATATATAAAAAATTGCAATAAATAATAATTATATATTTTTAAATGTAAAAAATTAAAATATGAATATTTTAATTTTTTACTAAACTATGGAGCTTGTAATTTTTTTAACTGGCAACACTGCCAAGCCCAGAAATGCTTGACATAAGATACTTAATATCATCATCTGCAAAACGTAACCCAGCACCCACAAAACCGCTTGCATTGTGGCGAGAAACAAAATCATCAGCACCAAATGTAATATACAAATTACGCATAAAATACATGCGGTTAAGCCATTTAATATGTGGCCTGCGATCATTAATTCTATTCCAACCACTCATATCAAAAATTTCAACTGTGGTAATCCATTTAAATTTTTCTGAATTGAATGGAATATCAATATCAACACCAAGACCTGCAGTACCTTCAAATAATCCACATCGAATAGCAACATCGCCAAATACTTTACCAAACTGCAAGCCAACTTTTAAACTATTTCTGTTAATACGCGTTTTTTCTTTCCGAAATATGTTTTCTACTTTATCGTTGTCAGTCAATTGTAAGGTATCTGGATAAATTGTTTGCAAATTTTCATCAATATAACGCTTTAATTTCTCTTTTCGGTCGATAAAACCTTTTTGTGAACTTGCAAACTGGACCATATAAAAATGGTCTTCGTTTGGATGAATACGGACATCAACATACCCTTTTGAATCTTCATATTCATAGTTTTCTGCGCTACGATGCATAGACTCAAAATGTGAATCAAACACAAGCTCCATTCGTTCCATACGGTTCATGTACGATTTAAAGCCACCAACAGCTGTTTTTAAATCAAGGTACAGGTCATCTTCATTTATTAATTTACCAAGCAACCCTTTGCCGTCATCTATTTTTTGCATAACTGAAGAAACTTTAGAAATACCATCTTTTGCCTGATCTGCAGCACCTTCTAACGAAGTCGCTGTTGAACTTAAATGGGTAGCGATTCTATCAAAATCTCTGTCAAACACTTGTGATATTTTTTCAATACTTTGTTGAAAGCCTGGAAAAATATCTTGTTCAAGTACTTCAGTCAAATGTTTAAAATTGGTACCAATAGCAAGCAATTCGTCAAGTTGACTTTCATTACGAGACAAGGCAGTGGCAATAGTCTGCGCGGCAGAGGAAAAATGCTGAAAGGTAGCTCCTGCGTTGTGCACAAACTGTTTAATAGCATCTTCACCTTGCACGCCACCCAAGGCGTTTTTAAGCGAATCTGTTACCTGTTCAACATTACTTGCAATATGTTTAAACTGACGCATTATTTCATCAATCGATGCTTGTTCAATTGCAGGCGCTGTAAGCACAGCATTTGAAGGTATTTTTTCATACATAGCACTGCCTGGCAAAAGTTCAACAAACTTTGGCCCCAAAAGACCATCTTGTCGCACTGCACCAGTTGCATTTTGATATAAGATATATTCTTTTTTAACCATCACTGTTGCGCGTGCGACCGTTGTAGTTTGCTCATTTGGCACTAATGCTATTTCTTCTACCCAGCCAACTTTTACACCAGCAATTTTAACATCGGCCTTGCGCGAAAGACCTGAAATGTCTTTAAAATAAAGTACATACGTATTATATGATGACTTGTCAAAGCGGAATGCACCAATCTGCAAACCCATGTAAGCAAAAACACCCAAAGCAAGAAGTACAAAAATTCCAACACGTGTTTCTATATTTCCTGGCAAAGCAAATCCTTTAAGCTAAACTATATACCATTTCCTTACAATACTATCATATACTATTTGATTATTATGTGAACGTCTTGTTCTTTCAATAATTGCATATATTTTTTGCGTCACCCTTCCTACTGTTGCTTGCACTAGCACCCCAAAAAAAGTTGGTTTAAAGGTACCTACAAAAAAACTATCTAATCCTTTGGGCAATGCACCAAGCTCTTTTTCATACATATTTTTCAACGTAATGTTCCAATCTGTCTTCCACTGGGGCGATGGTTTAAAATTTTTAGTCCATTGCATTACATCTTTTGTACGCTGTTTAAATGTAGTTGTATTAACTTTAATCCCACATGCCAGTTGGACGCTGGTTGAAAAAAGCCACGGCTCAAGGCCAGCCGTATTGCCATATAACGTAAAAAGATCTGTCAAAGCAATTGCAGGAACAATATCTTTATTTTGTTCTTTTGGGCATGGCACGTACAAGATATTTGCAAACGGCGCAAAGGCTGGTATCAGCAAAAGCTGCGTGACATCTTCCAACGGCCCTTGTTGTTTTTTTAAAAAAGCTTCAAGACTTGGAAAAAGATCGGCAGTTTTTGTAGTAGCCCCAACCGTTTTTAACAAAGTTTCAAGCATAGTTTTCCAATTACCAACTTGCACATTTTGGCCCATAAATGCATGTTTGTTAAAATCATAGATAGTATTTAAATTAATTTTGCCATCTTCACAGGTAATACACAATTGTAATTGTCCATCTACCCCATCAACAGATGCTTTTAATTCATAGGTACTCCACCTGCCTAATCTTGGTAAAATATGCTGTAAAAACTGTTGATCTGGGTTTTGTTTTTCTTGTTGATTATTTGATTGCGCATCTTGCTTTTTAGCTACTGCTTCTTGTGTTCCTGCTTTTTTAGTTTCTTTGGTTTGTTGATTTTGTGGACCAACAATAAGTGACCGTGCAATTTCTACACCAGAAAAAGCAACCATCTTTGCCTTTTCCCGTTCAAGAGCTATCGCTATTAAAGGAATTGCTGTCATACCACGATTAAATATATAAACTACTATAGCAGAAAGCGCTGCCATCATGATCATGGTAAATACCAAGATGTATCCAGACTTTTTTTCCATATTTCTCATAAAAAATATTGTATAGCTGTTGTATTTAGCGTACCGTTTTTGTTCTATTTGCTCAACTATAATTCTTTCATGTACTATCTTCTTTTTTTAAAATGATTGCAATTGCATATTTTAAAGTACTATGCTCAAACCCAACAAGAAAAAGAGGTGCCCATGAAAAAAACAGGTTGTTTTTCCTGTTGCATTGCGCTTAGTTTGATTATGATTAATATGTATAGTATGGAACAAAAAGAAGAGAACAAATATCCCGCATATGGAGGTTGGCTTTTTGAGGAATCAACAGACAAACAACGCATATATTCGATAAAAAATAATTTCGGTATTACGTCAAGCAACATTGTATTAGAACAAGAAATCATAAGTATAGCTAAAAGCAAAACTATAGATTCACGTAATTTAAACGAAACTGATGTTGCACCAACCCCCAGAAAGACTGACATTAAAAAATTAAAAGCAATTGATCTTTGCTATGATGAAAATCAAAAAAATATATATTATCTAACTAAAGATAAATGGAATCAAAAAGATCTATATATACAAAAATCGAACAACAATGACGCAAAAAAGGTGGATAAAAATTATATTGTATCCTTGACTTATCAAAATCCCTATTTTTTTTATCGGAACAATACAATAAAAGAAAATACAATTTTTATATATACTGATCCACATTTCGTTTTGCCTTATTACATTACTCATAACAAACCAATTATCAACTTTGGCAATATACAAAACACTGTTTTTACTGGCTCTTCATGGCCATCCATTAAAAAAACAGCAATTCCTGAAAAACAGAGCTATAATCCTTTAAAACCAGAACCATTTATTGAAAATGCTTTTTCGCTTGGCTGCAAAGACAACGGCATGATAATTGCCAAAATTGATCCTAACAATAACGGCTCTTTTTGGTTTTGGCGTAGATTTTCTACTAAAAAAGAAGATGTTTGGGTTACCTTATATGCATTATTTTTTGATGTTAAGAAAATAAACACTGTTAACAAACAAGAGATTGAACAATTATTAGAAGAAGCAGCCAAAAAAAATAAAGCCACAAACCAAAAAGTTACCGTTATTAAAATTGCAAAGAATGTACTATTAACGGCCAACGCACAAAAAAACCCTGCAAAACACTTTCCAAAAGTAGCCGTTGCCAATGACGAAGCATTAATTATCCATACTCAAAACATCCCAGAAAGCAAAGTAGAAACATTTGGAAACAGCAATCCCAAAGTTTCTATTGTATATAAAGATGCAAAAAATAGTTTCAAAACAAATGCTACGGATTTAGCAAATTTTATAAAAGTAAAAAAATCAGTCGTGGGTAAAGATATTCGTTTACCATACCTTGATGAAATTACAAATGTATATTTAACCAATATAGAAGATCAGGACACATGCGTGCTTGTTTCCCAAACAGATGGCAAAGGCTTTTGTGCCGATGGCGTATATTTTTTACCATTGCAAAAATTAATAAACTCTCCTGTAATCCGAAAAGAACAATCTGCTCAACTAGTAGAAAAACAAGAAATGATGGAAAGAGAACAAATGTTGAACATTATGCAAAAACACCAACCGCTTTGGCATGTTGATATTGCGTATGAGCAAAAAAATCTTACTACAAATAAATATAAAAATGAATTTTGGACTGCAACAGAAAAAATTATTGCATCAACTTTTGATTTTACTAATAAAAAACTCTTTTTAATAATAGAAGCGATGCCCAAAAATAAGCAAAGCGCTAATGTAAAAAAATCGACAATTACTGATGAATCGAAAAACAATACCCCAGAAACCGAACAGGTTCCTGAGATTCCTGAGCAAACGTTAATTACTATTACTGTAAAAGATTTTTTAACAGGCCAGATTAATAAACAAAGTTGAAACAGTATCATGTATAAAAAAAAGTACACAAATACCTATTTGTATGCGATTTTAGGATTGCTTTTTGTAAGCTATCTTTTTATACATGGATTATGCATTACCATTCTTTATGATACGCATAAAAAACAACAACAAACTGATTTGTACAAACTAGAAATAGAAAAATATAAAAAAGAGCTACTGTTAACGCAAAGCGATGATGCTATAAAAAAATACGCCCAACAAACATTACACATGAAACAACTTGATTTAAAAGAAATAAAAAAAATCATTATTAAAAAAGATGATTCGTAATAATGCAAGTAAAAGAAATATCAACCAATGGTCAAGAAAAGTATATATGATCATTACATTGCATTCTTATCGGATGCATATTTACACATAAAGGATATAAGATGATTAAAAAAATAGTATGGTTGGACGTATTATTACTTCTGAGTGTAGCATGCAGCATGGCAATGGATCTAGATCAAGACAACCCAAAGGTACCATCAAATATAAATACTTCAAATCAAAGCTATACTACTAATGAGCAAATACAAAAAATCACCAACAATAATTTTTTATTAAGCAATGTAGGGAAAATATATTATATCAATGAGGAAACAAAGAACATACAAAAGGTTGCTATAACCTATCGAATACCAAGAGTCTTTTTTGGTTTATTTAAAGAACCAGTATGGAAACATATTACAGAAAATATTACATTGACCAATAATACAGAAAATGTCGAATATGTACCTATCGCTACAGAAAAAGAGGTTTTTTTAGCAAAAATAATTAAAAATAAAGATAATAATATTACCCTTGAAATACATACAAAACTTGGCTCACACAATACGTCAATTCATGCACTTGAAAGTTATAATGATGCAACGCAAAATGACAGTATACTTTTTAGTAGTTCACCATACCCTTCAAGCAAAATTTGGATTTTTGATAAAAAAAAGAACGTAGATGAGCGAACCTACAGCTCGCACCCTGGATACATGATGATAGGATATGATAACAGGGAAAATAGAGCCACAACAAACACAGGATTTGCAGCTATTAGAGATCCTTACCTAACATATGATTTTAAAAGATGGCAGCAACGTAATAATCAAACGCTAAATGGAACATTCCAATTGTTTTCTTATAAGAATCAACCAATAGACCATTTACAAAAATACCTTAATTCAGAAATAAAGATAGATTTTAGACAGGAAAAAACATGGTATACCTCTTCTGAAGAAGTACTATACGTTCTTATTAAAAAAGCTAACAAGATGGAACTTTACCTAAAATTACCAAACGAGGACGAGGATTTTGCTTTCCAAGAAATTAAAAGCCTAGGTTTAACTTTTCCAGATATTGTTGGTATACATTGTATCAATAATGATAATCTATCAAATCATGATAATCTATTAATAGTTACTAACAAAAGTATAGCCCGAATTGACAAAAGTATATTTAAAGATAGTAAAAGTAATTTAAAGAATAATGCCTTGATAGATTATTGGCAAGTTGATGAAGGCAGTGAAATTACAGCTTCCCAATACAATAAAGAAAATAACACGATTTGTCTTGGCATAAAAAAAGACAAAACTAGTACCATAACATTTTTTCCTGTAAACAATTTCTTATTCCCAATCCAATTAAACATAAGTAATCCGCAATATACGCTTACCTCGCTTACGCTTAACGAAAAGGACAATGGCAACATGTCGCTAGATGTTACTGTTGCAGAACAAGGTACTAACAGAACCAACAATAATGAAACCCATGTAGACTGTATATTCACTATTGCAGATTATATATCGAAAAATACCCAAAACATAATTTCATCTCTAACAACGGATCAAAAAGATTTTATAGATACAAACGTTAACAATTGGAAGTATTACTCAGATAATAAAAAAAATACAGAAAATGCGAATACAAAAAAAATAAAAGATGTTAATAGTATTACATTTTATTATAAAAACAAAAGTACAACATTTAAGGAAAAGAATAATGCCATTCCTTTATTAATATTAACTCCTGCAACAAAAAAAGGAAAAATATACTTGCCTGTAACAGAACGCCTGTTAAAAAACTAAATAAGCATGTTTTTTGCACAAGAATATAAACGAGTCAGTTGTATTGGCATACTTTTTGGTATTGCTTATGTTGGCCTTCTTGCACGGCTTTATATTATGCAAATTGTACATCATGATTTTTTTACAGAACTGGGAGCCAAACAGTATGCCATTACCGTTACCCAACAAGCAAAACGGGGTCTTATTACCGATCGTCACGGCACACCGCTTGCTTTAAACAGCGCTGCACAATCTGCTTTTATTACCCCGTGTTTTTTGCGTGAACCAAAAACATTATACCCATTTTTACAACAAGAATTTCACAGTGCATATGAAAAGCTTCTTGCCAAAAAAGACAAAAAATTTATGTTTATCGCTCGGCATATAAACAAACAAACAGAAGAAAAATTAAAAAATGTACACCATAAAGATATATATTTTTTAGAAGAGCCTGCACGCGTGTATCCAGCTCCAGCATGTGCATCTATTGTTGGAAGTGTTGATATTGACAACCATGGGATTGCAGGATGCGAACTAAGTTTAAATACATTACTTGCAGGAAGGCCTGCAATGTATGCCGTACAAAAAGATGCACATGCTGATCATTTTTATTTTGAGAAAAAAGAGATTGAACAAGCAACGCCAGGTCTTGATGTATCATTAACCATTGATGCAACCTTACAATATGTAATACAGGAAAAACTTGCAAACTACGCCCAAGAAAATGGTTGCGTAGAAGGTGGGGCTATTATTCTGGATCCTGGCAATGGCGATATTTTGTGTATGACAAGTTTTATAGCAAACGACCAATCGTTTGATGCCAAAATGAAAAACACTTGCGTTGCCCATGCGTATGAGTTTGGCTCTATTTGCAAACTTTTTGTGGCTGCTGCAGCGCTTGAAGAAGGGCTGGTAACCATTGACGAACTTATTGATTGCAAAAATAAAAAAACAGCTCGCGTTGATGGACGCATTATTAATACCTGGAAAGCGCATGGCATTCTTTCTTTTAAACAGGTCATTGCTTTGTCTAACAATATTGGCATAGCAATAGTTGCAAAGAGGCTAGACACCTTGCTTTATAAACATTATAAAGAACTTGGCTTTGGCTCAAAATTACCCGTTGCACTACCTGGCAAACATGCTGGTTTTTTACAAGATCCTGCGCATTGGTCAAAACAATCACTCATTTCTCTTTCGTATGGCTATGAACTTTCTGTCACCCTGCTACACCTTGCCTCTGCTGTTGCAACGTTTGCACATGAGGGACACAGAGTATATCCAAGATTATTGCTTACAGATCAAATACAGATTGGCCAAAAACTGTACAGCCCACAAACAGTAAATCAAATTAAAGAAATTTTAGAAGAAACAACAACTCGCGGTACAGCACATCGCGCAAAAATACAAAAATACTCGGTCCTTTGTAAAACAGGCAGCGCTCACCGTGTGGTAGACGGCTTTTATAGCAAAGACAATAATATATATTCTTGCATAGGAATTGTAGAAAAAGATCTCTATAAAAGGGTAGTTGCCGTGTACGTGCAAAAAAATGGATCTGGCCAAGAACATACGTTTGCTTCAACCATGGCAGCGCCTTTGTTTAATACAATAGCAAGCTACATGCTGGTACATGATCATGTTATTAGTTAATATATTGGATTAGTTTTTATTTATACGAAGTCCAATATAAAAAACTTGCTTTTGCAAGATCAAAAATATAAAACTATAAAAAAGTGTGAAAAAAAAGGAACTTTACATGGAAAAAAAACTATTTTTTATAAGCATTTTATGGATACACTGTTTGCATATCAATGGTAGCGAAAATCAAGATAAGCAATATAAAACCAAAGAATTACTCAATACAAATCAAAATAAAGAAATAAAACAAATAGTACTGTACAAAAAAGAATCAACTAATTTACTGTTTTTTTTATATAACGATGATTATAAAATTCATGCGCTTGATTTAAAAAATGATAATGAACTACCTGCATATAAATCATGTAACATTACCAGTGCAAGTATAAAAATAACATGGGAACTTGGTCAAAAAAAAGAAATCTATCATCTTGCAGAACCATATGATTATAAAGCAAAGACGGTGTTACCAATTGCAAACAAAAAAAATGTATTCTTAGCAGAAATCTTAAACAATAAAAAGTTTCGATTTATTCGATTTAATGCATTTCGGCATATTATTACTCACAATACTGATATTTACAAACTATATTCTTCTGGGGAAAGCATAATAAGCACATCAATCTATCCTTCTATTAAAGTATGGCAACGTAGTAAAGAGATAGAAAAAAATAAAAAACTGTCTTATGTTGGAGGGCTATGTTTGGGAAGCAACAGTAATCAAGACTTTTTCTACATGATTAAAGATAATTATGGAATAACTATTTTTAACAAATGGGATAGATGGAGAAATAGAAACAGCAAAACAATCAACGGTTTATTATATGGTTTTACTATTGACTTTGATAATGAAGGAAATGAACTAAAGTTAAACGAAATTGAATCTCAAAATAAATTAAGCTTTAATTTAAGTTTGAACGGCCAACAAAATATATTATTTGCAACGTATAATAAAAATAAAAAAAATAGTAAAAACATAACAATCGATGGCATGTTGCTTGCTAATAATAATTTTTATCTTTGTGGATTCGGTCAACAGAATAACACTTTATACTTTAAACAAATAACATTACCAGAAGAATCACAAGTTAAAGTAAACATAAAACAAATGTTTCTCTTTACAAATCCTGGAAATGATAAAAATAATAATTTTTATTTGCTAACTATGTCTGATACAGACATCACCATATACTTATTAGTGAATTCTCAACAAAAAACTTTACTTGAAAATAATATAAACGAAAATACAGAAATGCAATTAAAGATAGTAAGCCAAATTAATGTGCAAGCAATTAATATGCAAAAATATCAAAAAATAACGCTTGCACCCGATACAAAAAGTGTATATATAGCAACTACAAATGAAAAAAATGAAACTATTTTAAGCAAAATAGAAAACATTGTTGACTTATTATAAAAAGACACAATACATTGAAGCAATCCTGTTACAACAAAATAACGCATAGCTCATTGCAGAAATAAGGATGTTATTGAAAGCAATACGAGAGCCTGGAAGCTGATTTTTTCAGGCTCTCATTTTTTTACTTTGTAACAAATGTTTAACATAAGTCATTAAAACCAACTTGCAAGCCAATCCCAAATAAACTTAAAGAAAGCCCACACTGGATTTGGTTGTGAAGGTTGCTGACCTGCAGCACCAGGTGCCGACTGGCTTGCTTTATTCTGCAAAGCTGAATTAGAAAATACAGAATCGATGTTAGACTTCATATTCGCGATTGACAATTTTGTAAAATTATTACTTACAAAAAATTTCACAGAGGATTGCTGTAAAAAGTTAACTAAATCCTGACTAAAATCACTTTTTTGCGTTGCATTAAACAAAGAAATATCATTATTTATAATAGATAATTCATATTCTTTGCTGGCATTGAATATTTGATCATTAACACGACAGGCATAATAGATTGTATTTTGATCTGAATAGAATTGCTGACATGTATCTCGGATAAAATTGTGCTTCACAAGGTGTTGATACTCTTCTTCAGTAAGCAAATTAACCCTTCCGAAATCATTCGTTTTTTTTAACACAATTTTATTATAACTTTTACCATTGTTAGTTTTATGTATATAATGCAAAATATATTTATTTTTTCTTTCCGATTTAGCCATTTGTGCATCTACATTATTATCATCAACAGCGGTGCCAGAATCTATGTTATTATATTCTAAGGTGTTAAATGCATACTCCAACTCATGCAATAATATATTCTTTACCGGTATACTACTGCTTTTAGCAAACAATAATTTTGCAAATTGAGGATTATATCGTTCGGCTTTCAATCTGGTTACAGTGTGATATTGTTGAAACACATTAATTAGATCATTAAAAGACACCAAGTGATAGTTTGTTTGTTTAACAATATCAGGCTTGACCGGACAAAGCGCATAATGTACATTATGTTTATCAACATAATATCCTGTACATTGACCATTTGTTAAGTTCAATGTTTTAATCTTCTCATATGCACTATAGTCAAAATCATTGAACCCGTTTTTTCCTTTAAATAAAACAATATTTTTAGAATTGTCGTTATTGTCTATATAATAAAAAATATATCGTGTTTTTTCGGTGTGTTGTAATGGAATACGATCAATTCTTAACGCACCTGTTATAAACCAAAGAGGTAATGCCGCATGTAATTTCTCCCAAATTGTTATATCACGAAAATGATCAAAGTTTTTTGTATCACTTTGAAAAATTTCTTTTTCGCGATTAGCTTTCAATAATGCAAACTCTAATATATTTTTTTGAATCATTTGATTGCGATAAATGTTTGGTTCTACTTCGCATACATAATAGGATGTATTCTTGTCTTTATAATAAAGCCTGCAAGTATTAGCCTTAACGAGCGATTTTAAATTATTATCATAATCTGTTGAATCAAAAGCAGTTTGTTGATTTAATTTATCTTTTTTTACAACAATGTAGCAAAGATACTTTTGTGATTTATCAGTTTTTTTCTCCTGGTAATACAATACATAATGTTTAGCATTTGATACTGTAGCTATATTTTTTGCAGCTTTTTTTATAGGCAATGTGTTTTGGCGTGAATCTTGTGAAATAGTGTTGTATACTTGTTTTAACCTAAGTTTAAATGAATCGTTTTGCAACGCAGTTGCATTCTCTATTAAAACTTCGCATAATGCTTTACTAAAAGCTACATTGACATTAAATACATTCGGCACTGTAATGTTCATATTTGTCTGTTGTAACATTTGTACATAGTATACAAAATCATCAAAGGTTATATTTTTTAATACACTTGAATTAGGCTTACCACTCATTTTAACAAAATTTATGCCATTGATGGTAACAACAGTTTTTGGATCAATTTCATTTTGGTCAACAGTGTCAAAAAAACCATATACAGGAATGACACTTCCATATATATCTTTTTGTGACTGGTCATCTGTTTTGTTTAAAACAATATGTAATTCTGGTGGTTGACCTTGCATGGTGTAATATAAAACGTTGTTTAATCCAGGCAAATCTTCTTCCATACCAAATAATATGATCGGTACAACATATAAAAAGACTAACATGATTAATTTTTTCATTTTTTTCCAAAAATTTTTTAAAAAACTATGGTTAAATTGGACCATAAAAAGCAGTACTGACTAATAGTATAAACTGTTAAAAGGCTTTTTTGCAATGTTATATAACATGGATTACCAAAAAATTATTGTTTTTAGCGTTGATATTTTAACGCAAAACTAAAGTCCTAAAACAGACAGTTCATATACTTGCAACAATCATAACCATAAAAACGTTACGTATTTAAATTTGAAGATTATCAAATTATACAATACACTAATTTGATAATAACAACTAACCTTGCATGTATACAAAAGAGGAATAATATGCGTAGTATAATAAGTTTATGGTTATTGTGGTGCTTTATATTGATGCCTGGTTCATCCAACAGCATTATACTAATTAAAAGTAATCAAGAATCAACCCTGTCAACATTTAATTTCCCTGTAGAAAAAATAAAAGAAGATAGTAACGCGTATCTTTTATACACGGCAGCAGGAGCCCATCAAGCAGGAACGGCTAAAAATTTTTCTATAGCGTGTATTGATCAAACAACTGGCATATGCACCCCACTGACTCCAGAAAAAGTAACTTTAAATATTACACAATCCAACCAAGATAATCCTTTATATGACAATACGTACAAAGATTTTGCTGTGATGCATATTGCAGGTGATTCTTTGCCAGTAGTGCTTACCCAAAACAACAATCTCAACCAAGTTTTTATGTACGAAAGCACATTTCCTTCAAACATCTCTATTTTGCAATCTTCAATTATCAATGATGCACATGCAATACCAACAGCTGCACTCAATTTATCATTATTAAGCACTGATAATAATGGTCATATTATAACATGCACCACGCCAAATTCTGGTGTTTTTGGAGACCGAGGTTCTGGCATTGCATTAATTGTACGTGGATTTAAAACAGAAAATGATGTGCAAGTTCGTGCATTCCAACAAATAAATGCATTAACAGGAAATGCAGCAGACCCTGCAATTGCTTTTCCTGTTGATCGTACTAGCCAATTTTTTACGTTTAATAACAATTCTCTTATTGCAATAACACCCACGGTATTTTGGTGGGATGATATATTACAACGGTGGTACATTGGCATTACAGGGACAGGTAATACTAGTGCCAACGATGGCATTCGCACAGTTTGTATGGCAAGGCTGTCTGGACATCAACTTATTATTGACGAACTACTACCAGAATCAGCATTTAATGGCACTAACAATGATCTTTTGATTGGCAAAAAAGGAAGTAATCAACAGGCAAACGTGACCGATATTATTACCATGCACACCAGCAAAAATACTGCTTATCTTATTGTACGTGGCAATCAAAATACAAGTAATGATATACAAGCTATTAAACTGGTGCAAAGCAATGACCCAACTTTGCACGGCAAGGTTGCTGATAAAAATAGCAGCTCACAAGATCTATTTGCACCCACTGTAGGAAATATTCCAGTATATCAAAAAACAATAACCCCAGACCCTGCAACAACACCTTCACACTTGCCAACCAGTACCGACCCTGCAACTGTTCCAGGCGGCGGCATACTATTGCAAGGCGTTGTTACGTCTATGAAAGCAGTTGGTGATACATTGTATGTTTCAACAAGCAATAGCAATACAGCTGAACTCAACGGCATGTATCAAACAACAGCTATTGTTGAGCCAGTAAAGGGCAATATAGTTGGGTGGACTTCATGGCAGCCTGTATTGTTGCAACATACCAACGTTATATTTGCTACAGTTAACAGAAAAACAGGTAATGTAAATCTGCTTGTTAATGACAGCCAAGGGCAACCAAATACTGTTTTACAAACGCAGTGGCTTCAGGCAAAAAATAATAATTGTTCTATTGCTCCATTAAATGATTTGCTACAAGAAAACAAAACATCTGTATTACAAAAAACTGTTTATATTCCTGCAACTACCCCGGGGATTAATGCAGGATCATTAAGCATGTTTTTGTACCAAGACAAAATTATTATCTCTTTTTTAACGCACACAACAGCAGACGGTATACAAGAACAAACACCATCTACTGCGTTTACTGATGTACAAAACATAACCAATGGCACAAGTAACATAACCTTTAATGCAAATACCTTGTCTATAAAAAAAGATGAACTTACAACACTTGGTTTTCCTACCTGCAGTTGCATAGCCTACTCGTCACCTACCAACGATGCATGGTTTGTAGTTGGTGGTACTGATGGTATTGCATTACTTGCAACACCACAAGGCAAAGGTTGGTCATTAACGCAAGGAATTGGTGATAATTTTAGTAATTTACCTGCAACATATACCACTCTTCATACAAAAAAAGTAAAAAATGTGGAGCAATTATGTGCTGTAGATGGATTTTTATTTATATTAACAGACCAACAACTGCTGCGCATGCCGCTTGATCCCAATATACTTTTTAATGCCCCTATTACTATTATTGCAGACTGCAGTACCCAACCATTTCAATATGTGCAAGGGTTTACCAACATGCTTGCATCAGGGCCTCTTATGTTATTAGGAACTACAAACGGTCTGTGGTGTAACGCACCTGGTTCCAACAGCAGCACGCTTGATGATACAACTCAATGGGAAGAGATTGTTTTACCAGAAAGTGGTCCGTGTATGCAAGATTTCACCGTTGTTAGCAAAACAGGGTATCAAGGTGATGCAACCAATTTTCAAGGTGGTATGGTGTATGTTTACAGCAAAGATATATCAGCAAAGGCTGGACGTGTACACAGGCTTTACCTAAGCCCAACAGCAGGCACACTCGTGCAACAAAATGATATACAAGTCTTTAATGATCAGAGAGTAGAACAAGTACCGTCACATCTGCTTGACATTGGCGCTGCTTGTCAAGCAACTAAAAACATTGGCAACACATTTTTTTGCTTAAAAAACAACACAAATATTGCTTTAGCAACTCTTGCAATAATTGCACCAACAAATGCCGATGGACATAACCCATATATTGGCTTAACTAAATGGCTTATACCATTATTATTAAACTCTCCTGTGACGGGATTTTATTCGATTGCCGGTCATGGCGGTATACTTATTACAGACTCCCAACAGCTTTACGTAAATCAGTAAGGATTATGTTATGAAAAATACCTTTATACTCTTTATATTTTTAATTGTCTACAGCACCACTGATGCGTGGTATTTTTACTCACCTTTGCGCGACCAAATGCTACTACCCACATTTAATCCAAAACAAAAAAGCTTTTTTGTGATTGGGGCAGGCAGTACGCACAATGCACATGGCTATAGCGAGCATGCAAAACTTGATAATCCATTTATGCTTTGGCAAAACACTGAAAGCACTATCAATATGCTGAATGGATTTAGTGATAACAGCTTGATTAGTCAGTTAGCCCAACAAGTTAATACAACTGACGACGGGATTCGTGGACACGTGCGTATTAATGGCAATTACCAGCTTACTTATGGCATGGTATACGGAGCACATATTCCTATTAGCCATGGTTGGTCTATTATATGCTTTATACCTCAATATCATGCTAAAATAGATCATATTACCATACAAGATTTTACATTAACCCAAACAGCTCAAGATCAAAGAGTAAAAGAACTTTTAACCAATCAATTATCATCAGTACTCAAAACATACGGCAATGGCCTTACAATAGATTCATGGTCAAAAACAGGGATAGGTGATTTCAGTTTTTATCTTGCATGGGACCAACATTTTCCCCAACAAAAACCTTTACTTCAAAATGTTTTATTAAATGTACGATCTGGCATACACATACCGACTGCACAATCTATTTCAAAAGAATATCTGTTGAGCCATTCATTTGGTAATGAAGGCGCATGGGCATTACCATTTGGAGGCCAATTAAAATTAGATTTGGGGGATTATCTATCAATTGGGCTAGATGTTGAACTCACTTATATAGTAAACCAAACAGTCAAGCGTCGTGTCAAAACTGCCACTGAGCAAACAGAACTTTTTTTATTATACAAAACAAAAACACATGTTGACTTTGGCATGAATCAACATTGCTCCCTATTTGCACAAGTACATAGTAAAAAATATGGTCTGAAAACAACCTTAGCTTATCAGTATTTTAAACATGGTGACGACACATTATCTGGTTGCTCACTGACAACAGATAATCAAATAATCAATACTGCACGATCATTGCATGATAGCACAGCGCACCACATAATAAGCAATACCGAATTGGATATAGCGCAAACATGTGATGCTCACTGGAACTTTGAGCCCAAGGTACATTTTTTTGCAAAAATCCCTTTTAATGGCAAAAACATACTCCTTAACACTTTTATTGGAGGTGGTGTGAGTATCAACTTTTAAAAAAACTAGGCTCTAAGAATGAAATTTGAAAAAACGTTAATGGTATTATTTTTACTTTATTTTGAACTCATATTTTTTATATGCAAATATTTTTAAAATTTCAAATATAAATTATTGAAAAGTGGTATCATATTTTTCTATACTTTAAATAGTAAGTCGCTATTAAAAAGTGTAAAAAATGAAGAAACCATCTTTACCATTTTTAATTGTACTTTTTGTAGCTGGTGCATTAGTTCATAAAGGATTAGCAAAAAAAGAATCTTTTATCACGCCTTGCAAGAAGCTAGTAAATACAGACGCTGCACATGCTCATGGCAATACCAATCAAGAGCATTTTACAGCAAAACAACGATTCTCTATACATAAAATTGTAAATACTACTGTTCATTATGAGCTACACCTGCAACGCAATGGTCATCTGGAAACATGGAAAATTTGCAAGGGCCCTTCGTCCAACCCCTTGCAAAAACGACAGGCTTTAAAAAAAGAACCCCTGCCTCTTGAATATTTACTTTTTGAAGGAGCAACATTGAAAAAGCCTAAATATAAAGAAGGAGTATTAGTCTGGGATCACGGCACGTATAGTTTTGCAACAGAACCTACCGAAAGTAAATTCAGTATTGTATTTGAGGGTACTCGCGTAAAAGGACTTTATACACTTGAAAAACAAAATAATACATGGGTATTTCAAAAAGAAGAAGATGCCTTTGCAGACCCCCGCAAAAATATAACGCGTTTATTTAAACGATCAGCATTGTCAGGGCAAACACTCACTCATATTTTACGTCAAGCTCATGCTTAACAAAGGATATCCATGAGTAAAGTTATTCACATCGGCACTCACGATATAGAAATAACACACGAAGAAAAAGAACTGTTTCCCCGGCAACATATTACCAAAGACGCAATAATCGAATATTATCAATCTATCGCCCCGCTGGTGCTGCCTTTTGTAAAAAATAGACCCATTGCAACACAACGCTTTCCGCAAGGTATTGATCATGAAGGGTTTTTCCAAAAAAATGCACTTGAGCAGATGCCATCTTGGATAAAAACCAAACGAATTCTTAGCAAAAACGGTAACCCCGTGCATTATATTATTATTAATAATACTGAAACATTAATTTATCTGATCAATCAATATTGTATAACCCCTCATATTTGGCTAAGCACTATTGATAACCTACATAATCCAGACCGGATGATCTTTGATCTTGATCCGGCAGGTCATGCAAAATTTCAGCTAGTGCGCTGGGTTGCAAAAAAACTTAAGCATATATTGCAAGAACATGGCCTTGAGTCGTATCTTATGAGCACGGGGTCGCGTGGCGTACATTTGATTGTACCTTTAAAACCAGATTATGCTTTTGAACAAGTCCGTGCATATGCAAAAAACATTGCTGAAATAATGGTTGCAGAGCACCCTAAATTTGTTACCACACAACCCCGGATTGCTGATCGAGAACACAAAATATATATCGATATACTGCGCAATGGTTTTGGTCAAATGACTGTAGCTCCTTATGCAGTGCGAGCACTTCCAGGAGCACCTATTGCAGTTCCTCTTGCCTGGTCTGAACTGGAACGCATTACACCGCAAAAATATACCATTCAAAATATAGCCCAAAGGCTAGCCAAAGTTGGCAATGTATGGCATTATTTGGCTGAACAAACACTCAAAAGCAACTTATTTTAATTGCAAAAATGTATTTTGCACTATTATAAAAAATATTTATTACAATTATTATTTTTAAAGGTGTTTTAATATTATTAGCTATTATAACGGCCGCCCTTGTTTACTACATACTTGGATGGGCATGGTACAGCCCTTTATTATTTGCAAAGCGATTGATGAAAAGCATTAATTTAACGCAAGAACAAATTCATAAGCAAACAACAAGTCTACCTATGGCATTGGCGCTTGCAGGATCATTTTTGATCTGCCTTGCGCAAACCGTTGTACTTTATATATGCATTGTCAATAGCGGCATTAACTCAATAACCCAAGCAATGCTTTTTGCAGGAACCATTTCTTTTACCTTTAGTTTTTTGTCCATGCTGCGTTCTTTTGTATGCATTCCAAAAGAAATTATTGCGCTTTTAGTGCATACTGGGTATAATTTTGTAGGTTCAATACTGGTAGCAAAAATAATATAGATGCTTGGTTAATTTTAAATCAATTAAGTTAATACACTATTTAGAAAATATAAAAATGCTAATTGCAAAATAGATGAACAGGCTTGCGTATTGATGATTAGCTATTTTTATATTTTTAATATAAACTAATATATTAATTTATATTACACTTGTTACTTATATTTTTTGAAAGCGAAAAATATCAATGTTTGTTAACAACTCAGTTTTATTATTGGTTATCCTTAGTGCATCTTTTTATACATTTTCTGGGGAAAATATACCGTATCTTGATTATCAGCAAAGACCTCAAGAAGTTATCGAAGCAATAAACTATGTTTTTAATAATATTGCCGATAATGCTTATTCAAAATGGTATAAAAATGGGGATAAACAGTACAATTTAGCAAATATAGAAGATAAAGCTCTTGTTGAAAAAATTATACTAGCTACCCCTGAAAAAAAAGATTTTT
The DNA here is from genome assembly GCA_003963225.1 of Candidatus Babelota bacterium. Taxonomy (GTDB): domain Bacteria; phylum Babelota; class Babeliae; order Babelales; family Vermiphilaceae; genus AWTP1-30. The sequence continues at coordinate 54,389 of RXKB01000055.1, forward strand.
ATTTTTTAGATGTAGGTGCCGGCAATTTTCATTCTAGCGACTCTTGGGGACAGTTTTGTGCTACACTCATCTACAAGCTGAAACAAAGCAAGCGTATTGCTCAAGATGTACACGTACACATAATCAATGTACGTGGTGAACAAAATGAAAAAGCAGATGATCATGTTCTTACTTGGAAAAAAGATGACTCCTGTACATTGTATAATATCGGCTCGTTTAAAATAGAAAACCTTTCTAGTGAACTTGATAAATACGATCTAACAAAGCCCTTTGACCTTATTGTTTCACGCTGGACATTGCGACATCTGGTTGATCCACTAGGAACTTTTGTCCAAATATACAATAGACTAAATCCAGATGGAGGGTTGTACCTAGGTGACGGCTTTTTTATTGACTATAACGATGTCAATTGTGAATATGTGGCAAATGAAAATATTAGCAGTTTACTGCACAATAGCAAAGCACCCTTTTTAATTCATCCCTACCAAGAAATGCGATCAATGAATCAATTTATAATACAGCGAATCAACTCTTGCCCTTTACAATTACCATTACAATACAAAAGTATACGTTCTATTGGTGGCAATTATCAATGCAATGCACAAAAAATAGTTAATTTTAAACAAATGCCTGAATGGCAAGATGAACCAAATATGATAGAATATAACTATGGTTATTATGATAATTATTATAAGAAAAGTATTTATTATGGAACAGTACTTTCACAAACTCTTTTTAACTGGTTTTTGAAAAACAAATTAATATTTCAACGACTTTTAAAAAATAATATTTAAAGTTATCATGTATAGAAAATTATTATTATGTTTAGCCTTTAATTGGCAGCTGATTATTCCTTCTGATTTTAAACCGATGCCCATTCATCCAAAGCAAGATGAACCTTGGCGTCAAGTTGGTAATTTTTTAACCGGTAACAGTACTGCAACAAACAACAAGGATCTCTCAACAAAAAATAATAATTACTCAGATAACAATCCTATAAATCCTTCTCTTTCTTTAGATGATCAAAATAATTCTACAAAAATTCCAGGTGCATTTGGTAATACATTGAATCAAGGAATAAATGCGATACAACAAGTCAAAGACTGTGTATGCTTTGAATGAAAATATGACAAAATCAATGAAAAAATAATCTACACACTTTATAAACAAGTCTCATTAAACGACCAGTCATCAATAATAACGAGTAAAGATTTTGACGAAAAAGACCGGTGCTACGATTAAAATAAAATTATCAATAAAGGAAAACTTTTTCTTGATCCAGAAGCAACGTTAGAATATCCAGATACTCTGGAAATGCGATATGATCCAATTAAAAACGTACCAACTCGCTGTATTCTATATCGCCAAGGCAATATTATTTTTAATATTCCATGTCATGTAGATATTTTTGATCTTAACTTTTCCCAAAAAGATTTATTGAAAAATGTTACAAAAAAATAAACCATAATGGGTGGTATCAGGAACGGATATACCCAGATATCCAAAAAGACCCTACTGCTTTTTATTTTACCTGGCAACACAAAACATACCTTGGGTTAAAATATATGCTTAGCTTGCTTGTCGTTTGTTACATGGCAAATAAAATAATGCCGTATATTACTGGTGCTAATAAAAAATAGCAACTGCTTTACTTGCTAAAAATGCATATACAAAAAAACAGAAATTCATTTTTTATTGGTATGGTTCATTTTTTGTAAAGCGCTGACTTCTGCTGAACTTAAAAAACGCCAATTACCAACAGTAAGTCCAGATTTAGTCAATCCTGCATATTGTACACGGTCAAGCTTTTTTACTTGATAGCCAAGATGCTCAAAAAGTCTACGAATAATTCGATTTTTACCATTATGAATTTCTATCATAATATCAGACTTTTTTTGTAGATATTCAATATAATCAACCTGCACTAACCCATCATACAAACGCACGCCCTCTTTTATTGCCATGTAATCTTGGTGTTTTAAAGAACCGTCAAGAGAAACATGATACACCTTTGGCACTTCGTACCGTGGATGGGAAAGCTTTTGTGTAAGCTCGCCATCATTAGTTAATAAAAGCACACCGGTAGTTGAACGGTCAAGACGCCCTACAGGATATATGCGTTCTTTCACCTGCGGCCATAAAAGATCGGTCACCATTTTACGCCCTTTTTCATCGGCCAAAGTGGTAATATAATCTTTTGGTTTATTAAGAAGCACGTACACCTTTTTTGGCGCATGTACGATTTCGCCTTTTACTAAAACCACATCTGTTGGTTGCACACGGTAACCAGGTTCAATTGTGATTGCATTATTAACAAGCACTACCCTTTCTTGCACAAGCTCAACAGCCCTGCGGCGCGAACAAATACCAGATTGCGCAATATATTTAGTTAATGAAGGCAGTGGATTAATACAAGATTGTTTTTTCATATGCATATGTTTTTTAAAATAAATATGCTTTTAGTGTACCACAAAGCCTTATAAATACTAGAAAAACTGTTTATTTTAGTCATTTGTACATTTTTACTTTATATTACTATTAAAATGATGCAATTATAGTATCTTTATTAAAAAAATATAATCCTTACGATGCATAAAAATGGCGAAATCAAAACAATCATACATATGTGCAAACTGTAATTATAATGCCCCAAAATGGCTGGGCAAATGTCCTGAATGCAGTGAATGGAACACCCTGACCTTATCAATAGAACAGGTATCTGTAGCAAACAGTTTTTCTAAAACAGCTCATACAAGCTCCCCTGCTGCACAAACCTATTATTTTGATGAAATTACTTCAACTCACAAAGACCGTTTTTTTACTGGCATAGACGAGTGGGACAGGGTAATGGGTGGAGGCATAATGCCAAACTCACTGATTGTGTTAACAGGTGACCCTGGTATTGGAAAATCAACACTCCTTCTTTTGGTTTCTCAAAAACTACAACTTGCCAACACGGTTTTATATATTTCAACAGAAGAATCACTTGCCCAAGTTAAACAACGGGCGCAGCGGCTACAAGTACCTTTTGGAAATAACATTGCATTTTCTGATGCAGCTCATTTTGACGGCATAATCATCACTGCCCAAGAAACAAAGCCTACTATTTTAATTATTGACTCTATTCAAAACTGTTACATTCAAGGATCTGCAAGTCTTCCTGGCAGCATTGGCCAACTACGCGAAGCCACCTTTAGATTGATGAGGCTTGCAAAAGAAGAAGGAATAACGGTTATTTTAACAGGTCATATTACCAAAGAAGGCTTGATTGCCGGGCCTAAAACCATGGAACATATGGTTGATGCCGTTTTTTATTTACAAGGCGAAGACCAATGGCAAACCCGTATTTTACGATCAGTAAAAAACCGCTTTGGTACTATTAATGAGCTTGGTTTTTTTGAAATGACTGCAACTGGTTTGCAAGAAGTTGCTAATGTTAATGAGCATTTGTTGCACGACCGCACCAACGCTCCAGGATCTGCTTTAGTTGCCATTGCAGAAGGAACAAAACCGTTATTAATTGAATTGCAAGCGCTTACCGTACCTTCTAAATTAAGCATGCCTCAGCGGGTTATTTCTGGCATTGATCATAAACAAGTCATGCTTGTTGCAGCTATTTTAGAAAAATATTTAAAAATAAAGCTCAGTACGCACGACATATTTTTTAAAATAAGCTCGGCTATTAAAATCCGTGGATCTGGCATAGATGTGGGTATTGCTTGCGCTTTGCTTTCTTCGTACTTACAAAAACCTTTACCAGAAAAAATGCTTGCCATTGGTGATATTAGTTTAACCGGCCATATAAAGCCTACACACAATGCAACGGTACTTATTAAAGAAGCTGAACGGTTTGGCATTACCAATTTGCTGGTTGCAAAAAGTCAAAAAATAAATTCAACAAAGTGCATTATTACACGCATTTTTTCAACGTATGAACTTATTTCTTTATTTAAAGAATAAAACAATATATAATGTTTTTTAAATTTTGAATTTTAATAAAAAAGTAAAAATGTCAATGTTATGTCCATGTAAAAAAATAGTTTTACTAATTTTTTCCGCTCTTAATATTACTTATTATAATGTTTTTTTTATCTCCATAGACGCAATGGAAAATGACACAGATTTAACAGAATGCTTACCATTTGTATACAAAGAAATTAGTTTTTTAGATAAAAAAGAACAAAATTCTTTAATAAACACTATTGCGTTGTTAAAAAATGATACATTGAGAATGAATTTTTTTAAATTAAAAATCAGAGATTATAGAGAATCTGAGAAAAAAATATGTACAGAATATTTTTTTATTTATACATGGCTTTTCAATCATCTTGTCGAAACAAAAACTCAAGATATATTGAGTAACACTGTAGGGTCTGGATACTTTTTTTTTGATGGATTAGATAAAGACTTTAACCCTGAATTTACAAAAAAAATTACTTATGAAAATGTTAATTATAGCATTGAAAAATATTTTTTATTCGATAATCCGTTACTATTGTTACAAGATGACCGTTTTAATCGACTTGATATGCCATTATATAAAGACACCAGTAAAAAATATCATACTTTGCATAAAAATCTTGTCAGATTCCGCTACAAAATACATTTAATGCCTAAAAAAGAAACTTTTTTAAAAACACTGTATGTATTATGCAAAAGTTTGCAAAAAAATCCATTAATTGATAAAAAAAGAAAATTAAAAGACTTTATATCATCTTTTAAGGTAACATTAAATCCACGTAAAGATCATAAAAATTTACCATTAATAGTTATTTACATACCTAATGTTTTTATCGATTCAGCAAAAATAGATACAATCAACAGCCCAGAAGATCTTGTTTCATGCATAGATTACAAAAAATCAAAGGAATGCACAAACACATTGCTTACTTATTTAGTATGGCTTTTTAATCAAAAAGAAAATCAAGATTGTATGGGCTCTGAAACTGTTCCCCGCTACAATCAACAAGTAACTAATTTAATATTTTTTGCTCAAGGTGATGGTGATTACAAAGAGGATGGAACTTTTAAAGATTTTTTTGAGCAACCAGACATGATATATTTTAAAGCTGAAGAGGGAGAAGATTTTAAAATTGATAGTGCCAAAGTAATTGAAGATGCTGAACGTCTTGATAGTAACAATATCAACATA
>RXKB01000055.1:59590-85969 GCA_003963225.1 Candidatus Babelota bacterium
AAAATCAAGACTTAAAAAGTAAAGAAATCGTACCAACTATTGCCTCAAATATTACAATGCAGCAAAATACAACTTCAACGCAAAGCAACCAGTCTTCTATTGTAAATACAAGCCGACAATCAATAGAACCAGAAAGTCCCAGCACTTGGAAAAGTATTGCTAGGTTTTTCAAATCAATTCTTTATACTATTTTTCAGTGGTTAAATTTTGGCTGGTAAAAACATATACTTTTCTTATTATTTAAACTTCTTTGCTTTTTACATTTACGCATAATGTAGATACTTTTTTGATGGTTTTTATAATACTAAAGCATTCCAATGAAACAAGAGGAAAAGCGCAACAACAGTTGCGCTTTTAAACACAGAGACATAAAAAACATCATTTAAATATTGCCAATTTGCAATTATTGACATTGTTAAAATTATTGACATTGTTAAAATAAAAATAATACTATATTAACATGCTTATTAAAAATAAAAAAAGATGATAAAAATTTCAAATAAAATTATTTATATTAAATGCTTATTTGCCCTAATTTTTTTTGAAATTAATGGTATGTTAAATATTTTTTCTACTTCGCAAAAAAAAGTAGTAAACAATTTATTTCCTTTGATTAATAATAAAGTAAATTTTATTCTAGATAAAGCAAATATTAATTTATCTAAACAACAAATAAGCGACCTACAAACTTTTGCTCAAGAAAGAACTAAATACTTCTTCCCCAATAATCTTATAACAAAGAATGCCCAAGAACACGTGTTATTTTACAATTTGCTATTTTATAAATATTTTAAAGTAACTGATTTGGATTTTTTCCATTTGACCAGTGGATACTATTTTTTTAGTACTTCAAATAAGCATAGAATTAAAACAGAGACTTCCCTAGAGCTATTGATTAAAGAATCACATCTTTTTCAAGGACTTCTTATAGATTCTTATCATGATGGAGGAACAAATCTAATGCTTTATGTTGTAAATAAAAAATCGATATTTTTATCTTTGATCAAGGAAATAAACCACTCGGTATACAAAATTCATTTAATGCCTACACAAGAGACTATTCTAAATACTGTTTTTAAATTATGTAAGCTCTTTAATGAAAATCCAAAAATAAACAATTTTTTTCGTTTAAAAGATTTAATACATGATTTTAAAATTAAAATAAACAACAATAATGATGAAAAAAAAGAAAATGTAATGCCTATTATAGTGATATACGTATCAAACTTTTTTATTCCAAAAAATGAAAAAACACAGGATTTGGAATATTTTATAATTAAGTTTAAACAATTTATAAAAATCAATTACGACTCAAAAGAATACTTTACTCAGTATATAAATTATAAAAAATCTAAAGAATGTACTCAGGCGTTACTTACGTATTTAGTATGGTTTTTTAATCAACCAGAAAATGATGATTGCATTGGTTCTGATATTGTTCCTCGATTCAATCAAAAAGTTACTGATTTAATTTTCTTTGCACAAGGACACGGTGATCACAAAAGCTATTCCGATGTATTTGAAGAACAAGAAGAAGCAAAGCTAAAAGTATATTTTAAAGCTGAAGAGGGAGAAGATTTTAAAATTGATAGTGCCAAAGTAATTGAAGATGCTGAACGTCTTGATAGTAACAATATCAACATACCAATGCCTTTGGTTGAAGAAATAAGTCAGAATAAGGGAAAAAATATATCTAACGACAATTCAGGACTACAAAATATAGTCCAGACAGAAACTAAAGACTTAAAAAGTTCAGTAGATATATCGCATACAGAAAAAACAATTGAGCAAACTATTGCCTCCTCCCATGCTCAAAATATTACAACGCAACAAAACACAACTTCAACGCAAAGCAACCAGTCTTCTATTGTAAATACAAATCAACGTCCCAGAGAAACAGAACGCTCGGATCGTATTTGGACAAGTATCGCGAACTTTTTTAAATCAATTTTTTATACTATTTTTGAATGGCTCAATTTTGGCTGATGCAAATGCCCATCGGTTTGCATATTCTTTTGTATACATTTGTATGGTCTTCATGCAAATAGCATTTTTGTTTGCCTTTGCATCTTTTTCTAGATACTCTTTATAAAAACCATATAAAGGTTGTACATGAACAAATGGCGTTTTGGACTATTATTTGTAGCAACTGCTATATTTGGATACACCGCTTGGTACCTATTTCCAAAAGCGTTTCCTATTATACATATTCCATTGAACGCCAACCGAACAGAAATTCTCGGCCTTGCCAAAAAAAAAGCTCTAGATTTTGGATATAAACCGATTAATGACAACTCTTGTTTTGAAGCTGTGACTTTTGAATCGGACACTGTCACTCAAACATTTGTTGAACTTGAAGGTGGCGGTAAAAAAGCTTTTACTGATATGATTGAAAAACATTATTACGAGCCATATTATTGGCATGTCCGCTTTTTTGTCCCACATGAAATACATGAAATGGCTCTTTATTTTACGCCCAGTGGTGCATTTTACGGTTTTAAAGAAACAGTAAGTGAAAACAGTTTCAATGGTAATATTTCATCACAAGAAGCTTTGACAAAAGCTTCTATTTATGCAAAAGAACAGTGTATACCGCTAGATCAATATACTATTATTGAATCATCCCAACAAACAACGCCTTTGGGGCGTATTGATCATAGTTTTGTGTATGAACGACATGACATACGCCTTAACCAAGGTTCGTATCGTTTGCGCATAACCATCTCAGGGACGAATGTTACCGAATGCAAACGGTTCATTAAAATACCTGAAACATTTGAACGCAAGTATCTTGAATTGCGATCTTATAATAACATTTTGTCATTATTTGGTTTTTTGTTAATGATTTTTTTGTATATAATTGGCATCTGTTTCATTGCTTTATTTGTATATACCAAAGCTCAACTTTTTTTATGGAAACCTGCTTTAGTATGTGCTGGATTTATTGGATTTTTATCTATACTTCAACAGATTAACCAATTACCACTTTTACTTATGCATTATGACACTATTACTGACATACACGCTTTTATTATAAAAAACTTGTTATTAATATGCTCTCATGGATTAATAATAACCGTTTTTTTCACCATTATTATTGCAGTTGCAGAAGGATTAACACGAAAAGCATTTCCTCAACACATACAATTATGGAGCGTTTGGGCAGCAAACTGCGCAAATTCAAGCCCCGTATTTTTACAAACAGTAGCAGGTTATGGACTTGCAAGTTTTGATCTATTACTCGTTGTTGTTACCTATCTTTTTACCACTCATTTTTTTGGTTGGTGGAACCCATCATATGCACTTGCAGACCCAAATATATTAGCAACATATGTACCAGCATTGCATACTATTGCATTATCTTTGCAAGCAGGCTTTATTGAAGAATGCTTGTGCAGGGCAATTCCTCTTGCTTGTACTTCATTGCTAGGAAAGTATTATAATAAAAAATATTTTTTTATGGTACTTGGTTTTATTACACAAGCGTTCATTTTTGGAGCACTACACGCAAGTTATCCAGCTCAGCCATTTTATGCTCGACTATTTGAGCTTATTATTCCGTCATTTATTTGGGGTATTTTTTACCTTTATTTTGGCTTATTACCTATTATTATTTGTCATGTAATATATGATACTGTATGGTTTTCATTACCTGTTTTTATTTCGTATGCAACAAATATATGGATACAAAAAGGTATTATTATTATCTATGCAATATCTCCTTTATTAGTTATTGCATATCGTTATTACAAAACAAAACAATGGCATTCTGATGTATCTTCATTTTTAAATCATACTTGGCAAGCTCCTACTGTAAAAGAATCATTTGAAAAATCCATCGTAAGCTATATTCCATATACACATTCCGGGAAAAAAACGTATGTTGCTTATGGGTTCAGCACTGCATTAATAATGTGTATAATAATGTGGCTGGCAAAGCCAGACGCAACAATGGTTAATCTGCCTTGCAAAAAAGAAATTATTACTATTGCCAAGCAATCAATTTCAACCCAGTCTGATAACGAATGGAATTATGTAAAAGCTGCGCAACCGCTTCCTTTTATTTCTTTTGGATCAGCAGAAGTTGAATATCAGTTTCAATTTATTTGGCAAACAGAACGTCATTTATTACAAATCATGTTACAAAAAGGGTACATCAGCTTGCCAGGCTGGACAGTACGTTATGCTCAGTTTGATGGTGACCTTGCAAATCGTGCAGAAGAAGCGATTGTAAGGATTGATAGAAACAAAGATATATTGTATGTGCAGCATATATTACCTGAAAATAAGCCTGGCAATAAGCTTAGTGCATCTGAAGTCACTGATTTGGCGAGCAATATTTTACAAAAAAAATATAAGATCAATCATAGCGATTTAATACTAAAAAGTGTAACTCCATCAAAAAAAGAGTTTAGAACAGATTGGAACTTGGAGTTCAAAGTACACAGTGACAACGTACTTTCATCTGGCGAAACACGAGTTCAAGTTGTTATAACAGGCAATACTATTGAATTAATTAGAAAATATATTCATGTACCAGAACAATGGCAACGAGATTCCAACAATGACCTATATTATGTTGCATTATTAAAAAACATAAGTTTTTTTGTATTCTTTTTTTGTATAATGTTATTATTGTTTTATATAATAAGTAGAACGCCTTTAGCTTCTATCAATTATAGATTTCTTATTGTGTGCTGTTTATGTACAATTAGCTTAAGTTGCATCCATTTTCTAAATAAATTACCGATACTGATAAGTACATTTAATACTATTGAACCATGGTTTTTACAAATGTGGCGGACCATAGGATTTTTCTTTTTGAGTAACACGATGATTATCGGCATTTGTTTATTGGTATGCAATACATTATGCATTCAATGGCCAACTGCTTGCAATACTCAATACACAACAACAATTTGGTACAGTGGTCTACTTAAAGGACTTATTGGTGGATTGTTAAGCATACTGTTCTTTTCAATAGGTTTAACCTATATAAATGGCTACAGTTTACCTCCTTTTTATGAGCATTCCATATTATTTGCAAATAGCTATGTGCCATCAGCGTTTATTGTATATCTTTGCGTATTAAATTTTTTAAAATATTTAGGAATGAGTTTATTATACATGTACATTATACGAACGTTTGGAAAATCAAAAATACAGTATCTTATTTTGTTAGTTGCCACCACATTCGGTGTACCATTATATATATCACCTGCATCAATAACCTTTTTAGGATATCTTTTTGTTACAGTATGCTGTAGTGTATTTTTCATACTGTTTAATTATCTTGTCCATACGAAACATAGCATATTTAATCCAGACAAAAGAGCTGATATTGGTTTTGTGACTGGCATATACATAGCCAGTATGTATAATGAACATATAGTACAAATGGTTAATAAACCGGAATTAATTGGCGGTATACTTTCTATCGCCTTTGTAATATGGCTAAGTTTGGCACTTTGCAAAAACACAAAAAGCATAAGTATGGCCTAATCATTGTTAATAATTTTCAAGGATCAACAATGACACCATTCATACTAAGCGCAGCATTAGCAATTGTTGTAAGGATTAAAAACTTCATCTATTTTAGAAGCAGAAGGTAAAAAAAATCGCAGATTCTTATTGCCAAGGGACAAGCACAAGCCCATATTTTAGATGCGGAAGGAAAATCTAAAGCACGCATAATGATAATGCAAGCAGAAACAGATGCTATTGAATTATTAAGCAAAAAAATAACCTTTGATCAAATTACACCATTTTTAATAGCGCAACAATATGTTAATTTGCTTGCTGATATTATGAAAGGTAAAGACAATAAAAAAATTATTATTCCCTATGAAGCAACCTCTCTTGCAAACTCTGTAAGCATGATTACTGCCTTATTTAAAAAAGATACTACAAAAAGCAAAGAGGAAAACTAACTATTTTCCTCTTTGCTTTTATCGTTATACACAATAAAATGATTTTTCAACCGATTTATTGAATGAATAAAATGTTGCAATTGAACATACTTTTAACAAAATAGTTACGGTCAATAACATTACTATAATCATCTCTTCATATTTATACTTTAACATAGTCATACTCCTCAAACACCTCAACAAAGCTAACCAAAATAACATTTGGTCATTTACACTGTTAATTTTGGCACATGAGTGTTGGTTGAAGCATAAAAAAAATATAATGAAGAGTACATAATAACGTACATGTTCCATATTCGCGAATATATCGCGCGCAATTTTTTTGCGGTTGAATGATATTCATTTCAACTCCTTAAAAAAGTAAAAAACAGTAAAAAACACTACTAAGTCTAAAAGTCCACATACTCTTAATATCATGAAAAGAAAAATTTATCAATTCATTTTTTAAATAATTGCATATGAACTTAATAAATTAGTGTTGCGTATACTGCGCATTTATACAGGCGTATTTTTTATTTCTGCTTTAAGAATAGCCAATATATATTCTACAAAATCAGCATCTGTTTTAAAGCGATACTCTTTTTCTTGTTTATTATGAATTCCAACTAAAATAAGATTAGCAATACCAACAGCTAATTCACGTAATGCATTATCAAACTGCAATTGGTTTTGTTTATCTCCTTGAAATTGCACTACACCTAATGCACCATTAATAGTTTCACGTACCGCACCAACAGTTTCTTGCGCAAGAGGAGGCAACTGCCTACAGTATTGCAGTTCAACTATAATAGCAGCTGTAAAAAAACTACGTATAAAAAAAACTTTTTTTGATACATGACGCATCATTAGCTCTCCTTTGTATTATGAAAGTAACTATAAAAATCATACCACAGCAACAAAGGTAAAGCGATTATCAAGCTTATAAAAAAAAGAAATAAAAAACAATTTTTATTTCTTTACTAATAATAAAAATAAGCTATATTTTTTCATATTGAAACAATATAAAAAAATATAAGGATATGCGTATGTTACTACAAAATAAATACTCAAAACTATTTTTTGTCTTATTAACTATTAGCTGTATTAAACCGGTTTTACATGCAGCAGAATTTAATCCAGAACATTATCACTTTTCTCAAAAAGCTAGCATTCAAAATTGGTTACATCCAGCTTTTATGGAATACTTGCCAGAAGTACAATCTATTATTGGACAATCATTGTCATGTAACCCAGAAAGACTTCAAAAGAATAATGTTGTGCATTCAATACAAAATAATGATGACGATACAAGGTTTTATGGAAAATCATTTCCTATTTTACCAGTACCTTTAACGATTTTGTTACGAACTATTAATGACTTACGCAAACAAAAAGATACACTCACCATTTTAGAAGTAGGTGGTGCTAATGGTTTGGTTGTATTGTTAATGGCTTTTGCTGCAGGCCCTAAGGCAACACTAATATATAATGAATTAAGTAAATATGAAGTAAAACTAGGGCAAGAATTATTTAAACATCTTGCCAGCATAATAACACCTTTGCAAAAAATCAACGTTATTTTTGATATTGGCGATGCAAAAGAATTACCAAACAGGCTCTGTGATTTTACAGGAAATGTTGATATAATTCATGTGCAAAACGTTGAACATTTTATGAATCCAGCTGAACATCAACAATTTGCAAAAGCATTACTGGAAATGACTTGTCAAAGCGGATATTTACATTTACTCGCTCATACCATTCCTACTAATTGCGGAGTTAAGGGCAATCCTTTTTTTGATTTATATATTCAAAACAAAAAAAAGAGTGTTTTATATCCTATGTTTTTAAAAATAGAAAAAAAAGAGCGCCAACTAGGTGGAAAATATAAAAACAGACAATTTTTTTTGCGAAATGAAAATATGTCAACCATAGTAGTAAGTATGCCTGAAGAAAATGAAATCTGCACATCAAGTGGATATGCTGGGGAAAAAGGATATGTAATTTACCAAAATGAACAAACTGAATATTATACTGTTCATCAGAATAATCTTTTAAACTACTTTACCCCAACTATTTATAAGAATGCATATACAAAAGCAGCAAAAGAAAACGGTTATTCTGTTGAGCAAGTTGAAGCTTTATTTATTGATAATGAAGGTACTTTTTTTTCCAAAGAATTTAAAAATGACCAAAACTTATGTTTCGCTTTAAGCATATTTCAGAAAATGTAAGAAATAATATAGTAACCAACACTATTTTGGGGTAGTAGAAACAAGCACCTGATGAATGCGGCGCGGTGTAGTTTTATGCACGGTAAAAATATAGCCAGCATACGTATATCGCGCTCCTTTTTTAGGCATATGTTGCATTTTTTCTATTAAAAATCCACTTAAAGTCACTGCATGATCTGTTTTAATAGAAATACCCAAAAATGCGCTCAAATCTTCAAGCAAAATATTGCCTTCCACTTGCCAAAGCCCATCTTTTATAGTTACTATTTTTGAACTTAATGATTCATGTTCATCAGTAATTTCACCAACAATTTCTTCCAAAATATCCTCTAACGTAATAAGACCGGTAACTATACCGTGCTCGTTCAGCACCATAGCAATATGCATATGCTCTTTTCTAAACTGCCGCAGTAACTGGTTTATTTTCATACTGTCAGGCACCATCATAATGGTACGCATTACTTCTTCTAAATTGTTAATATTTTGCTTAAGAAGCAGTACAAATACATCTTTTAAATGTATCATACCCACCACATTATCCGGCCGCTCCTTGTATACTGGAAGTCGAGTAAATCGATGCTTAGAAAAAACTTCTAAAACTTGAGCTGGCGTTCGAGCTATATCAACTGAGACAATATCACTTGCAGAAACCATCACCTCTTTTACTGGTTTGTCGCCAAGCTCAAAAATATTGCGCAACATTTCTGTTTTTTCAAGCTCAATCATACCTTTTTCATGGATATAATCTATTAAAAAACGTATTTCTCGTTCTGAAGAAATCCACTCACCTTGTTCTGTTTTTTGAGCATCAAACGTATACACAACAGTATCTGCAAACTGCATTAAAATCGCAACTAATGGGTAAAATAAATAAAACAAACCATTTACAAACCATAACACAGAGGGGAGTAAAAACTGCCCTCTGCTACGTGCAAAGTTTTTCGGTATAATATCACCAAATAAAATAATAGTAATGGATGCTAAGCCAACCCCGAAAGAAAAGCCTATATTACCAGATAGTTTAAAAAAACTAAAAATGGTGTCTGCTATTTTTGTTGCCAGCGATGCAAGTAAAACATCTGAAATACTACTTGCTACTAAAATAGTTATAATAACTCTTTGAGGGTTTTTTTCTAAAGTATTAAATAACAATTTGTATTTATTAGTAGACGATGCCAATTCTTTTAATCTAAATAACCTAAGAGCAGTTAAACTAGTTTCCAAAAAAGAAAATATCGCCCGGCAGCTTAATGCCACACAAAATATGCCAATGGGTAAGGCAAGTTGGCTATGCAAAGAACTATCCATACACTATTTTACACCTACAAAAATTGTTTTTCTTAATCACTATCTCCTGATGTTTAATCACTTTCCACAACCTCATCATAATCTTGAGTGCTTTCATAATCACTGTTATCAAACATATCATCATCTACAATTTTATCATCTAATTCTTTATCAAAAAAATCTCGTAATTTTTTACTGCGCGATGTATGACGTAATTTTTTGATTGCTTTAACTTCAATTTGCCTGATCCGCTCACGTGTTACTGAAAAATCTTTGCCAACTTCTTCAAGAGTATGTTCAGATGCAGCATCAATACCAAAGCGCATTTTTAGTACTTTTTCTTCGCGAGGTGTCAATGTTTTTAACACCTCTCTAATGCGCTCTTTTAAATCGCTACCTGCCACAGCATCAGCAGGAGAAAAATCATTTTCGTTTTCAATAAAATCTTGTATGTAAGCATCTTCACTATCACCAACAGGCGTATGTAAGGAGATAGGCTCTTTAGAAATTTTAATAATATTTTTGATTTTTTTCTCATCAATACTAAGTTCTTTTGCAAGTTCAGCATACGTTGGCTCACGACCATGCTCTTGAATAAATGTACGTTTAATTTTATTAATTTTATTTA
This sequence comes from Candidatus Babelota bacterium, assembly GCA_003963225.1. Lineage (GTDB taxonomy): Bacteria > Babelota > Babeliae > Babelales > Vermiphilaceae > AWTP1-30. Next base: position 69,649 of record RXKB01000055.1, read on the forward strand.
AGGTCTCAACCATATGGACAGGAACACGTATAGTTCTTGACTGATCTGCAATAGCACGAGTAATAGCTTGTCTAATCCACCATGTTGCGTACGTAGAAAACTTGAACCCTCTTTCAAATTCAAATTTTTCAACAGCTTTCATTAAGCCAATATTGCCCTCTTGAATTAAATCTAAAAAGTGCAACCCACGATTAACATATTTTTTAGCAATATTAACTACCAAACGTAAATTTGCTTTTGCTAAGTTATCTTTAGCAATTTTATCTTTACGCAACCCTATTACTAATTGATTGTAATATTTTTGTATGTGCTCAACAGGAAAACCAACTTCAATTTCTATTTTTTTAATTGTTTTCTTAGCGCCACGCATACTATTTTCAATCTCTGTTATATATGTTTGTTGTTCAGCTGTGGGCTGCTTAATAGAAAGAAAGGCTGTTAGTTGATGCTGGAAACCTTTAATCGCCTCTTCTTTTTCACGAATTTTATTAATAAATTTTTGAATGCGAAGCTCAAATTTTCTAATAAGCTTATTAGAAAATTTCATTGATCGAATAGTGCTACCTATTTCTTCTTTATTCTGTTTGACCTTTGCAAGCATTTCTTTTTTTGCAGCCGGCGTATCTAATTTATTACGATAACTATGATAAATTTTAGCCTCATTTTCAATAAGCTCTTTTATCACATTAATAATGCTTAAAATACCATTTTTTTCTGCTTCAATCATAGGCAGATTTTCTTCATCAAACTCAGAAAATTGAATAATATCTTTTAAGTGAATAGAATTCTTTTTTAATCTCTCGCCAATAGAAACAAATTCTTTATGCAAAAAAGGAAAATGTGAAATAGCATCAATACAGCATTGCTTGCTGTCAGATATCTGCTTAGCAATTGCATTTTCTGTTTTTTTATTTAACAAAGGAATTTTACCTATATCACGCAAATACGATTTTACACTATCTGTAATCTGAGCTGTACCTGCAGCGTGTCTTACTTCAGCAATTTCTTCTTCGCTATCGTCTTTTTCTATATCTTCTTCGTGAAAGTCATCAGTAAAGTTTTCAGCAACTATTTTATTTTTTACAAAAGCAACTTCAGGCTCTAAGCTTTCTTCAGTAGCACTTAAATCATCATTTTCTATTTCGTCTTGCGTTACCAATTCAATATTTTTTTTCTCTAAAGTACGCAGAACTTCTTCACTCTCTTTTTCAGACAGACCGTGCTCATCGCAAAAATTAATAATTTCTTCATATGTTAGAACACCATTACCTTTAAAGCGTTCAATTAATTCATCAAGATGCTCTTGATAGTCATGCATAACCTTATCTTCAACATCATTTTGGACAAGAGCTTTGCCACCAGTTCTTTTCATTATAAAACTCACTTACCTTTGAATTGATTATTCGCAAATAGTATTTTTAATTCCTGTCTTGTTTTGTAACATGATAAAATCAGATAATAACTGAGTTACTTTTTCTTTATTGCCCTCACGTTCTGCTTGAAGCACTGCCATTTTAAGATTTTTTGCAATCAATTTCCACCATTTTTTCTTTAATTGCTCTATAAGTATATCAAGCGTCTCATCATCAACCGGCTCTTCATAAGTAAATAACAATGAAGAAACAGCCTGTTTATCTTCTTCGGTTAATGAGTCAAAAAACGCAGTAAACACAATTTGCTCTCCATGCAATAAACTCCATTCCTTTAATTTAAATAATACTGTACGTAATGTCGATGGTAAATATGAAATTAACAAAGAAATATGTGGTTTATTTAAAAGTTTAATATTTTTTATTATAGCAACAAAAATGCGCTTTTCAATAATATAAATATCATCAGATTGGAATTTATTCGTCTGAGATAATGGTATAATAAAGGTATTTTTTTTTATTTTAAGTAGTTCACTTTTTAAAATATTAACATCTAGCCCAAGACTCTCTGCTGCTTTGACAATTAAAATGTTCTGCTTAATTGAATCTTCAACCATACCAATCATTTCAACTATAGATTTTACAGACTGCAATTTTTTTTCTAGAGAAAGAGCTACAAAGTCTTTTGCATATGTTTTGATAAAAAAAAGAAAAATATCTTCTTGTTGCTCAATATAGGGACTTAAGTCCTGTTTTGTCGCCAAAAAAGACGCTGGGTCATGCTTAAAAGGCAATTGGAGGACATAGGGCTCAATATTAATTTGCCAGCATAGCTGGGCAATACGGTTAATTGCCTGGTATCCAGCGTTATCACTATCATACAATACCGTCATTGAAGTTGCATAACGAGCTAATTGTTTTAAATGAATTAACGTACAAGCAGTACCAAGTGTAGCAACCGTATTTAAAAATCCATGCTGCGCCATTGCCATACAATCGGTATATCCTTCAACCAAAAAAACTGATCCTTTTTGCTGGATATGCTTTTTGGCTTCTGTAAGACCGTATAATAAACTGCCCTTATTAAAAAAATCGCTATCACGGGAGTTGTAATATTTTGGACGCTCATCAGTATCTTTATATATTCTACCTCCAAATCCACAAACCCGCCCCACCATATCTTTAATAGGAAATATTATTCGTTCTTCATACGGCGAATAAAATATATTTTTGCTTTGATTAAGTATACCAGAGGCTACAAGGTCATTAGGCATAATATAACGATTACGAGCGGCATCTAATAAATATTTTATATTAGAAAGACCTCCGGGCATAAAACCAACACCAAATCGATGCACTATTTCAGCGGTGAATCCTCGTTTGTATATATAATTTTTGACCACATCATATTTTAAAAGCTGTTCAACTGCCCAATCTGCAAAAAAAGCACAGATATCGTAATAGGTTTTACCATCTTTAGCAATAGGCTCTTTCGAGTAAACCCCAATATCAATACCGTATCGCTCTGCAAGCTTTTGCGCTGCTTCCAGTTGAGAACATTGTTCTATTTTAGAAAAAAATGATATCACATCGCCAGACTCCTGGCACCCAAAACAATGAAATATCTGAATATGGGGGCTGACGGTAAAAGAAGCTGTTTTTTCTTGATGAAACGGACACCGAGCTTTCCAATATAAACCAGCGCGTTTTAATGTGACATACTGTCCAATAAGATCAACTATGGAAACTTGGGCTTTAATGAGAGAAAATATATTATTTGACATCTAACTTTTTGGCTATAAAAACCATACAATACTGTACTATTTTTTAAAGTATACCACAGATAATAAAGAAGTCTTGTTTTCAACCTTTGAAAAGACTATAAGTTTTGACAAATATCTTGCAAGTGATTCTTAATACAGTTAATAATAATACTAAAAAATTATAGCTTTGTTTCTCATCATAACAAGCTACTAGGGCATCAGGTATTTCTTTGGTCATAAAATTTATTATATTGATATAATTTTTTATTGACGCCTTCTCTGCTTCTTAATGATTGCTTACTTCAGCAGACTTCTGGTTTGCAATACAATCTTTGATTGTTGTTACTATTGTATTATATTCTATACTTTGATATATAATATCAAGGTGATATAAAGCATTCTCTTTAAAAAAGCTTTTTGATGGTTTGGTTATAGTTTTGTATAGCTCATGAAAAAAGCAAATCTTTAAATCCGTTTTTCTGCCATTTAATAAGCATGTACAGTTGTGTATGCAACGGGCTAGATTCAAAAGATGTAATTATATCTTGTTGATCTTTTAGAAACTTCTTTTTTAACAATGGCCAAATTAAGCTATTAATATATCGAGTGTAATCATATGCATACTGTTTTTTATACTCATCTTTTAGTAACAAACAACTGTAGTAATGTTCTATATCACAAATAAAATCAAAAAGATTACTTGTTGAAAACATTACTGTCTCTTGTCGATCCGCCATAAAAAATTTTTCAGTATTTATTGTGCCTTTTTAATACATTGAAGGCGAATTATTCCAATAATCATACAATTCGGTGTAGTCAAAAGGCAAACATTGATATGTTTTTAGCGAATATAAAAATAAAAATGTGCGTAAATTAAGTAATTGAAATTCAGTTGTTGTACTATGCAATTCCTGTGGCCGTATCAACTCTTTATTAGATAATATATTTGTTATTTGTATATTTACATCGAACCTATTTTTTGGTAAATCCATAAGGATTGGACCCTGTTTTTGTAACAATAAAATGCCTTCTTTTAAATGTATAAAAAATTTTTTATCAAAGTTAGGAATAAGTACAATATCTTGATACATGCTTGCAAAATTTTTAAGTTTACTTAAACATATATAATTAAACCAAGCAATTCTTTCTATTTTTTTATTATTTGGCAAATGACTAATTTTTTGAAATTGTTTTTTTATATAGTTTTTTCCAAATTTAATTGCACTTATTGTTTTCCAAGTTTTTATCAAATCTTCACTATATTCTTCTATGCTATTAATACATTTTGTTAAGTCAATAGTAAGACCTATATCTGGTACAATATGTAAAAAACTGCCTTCAATATAATTAAATTTTAGATCGCTTATGTTATCATATACAATATTATTCAACTGTTTTATGTTATTACATTGATTTATGTTGATAAAACGTAAATAAGCTTTAAGTTTGTCGTTATAAACCAGAACTGTTTCCAATTGCTTACCAGTAACAAAGATATTTTTTTTATAATAGAATCTATTATTATAATCTATTAAAAACCAGCAAAGTACTTTAACCGATGAGTACGTAATTTCTTTGTTATAACAAATAACATTATACAAATCCCATATAGCTGCTGCATAATCTTTATAGTCAATACTATTTTGTGAACCAGAAACCACTCCTACAACTGCATTATTTGGTCTAGCTGCGTATTGCATAGGATTATCTAAAACATTTTTTTTAATTTTCTGTACAAGCCATGCTAATCCAGGATAACGTTCTCCTAATATATCATCATTTACATGTATTTTATAACACGTAAAAAGTATATTTTGATTTTTAGTTCGCATAACTGATTTATCTTTAAAATATCTTTTGACACTGTCTGCAGTACCAAGATCACTGTTATTTAAATCAGTTTTTTTATGCAATAATAAACTGTTATTGTTAAACCAACGCACAACAGTATAATAGGCTGCTTTTGTATTATATTGATATAGAAAAATGAAAAATATAATCCAATACCTATTCATGTAAATCTTACTTATAGCGATGCAGAACTATTCTAGGCTAACACTCTTTGTAAAAATCATAATGATATTATTAGAAGGCCCAAACCTCATGATATAGTCAAGAGATCCGATTAAACCACAAAAGATACACAAAAAACTTTGAATAACAAGACATCAAAAATGCTGCATTCCACTACAATATAGATTAAAAAAGGAGTGTGGCAAAATTGATTTTGCCACACTCCTTTTTTAATCTATAAATTTAAATACTATATAGAAGTTGAAATTCTATGATTGCTTCCATTTGAACGACGACGACCAAATGTTGATGAACGCTCACCTGAAGGCCTATCATACGATCTACCACGGTTATAATGTGAAGATCGACTAGATCGACTATCTTCTTGCTTGTCTACAAAAGAAGATTCACGCCCACCATAAGGCCTTTCTGACCGCTTTGGTTGTTCAAGTCGGTCATTAGAAAAATGAGAAGATCTCTGACCAGAAACATCGTCCTCCCGATTAAAAGAACGCCGCCCAGAAAAACCCTGATCTTCATTGCCACGAGATCTGTTAAAATGAGAAGGCCTTCCTTCACCGTATCCATAACCTCGACCGCTACGGCGACGATCATTTTTAAAGCGATCACCATCACGACGCTGTTTTGAATAGCTATCCGATCTTATGTGCGAACTGTATGATTCACCTTGCATAAACCGCTTGATATTATCCCATATACGATTTTCAGAAGGTACCACAAAAGAAACTGCAAAACCTTCTTTACCTGCTCTTCCAGTTCTGCCTATGCGGTGAACATAGTCTTCTGGAGACAAAGGTAAATCATAATTAATAACTAATTTTACATGAGAAACGTCAATGCCACGGGAAGCTATATCAGTTGCTACAATAATACGGAAAAGCTCTTTTCTGAACTGATCAACAATCAACACGCGTTTGTGTTGACGAAGATCACCATGAATAACTTCTGCACTATGACCTTTGTCTTTTAATTTTTTAGCAAGGTACTCAGTATCTCTTTTAGTTTTTCTAAAAATGATAACAGATCCCTCATATTTTTCTAATTCTTTAACTAAACAATCAAATTTTTCATTTTCTTGCGTATAAACAATATCTTGCTTCACGTTAACCACTGGCTGCGTTACCGATCCAATAGTAATGCGATGCGGATTTTTTAAATACTTTTCAGCTAATACCGCAATTATCTTTGGCATTGTGGCAGAAAACATTAACGTCTGCACAGACTCAGGCAAATGTTGATGAACAGCGCTTAATTGCTGGCTAAATCCCATATCAAGCATTCTGTCAACTTCATCTAGCACAAAAAATGAACAATGTTGTAACACTAACGTACCACGATCAAGGTGATCAAGAATACGACCCGGAGTCCCAATAATAATTTGAGGTTTGTTTTTTAAAGATTGTATTTGTTTAAAAATTGGCTCACCGCCAATTAATAAACCAATACGCATTGAACCTCGCCCACACAACTGATCAATAGATGATCTTACTTGTATGGCAAGCTCACGAGTAGGCACCAGCACCAATCCCATTCGACTTCTGTCTGTATGAATATGAGTTAATAACGGCAACAAATAAGCAAAAGTCTTACCTGTTCCTGTTTGTGCAGTTGCCAAAATATCTCGTCCCTGACAAGCAGGAGCGATAGCCTCGCTTTGAACTTGCGTTGGGGTAACGATACTTGCCCGTTCCAACGCAGCTAATAAATGAGGCGCTAATCCAAAAGAAGAAAATTGCGACATAAAAAATCCACTTATATAAGTGACAAGTTAACAGCAGATGTTTTGCCTTTGCGAGTTTCTAACTCAAATGTAACCTTTTGCCCTTCTTGCAAGGACCTTACACCAATACGCTCTAATGCAGTAATGTGTACAAATACGTCTTGACCTGTTTCTTCAGATTTAATGAAACCATAGCCTTTTACCGTGTTAAACCATTTAACGGTACCTTTGATCATTAGATGACCCTTCAGAATAATAAATTAATAGAAATAAAAAAACGTTAATATTTAGGCAGGAATTTGATAACTTTAATATTTAACACCTAGAGAACAATCAAGTTAAATAGCTTGTAACTACATAAAGATAAGAAATTTCATAAAAATATAACGCTTTAACCTTCATTATTATCACTAATATTTAGATTAATGTCAATTAAAGTTCTTTTTTGTATTCAATCTCTTTATAAAGCTTGTTTTGAAAAAACCTTTGCTAAGCAATCACGCTGGCAAAACGCCATTTGTTTGGGCGTACCATAAATTGGTATATAGCCCTCCTTGTTGCAACAAGGTATGATGCGTACCACTTTCAATAATTTGACCCTTGTCAAACACAAAAATTTCATCCATACCTAACAAAGTAGGCAGTCTATGGGCAATAACTATAGTCGTTTTACCGTGCATAAGATTGCTAAAACTATCTTGAATTAAAGCCTCAGAAATAGTATCAAGAGCATTTGTTGCTTCATCTAAAATTAAAATAGGCGGATTTTTAATAAAAGCACGTGCAATAACAATACGCTGACGTTGCCCGCCAGAAAGCTTGCTACCTCGTTCACCAACAACCATATGATACCCATTGGGCAATTCTTTAATAAACTCATGTGCATGGGCTTTTTTTGCAGCTTCAATAACTTCAGCATCTGTAGCATTTTTTTTGCCATACCGTATATTTTCCATAATTGACCTATGAAACAATACCGGTTCTTGCGGAATAATACCAATAGCTTCTCTCAATGAATCTTGTGTAACCGTTTTTATATCCTGACCATCTATTAAAATACGCCCAGAATTTACGTCAAACAAACGCAAAATCAAATTAACAAAAGTAGATTTTCCAGAGCCAGATTTGCCAACTAATGCAACCCGTTTGCCATACGGTATTACCACAGATTTATCTTGAAAAAAAGGCAAAGCATCTTTATATCGAAACTGCACATGTTCAAACACAATCGTACCCTGAGTAATTACAAGCGGCTTTGCACCAGGCATATCTTGTATATCAATGGGAGCCCGTAAAATAGAAAGTCCTTGTGAAACAGCGCCGTAGCTTTCAGAAAAATCTTTAATATCTTTAGATAAGCTCCACAAGTTATTCACGACATGGACCGTAATGGTAAATACAAGAGCAAAATCACCTGGCGTAATCCACCCATCACGAAAACCTTGTATTAACCACCAAACACAAAAGCCATGAAAAATGGTAAAAGACAAACCTTGCAAGGTATAAATAATCATATAAAAATATTTTGCTGTTTGATCTGCATGCACAAAAGCATTTAAATTATCTTTAATAAGAGCTTTTTCTTCTGCTTTTTTACAAAAAAATCTTACTGAACTCATATTGCTGAGTATATCAACAACTACACCCACAACTTTAGTTACTTTAGTGGCCGCTGTATCAGATAAGCTAACTGCCTTTTTAGAAAACAACCAAGATACTATAACGAAAAAAAGTATCCATACAAGCATGCCCAATGCAAACTGATTGCCTACGCGGGACAAAGCAATAATCGAAGCAACTACACTTATGCCATGACTATAAAAAGCATCAAGAAAAATTTTTAATAACTTTGGTATATTAACGCAAACATCACTCACTTTATTAGAAACAGCTCCAGCAAAATTATTTTGATAAAAATGGTGGCTTTGGTTCATCATCCGATCCATTAAAATAATATTGATATGCTTTCGTAGTGGTGCAGAAATTTTAAGCCATGCCCAATCGTGCAAGCGTAAAAACACCATCATAACAACACTAAGACCAATATAAGCAAGCGCCAAAGGCCCTAATTCTTTTACAGCATCTGCAGGCTGAATAACCATTGTTTTGTTTAATAATAGTTTGATAAGAAATGGACGAAAGGCCAAATCAACAGCCCAAATAATACCAACAATCATTTGGATAAATATAAATGGTACAAATGGTTTAAGCACACTTAGCGTAAATGATAGTACAGAATTTATTTTTTTTATCATGGTATTCCAAACTCAATTATTTTTAAGAATATTTTTTTAAAAATAACTATTTAATTTTATTATTATTGCAGTATACATAAAAAGGTTTGTTTTTACCATAATGTTTTACTTCAACATCGAGCAGTACTGTTCTAAAATTAAAAGTTTAGTCAACTTTTAAAGCATTTTGGTTTTATTTTTTGAACATGTTATCAAAAGATAACTACCATTTTTACCAAACAACCACATTAATTTTAATACGAAAAAAACAACAAAAAATTTTTTCTATAAAAAAATTGACAAAACAAAAGCTTTATCTACAATGTATTTTTATACAACAACTATTTCAAAAAAATAAGCTTTATTATAAAAGACTTTTAAATGAAAAATGTATATTTTTTAATTTTTATATCGTGCTTAATAAGCAGCTCAACAAACACCATGATTACCTATAATCAAAGCAATACAGATGCTGATTATTATAATTTACAATACATGCCCGAAGATGTTTTAAAAGAAATAGCAATCCAAGAAAGCGGCACATTTAGCTTAGACGATTTAAAAACAGCAAAGTATTACAAGGAATGTTTGGCAGAAAATCGTACACCTTCAAAAACTGGTGCTGCAATGATTGATGCCTCAAATAAATATGCAAATGTTATTAAAAAACTATCTGTTGTTAATAAACTGCTGTATGAAACATTGACTGACTCAAGAACCCAATTAAACGCAATCCCAGAAGAAAAAGCTTTATTAAAGTTAAGCTATTTTGATGAATTTTATATTCAATTACCTGAATTAACATACAACTATTATTCTAAAAATGATAAAGTCACTTCCAACCTTTCCGGAAGAATTGTAGAAAATACAAGCAGGAAAGCATTAATCATCAAAGGATTAATGCTTACTACTATCGAAAGTTCTGTTTGGTATAATTTTAATGAACGTCAAAACATGATGTTGCCTGAATTGATGAGTTCACTAACAAATGATAAATCTTTAGAAAACGCGAATCGTGTACTAGAAAAACTTAGTGAAGAAGGTTTTAATAACAGTAAGCCTAATATACAAAAATATATTACAGTACTAACTTATTTTAATGATATTTTGCAGAGTACTGGTTCATGTGGACTCTTTTTTGGTGGACCTGAAATGTCTGCTTACTTTAAATTATGGGCTTTACCAGCAAAAGAAACCAAAGAAACAATTCCTTACCTATTAATTAAAAATTTGCTGACAGATGCTGAATAAAACTAACTATTCTTTTTAAGCTTTTGTTTAAAATCAAATAACTTTGCACGCAATGCGATTGCCGTTTCAAAATCTAATTGATCTGCTGCTTTTCGCATTGCGTTTTCTAAATCAACCATATATTGCTGTACATCTGTTATTTTTGTATTTTCATTTTGTTTGGTTTTCTTTTTTTTATTTTTAGACGCTTGTGCAATAGTCTCTTGCAGCCCAGTTATAGATTTTACCACATCGCGCTTAACTGTTTCTGGGCTAATGTTATGCTTTTTATTATATGCTTGCTGCAATTTTCTTCTGCGCTCTGTCTCTGCCATTGCCTGTTTCATAGATTCGGTTATTTTGTCTGCATATAACAAAACATGCGCCTGCGTATTGCGTGCAGCACGACCAATAATCTGTATTAACGATCTTTTGTCACGCAAAAAACTTTCAAGATCCGCATCCATAATAGCAACTAATGCAACTTCAGGAAGGTCAAGCCCTTCGCGCAATAAGTTTACCCCAACCAAACAATCAAAGGTCCCTAAACGCAGTTTCTGCAAAAGCTCAGTTCGTTGTGGCGTTTTAAGTTCACTATGCAAATAACAGACTTTTATTTTGTGTTCTTCTAAAAAGGTTGCCACTTCTTCGGCAAGTTTTTTGGTCATAACCATAACAAGTGACCGATACCCTTTTTCTGTAGTGCTATGTATTTGGCTGATAAGATGATCAAGCTGGCCAACGCGTGGATGCACAGAAATTTCAGGATCAACCAAACCGGTTGGTCTAATAATCTGCTCTACTAACACAGTAGAATGCTCTAATTCGTACGGTCCTGGCGTTGCAGAAACAAAAATAGCATTTTCAAAATACCGTTCTATTTCTTGAAAAGTAAGCGGTCTATTGTCATATGACGATGGCAACCGAAACCCGTATTCAATTAATGATGTTTTACGTGCACGATCACCTGCATACATCCCCCGTAACTGCGGAATAGCAATATGGGACTCATCAATAACAAGCAAAAAATCTTTAGGAAAAAAATCTAACAAACAGTATGGCGGCTGCCCCGGCTGCCTACCATCAAAATAAACGGAGTAGTTTTCAATACCGCTACAATAACCAGTTTCTTTAAGCATTTCAATATCATGTCCTACGCGCTGCTGCAAACGTTCTTGATACCCAGGCTTTTGCAATAGATTAACTGATAAATCTAAATCACGTTGAATTTTTTCTAGCGCTTTTTCTTTGCGATCTGCAGGTGTTACAAAATGTTTTGCAGGGAAAATAAGCGCATTGTCTAAAGACATAGCTACATTATTAGTAAGCTTGCCAACCCATGATAATGATTCAATAGTATTGCCAAAAAGTTCTATACGTAGCTTATCTTTTTGATACGGCAATACCACTTCAACGGTGTTACCAATCACCGCAAAAGTGCCTGGTAGTTTTTCAACATCATTTCTTTTATATTGAATAAAAATAAGTTTTTGCAATAAATCTTTTCTGCTTATTTCTTGATTAACATGCAATGAAAAGGCAAGTTCTTTGTAATCAGCAGGATTGCCTAATGAATAAATACATGAAACAGAAGCAATAACAATAGTATCTGGCCTATTAATTAAAGATGCAGTTGCTTCAACACGCAACCGTTCAATTTCACTGTTTACTTTTGTTTCCTTGGGAATATATATATCTTGCGCTGGCATATAAGATTCTGGCTGATAATAATCATAATAACTAACAAAATAACATACTTTATTTTCTGGAAAAAAAAGGCTGAACTCTTCATACAACTGCGCTGCCAAGGTTTTATTTGGAGCAATTATCAGCACTGGTTTTTCTTGAGCTGCAATAACATGGGCAACGGTAAATGTTTTACCTGAGCCCGTGACCCCTAACAAAGTAGATTTGTGGTTTAAGTTTGCTATTAATTTTTCAATTGCTTCTGGCTGACTGCCTGCAGGCTCAAATGGACTATGAAGTTTAAATAATGACTTTTTTTTCATACGGTACTTTTTAAAAACAGACTATACCAAGATTTAGGTTTATATCTTCCTATAAGTTCATGATAATGATTGTTCAGATTTTTTACAATAGTATCTGCTCTATAAGCCTTGCTTGATTCTAATGCACCTTTTTGCATCTTGATATACAACTCTGGATTAAGCGTAATACGAAAGATAAGCGCTGCCATATGAACAACAGAATCAGCCAAAAAGCCATTATAATTATTAATAATAACTCCTTCTTGACCTGGCCCTTTTAAAGCGATAACGGGTGTACCATGAGCCATTGCTTCTGCAATAACAAGTCCTTGCGTATCTGAAGTAGATGCAAACAAAAAGAGATCCGCCCAACTATAAAGTTCAGCAAGCTTTTGGCGAGAAGGATTTATACAAAAAGTAATAGGATGATTTGTATTACCAAAATTTTTTTTAATATGTTGTTCTAATGACACTTGCCAATAGCCATATCCTGCTATAATTAAGTGTGCATCAACTGCCAAAATACGCATACAATCAATAAGCGCTTCAATATTTTTTTCAGGCACTAAACGACTCACAACCAATAATTTTAATGGTAATGTTAAATACTTTTTAATACGTGGTTCAACGTGTGGAAGAATGTCATTACCAATTGGGTTAGGCAATATAGTAATTGGTGTTTTAATATCATGCTTTTCAACATACTTTTTGATAATAGAATTGGGCACCAAAATACTTTCTAACTCATTACAAAAACTACGTACTAATGCACGTGTAATAGGTTTGCCAATAAAAGCAGGAATTTTGATATAATGTATGTATTCTTCATAAATAGTATGAAAACTAAAAACGGTAGGAATATGCAACTGTTGAGCAAGGCGTAATGCGGCAGGCCCTAGCAAAAAAGGATGGTGGACGTGAAGTACATCAGGCTTCCATGCAGTAAGTACTCGGCGTATATTATGTTTTACACGCCAAGGGAAGGCTATCTGGTTTTCTGCATAAGTACATCTAAACAATGCTGGTACTCTATGTACATGAAAAGGCTCTTGAAAATCATTGTGAGCAAAATCAAGTGTTACAATTAAACAAGAATTTCCCTGCTGTTCTTGTTGTCCCACAATAGCTTTAATTGCCTGTACAACTCCTCCTTTAAAAGGAGTATAATTATTGGTTATATGGGCAATACGTAACGTATTTTGTTTCATAAACGCACTTTTTATTGTATATAGTGATATAGCGATCGTTCTTATCTAAGTATGACAGCCTATTCCTAATTAGGCTACAAGTTTTCTATTTGAAAAAAACAATACTGATAACTAATTATGGCTTATTTATATAAATAAGTTCTCTTTTTGAGCTTGCCAATCTTGAGCAAATTTTTGTATTCCCTGTTCTGTTAATTGATTACAACATATTTCTTCCAACAGCGATGGAGCAAGTGTAACGCTAGCAACTCCTAACTCAATTGCTTTATTTACCTGATCAATAGTTCGCAAAGATGCTGCCAGCACCTTGGTAGAAAATCCATACAAAGCAAACGATTGAATAATGTTCTTAAGTATTTCTATACCATCAAAACCGTTATCATACAGTCTGCCAACAAAGGGAGAAATATATTGTACTCCCATTTTGCCCATCAAAACAGCCTGCGAAACAGAAAAAACTAAGGTAATATTTATAGGAATCTGTTTTTTTATTAACTGAGCAATCAAAGGCAAATACATATCATGCGCAGGTATTTTTACCACCACATTGTTACCAAGCTCTCTTATTTTCACTGCTTGGATATAGGCTTTATCATGATCTTGCTCTGTAATTTCAACATTAATAATACCATGAGGAAACATATGGATTATCTCTTTAATAATCTTAATAGGTGCTTGTGTGGCATGCAAAAAAAGTGAAGGATTTGTTGTAATACCATCAACAATGCCCAATTGAACAAATTTTTCTATAGCTTTTAAATCAATAGTATCTAAAAAAATAAGCATTTTCCCCTCTTAGTATACACGTTCATTACACTATGCAGCATAACCATATTTTTGCAACGGCCAACAAAAATCTACATCCTTATAAAGGAATAATTGTCACATTTCTATACGATTTTTGACAATAAAAATTATTTTGAATAATAAACATTTTTGACACTATTGTGATTTGATAAAATAATAAAGAGTATTAACAATGTACCTTTACAAAATTACTAATAAAATATTATACTTCCTGATACAATATAAAAAAAGTAATACATGTTCTTAATTCTTAACGGAGTAATAGTGTTTTTTAAAAATGTATTACATTATTGTTTAATTATTGCTATTCCCATGATTGTTATTGACGTTTTATAAATATATGTGTGCGCAAACACATTTTGCACTCAATTATTTTATAAAACGTCAATAAACAAGGAATAAATATGTCTTCAGTTATATTATTGCCAGCAATCTGGTTAATTATACTGATTGTTGGATTACCACAACTTTCAGAAACTGTGTATACACCTTCTTTGCCAGATATAGCAAACGGATTGTCAACCACTGAATCCATGGTTGAAAGCACATTAAGTATTTATCTTGCAGCATTTGCTATTGGCACATTATTTTGGGGTCGCCTTTCTGATACTTATGGCCGCAAACCATGTGTTATCATCGGCCTACTTTGTTTTGTATTTGGTTGTGTTTGGTGTTATTACTCCACTACTATCTACCTTTTGCTTGCAGGTAGATTTGTACAGGCATTTGGTGGGAGCACTGGTAGTGTATTAGGCCAGGCTATTTGTCGGGATGCATTTGATGGTCCAGAGCTTGGAAAAGTATTTGCACTTTTGGGTAGTGCACTTGCAATTTTTCCTGCTGTAGGACCAATTATTGGTGGTTTTATCGCAGAACAGTATGGATGGCAAGCTATTTTTTTATTTCTTATAGCAGTTGCAAGCATACTTATTTGCTTGATTTTTGTATTACTACCAGAAACATTGAAAAAGCAAAATCAAATTATACCATCAACAAAAGCAATATGGTATTTACTGTCTAAAGATTGGCACGTTCTTGGTTTAGGTTTTATTGTTGCGGCCTGTAACGGAATTATGTTTAGTTACTTTGCAGAAGGACCTTTTTATTTAATTTCTCTTTTACAATTGAGACCCACTTATTATGGGTTAACGTTTATTTTAGTAGCAGCAGGAACGCTCGCAGGAGGCATTACATCAAGATATTTGCACCGTTTTTTTAATGGAACCAGGATTATGCAGTATGGATTATATATAATCTGTTTCAGTTCATTTTTATTCTCATGCTTTGTAAGCACAGCTTTTTTGGGACTTGCCTTGTCAAATAAAGTTTTAATATTTGTAACAATTCTATCTCAATTGATGGTAAGCTTTGGTATATGCATGGCAACCACCAATGCTTTGGCAACGGCATTAATTGAATATAAATGGTGTATTGGAACAGCATCAGCGCTTTTCGGCTTTTTTTATTACTGCTTGATTAGCGCTTTTACTTTTGGGATGGCATGGTTACATAATGGCACTTTATATCCCATGCCTTTTTATTTTTTTGGACTTGGATTAGCAATGATATTGGTAGCAAGATCTATTGTAAAAACAACATAGTCTCATTATTATTTTTAATTCTCACATTTTGCAAGCGCTTCATGATTATACAGTTATCTGGAGCGCTTGATTGTATTAACAAGATTAAAAGTTAGATGTTTTATTAACAAATTTATAAATCAAAAAGCCATTTTAATAACATGAATTTTCTACTAAACTGATTATAAAAAAAAATCTTTTATGCTCAGTCTTCTACTCTTACTATCATTTTTACATGATATCCATTCTGCAGGCTTTGCTGGTAACACACTACTTTTAACAAAACAAAACCACATAACATTTGACACAGTTAATGCAAATACTCTTATTCAATCAGATAAAAACAGCTTTCAGCCCATTTTATTTATGGCAAAACAATCAGCTACA
>RXKB01000082.1 GCA_003963225.1 Candidatus Babelota bacterium
TTAGATGATTTGTTTTTTAAGACTAACCCCGAATGGGCTAAATTTTATGGATACATAGATTAAAACCTAACTATTGCAATAAGAGGCGATGCCCCACTCTGATATTTGCAGTTTAGACTATGTCAAAAGTATAGAAAAGCACAGTAAATGCTTGGGTTGTTGTCCTTGTTAAATGGCGAGTTAGGCATTTTTAACGATGAATTATAGGTTGCCACACCTTTTTTAGTGGCGGAGATGAATGATGAGTTACCAAGTTAAAGCCGAAGATTTGCAAAAAGTTATTAGTTTAAGTTTGACGGCTGAACAGTTAGAAACGATTGCAGGTGCATTAGAAATGTATTGCATTGGCTTGGCTGAACACAACGACCCGTTCCTAAAATATGCGGCTGACGCGCAAGAGGCCATTATTGACGTGCTTGAATCTCATTTTGGGGAACATATAATTGCAGCGTTTGAGGCAAGCCAGTTTTTTAAACTAAAGCAAATGATTGTTGATTGTAAAGAAAAAAACCATAGCCCTTTGCGTACCGTTTTTATTAATTTGCAAGGTGAGCCTAACGAATCTGCAAAGCAAATAGGACGAGAGTTAAATCATGTTGGCGGGTTAAAATCAATGCAAGGGGTTGCAGATGCGTTACTTGTTTTTTGTAAAAATGAGGGATATTCAACTAGCGATGTAAGAGAGTTAGAGTATTGTTGGGACGGCATAGGCGAATGGTGTGCGTAAATTCTAACTACTTTTATACATCCTAAGTGACGTCTTATTTTACGTCACTTTTGATGTACTAATTTTGAAAATACACTTTAAAATTAGATACTTGTATTTTTATCAAACACCCCTACATAGGACTTCTGATCTTGTAATTTCTAGCTGCTGGCGTTATTGGGCTAGAGGTGATGTTGTGCAGCTTAAATGTCGCTACACCAGCCGATTTAGGCTCAATACTAATCATCAGCCCACTTTCAAGTGTTGTCCCAGTGCTTGCAGGATTAACAACGTACACGCCACCGATTACAAATGGAGGCCATGACACATCAATAGAATATGTGCTGTGAGCCGCTATCGACCCAGGGGACACATTCGTAACTACTGACCCATCGTGATCTCCTATCGTCTGCGCTGTTGATGCGCCTGCGCCTGTGTAATCAATGACATTAGACACTCCAGCACCGAACACATTGCCTCCATTGCGACTTGCCTGCGTTGTTCCGTTGTACCTGATGCCTGCTGTCATCTGCTGAAATATGTTACTAAACACCCTGTTATATATAGAGTTGTCTACTTGCACTCCGTAGCGCAACTTTGATCCAGATGTTCCAGAAATGTCGTTTCCGATCTGTAGGTTTCCAGAGCCTCCATCCACGTAGATGCCGACTTGATTGGTGGCCGCATCTCCACTCACGCGGTTGTTGGCGTGAGTAGAGCCCTCAGATTGGTACACGAAGAAGCTGCTTGCCGTCTTGGATATGACGGCGTTCTTTGAAACACGCGACCCGATTGATGACTGGTTTCTAATCGCTGATGTCGCGCTTGTCCTAGCTGTCGTATATGCAGTTGTAGCCGCAACCTTTATTGAATTGCCTTCAATGATATTGTTTTTTCCGTTATCAATGATTCCAGAAACTGCCCTTGCTAAATCAATGCTGTTAGCGGCAACGGTATTTTGCGAACCGTAAAGGTCAATCGCTGCATAAGGGCAAGATGGGTCAGTGACAACTGTGGATGTCACAACGTTTCCATAGATAAGTACATCTGATGCTTGGCACTTGACAGCCCGCTTCCTAATCTCGGGGAACTTGCAATGCGCTATTTTCGATCCTGCCGCCGAAGCCCAAAGCAAGCCAGCATCCGCAGGTAATTGAACTCTGATGCAGTCGCCGTCCTCATAACCCCCGATGCTGGTAAATGTTGCGCCAACAATGGAGAACAGCGAAGCCTCAATGTATAGCCCACAATCAGCTCCAGAAGTGTCACCTTCTGTGCCGTTCTCAACGCCGCTAACACCGGAGAAATAGCACGAATCGTCAATATCGAACTCAGTACATGTAGAAGTGGCATAGACAAGCCTGCCGAAACTCACAGCAGTTCCCAAAACATTGCTGATACTGCTACGACGCTGCATATACTTTCCTGTCGCTGTGACTGCGCGAGTAACTATGCTATCCCCATTAACAGAAACACCATCGAGAAGAATATCAGCCGATGTAATGACCGATGAGCCTGTAGCTATTCCAGAGGCGGCCTTAATGGTTGCAGACCCAAGACAGACAAGATGGACTCGGCTCTTAGAGAGAGCACCACATAGATAAGTCTTTCCGCTTTCAAGCGTGACAGGTAATCCATGTGTATTGGCCACATCAATCGCTAAAGAAATAGCAGTCGTGTCATTAGCAACGCCATCAGCCACAGCACCGAACTGCTTTACATTAATATACGATATGTCAACAGCAAGCCAACGACCTGCACCGCTTACTGCTGTAGGTTTAATAACTGTCCCCCCGTTATCTGTTGCACCGCTTGTA
>RXKB01000071.1:0-457 GCA_003963225.1 Candidatus Babelota bacterium
AAGAGAAGTATAAGAGTGTGAAATAAAGAAAGGGGCTTACGCCCCTATTCTGTTAGTTCAATATACTGGAGCACAAGGCTCTCTGATACATATAGACTATTTGTAGTACCAACCTCTTCACTGAACTTATACAGACGTAACATATCCTTAAGTCCTTTGATACTATTAGAACTTAAGCCTACAGTTTTATTCAGTACCTCCAGTTCCTCCTTGTCTATGTACCCATACTGCAAAGCTAAGTTTTTAAATATGACATCGTAAGGCTTTCTAATGTACGTCAGCCCCAAATAACCGTTATCATACACCTCCTCGAATTGTGTAGTAGTTATAAGTCCGAAACATTTCTTAACCTTTGTGTTCCGCAAGCGATCCAATATAGCCTGTCGCTCATTGTATGCTGACTCAAGGGTATTAATCATATTTTGTAATGTTGTAACAGTGACTTGCATATTATATC
>RXKB01000071.1:507-3929 GCA_003963225.1 Candidatus Babelota bacterium
TACAGGCAACTCCGGTTGTACCACTACCCATGAACGGGTCAAAAACAATAGCGCCTGGTTCTGTGTGGTTTATTAAATATTTCTCCATAAGCTGGACGGGTTTAACAGTGGGATGTCCGAAAGTCTTCTTGTCTTTTCTATTAGTCCCAGAACTATATACCAAACTCTTACTTGCATAGCTGCCAAGTATCTTACTACTTGCCCCTTTTATGTATATGCAGAGTTCAACGTCATTTAAATACTTAAAGTTGCACAAAGGGGCCGGGTCAGATTTGTGCCAATAGGTTAAGCCGTATTGTAACTTATTATCAATAGCAAACTTTAGGTATAAGTGTAACTGTTTAAGAGATAAAAAGAACACTCCGTTGTAGTGATTTCTATTTCTGAACAGCTTCAATGTTTCAACCAAAAAACCAGAAACATCAAAACCATCTTTACACATACCCATACAGTCTATTTGTTCAATAAAATTACGACCATCCTTGCCCATCATACCACCCCCTGAATTAGAAATCTCATAGGGAGGATCTGTTAAGATCATATCAACAGATCCTGCCGTCATTTTATTCATTTCTTCTAGGCAATCACCTAATATTAAGTTTACACTCATACTATTCTCCTAATTCAAAATTAACAAACTCTTCATTAGTTGTAAGATGAGTGACTACCCCATCTACTACAACCCCATTAGTTCCCTTCCCCCAATCAGCATCGAATATCCACCAACATAAAGCTTCTTGTGATATTCCACTGCACTCGGCAATAGTGTCCACATACGAGTCGAATAAGTTGGTGTAAGCTTCGTGCATACTCCCTTCAAAGTAATCCCTTCCGAATACTCCCTCCACCTGCTTAAAACAACTATCAATACTATTAGAGAGCTTCTCAAGCTCATCTAGTTTAGCTATTGTTTGTTCTTTTGATAACATATCATTTCTCCTCTACTCTCTTTCTTTCCAATCGTAAGGGGCTGCTCTATATTTATTATAGGCCACCCTGATTTCGTTTTCTTCTTCTGAGGTTAAGTTGTCTCGTAACTCAAACCTACCGAAGGCGTCCAGTATATCGAAGCAATGCCATTTAAACCTCCTGTAAGGTCATTTAAGGCCACTCTACAGGGTATAGCAGTAGGGTAGCCTAGGGATAGCTCTAATGAGCCTTAAAAGCCTATACAGAGGCTCATTTAAAAAGTGGATGTGGTGGGTGTATAAATGGAACCCATGGTTTAGGTGGGGTTCCTTGCTTAATCTCCTCCCCAAAGTACTCTTGCACTTGTCTTAAAGTAGTTAAGTAGCTGCCATATTCAAACCAACTACGTTCAGGACTTAGGTTCAGATACCGCTTATCAGGCAATGTAGCATAGTGTAGGTGCCCATGTACACAGTTTCTCCCTCTAAGCTCATCTGGATGAATCGGACAATGGTTTAGCCAATACTTCTTGTATGTCCTATGACCATCCACACTGTCAAACACCTCTAATAACTTCCTAGTGTCTGGAAGATCATGGTTTCCCTTTATAAGAATCTTACGGCAAGCGGGAAGCTCTTTAATCAACTTAAGGCTATCTTCTGTAAAGCAAATATCGCCCAACAAGAATAGTACATCTCGTTTATTGATTACTTTACAAGAGTTGATAATCTTCTGCTCATTATCAGCCTCAGAAGATACAAACAACCTAAGTTTGTGTATGTTCTTATGATTCAGATGCCAATCGGATGTAAAGTAGATATTGCTAATGGGACACCTCCTTATTTCTGATATTGTATATTTGAGAGATATGTACATTAAGTACCTCTGCAATTACAGTGGGAGGTACTTGGTACTTTTCTAGTAGTTTAATCTTCAATATTAAATTTAACACGTCCTCGTCTTTAGTGGTAAAATGCTCATCAATAACTCCCCACTTTCTCCCTAATACGGGTAATTGGTTATCAACCACAAACCTCTTTAGATCTTTTAGTAGTTTAAAATTACCTATATGAACTCTAGCATATCCTGACTTGTTTAATGAAGCCCTCCCTGGTATGAACCCATATATTGTACCTAACCTCTGGTAACAGTAGTTTAGGAAATTTTCCCAAGTGTGGTATAA
The DNA here is from genome assembly GCA_003963225.1 of Candidatus Babelota bacterium. Taxonomy (GTDB): domain Bacteria; phylum Babelota; class Babeliae; order Babelales; family Vermiphilaceae; genus AWTP1-30. Next base: position 2,600 of record RXKB01000071.1, read on the forward strand.
TTTTATAGCAATTAGTGCGCTAGCTCTATTTGTTTGCAGCTTTATACACCCATCTCCGTCAACAAAACCAACAAAGAAACTAATAAAAGCCTCATCAAACATCTCATCGAACTTAGTTAATATAGGTATACACTCTGTTTTAACAACACCATCGGGTATACCTATAACTTGTGCTATCTTAGGTACTATATTTTTATCCATAAAATTAAATGAGTACTTTGTTGTATATTTTTTACCCAAAAACTCACATGCTTTCTTTAAATGTTCTTGATCGGCAATACCTAATTGCATGGTAATCCTGGTTCTGTTTGGATAAAAAGACCCGTCAGCTGCAATGAACCCCAACCAATAATAACTTTCTAAACTTCCATCTAAAAGGCGGCCAATATTGTATTTACTCATTTTCTACACCAATCAGATGTGAAATAGATATTACTCATCTAGACACTCTCCCACCATTTGGTTGTACCAATCTAAGAAGGCCTCTTTGGGAGTGTCACCTTCTCCCACTGGACTGTTGGCCCAACCTACCCAATCAAAGTTAAAAGCAGCCACACCTGTAGGTACTGGTATTTCACAGTCGTAAGTCTCAGTAAGTACATTATAAGTTATCCTAGGCTTCATCATAACGTATTGTACTCCCCAGCAGCATAAGATAATAGTTCTTTATAAGCCTCTTCTTGTGTACAACCGTAAAGGCATAGGCCACTATCAGATAACTTCCCCTCCACAGCTAATTCTACTTGCTTAGGAACAATAATATCCCACCACTTAAGAGTCTCATTCCAAGTAATGGTTTGTTGTTCGATTGGAGCTATTTCAATTTGTTTCATCATAAGGCACTACCTCCACTTCAGTCTTCAACCGTTTAACTTTCTTCTCTGGCTTATTAAAACTATAAGCTCTCACCTTCCCACCACTAAAGCAATCCCACTTAATAGCTTCCTTGACAGCGTCTACAGCACTCTTCCCACAAGACATTGCTACCATGGCATAAGGCATGCCTGAGCCAATAGCATATCCATTCTTAGTGACATCTTCTTGGCTTAGATGCCCATCAGCTAGGTACACAACAGAAGGCTTTCCCTTCTTAGGCATACGTAGGAACACTAAGTCAATATCAGGAGATAGAGATTCTAGTTTACCATTATTACGTATTGTGTCCATAGCTAAAGTAATCCAATGACTAGAGCCACAGAAGCCATAGTAGCAGTCTTCGTGTAGAGCTACTTTCCAGGCATCCCAAGATGTAATCATACCATCTGAATAAGACTCTTTACTATCACAAGCCATCACTCCATCTTTAATTGCTATTGTTGTCATTTAGTTC
>RXKB01000061.1 GCA_003963225.1 Candidatus Babelota bacterium
TGAGTATGCCATCGTTGCTAAAACGAATCCTGAGCCTTGGAAAGAGTTTGAGATGCAATATGTTGCTACTGGATATTGGTCGCCTATGGACTGTGCTGACTCTTTCTTGGCTAATTATAAATACCGCCGTAAACCGTCTCCTCCCAAGACAATGAAGATTGGAGATATTGTTGTAGAGGCTTGTCCTTTGAAGGAAGCCCCTGAAAAGGGCGGGTATTGTCACAGAGTAAAAGTGAATACTTGTGGGTTTGAAGTTGCTAGCTCTACTTGGGATGATTATGATTTTGAAAGATCAAGGCTACAAAATGGATATATCTTCGCCACACAACAAGAAGCCCAAGCTGTAGCAGATGCTTTGAATAGTATTTACAAGAAAGCTGTTGACGAAGCTTGGAAGAGTTAGTAGAATAGGTACATCAACACAACATTAGAGGATAAGATCATGAATATCATAATAATGGTCATTTTAGGGTTTGGTTTAGGATTTTGTGGTATAGACTTTATCGACCAGCCGTTACAATTCTTTAGTATAGGAATACCTGTAGGTATTTTACTTGCAGTAAAGGACGTACTTAGTTCACATTCTTAAACACAAGTGCTACTATATTGTGACACACCTCACATTATAGAACATTAGCACTTGACGGATTTACATTTATACCCTATAATGTAATGGTAGATAGGCGTTTTATTTAGGTTTCCCTTAGCTGAAAGGTGGGCTTGTTACCCACTCAGTAGGCTTAAAGCAAAACCTCAAGCATGGCTCTGATGGGTGTACAGGAAGTACACAACCCCATGGTCGAGCAACGAAGGCAGTAATGCTTTCTGAGAGGGGATATACACCAGCCGTGGTGCCCCGATGTGATTATGGAAAAGCCTGCGAAGAGAAGCTGTAAAGCAACTCTTTATTGTACGAAACCCGAATACCTGATAAAGCAGTAGGGCGAGGACTAGAAATCCTCTTGATTGGCGAAGGTCAATCATGGTAGTATTGTCTCTAGGCTAAGAGAGACACACAGGAGGTTCCCAAGGGTACGGGGCCATAGGCCAATAACATAAAGGCCTGAACATAGAGTTTTATTGTGTCGGAACTTCGCTTGGTTCCAATAGCTAGTGTGCTGTCTCAGGGCAGTGAACAACCGTAGATATAAAGATGGGTTGTAATTAGCTATTCACAGTAAAACGGGATAGGTGTATCTAAAATTTAATAAGAGAGATTGGTATGAGTTCATCTAGTAACCCTACTTACAGTAGTTGGTATTCTATGCTGTATAGGTGCAACAACCCGAAGGCTACAGGTTGGGAGTATTGGGGAGGCCGTGGGATAAAAGTTTGTCCAGAATGGCAAGAGAGTGGTTTGGGGTTTGAAAACTTCTTAAGGGATTTAGGCCCAAGACCAGAAGGTTATGTCCTAGACAGGATTGATAATGATGGAGATTATTGTAAAGATAATTGTAGATGGGTAGATAGATCAATATCCAATGTTAACCAACGCCACCACGCATTTGGTAGAGATTGTTCAACTAACGTAAGGGGAGTTTCTTTTCATACAAGAGAGAATCGTTGGGAGGCCAGGGTATGGAAGAAAGGTAAATCTATCTATTTAGGATCTTTCACAACCTTTGATGAAGCTGTTAAAGCGAGAGAGGACGCAGAAGTATTGTACTACGGTGGTCACATAAAAGAAACTATTGAGAGGCACGCTAGGAAAAGCGTAATAAAGTTGACCAATGATACGAAAGTAACGCTCAACTTTGACAACCAAAAAATCTCCTGTAAGGTTGTTGGGATAGCTTCTGAACTAGATAGTAGTTGTATGTACATTTTGGAAACAACATCTGGACAAGTCATTGGTGACTCTTATCCATACAAAAGCTTTGTTGCTTATGAGTCTGAGTTTACAGTTGACCAGCTATAAAGATACCTGTACAATACCTCCATCGACATTAAACACGAGGATAGAGTTATGAGTAAAAAGTTACCTGAGTACTTTGATGAGGCTATAGACCTGCTGATGGAAGTATACGAGACTTGCAACATCCCTGTTGGGCTACAGGAGTCTATTGAAAAACTTCTGGAAGAGAGTGACAACTACCTATACGTAAATAGGAGGGATTAATGACCATCGGATTAATCCTAGACGATGAAAGAACCTATAGTGACATAACCTGGGTAGAATACCCTAAGACATCAAATATTTGTGTTACACGTAGTCCTATAGATTTCATATGGTATATGAGAAACATACCCGCCTTCACAACAGAAGATTTTATAACTTGGGTATCATTCGACCATGATCTAGCTTGGTACAACAAATCTGGTAGAGACATCACAGGCTACGATTGCCTTAAGTGGCTATGTCGCTATTTAGATAGACATCCAGATAAGACTATTCCACAAGTATTCTTTCATAGTAAGAATCCAATAGGGGTTGCTAATATGAAAGGGTATTGGTATAATTGGGTAAACCAAAGAGGACAGAACGATGAATAAATTTATACGACACATTCCAGCTTACGTCCAGCAATAGACTTACCTGAGTTTAAAGTAACTATGAAGGTGGATCTGTGACAGACTTAACCAACACACTAAGATGGCTCGGTGACTACAAACCAACCTTACCAACAGAGCCAACTAACTTTGTAGTCCAGAATGCTGTTTGCTGCCCAAACGGGCAGTACCTTGTTTCATCCTATGGTTGGGATTATCAGACAGCTGTAGTAGATGGTGTTCTTTATTCTGTTGATGGTGGCCTCAATACCCACACATCTCGTAATGGAGATGGCAAAGAAGAAGACCTCACAGTTATGTCCGATGATCCCTTTGAAGATGTACGCAACAAACTTCTATGGGGAAGCTATGGTAAATCTGGGAAGGATACTCTTAAGTATATCCGATTGAAAGATATGGAGGAAGAGCATATTGCTAATGTAATACAATACTTGAATGACCACTGTATTGAAGGTCCTGCTACCAAGTGGCGAATAGAGATGATGCAGGAAGAGTTGAGATATAGAAAGCTTAAACTGATTGGAGAGTGATATGGCAAAGGTACAAGATCCAGAAGAGTTTCTAACTGGTTGTGGTGAGCTATTCAACCGACCACTACTGCTCAACGCAGATACAGGCATGCTATTTGTTGGTGAAGATAAGTCAACATTTGATAAGTTTGGTAACTCTACAGAACTTACATTTGACATATGGTTAGCTAAAGGCCAAAGACAGTTTACTCGATGGGTTGATGATATGAGGGCTAGTAAGAAGAGGGTTAAGATATGAACAAGCTACAAGTAGCAAAAATCTGCAATGAACTACGGCAAGTGCGATATGAACTAAAATTAGTTCAAGCTAATATCTCTGAGCAGTTTGACAATGTATATGTAAGACTGGCTAATCAAGGCATCACAAAACTAATAGTTGATGAGCTATTAGATGAAACTGTGAAATACCTCACATTTATGCAAGCCAGGTTGAATGAGATGAAAAATCTTGTTGACGAAGAGGGCAAGCAGGGTTAAGATAATCACATCAACCAAACAAACCTGAGAGGAACTAACTATGACCACCGACAAGACCACACAAGATGCACCAACCGAAATCATTGCCTATAAAGTATTCAATCAAGATTGGACTTGTAGAGGCTTTCAATTCGAGGTAGGTAAGAGCTACCACCAAAATGGAGAGATTGTCCCTTGTGATAATGGATTCCATGCTTGTGTCAATTTAGCAGATTGCTTTGGTTATTACTCTTTCAACCCAGACAATAAGGTTGCTAAGGTTCGTTTATATGGAACATTAGCCAGTAAAGAAGATAAGATTTGTGCTAGCGACATTGAGCTGCTTGATGAGTTATCTTGGGAGAAGGTGTTGCGGATGGTGAATACCGGAAAAGGTAACTCCGGTTATCGCAACTCCGGTTATCGCAACTCCGGTGATTACAACTCCGGTGATTACAACTCCGGTGATCGCAACTCCGGTGATTACAACTCCGGTTATCGCAACTCCGGTTATCGCAACTCCGGTTATCGCAACTCCGGTGATTACAACTCCGGTGATTACAACTCCGGTGATTACAACTCCGGTGATTACAACTCCGGTTATTTTAACACAGATACTCCTAAGACTGTACGGGTGTTTGGTGCAGAGATTGACAGGATTTTGTGGGAACGTTGTCCTAAACCAAATTTCTTGTACTTTTCACCGATTACATGGGTAAGTGAATCAGAAATGTCAGATCAAGAGAAGATTGACAACCCTAAATTCTTCACAGCAGGTGGATACCTTAAGGAGATCCCTTACAAGCAAGCCTTCAAAGAAAGCTTTGAAAAAGCAAGCAAAGAGGATCGTAAGTTGATTTTAGGGATACCTAACTTCAATAAGGGGATGTTCTACGAGATTTCTGGTATTAATATTGACGAGTACGATTTGAGTTAATTACTAAATAATCTGTTGACACCAAGGAAGGTGTCTTGTACCATAGTTGCATCACAAAACAAGAGGAATAACCATGAAATCCTATAAAGACATCGACAAACATTAAGAGGAGATAATCATGACTGACAAAATTAAAGCATTTAAAGCGTTCAATAAAGATTGGACTTGCCGAGGGTTTCAATACGAATTGGGTAAAACTTATCACCACGAAGGTGAAGTAGTAGCTTGTGGTTCTGGATTTCATTCTTGCGAGTACCCACTAGATATATTCAAATACTACAATC
>RXKB01000080.1 GCA_003963225.1 Candidatus Babelota bacterium
CAAGCTTTCCCAGGCAAGAGATGTTAATTCCCCAATGACTCTATATCTCAGAGAAAAAGGTGCTACAGAGTACTGGAATATCTGGGGGGATTTAAAAGATATATAAGGGGCCGAGGCTTAAATGATTATAGGAATTTTAGCTTCTTCCAACTCCGCTGGGTTTACTGGATTAACTTTCGGTAAATATCCGTCTAGGTCAGATATAGATACGTTTACAGTGTCTGCTGATATTACAGATGTCGAGTTGAAATTTATACCACAACCGGATATAGACTCTTTTACGGTCGGAGCAGATGTCACAGACTCTAGCCTTGTAGTAGCTGCGGTATATAACACACAGGAACTGTATGATATAGATACTTTTACAGTAGCTGCGGATATTACAGACGCAAACCTAGTGTTAATGGCCGTATACAACACTCAAGAACTCTACGATATAGATACTTTTACCGTTGGGGCTAACTTGACAGATGCTACTTTAATAGTAACTGCCAATTATGCTACCCACGAACTATACGATATAGATACTTTCACTGTCTCTGCGAACGTGACAGATGCAACTTTAGTTTAATTGGATAAAATAATGCAAGTACATACTAAATTCAATGGTGAGCTTAGTTTTCAAGTGTGGGCGGCTGAGAGCTTAGATGAGCAAGGTAATCCATTACCAGGAGCACTACCTAAACAAGAAACACCATTCCAACCACAAATTATTACAGATGCTTTTTTTGAGACGTGGTTAAATGATACTGCGGCTAGGTTAGGACTCTTTTCATACTGTGCTATGGGTAACGGAACACTGGCTGCCACGGCCTCTGATACTACTATATCCCAAGTTTCAACCCGTTTCCCAGTACACACATCAGGTACGTTATACACTGTCGGAGCGAATACAATAACTCAGACTATCGAGTACCGATCTACGCAAGGACAGGTAATAGGGGTGGTCTCTGAGGTGGGTTTATTTGGTAGCTCTACAGGCGGGCAGACTATGATGAGAAGTCTAATAAAAGATGCAGGTGGGGCTGCTACATCACTAACCCTTACTTCAATGGACTTTATCTATGTCAAGTGGCGAGTAACTGCTACTGTGAATACGTCGGATGTCACTGGGGTTATTAATATTGGGGGGGTTAATTACAATTACACACTACGTCCCTGCCATTGGAACTTAGACCTAACAAATAACACTACCACATCGAATCCGTTTGCTGTGGTTTCAAATGCTACAGGCGTAAATAGCTACCTTGGGTTTTCCAGTGCTTCTGCTTATGCTACCCAGACATTGGGTAGCATTACTTCAGGACCCGGTGGGTCGCAATACCCAGGCTGGGCGTTTTCAACCAATAGTTACACGGCGGGAACTAAACAAAGAAAAATGACCTACAAGTGGAATATTGACCAAGGTAATATCGGGAGTGGAATAGGGAGTATTACAATAGGGTATAATGCTGGACTAAGGATAGGTTATCAAATATCTTTTGCCGCTACATCAGACGGCGCCACAATTCCAAAAGACGATACCAAGGAATTTACACTAGGTATTACTTTTTCTTATGGAAGATAATTATGGTTGGAATTTTAAACCCAAATACTGTTGAAATATCCCTAGATAATACCCTCCTCCCTCCAAGAAATACAGGGAGAGGGTTGGCTAAAAAGCCTTCAACAGGGACAATTTCTGAAGTGACTTGGCTTGCGGGGCAGATAAGAATTGACGGGGCTAACTTCTTTGCGTTAGCTACAGAGCCTGTCATACTAGATTTTGCATTTGATTCAGCAGACCGTGGCCAAGTTGTGTATAAACTTCCAGACGATTCAACCTACATTCGGTTCTATGATCCAATCATACCGGGATATAACACTCTACCTCTTGGAAATGTAACCGACCCGGCTATTTGTAATGATTTTGAGTTACTTGGAAGTAACACAGTTTTGGTTTATTTAGTAAACAACCTTGTTAACTATAGATTACAGTCAGACCGCTACCAGACAGAATATCAACTCCACACAACCCCTTTAAGTGTGATCAGAAGATTTGGTGTACAAACCTCCACCAACTCCCTAGCAGTACTTAAAACATTCCCATAAAGGTAATTAATTGTGTTCCTATTCTTATCGTCAATTTTAGTGATAACAATTTTAGTCATACTAGGGTTTGTATCCTCCCCTACCAAGTACTTCAAGACCAAGGAAGGTAAGGGAGTTCTGGTTGGTATTGTTGCTGTATTAGGTGTGTCTATAGCTCTTGTACTAATCTTCCCCAGTAAAGCTCAAGCAGACGAATATAAATACTTATCTTCTGCTGAGTTATTTGTTGGGTTAGACAATACTCGTAAAATATCCCCTATGTGTACCACAGGAGTTAACAGCGATAAATTAACTTCTAATGTTGGACTTAAAGCTTCTATCATTAGTACAGCAGTCTCGTCCGTTAATCTTAAATATACACACCACTCTTGTGCAGTAAATCCAGACAATAAATCCTATGACGCTCTTGG
>RXKB01000017.1 GCA_003963225.1 Candidatus Babelota bacterium
CGTGGTAAGAAGAAAGAGTTAATGCAATACGCTGCTCGTAACCAGTTGTCTGGTACTGTGGTTATGCTGTGTGGTGATACTTTCTTTAACTCTCGCTTGGCTTTAGAAGCACAAGAAGGTTTGGCTCGTCCTCTGATGACTGCTAAAGACTTGGCAGTTGAAGAAGTTGGTTACATCACTAACAATGCCTGGAATTACGACATGTTCAAAGGCAGTCGTGATGGTATTGTTTACATCAACTACGGTGCAGAAATCATTGCTGGTACTAACTTGGTTGCTGATAACGCAGCTTATATGTTCTTAGCTGGCTCTGGTGTAATGGGTATCCACTTCGCCCCTGCTCGTACTCGTACTCATGCTAACCAAGAAGCACAAACCATGTATCGCTGGTCTGCTGAAGATGAGTTCACTGGTGTTCGTTTGATGATGGAATCTAACCGTCTATTCTTCAACCAAAAACCTGGCTCAATCATCCGCCTGACATCATCTACCTAATAGGTGATCTATGGCTACAGTAGATAGAGATGTTCTTCTACAGGAAGTCTTAGAAATTCTCCCCAGCAATAACACTGTTGGGGGGTCTCTTATGAGACGGATTAACGAAAGAGTTATTATCACTGTAGGTGATGACGAAGTAAACCATCCAGAAATATTGTGTAAATGCTTAAGAGCAAATGCCATACAAAATATGGCAAATGCTACTACAAGTGGTGGATTGAAAAGAGATAGAACTGGAGAGTTTGAACTGGAGTACTATAATACTACAGGCAAGAACTTCTGGCGAGATTGGATTATCTCCTTAAAAGATATATGCCCATTATATGGGTACACCATACCAACCAATGGTCTTGGAAGTATTTCTTTTATAAGTGGCGAAACACCTACTCTGACAATTGACACTAGCTGTTGTACACAAGAGTTTACCTAATTAATTTAGAGCACCAAAAGTGCTCTATTTTTATGTGTGCTTGGCTAACAGGCTTATATAAAAATAGAGTAACAACCTAATGGATTCATTATGCCCATAAGAACAGATAGCCTTGAGATGGATTTATTACAAGGTAGTTACAAAGAACTCCCTCTGCGTTATCCCAGTTATGATGCAAATGGATTACCAATCGACACCAACATAACTGGAGCTGTTATCACAGCTAAGTTCCGTAAAGCCCCCCATACTGCTGTGTTACTCAGCTTGTCTACAGCATCCTCTACTATTGAGATAACCAACTCAACTACAGGGTATTACAAACTAAAATTCCCATCCGCTTTAACATCAGCTATGACAGAGCGTGGTAGTTGTGCATTAATGGGCCATGTTGAGGTTACTCTTGCTGGAGAAACAATACGCACCCATTCAATACTTACTTACTATGATCCAGAGGTGAATTACTAATGGCCTATGTAGTAATAAGTAAAATTGTAGGTGGTGTTGAAACCATTATAAGTGAGTATGACACACAGGTAGAACAAAAAGAAGATGATAACAGTACAACCACTACCGAAGTCAAAGACAGAACAAAAGCTAGAAAATCTACTAAGAGCAAATAAAGAGTTTGTCAGTGTCGGTCACTTTAGTGAGTCTGGTACACATTATTCTGGGTTTACATTCCCTGAGTTAATGCAGCTACACCATAACGGAACAACTAATGCTGATGGAACAGAGCATATTCCCCCTCGTCCTGTACTAGAATATCTCTTTCACAACCAGCCTAAAATCCTCAACAACCCCAAAGTTCGTAGAGCTGTTAAACGCTACATGGATTCTAAACTAACAGAGAAAGATTTAGTAGCAATGCTGAAAGCTGTTGGATTTGAATTAGCTAATGAGGAAGTGGATATATTTGGGAGTAACCAGCTCAGGAAGAACCATCCATTCACAATCAGCCGTAAAGGTGAAGATGCTCCTCTGGTTGATACACAAGACTTGGTTAGTGAGGTGTCATACAAAGATAGCGTAACTAAGACTCGAAGGAAGGTGTTATGAGCAGGACAATGAATACCCACTCTATAACCTTCTACAGACGCTCACAGCCAACTTTAATCAATGGGGAGGTAGTACCAGGTAGCCCCACTAGCTTAGGCCCCGTAAACGGCTCCCTACAGCCTCTGGTGCAGGGTGCTAGATTTGGGGAGGTAGTTAAAGTGCTTCCCAGTGGTCTTGAGTCCACTTCTATCAAACTCTTCTACAGCAACAACATGACCCTTCGTGGTGTTAATAAATACGAAGGCCACGATAGTGATTATTGCATTTTGTCAGATGGGTTATACGAAGTGTTCCAAACAGCGGCTTATGAAAGCAGGCAAGGAACACAACACACTGTTTACATCTTAGTACGAAGACCTGACAAAACAGGAGAGATACCTAGATGATAGATTTTGACAAGATACAGAGATTAATAATTCGCTTAGCTGAAATATCAATTGGCCCTAAGCTGGGAAGATTTACAGGATCAGATTCTCCAGCAATCGGGAGAGAATATGGAAGTAGGAAGGAAATGCA
>RXKB01000019.1:0-2496 GCA_003963225.1 Candidatus Babelota bacterium
CAAGCTTTCCCAGGCAAGAGATGTTAATTCCCCAATGACTCTATATCTCAGAGAAAAAGGTGCTACAGAGTACTGGAATATCTGGGGGGATTTAAAGGATGTCTGATGATTATAGGTATATTAGCTTCCACCCATAGTATTGGGTTTACTGGATTTACATTCGGACAATATCCTTATCGGACGGAAGATACCTTCACAATTGGGGCTAGCTTAACTGAGGGGGATCTTAAATATATCCCTCAACCAGACGAAGACACCTTCACAATAGGTGCTAACTTAACAGATGGATCTTTAGTTGTTACTGTCATATATAACACCCATGACATATACGATACAGACACCTTTACTGTTGGTGCTAACCTTACGGATGGCGATCTAGTAACAACCGTCGTGTATACCACTCATGACATATATGACGAAGACACCTTCACAATCGGTACAGATTTAACTGATGGCTCTTTAGTTGTCACAGCAAACTATGCTACCCATGACATATATGACGAAGACACCTTCACAATAGGTGCTAACTTAACAGATGGATCTTTAATCACTATCTAACAAGAAGATTTTATGCAAGATAATAGTATTGGAATACATACACGATTCAGTGGAGAACTGGCCTTTCAAGTTTGGGGAGCTGAATCTTTAGATGAAAATGGCAACCCTTTACCTGGAGCTAAGCCAAAACAAGAGTTAGATTATCAGCCTCAAATGATAACGGATGCTTTTTTTGAGACTTGGTTGAACGGTACAACAGACACGCGCGCTGATCTATTTAGCCAGATGGGAGTAGGTAACGGGACAACAGCGGCTGCGGCAACCGATACAACAATATCGCAAATAGGGACTAGATTTGCATCGTTCAATTCTGTAGTTACTTACTCTGTGTCAGGTAATGAAATAACTCAAACCAACCAGTATAGAACAACTAAAGGACAGATTATAGGAACCATAAGTGAAGTGGGGTTGTTTAGAAACCCTACAGGTGGTTTAACTATGATGAGGTCTCTAATTAAAGATGTCGAGGGAACACCTACTACCCTAACCTTAACCTCAATGGATTTTTTATATGTCAACTGGAAGGTTAAGTCCGTAGTTAATTTGTCCGACGTTACTGGAGTTATCAACCTCGGCGGAGTTGATTATAACTACGTTCTAAGACCTTGCTTCTGGAACTCTGGGTTAGGTGCAGGGACTGTTAACACGGCACCTTTTGCGGGGTTATGTACTACCTCTAATGTAACTGCTGCACTAGGGTTTACCATAGCATCCGCCAGACCAACACAAACACTAGGATCTGTTACCTCCGTACCCGGAGGAGTTGCATTTGCGGGGCAGTTGTTCTCTACCAACACGTATACCGCTGGCACCAAACACCGTAAAATGACCTACAAGTGGGATATCACAGAGGGGAATACTGGTAGCGGTATAGGCTCTGTTACTTTAACAAACAATATCTCCTCTGCTGGATACCAAGTAAGTTTTTCTGCTGTATCTGGAGGAGGAACTATTCCTAAAGATAATACTAACGAGCTTACCCTTGGGTTTACTTTTTCATACGGAAGGTAAAGATGGTAGCCCCACTTAATCCTAATGTTTCCGAAGTAAGTTTTGACAACACTCTCCTACCCCCTAGAAACACTGGGAGAGGGTTTGCCCCTAAACTAGGGGGTAGTGTGTCAGAAGTAACCTGGGCGGCAGGGCAAATTCAAATAGATGGAGTTAATTTCTTCCCTCTTGCAAGCAGCCCTGTTTTACTTGATTTTGCTTTTGATCTTTTGGACAAAGGCCAAGTGGTTTGGAAGGAGTCTGGTGGGGATGTATTTATCCGTTTCTATGACCCCGTCCTTGTTGGGTATAACTCCATTAATCTGGGTAATGTAGACTATCCTGCTATATGTAATGATTTCATACTGGATGGAAGTAATACTGTTTTAGTTTACCTAGTGGCAGGGATTGTTAAATATCGCCTACAATCCGACCGTTATCAAACAGAGTATACTCTATCTACAACACCTATCAGTATTATCCGTAGGTTTGGTGTACAACCTTTCAAAAACTCCCTAGCTGTGTTAAAAACACCTCCATAGGCCGTATGCTTTTATTTCTAATATCATTAATTATTTCAGTAACCCTGACTATAGTTCTATTTGTAAAAAAAGCCAAAGGATTACTTCAAAACCAAGGAAGGTAAAGGAGTATTAGTTGGTATTGTTGCTGTATTGGTTGTATCGTTGGCTCTTGTATTAATCTTTCCAAATAAAGCTCAAGCAGAAGAATATAAGTATTTTGATTCTGCTGAGTTATTTGTTGGGTTAGACAATACTCGTAAAATATCCCCTATGTGTACCACAGGAGTTAACAGCGATAAATTAACTTCTAATGTCGGACTTAAAGCTCCTATCATTAGTACAGCAGTCTCGTCCGTTAATCTTAAATATACACACCACTCTTGTGCAGTAAATCCAGACAATAAATCCTATGACGCTCTTGGTG
>RXKB01000019.1:2546-3232 GCA_003963225.1 Candidatus Babelota bacterium
GAATCAGTCTCTGAGGCTCTCAGAATCAATCCTGAAGCTGCTGTTAAGTTAGCTGAGATAGAATCTAATCAGAAGATCAAGTTACAAGAGCTTCAGATAGATTTAGCTAAAGCTGAGATACAGGCAGATAGTACAGCTATATCGGATGTCAATAAAACAATGCAAGCTGAGTCTACTAGCGAACATTGGCCTACATACTCATGGAGGCCCTTCATAGGGTTCTCTGTGGGTTTTAATACATTCATGAGTTCATTCATTGTTGTAGGAGCTTTGATAGCAAGTTTATACGGACATGGTGAACTACTTCCATTACTCCCTTCTGTGATTGGAGCTTTGATGGGAATTAATGCAACTAACATGGCTGTACTTGGTGTTGCTTCATGGTTTAGGGGCAAGGCTCAGGCAGACCCGAACGTCTCTATTTCTAACAAAGGGTAGATAATCTACTACCACCAACCCACATCCAACCCAGTAAATCCATAAGAGAAAAATAAATGACATTAGATATTAATTATAACACAACGAATCCACGTAATGTGGATAAACTTTTGGAGACAGCGATTGAAAGCGTTTCTCCTATTAATACATTGTTTGCCTTCCCGTTTACCTCAGAGGGCATTCAAGCAGCTATTGACGCCCTTTATGCTAAAGGTCAACCGGGTGTTGTTACACTAGCTTCAGAATCC
>RXKB01000052.1 GCA_003963225.1 Candidatus Babelota bacterium
TTGCACAAGGTCAAGATCAAGATGTGTTTGCAGAAATGAATTATAGAGCTATAAGAGATGCTGTGTATGGGTTTACAATCCAAGTTTGTAAATTCCCTGCTGCATAATATCCAACAACCCAACAAAGGAAAATTACAATGGATTTAGATAAAACTTTCGGAACTGATGCTAATTTAGAGGAAACAGGCGTATGGATTGAGCTTGATAAAACATCAAGTATCAAAATTGCTAGGATGGGCAACAAACGCTCTAAAGAAATGGCTACAAGGCTAAATAAATCAGCCAAAATAGCTAATAAGTATTCTTTAAGTGATGTAGGGGAAGATGATCTTACAGATATTATTGCTCATACAGTTATTATTGATTGGAAGGGCATTAAATTAAAAGGTCAAGAACTCCCTTTCTCTGTTGAAAATGCTAAAAAGGTTTTAAAAGAATATAAAGACTTCAGGGGTCTAATTTTAGAGCTTTCAACTGAAATGGAAACTTTCCGCAAGATTGAGATTGAAGAGGGTAAAGAGAACTTAAAAAAGTCTTAATATGGCAAATGGAATGGGGTTCTAGAGCTGGCTGGCTTCTAGATGTTGCTAGGAAGAGAGGGAACGCCATTCCTTCAGCCATATTAAATAAGCCTAAATTGCTTGATGATGTTATTGAAGCATGGGAGGCTTATGATCTTTTAGGATCTTGTAGGCAATATGGTTATGGAATTCCTCAACCTTTTTTGCTATCGGAAATCTCAACTTATATAAATCTGTTCAATATTAAAGGTGATTTGGATAAATTTATTCAATATGTGAAATTTCTTGATACAATATATTTAGAGAAGGTAACTAAAAAATGACAGATGTTCCTATTAGAGTAAAGATTAGTTCTGAGGAAGCTGAAGCTGGAAAGCAGAAAGTTGTTAGATCTTTGAGTGATATTAGAGCTGCTGCTGCTAACACAAATACAGAACTAAAGAAAATAGGAAATACTACTGGAGCTTTTGATAGGTTAGAATCCAGAGCAAAAGCTGCTGAATCACGTTTAAGGGATTTAGCCATAACTGGACAAACAAACACAGTAAGATTTAGAACTCTTCAACAGGCAACAGATAGATACAGAACTAGCCTTGAAAAAGCTGAAGCTGCAATTTCTAAAAACAACAGGGCAAGTCAAGCTGCTGCTAGTTCAATAAACCTTATGCAGAGGGCTATGATTGCTCTAGGAGGGGCTTATCTGGTTAAAGAAACTATCCAAATGGCTGATAGCTTAACTAACCTTCAAAACCGCCTTAAACTGGTAACAAATGGAACTGAGGAACTTTCAGTAGTAACTAAAGAGTTATTCAATATTTCAAATCAAACCAGATCCAGTTATGAATCAACAGCAGAACTTTACGCTAGAACAGCTTTAGCAACAAAAGAGCTAGGACTTTCTCAAAGGGAAACTTTAGATTTTACTAAATCATTAAACCAAGCTGTAATTCTTTCAGGAGCTTCTGCTGCTGAGGCTTCTGCTGGTATCATCCAATTATCTCAAGGTTTAGCTTCAGGAACTTTGCGCGGCGATGAGTTGCGCTCAGTATTAGAACAGCTCCCTGCTGTTGCGGATGTTATCGCTAAATCTTTAGGTGTAACCAGAGGCCAATTAAGAGATCTTGGAGCTGAAGGAAAAATTACAGCAAAAGATATTATTGATGCTTTCAAAAAATCTGCTGATGAACTTAATAATAATTTTGGGAAAACTGTTCCAACTATCGGACAATCTTTAGTTGTTCTGAAAAATTCATTCTTAGAATTGTTAGGAGAATTTGATAAATCAACAGGTGCAACTTCAGCAGTAGCTACTGGCTTTATGGCTATCTCTGAAGCTTTAGTTGATATTATAAATTATATGCGCGAGGCCAGAGGGGAAGCGGCTTTACTTGAACGCCAATTAAACGCTCTAGGCAATGCTGAAGATAGAAACCGCTATAGAAAATTAGTTGATAAGCAGGAAGATCTAGGAAATGATTTAGTTGATGTAAATGAAAAGATTTCTAGGCAGAGAAAATTATTTGGCGGAAAATCTGAAGCAGAAATATTAGCTGATACTTCTGGCAGAGGTAAATTTGTTCAAGATGAAATCAGAAGATTGCAAAAAGAAAGAGAAAAAATAGTTGGTGAAATGAAAACAACTATCAATGAAATTTCTCCTCTTCAAAATGAGATAAATAAAGTTTTAGCTAATGAAGCTCCACAAGAGCAAGTAGATCTAAATAAAAAATCTCCTGCTACTTATGTTCCAAGTGCAAGCGGCTCTTCAGGTAAAAAGAAAAAAGATCCAATGGAAGAGATTTTGGAAAGGCGTAAAAGATTGCTTGAGGAAATTAGAGGCCCTCAAACTGATTATTTTAATGCACAATCAGATCTGATAGCTTTACTTTCTGAAGGTAAAATTACCCTGAAGGAATATAATGATGAGTTGAATCAGCAAGAGTTATCTTTCCTTAAAGCTAAAGATGCTTCAGATTTTGCTACAGCATATTCAGATCAGCTTAGAATAATGCAGCTTGAAACCAAAAACGCTTCTGTTGAAATGGGTAAAATGTTTGCTGAAGTATTTGGACAAGGCGGGGAGCTTCAGCAAGGTATAGCTCAAGCAACAGTAGGAGCTTTGGTTTATGGTAACAGTTGGAAAGAAGCAATAGGAAATGTTGCAAGATCTATTTCAGAAAAATTACTAAATCAATTAATTGAAGTTGGGCTACAAATAATTTTCAATACTGAAAAACAACTAGCATTTAATGCAGCAGCAGGGGCTTCTGGAGGAGGCGGGTTATTTGGATCTATTTTAGGTTCAATAGGCTCTGCATTTGGCGGATCTTTCTTAGGATCTCAAGGAAGTTTATCAAGGTTAATCGGAACAGGAAACGCTAATTTCATAGGGCCTATGCAAAGTTTCGGAGGTTTCGCTTCAGGCGGTTATACTGGTAACATTGGTAGAAATGATGTTGCAGGTGTAGTTCATGGACAGGAGTTTGTTACTAATGCTCAGGCAACATCTAAATATAGATCTGCTCTTGAACAAATGAACGCAGGAACATATAAAGAAAAATCTCAAGGCGGTGTGAAGTTTACATTAATAAACCAAGCTCCAGGGGTTGAATATGAACAAAATCAGATTTCAGAATCAGAAGTTGAAATAATTGCTAGGAGGGTTGTAAGAAATGAAGCCCCTAAAGTAATATCAACTGATATTTCTAATCCAAATGGCAGAACTTCAAAGGCTCTAAGCAACAACTTAAATTCTCAGCGTAGGAGGGTATAGAATGTTAAAACTTGTAATAACTCCTAGTGAAAATGGTTACTCAGTAACAGATGGGAATGAGATAGCTTCAACTAAGCTTGATGGAGGTTTATCAAAATCAAGGAAAGATAAAGAAAACGCTGCTGCAATAGTAAGTGTTAAATGGACAGTTTTATCTAAACTTGAATATGAATATATCAGAGCTTTTTATAGAACTCCTGCCAAAACTGGAGCTAATGAATTTCTAATTGATCTGTTGATGGATGATACAGGTATGACTGAGCATATCGCTAAGTTTGTTCCTGGCTCATTTAAAACTGATGAAGTTGATGCTAACACTTATGGAATTTCTGCTCAGTTAGAAGTTAAGCCGCTTGATGAAGATGAAGATTATAATAATGGCCTTGTAGCTTCATATAACGCTTATGGAACAGATTATGAAAATTTTTATAATATGCTTTCTAACTTTGTAAATGTTCAGCTTCCTGCAATACCTGTATTTGATGGATCATAATGAGTAATTACTATGACTATTTTTTAAATTCTAATTCTAGCGTGATTCATATTGAACTGCTGGAAATATCTCATTCTGCCTTTACTCAAACCTATAGAATAGTTAGGAATATGACTTCAGGGGTTACTGTAACAACTGAAGAGGCTGAAGATCATTTCTTTCAATATTACCCATTAAAAGTTACCCCTTTAAGTTCAAATGATGATTTGGATCAGGCAATAAAAATTACTCTTGGAGATCTAGGAGAAATATTACCAAAAGAACTTGATAATATTTTTAATGATTTAAACTTTACTGAGAAACCAACAGTTAAATATAGAGTGTATAGATCTGATGATTTAACACAGCCGCTTGTAGGCCCTTTGCTTTTAGAAGTTCAAACTTTCAATTTCAATAAAGAGGGTTCTGTATTTGAAGCTAAAGCCCCTTCATTAAATGTAAATACTACTGGAGAACTTTACAACTTAACAAGATTCCCAATGTTGAGAGGTTTCCTATGAGTTTTGCAGTTGATAATTATTTTAATAAAAAATTTCATCCCACTAATTATAACTGTTGGGATTTTATTAGAGATGTATGGATGGATATAACCAAGTTTGATATTGGTTGCAGAACTCCAAATCCTTCAACTCCAAAAAACAAAATAAAGCGTTTTATGGCTGAGGAAAGCGATTTTATAAAAGTTCCTGAGCTTGTAGATCCTTGCATCATTTTATTTAAAAGAAATGTTGGAATCCCTCATGTTGGAGTTTATACAAGAGGGAGAGTTTTACATATTTCTGAGAAAGGTGTGAAATTTGAACATTTAGAAATAGCAAAACTTGGCTTTAATGATGTAGGGTTTTATATATGCAAGAAATAATATTGATAGAAAATCCTCTAGAAAGCGAACATGAAAAATTTTATGTTGAAGATGTAAGAGAATTTTTAAAAGAAAAATATCCAGAATTTCCATCTACAGCTAAAATATATCATGAACTGGTTTCAGTTGAGAATGATGTAACTCCAACTTCAAAAGAAGAGGTTGATAAGCTGGCAACTCTTCAGGGAAGATTATACATTATAATTTATCCAGGAGATCCTGTTAGCATAATTGTTACTGTTGTAATGACAATTATATCATATCTTCTAACTCCAAAACCTCCAAGCCCTCCAGTTGTTTCTAGAAGGAACATTCAGGAAGCCAGCCCTAATAATGAGCTTTCGGATAGAACTAATAAAGCAAGGCCAAATGAAAGAATACCTGATATAGTGGGGAAAGTTAGATCTACTCCAGATTTATTAGCAGTTCCTTATCAAATCTTTGAAAATAACAGAGAGGTTGAGGTTGCCTTTATGTGTATTGGCAGGGGTTATTATGATGTTGATGATATAAAAGATGGAGATACTAAAATCTCTGAAATTGCAGGCTCAACTGTTGCTGTTTATGATCCTTATACATCTCCTAATAGTGGGGATGCCCCATCTGTAATAGTTGGAACTGCTATTGATGATGGAATATTGAATGTTAGAAAATCTAACTCTGTAAATGGTCAACTTTTACGCGCTCCCAACTCTTCAACATTTCAGGGAGCATCAAATGTTTTCTTTAGATACCCTGATGAAATAGTTGCAGTAAGTGGATCAGGTGTAGATTTTACAGAATTTTTTGAAAGTGATGATACTTTAAATATTACAGATGGAGATTATACAGATGGGGTTACTACTGTAGATCTTGATGGAAACTATACTATTCTTTCAGTTACAAGTGATATTATTACTCTTGCCAATCCAAATGCTATAAATAATGATTGGGCTGATATTGGAGCATTTGTAGGGGATAAAACAGGTATTACATCAGCAAGGCTTGAATCAAGTGGTGATAGATGGATAGGCCCTTTTACTATTGAAGGTAAAGAAGTTAAAAAAATATTTAGTAATTTTGTTTGCCCTAATGGTTTATATAAAGATGATGGAAACGCTCAAGTTTCAATGGAGGTTGAAGTTGAATTAGGTGTTACTCCACTTGATTCAAATGGAACTCCTACAGGGGCAGAAGAGCTATTTACAGGAACATTGATAGGATCTGCTGTAAACAGAGATCAAAAAGCAATTACATTAAAAGCCAGCCCCACATTTACAGGAAAATGTTCTGTTAGGGCTAGAAGGGTAACTACAACAGATTTAGATTTTAACGGAACTGTTGTTGATGATGTTAAATGGAGAGATCTTTACGGAGTTTCCCCTATTTTAACTCCTGATTTCGGCAATATAACAACAGTTCATTCTCAAACTTATGCTACATCTGGAGCTTTATCTGTAAAAGATAGAAAAATAAATATGCTGGCTACAAGAAAGATTCCTACAAGGATCTCAGGAAGCAACTTTACAACATCATTAACTGCAACAAAATCTGTTGATGAAATAATTTCTTTTCTTTGTTTAGATCCATACATAGGAAATAGAAAGGTAGCTGAAATTGATTTTAATAGCATTTATAATACTGTTGCGAATATTAAAGCTTATTTTGGAACTGATGAGGCGGCTGAATTTTCCTACACATTTGATAACAATAATCTCTCATTTGAGGAAACAGTTGATTCAGTTGCAAAAGCGGTTTACTCAGTAGCATATAGACAAGGTAATGTTATAAAACTTGACTTTGAAAAGGCTACTGAAGATAGCGTTTTATTATTCAATCATAGAAACAAAATTCCATCAACAGAAACCAGAACAGTTAGATTTGGTAATGAGAAAGATTATGATGGAATGGAGCTTCAATATGTAGATCCTGAAGATGATTCCATTGCAAGTTTTTTCATCCCTGAAGATCGCTCTGCTGTAAATTCAAAGATAGTTGAAACCATTGGCATTAGAAATAAGTTTCAAGCCTTTGTTCATGCCTGGAGAGAATGGGGCAAAATAAAACATCAAAATATTGCAGTTGAATTTGAAGCAACTCAGGAAGCGGCTGCATTAGTTAGAAGCAATAGAATATTAGTAGCTGATAATACAAGGCCAGATACTTTAGATGGAGAAATTCTAGCTCAGAATGGTTTAACTTTATCTCTTTCTCAAAAAGTTGAATTAGAGAATGGTTTAGATTATTTAATATATCTCCAACATAAAGACGGAACTGTTGAAATAATTCCTATTACAGCAGGGTTAAATAATAAATCTGTTGTTCTGGCTTATGCTCCTGCATTGCCGCTAGTAACTGATTATGAGAAATATGCTAGATCTGTTTATACTATCATGAGTGAAGATTCTGATAGGGTTTTAGCATTTTTAGTGCAAGAGAAAGATCCAAAAGAAAATATGACTTTCCTTGTAAATGCGGTTAATTACTCCCCATTGATTTATATTCAGGATCAGCTTTTAGCATGGTTAGTAGATTCTGTTGATGATAAAAGCCCTTATTATAGAACTTCAACTTTATCAGGTTCAGTTTATACCAATGTAGATTCTGAAAGAGGTGATGTTTTATATTTTGATGGATATTTACAACTTTCAAATTTAACTGCAAAAGCTGATTACACTAAAACAGCATGGATCAAAAAAGAAGATTTCTCAACTGTAGGCCATATAATTAGCAGTTCTGTTTCTAATCATGAAAGATTTTATGTTGATGCTGGAGGTGTTTTAAAAGCATCTCATGGAGCAGGGGAAGTTGATTATCAGATAAATACTGCTGGATGGATTCATGTAGCTGTAAGCTATTCTGCTGCTGATACAACTATGATTCTCTATGTAAATGGAGTTGAGGTTGATAGAAATGAATCTGTTGCTCAAAGAACTTTAGCAGGATTGCATTTTGGAGCTTTGGCAGGGGCTAATAAGTTTATAGGTTCTGTAGATGATGCAAGATTATATTCCAGAGCTTTAAATGCTCAAGAAATAAGGCAATTATACAAAACAACTTTAACTTAGAAATAAAACAGGTATAATATTTTTATGGCAATAACCGCACAAGATTTGATAGATGCAGCTTTAGATGCTCAATCCCTTGAAGATATAGTAAATGGGGCTGATAATATCAATGGAACAGGGGTTGTTACTACTAGGTTAGGGCAACAAATAAATACAGTTGCAAAAATTATTTCTCAGGCTAATGGCAGAGTTAATGTTTTAAGATATGATACAAGAGCTTTACTTTTTGCAGATTTATTACATATAGCAGGAACTTTAGCAGTAGTAACCAATGATTCAACTCCTGCATATAATACGTTTTATAAGAAATCAGGGGCTTCAGGATCAGGATCTTGGGCTGCAATAAATTTAATTACCCCTAACATGCCTGCAATAAATGGAGGGGATGCAGGAAAATTAATTGCAGTTAAATCAGATGAATCTGGTTATGAGCTTAGAAATAATTTATCTCTAATTGGTGTAAATGCTACTCCAGATGCAACTAATAAATTATCTGTAGCTTCTGCTGAAAGCTTGTTTTCTTATAATGGATCTGGAGGCCATTTAATGAAAGTGAATAAGGCTCTTTTAGCAGATTCAGCAGCTATTTCATTTAGGAACAATAATTCTACAAGAGCTTTATTAGGTTTACTTGGAGATGATAATTTTTCAATGAGGGTTTCAGCTAATGGAACTGATTACAATACATCTTTTATTATTGCCAATGCCTCAGGAAATATTGACATTCAAAAGAATTGCAAAATTAAAACTTTAGGTTTCGCTTCATCAACAGAATTAACTATTGCAACAGGATCAGTTACTCCAACTCAAACTTATCATACTTTAGATACTCAATCAGATGCTTCAGCAGATGATCTTGATACAGTTGTAACAACAAATATTCCAGATGGCCATTTGGTAATTTTGAGGATTGAAAACGCTTCCAGAGTTATAACTTTAAAACATGGAACAGGAAATCTTCAGCTTCTAAATGGTGATATTGAAATGAATCTCACTACAGGGGCAGTTATTTTAATGAGGGTAGGTTCTAACTTCATTCAAGTTGCTAATAGTTTTTCCAGTGCAGGATTTTCCAGTAATGGGGCAACTCCTCCAGTTGCTTTTACTTCTACAACTACTTTAGATATTCCTTTAGCTCTTTCAGATTATACTGGATATGATGTAACAATTTATGCTGAAACTGGAGGTAGAATTTCATCTCTTGATTATAGCACTAATGGGGCTGCAAGCTTTGGATCACTAGGTTTAAATACTATGGTAGGAACTTGGAGTTCTGTTGCAGGAGGGGCAGGAAATGAGCCTAGCTATATGATAGAAATACATCAATTAAAACTTGCGGGAACTGCTAACATATTTGGAAAAGTTGTAGGCAGTAGCAGGGCAGGGGGATCAGCCGCTTTCATGTATGGAATAGAATCATATATTAACGCAGCTACAATGACGCATTTAAGAGCTAATTTTACTTCTGCTACAAGCGGATTTTATGTTGTGAAACCAAGAGGAGCTAGAGCTTAATTATGCCAGTTATAAATTATCAAGATTTAATAGATGCAGCTTTAGATGCTCAGGCTTTGGAAGATGTAATAAATGGGGCAGCTAACTTAAATGGAACAGGAATAGTTGTAACCAGATTAGGGCAAGAATTAAAAACCCTTGCTAAAATTCAATCTGATGCAGCATTAAATGGGGTTTTAGCTACAAATACTTTTGGCAATGATAATCGCCTTTTAAGATCTGATGGAACAAATAGAAATATTCAGGCTTCAGGCATTACCATTGATGATTCTAACAATATTACAGGGGTAAATAATTTAACTACTCTTGGAGATATTACTCTAAATTCTGCAACTCCTGAATTGATATTTTTGGATTCTGATGATGGATTATCCTCATCTCTATTTGGATCATCAGGGGCTTTAGTTTTAAATACATCTTCAACAGCAAAAGATATTCTTTTTGCAGCTAACAATGTTGAGAAAGGTAGAATGACAGGCAATGGTTATTTTACTGCAAAAAGAATAAATTCAGGTGCGCCTACTGCTCCAGGAACTCCTGCTGATGGGGATATTAACGGAATACGTTATTTATTAAATGGCGTTCCAATGGCATTAAGCGGGGCGGATGATGTTGCTCAGCTATATATGGAACTCTCAGAACAGAAATCCGCTCCTATTGATATGGTGTTAGGTTATGCTGATTCTTTCAAAACCAATACCCTTGTAGATTTAACTAACAGCGTAGCTATAAATTGGGTTTCTGGATATATTTCTAATGAGCCTACAGGGGGAGCTTTAATCCCTCTAATGACAACAAACTCAGCCCCATCAGGAACAGCTTCAGCAAGCTCTTCTTATGGTGGGGGTTATGAAGCTTATAGGGCTTTTGATAGAAGTAACTCTAATGCTTGGATGAGCGCAGCAGGATCTACAGGGATATTAGAATATGAGTTCCCTGCTGCTGTTACAGCTTCACATTATACAGTTCAATGTGATTCAGAAACTACTCGTGCGCCTAATACATGGACTTTTCAAGGTTATAATACAGGAACTTCATCATGGGATACGCTTGATACTAGATCAGGTGTTTCAGGGTGGGCTACAAATCAAAGAAGATTTTATGCCTTTGCATCAAATCAAACTTATAAAAGATTTAGAATAAATGTAACTGCTCATAATGGAGGCGGTTATGTTAAAATAAATAATATGCAGCTTTACTTTGGTAACTGCCCTGTTTTAACTCCAATGACTTCTGACACTACTCCAGTAGGAACATGGACTTATAGCCATACATACGGAGGTTATTCAACTGATAAACTATCTGATGAAAATAACTCTTCTTACTGGTCAACAAACGTAGCTGCATCAGTAGGCTCTCCAGTTTGGGCTAGATATACTTTAGGATCTTCATTAACTGTAGGCCGTTTAATGTTAGGCAGTTATTCAAGTAATGCGCTTGATGCTGCTATGCCTAGGGATTTTACTTTAAAATATCATAACGGCACTACATGGGTAACTGCTTTAACTGTTACTGGTATTACATGGAGCGGGGGTAATGAATATAAATATTGGGATCTTCCTTCCAATGTTACATCTCCTACAGGTGCATTTGAATTAAATATTACTGCAACAAATGGCGGAAACGTAGCAGTTGCAGAGATGCAATTATATACTCCAAAAGTTACTGTAAATGCAGATCTTAGAACTGTTGGAAGAGCGCAAGATTCAAATCCTACTAGCCTTGATGTTTATGTTTTAATAAATCAAATTGATGCTATCACGCTAGGAACAGATCTTAAAATCTATGGAACTAGAGATAATGGGGCTAATTGGGTTGAAGGATCTTATCAATATATAGGGCATGGATGGAATGGAACTCTATATAAAGGAACTGTGAATGTTTCAGGGCAAGCTGCTGATAATAGAATTGCAGCAAGGGTTACTACTCATAATTTAAAGCGTATTCAATGGTTCGCTCATTGCATAAAAGGGATATAATTATGACTGATAAAGAAAAGAAAAATTTAAAAGTAATTTGGCTTCCAATTATAATAATTCTAGGGGCTGTAATGAACAGAGTTAGAGGAGGGTTATTAAGTATAACTTTTTGCTCCCCTGATGATCCTGAATGTTTAAAAGGTTATGGGAGATACGTTAATCCTATAGTATTTGGCTTGCTTTGCGGCCTTATCGCTCAATCATGGTTTATCATCCCTGCTGCATTTCTTGGAATGTTAATAGGTCAATCCTTTGGTTGGGGAAGATTGGTAGGCGGCATAGTTAATAAAACAAAAGTTCTAAAATATTCAATTTATCTTTCAGGCCGTGGGATAGTTTGGACTTCATTTATTGCAGCATCAATTTACTATTTTAATCATAACATTTTGTGGATGATTCCAGCAGGGGCTTTAATGCCATTTGGCTATATTATCGGATCTAAAACTGCTTCTGATCCTGCTAGAGCGTGGGGTTATGGAGAATATATTTTTGGAGCTATCCTTTGGGGAACAACATTCTCTATATTAGGGTTTACACAGTAAGTTTAAAATATTATGGTTAAATCTAAACCAACAACAAAGGAAAACAAAATGAGAAAAATATCTCTAGCTGAATTTAAAAGTGAAACCATTGTAAAAGAAGATGGAAACGGAATAAAATATAAACCTTATGATATTCTGATGATTCTGCTTAGAACTCCTAGAAATCCTGCTGGCATTAACTTTGAACAAATGTTAGAATTTATAGAAGTTATAAACGCCATTAAAGCGGCAAAGAATGATAAGCAAGATTATTTCCTTCTAGAAGAGGCACAATTTAAAACTTTGTGTGAATCTCTAAAAGCTAATACTTGGAATACTATAGATCCAGCTATTTATAATTGGATTGATTCAATTTTGAACGCAAGATTAGAAGCCCCAATAGTTAAATAAAACAGGAGAAAAATATGACTGAAGCCGCAAAAGAACAAATTGCAGTAAATACTGCTAAAGCTACTAAACCAGGTATAGTTACAAGTGAATTTTGGGTTATGATAATTACCCAAATTTTTATAATTCTAGGGGTTTCTGTTTTAGAATCTCTAGGAGTTCAGGTAACTCTAGAACAAATTGCAGCAGTTGTTGTTACAGCAGTTAGCTACATTACAGGCAGAACAATTAACAAGGGGCAGATCCTAGCATCTCTTCCTAAGAAAGTTGAGCCTGTAGTAGTTCCTACTGAAGAGAACAAAACCAATGCTTAACTACTTCCTTGTTGGGTTAGGAGGGTTTTCCCTTGTTGGAATGATAGTTTATCTAGCATTTCAGCGGGGAAAATCTCTTACTAAGCTGGAGCAAGCTGAAGAGGTTAATAAATCTGTTCAAGAAAACATTAAAATAGCAGATGAAAATGAAAAAATTGTTAGCAATATGGATTCTGATGATCGCAGCGAGTTGCGCTCCGAGTTCTCTAAAAAGCGGCTGTGAGTGGGCTAAGCCTACTTATTTTTATGGACAGGTTGCAGGGGTTGAAAAACAACAACTGATTGATGAACTTGTCTATGATCCTAAACAAAAGATTTGGTATTCTAAAGGTTATGATATTCTAACCTATGAAACTGAAACTGAGATATTAGCCAAAAATAAAACTTACAAGGATATTTGTAAATGAGCATCAAAGAAAAAATCATAGATGATATTATTGCAAGGGAAGGGGGTTATGTAAATGATCCTAAAGATTCAGGCGGTGAAACCATGTATGGAATAACTGTTGCTGTAGCAAGAAAATTTGGCTGGCAACATTCAATGAAATCTCTAACTAAAGAAGTTGCTTTCAACATTTACAGTTCTCTTTATTGGGATTCTCTAAGGCTGGATGATGTTGAGAAACTTTCCCCTAAGCTTGCTGAAGAGCTTGCTGATACATCTGTTAATATGGGGGCAGTTAGGGCTGCAACATTTTTGCAACAAAGTTTGAATGTTCTTAATAACAATGGAGAGCATTATAAGGATCTAACAGTAGATGGGGCTGTAGGAAAGCTAACCATTGCCGCTTTAATGGCCTTTCTAGCAAAGAGAGGGAAAGAGGGGGAGGTTGTTCTATATAATATGCTTAACTGCCTCCAGGGAGCGTTTTATATCAATCTGGCTGAAAGGCGCAAAAAGGATGAAAAGTTCATCTATGGCTGGTTTAGAAACAGGGTAGGAATCAGCTAAACAAATTAGCTAATATCATCCCTAAACTTTCCCCTAAGCTGGTTTCAAAGTTAAGGCTATATATGAAAGCATGAGCTACAATAATAACACTCATTGCTAGAAATATTCCAATAACCATTATTTTAATATCTGAGATCAGTTCTTTAGTTTTCATCTGCAAGATCCTTTAATTTTATGTTTTCAGGGAGAGGGCAATTATAATGAAAGCCCTCTCCATCTGTAAGTTTTGTTGAAATGGAATAGCCTGATAAATCGCAAGAGTAACCTTCAGTTTCACTTCTTAAATGAGGGCAATCTTTGCAATAAATCATGTTATTCTGGCCTTTCTCTTTTAAAATAAATTCTAGCAACTGCCATTGTTCTAGGATGATAGGTAAAAGCAAAAGCTTCCCATCCTATATTTCCTTCATGGTTTAAAGTTGCTTCAACAGTATTGTAAGATCCTAACAATATAGATTTGTATTCCCATTTTTTCATTATTCAATCTCCATCTTTTTCAAGTTTTCAGCAGTAAACAAAGGGCCTACTACAACCTCTTTTGAATCAATCTTTTCCTCAAGAGTTGCTGCATAAGCCTGAGATCCATAATGTAAGTTCTTTCTCAGATCATTAGCTCCATGCAGGGCTAAACCAATAAT
>RXKB01000062.1 GCA_003963225.1 Candidatus Babelota bacterium
CTTCCATCTCTGGAATAAAGTCTTGACCCAACTTCGATCTCTCCCCATTTCTTAAATCCGTCTGGGGTGGGCACATCTTCATATATGGATATTTGTTTTCCTGAACCCCGGGGTACCTCTACATGGGCGATTCTGTATCGCCTTTTCCCAGTTTGCGGATGTTTAAATCCCATAATGTTCATCCAAACAAAACATTGCCAAGGTTCGTAGATGATATTTTTAGTTTCCCAGTGGCCAATGGTGTGCTCGAAATTTTGAACAAGTCTTAAATATCTCTCAGCATACTCGACATCAAAAGGAAATACCCCTTTATCCAAATCATCCAAGTATCTTAAACACGCCCCGTGAACAAATCGACTGCTTGGAATTTTTCCAGAGATGATGTCCAAGGCGTATTGATGGCCTTTGTAACAATAGGGATGTTCGGTTTTGCTGATTTTAACTTTCATTGTTTATTCCGATCAACTTTTCAAAAGCAGTTTTCGCCTGCAAAGGGACTACTCCGTTTCCGCACGCTTTAATTCTGTCCATCCTAAAGGTATCCCCATTACAAACTCGCAAAAAGAAGCTGGCATTGTAGTCCCAGTCGTCGCTCTCCATAGTCCAGAGATGCTTAGTGTCTTTGTACCATTTGATTGATTGTCGTAAGCTTTCTGGCTGACTGTTATTGTTGGGAGTTTCCCCTGTTTCCATAGCTGCATCAGGCTTGGACGCTCTGTTGAGTTCTTTGACTTTGATTTGTTCCTTCCATAACTCTGAGCCGTTGCTGTTGGTATCAATCCTAACTTCCAAAGACTTACAAGGCTTGGCGATTTCCTTCTTGTTTCCGACGGAGCCCCTGTGTCTTTCCAATCTCTTGCCGCTGGAGTGGGCAAGAAGGAACCATCGTTCTCTTTTATGTGGAGCTCCAACGCTTCTGGCAGATAAACACGTCCACCTACAGTCATACCCGATTTCGGTAAACACTTTGATAACTTGCTCCAGTCCCCTAGTTCTAATGGCTGGCACATTTTCAAGGAAGACAAAACTCGGTCGAATTTCTTTTGTGAGGCGGACAATTTCGTAGAATAATCCGCTTCGCTCTCCTTCCAAGCCTTTTCCAGTTCCGGCAACGCTGATATCTTGGCACGGAAATCCCCCAAAGATGATGTCACAGATGCCAAGTTCACCACGGACGTTTTTGACATCTGCAAAAATTGGAGCTCGCTGTAAACTTCCGTCGGCCATTCTATACGCGATAATTTTTTGTGCATATTCTTCTATCTCCACATAAGCTAGTGTCTGTGTGATATAGTCTTTCAAGGCTAAATCTATACCGCCATATCCTGTAAACAAACTAAGGGCTCGCATCAATCCCAATCCCCGTCAGTTCCTTTCGGGAGCTGATCCATGGCAGCCTTGCCTCTTCCACCAAGCCTTCCGTCCACTTTCCCTAAAGATAAATCGAGGAGGGCTGTGTAGTGCTTAATATCTTTTCGCACAACATTGAGTTGTGTGGCCTCCGGTCGAAGGCGGACTTGGTTCCCATTTCTGCCTTCCCCTGTTTGGAATACAAGACCTGTCACTTTTAAAATTTGCTCAAGCTCGGTTTTTTCCTGATACAAAGAACAGAGCATATCTAAAAGTGGCAAGTGCACCTCAGTAGAAAATTCTTTCTTGGCTTTCAGATAGGGAAGAAAGCGGTTCCACATTTTTGTATAGATTATTCCATCTTCCCAAGGGGCTTCGGATACTTTCGGTTTTGGTGCTAATTTATCTTTGTTTGTCATTTCTAATTCCTAATTTATTATCTAATGTCCATTTAAACTGCATAAAACAAGCCCACTCACTTAAGATATTGGTCGGCAGCACATAATCAAATTTACCCTCCATGTTGGCATATACGTCAAGTCCAACTTCAGATTCGTGGAGAGTATTCGGTCTCCAGCTCTTTGCCCGTTGCTTTCTAATTTCTTCTGGGCATTTTAAATAAACTAAAATTGAATTAAGGCCTCGTAAGAACTCGAACTCATGCTCGAACCTACAATCGTCCACGATTACGAGGTCGACTTTCTGTTCCGAGCACTCAAATATAAATTGTTTTAGGGCTACAACCCAAATGTCTTTTGAAAAACGTTCTCTGCCGACAGTGCCAATGGCCTGTAGAAACGTCCCATCCTTCGCAGGTGGGCTCATTTGAGTAATTTCGGCCATTTCCTTAAAGGCCATGTCCTGAATCTTATAAAGGGGCGTTGCAAACGCTATACGCCTAACCTCGAGGCCACGACCTTTGTAGTGATCTTGAACCACATTGGCCAAAGTAGATTTCCCAGAGCCTTGCTTTCCGCAGCACGATAGTATTGTCATTGTGTCTCCTATAGGTCGTCGATGGTTGCTATGATTTTAGGCTGTTTCTTATTTTTTGAATATTTCAACGATTGGATGGTGAAGTCAAAGTTAGCCCCTATGTCCTCGAGCAATGTCACATCGAAAAGTTGTTCACCCTTTGTATTTCGATAAGTCTTTAGGAAATACATCGGAGCTGATTCATCGCTTGGTAAGTATTTTGAAGAGTTCTTTTTACGGGCAGAAGCTTTTAGTAGAGCGTCCTTTGCTGCAGAGAATTTAATCGTTCCCTCTTTTATACTGTCGATGTACCTAGATCCTTCTCTACCCAGTAATCTTTCTGGGTCCGTCAGAAATGTAATTAAATCTTTTTGCCAAGCAGTCATAGAAGCATTGGCGATATCATAAAACTTTCTTCCTTTAAACTCGTTTGCCGGAAAAAGGTCTGGCCTGTATCCAAAGGCTAGAATATATCTGGCAATC
>RXKB01000059.1 GCA_003963225.1 Candidatus Babelota bacterium
TCAAAAGTAACAGTGGTACCATCTGTAGCAGATACTATATCTTGATAAGTAGAAGTAGTATGTTTAACAGCACCTGTACCATTACCTCCAAGAGATAAATCTGTATTAGAAGTAATAGCTGTAACACTGGCTACAGTTAAAGCCCCTGTATTAGATAATTCCATTCTACTTGTTACAGTAGCTGTAGTTCCTGCTGTACCTGATGGAGCTGTAAACCATTTATGGACTCCGCCTGTTTGTTGATACAGTGTTGCGGCCGCTGTAGTTAAATACTTATTAACTGAGCCATCAAAATACCAGTTATCACTATATATAGTGTTATTAGCCGAACTTACTAAAGCTCCTGTCGTAGATATTTGTAGCACTTTTCTTGCAGCGTCCCAAGAAGAATTAGGAGCAGACCCAATACCGACGTTGCCGGTCGTATCAATCCTCATCTTTTCTGCACCGTTGATTGACCAGATGTATCTTCCCAGGGTTACATTTGGCAAATCAAAAGCCATCTGTGGTGCAGCTGCACCGTATCCCGCAGTTATATTTGCATACTCTGTGGATGCCGCATTGAACGACATCTTTACTTGCGTATTGGCACCCGTTCCGTTGTTTGCCAACCTTAGAGTGTTTATAGTTGTCCCGCTTGAACTGCTTGCAACATCGAGTTTGTATGATGGTGACGAGTTACCGATGCCCAATCTGTTATTAGTATCATCCCAGAAGAGATTTGAATTATCTTGTGCTAATTCTCCACTAGAATTTACAAATAAAATAGAACCAGGTGTTCCACTTGTAATTGTACTCCCTATAGCAATTGCGGCAGACCCCCCTGTGTCTGGTGTATTAACAAATAGACCATTAGAGTCTTTCGCTAAATGGTAACCTGTAGGTGTGGTAGCTAAAGCTATAAACGAATTTAATGCTGTTGCTTGTGATGGTGTAAGGCCTCCGCCTCCTCCTAATATCCAAATCATATTATTATTTTATTTTTGAAACTATAAATTTTGTTAATAAAGAAGAAACTTCTACGCCAAGCCAGCCCGCTATACCTATGACACCGTATAGCATGTAAACATCACCAAAAGTAGCAACAGTTAATAAACCAGTTAAAAAACCAAAAAAGAAAGATATAATACCTAATATAATAATATCTTTCCACGATCTTGCTCCGCCTGTTCTATATTGGTTAAGTGCGTGAACGACTGCCGCGAATAACGCCATCATTCCAACCTTACCTAGAAAAGCTGCTGTTCCTTGTTCAATCATTTCCATTATATTATTTACCTTTACCTGTAACTTGTTGTAATAGTTTTTCAACTGCATTTTCTCTTATTCTTATCTGTTGTTCTTTCGTAACAAGTTCTGCCTCCTTAGAAGATATTGCCGATAATCTTGTTTGTAAAGTATTAACTAATTCTGAAAGAGTTGTGCTTGTTGTGTTTACAGATTCTGCTATTTTAGTAATTTCGACCGATGATGAGTTTACTTTATTAGTTAAACCATTAAAGGAATTAGACACACCTGACGCAGCACTGGCTGCGTCAGACGTTATAACCTTTAAAGAGTTTGCTACTTCAGAAACACCATTTTGTGCTGAAGTAATTACAGAGAAAAAGTCATTATTAATAGAAACTAGGTTATCTTTAACTGAAGATAGTGTTTCTATTTCTAATTTTAAAGATTCTAAGATTTTTTTAGAGGATTTAATTTCATTATTTATATCCGCAGTTTTTCTTTCTATCTCAGAAGTAATAAAAGCGTCAGCCTTAACCATCTCTTCGTTTACTTTATCTGATAAACCAGAAACCTCTTTTTCTATAATTTTTGAAGTTTTTTTAACTCCATCTTCTAAAGCGTTAAGTGTGTCAGTAACACCTAATATTTTACCTATCACAATAGATAATTCTTCTTTTTTAATATCTAACTCTTGAGAGGTTTGAAGATTTTTAGTTTTTAAACTATCTTCTTCTTTTTTTAATTCAACCAGACTATCTTTTAATGTTTTTAGTTCTGTTGCTAACGATTTAAACTCAGTCTCAAGACGAGCTCCTTCAATTTGGAGATTCTTAATTTTATTTTCTGCCACATCTTTTTTGTCGGCCTTTTTTAAAACGTCTGAGATACTCATATTATTATGGTTGATTTAATGCCCACTTAACTGTTCCTGATAAATTTGTTGCTGCAGAACTTTCTAATATAAAGTCTTCTCCAACTTCACAGATAAAGTAAGGAGCACCTCTATGATTAGCCAAACCTGAAAGATTGATAGATTGACCAGCTGTTAGCTTGAAAAAACCAACCTCTCTTGAACCTAATTTGATAGTAACATCTGTGTCGCCAGTGGCTATAACAGACATACTAAGTATAAAAATTTGACTGGTATCAGAAGCCGCAACAATAGTTTGATCTCCTGAAGTAGAAGTATTGATTACGTCATCTGTCCAATTCCCGTGAATAAAATCCATGTATTATTATTATTGATTAGTGCGTATAACGCGTTAGTAATAAGGGATGTTCTCCCTGTAGATGTCATAGGGTTTGTGCCCTATAAGGAGCAGGGTTGCCCCTGCGCCCTAAGGAAACAATTGCAACTATGCAACGTAACCCATAGCACATTAAATATGTGCAGTGAGGTTGCGTTGACTATGCAACGTAACCCATCCAGAAACGAAGATCGTTAGCACCCATTTGACAGTACACAGTAGCGTCTGCAATAAGGTCATTGTTACCAACATAATCTTCTCTAAGGTCAGATAATTCTAAACCTTTAGATTCAACATATTGGAAACCGAAATTATCGTTCTTTTTAGTAGAGTCGAAAGCTAACCAGTCAGCTGCGACTAAACCTAAACCACCATAGTTAGATAGAGTTTCGATTTTGTAAGCAGGAATTGGATTAGCATCTACAAACGTACCAGTAGTACCAGGAGTAGCAGAAGGGTATTTACCAGATTGTAATGTAGCTAAGATAGATTGTGCTAAGTAGTGAG
Source organism: Candidatus Babelota bacterium (assembly GCA_003963225.1). GTDB lineage: Bacteria > Babelota > Babeliae > Babelales > Vermiphilaceae > AWTP1-30. The sequence goes on from RXKB01000059.1 coordinate 2,985, forward strand.
CAGCAGAATCTTTAACGAAAACTAAAGTGTCTAAAGAAGACATAAGTGGTAAACCACGACCGTCTTTTTTAGTAGAGTGTAAAGATTTAGTAGTTAAAAGGTTTGCAAAAGAGAAAGCTCCTGTTGCAACATTTGACCAGTTAGCTCCACCGTCTTCACGAGCGTGAGAAGCTGACCAATATTTAACACCGTCAGCAGTAGAACAGTCAGCAACAACTGAACCACCAAAACCATTTAATGGAGTGAAAGTTACAGTTGTAGAACCTGCTGCACCTCCACCTTTAACTAATGCTTGTAAGTAGTAGTTTCTAAGGTGAGTAACAGCGTCTTTAAGATTTAAAACTTGAGATTTAAGATCTGCGTCAATTTTAGCGAAGTTCTTAGATTGGAACAAGAAGTAGTAAGACATTTTAGACAATCTAACTCTTTGAGTAAAGATAGCCTGAGTAAATGTTTTAGTGTATCCTTGTATAGGAGCGTCTGAACCAGGAATAGCACCGTCAGCTATAATTTGTCCCATTGAAAGGCCAGTAACACCAGACATAACGTACTGATATTGACCCCAAGAAACTTTATTAGCGATTTTAAGGTACTCTTCTGTTACTTCTGACTGCACAACTGGGAAGATTTTCTTCATGCGCGCGTCAAGTAATGTAGAATATGATGATACTAGAGACATATATTTATATTAAGATTATGCACGAACTGCAAGAATTTTCTTATCAGCCGCAGCGCCGACAACGCCGATTTGAGCAAACATACCAGTTGAACCTGATACGTCTGTTCCTGTATTAGTAAGAGTTAGACCACCAGCAGTAATAATCATTCTCTGACCATTGTGAGCAGCGTTTGAGTTATTAGCGGTGTCAACGATGAAAACAGAAGCGTCTTTTCCTACTGGTACTACATCAAAAGTAGCACTAGCAGCAACAGAAGCTGTGTTTACAACACGGAAAACTGCTTCATTCTGAGTAGTAGTTGTAGTACAAGATTCTAAAGCACCTGTTGAAAGGTTAGCTTTAATTAATTGTCCAGCTGTTACAGAAAGAGCACTTCCAGTATTGTTAGTTAACGCTACAACATTTTTAAAAGTTGTAGAAGATAAAGGAGTAAATGCCATTTGGAATTTATATTCTTATTAGTAATTAATAAAGTGCGTCAATGACGCGAACAGGGTATTATCCCTTTGTGGTTGTTGAAACCACTGTGTTACCAACCAGAGTTTTTGATGTCTTCTTCAGTGAATCCTAACTTGCGGAGATCGCTTGCCATAGATTCATTAGAAACATCAGTTTTTGTATTAGAGCTTGCATTAACAATGGCTCTTTTGGCCGCTGCCTCTTGTGCATTAGCTGATTTGTTTACTTTTGGGAAAAGATAGTTTGCTGCCATTTCTAAATGAGCAGATAATTGTCTTTTTGTAGTATTTGGTGTTATATTAAAGTTTTCTATAACATAGTTCTCAAGAATTGCTTTTCTGTTACTATCCGCGGTAATATCTGGGCGAGATTTGTAAAATTCAGAAATAGCTTGAGTGTGTTCTTGTGCAGCAGTTTCAGCTTGTTTAGCTTGTAATGCTTGTTGAACCATTGCCTCAATACCTTTTTTGTCAATATAACCAAGTTTTTCCAAAGCAACACGAGCAGCTTCTTCTTCATTTATGTTTTCTGCTGCTTGATTCTCTGTGGTTTCAACCGTGGTTTGAGTCTGTTTAGCTTTTATAGAAGCCTCACCTAAACCTTTTCTTAGCTCTTTTATGTGCTGAGAGATAAGAGATTTCTCTTCCTCTGTTTCGGCGGCTGCTTTAGCTCTTCCAGCTCTCCATATTTCGGTACGTATCTGATATTGTGTTTCAGATTCGCCCTCATATTGTGTTGGAGGATTTAAAGATTGCTCTTTATTTTCAGTATTACTGTTAGTTTCTTCGTTTGTTTCAGAGTCCGTCTCTGTTTTAACCTCAGTATTAGTTGAGTCTGTTGTTGTATCAACTTTACTTTCCTCACCTGTGTTAGATCCCTCTCCATCTAATTCTGCGAAACCTTTTAAGATTTCTTCGGTAGTTGAGTTATCTATTGGTGTAGACATGTCTACATTGTTATTGTCATTGTTCATATCGCACTTTTCGTAGTGGTTACGTTAATAATATTATTGCACATTTTACACATTTTGTCAAGTGTGTTTATATTGTGTCTTCTAAATAATCGTCTGCATTAGTTCTCACTAAATTCTGTAATATTAATTTAGCTTTTCTTGTAAAATTCTTTTCTGTAAAAGAACCTCCTTCAGAAGCACCAAACACAATAGAACGAGAATCGCAAAAGATTACTCTGTTTTCATAGTCAAGACGACCATTTTTTTCTAACGATGAAAACTCTTTTGGTATTAATAGTGTATAAAGTGATTGATAAGGGTGTCTAAATAAAAGTATACCTGGGAACTTTTTAAAAACCTTATCACAAGTTTGTTTTTCTAGGGTGTCATCACCTAATAAATTACCAAACTCTTTTTTATACATAACAGGGACTCTGCCAAGTCTCCAGTAAAGCATAGGGTCGTGGTCGCCCATAAATTCTGTAACCTCACTATCAGATAAATAAAATTTTTCTCTAACAGTGTTATATGTACCATCAATGTTTGGTGATACTATATCAATATAACCATCAAATTCTTTTACAGATGGTTTAGTTATTGTTTCTTCTTTCATAGTTAATACTAGGCCGCTTTATTATCATCTGCCTTAGCGGTGTCGGCAGAGTTCTTTTTATTAAAGTCTTCCATTAACTCCAATTCTTTTTTCCAGAACTGCTCTACAAAAGCAGAGTTGATTTCATTGAAGTTTTTAGCAGCTTCTTCAAACTTTTCTCTTGGTATAATTTCTATAGGGGCTTCTGGGTCTGTTTTAATTAGTTTATATGCCTCCATTGTGTAAGCAAAGAAAGCTGGTAGTACCATTGGAGCAGTAAATTGTATAACATCACCAAGTTTATAATCTTTATCAGCAAAAAAATAAATTGGTAAATGTGCTTGTACAGCTGGGATCATTTTTTGCTCAGCGTCCATATAAGCAGCAGCAACATCTTTCATTTTAAAATTACGTGCTATCATTTCTAAAATAAGATCTGCTGGTATATCAAAATAACCGTCTTCTGTTTTAGCTTTAAATCTAAACAACTCTTTCTGTTTAGCTTCTTCTGAGAAATTAATTAATATTTCAAAGTTATCTGCTTCGTGTTTTAATGTTTCTTCACTAAGTTGTGTTTTATTTTCCATAGTTGTTTAAAGAGAACTGCATTACATTTTGAATTAAATTACTTATAGCGTCTGCTTTTGCAGCGGCAACAATAGTTTCATATTCTGTGGGTTTAATTCTTGTTATCTCTCTTGGAGTTAGATAATTAAGAATCTCAACGATACCAGTAATATTTTCTGGTGTGAAAACCATTTCTATTATTTCTTTGTTTTTAAATTCATTCATGGCTTATGCTAGTAGTTAGTTATTAAGTGGACTGTTTGGCTATACGCCAGAGGCAGCCCTTCCGACTGAAGCCTGCATAGAAGCCATCATCGGAGTTTGTTGACTTCCCATCTCCATTGGGTTTTGAGGTTGTTCTACACTTGTCCCGTCTGATTGTGTAGCACCACCCCCCATTTGTTCTCCCATAACTTGAGAGAATAATTCTTGAGGTGTTGGTGTTAATTTTCCTGCCATGATAGCGTCATATTGTGATTTAGGAATAAAATCAAACAGATTCATTTTTTGTATTTCAATAAACTTTTTAAGAGAGTTTAATTGTGCTTTAGCTTGCTCTGGATCTTGTCTTGCTAAACCAAATATAATCTGTATAGAGTTTTGTATTACAGGAAACACCTGCATAGCATTTTGTTTTTCAATCTCAGCAGAAGGTATTAACATTGAAGTAGGATCCACTTTTAAAGTAACATGTGCATACCCAATCTTGTCTTCAGACTCTAAATCTTTAATACCATAAATTAATCTGTTTTTAGACATAGTAAAACTAGGTGAACCGTTTTCTATTATGTTCTGGTCTTGATAATCGCTTTCTCTTAATTTGTCCATGTTAAAATCAAAATTAAGTGGAACTCTCTCGCTCGCCATTATTCCTTTAAATTGTTTTTCTATTATAGGTACACCGTATTCGTCAAAGTCGTCAGTTTCTGTTTCTTCATAATTTTCCTCAACTTCATAAGACGGGTTAAGTCTCATAAACTCCGCAGCCTGCTCTTCTGTTGAGAAAATAAACTCTCTCATTTCGCCTTGCTCTTGATCAAACCAAGAGAATGTAATACAAGAATCAAATTCAATCATTCCTGCTAAAGAGTTTCTAGGTAAAGATAATCTTGCTAGAGCGGCCTCTTTTAATATAACAGTGCCCCCAAGAGTAGAATCCGAAGAAGCACCAGATACAATGTTATTAATACCAGTATTATCTTCAATGTTAACTTTTTGTTTGTCTGCATAATTGATAGCTAAAGTGCTATTACCTGTTGTGTTTATTTTATCCACCTTAGCCCCAGCTGGTAGTGTGTTAAACCTATAAGCAGATCTCTTATAAGTCATGTCCCCATTACCAGTCATACCTGACACGAATAATAAAGGAGCCACTTCTGCCTCAACTTGTTCTGTAGTAAGTGAGTTAATAAAATTATAAATAGCTTGATTACCCCTCATTAATTCCCAATATCCAACACCATAAGGATCATTAACATCAGCCGATAAGAAACAATGACCAACTACAACACTTCCATAAACCTCATCATTAGGAATTTCTCCATCATAAAAAACCACATCTTGTGTTGCAACAATCATTCTATTCTCAAGAGGATTTTCATAGAAACAAATAGTAACATGTGTGGAAGATTTATTACTATCCTCTTGTATAGCTTCTAAAGTTACAGTTTCTGCGTCGTCTGTTATTCTTGCTTTACGAGAAGCTCTGACATTATATTCTTTCTTCATCTTCTCATATCTCTCTTTCGTAACGTCAACTTCATAATAAACCTCAGGTCTTCCGTCTTGAGATGTTGGTCTGTAAGATAACCCTAACCAAGTTCTGTTTGGATCTAATGGTTCTCTGAATATGTCATCAAATAATACTTTATCAACAAGTCCAGCGGATGTTTTTCTTTTTACGGTCTCTTGTTTAGGAAATACTCTCCACGCTCCCCATCCGTAAGTAAATATATTTTGTGCTGTAAGAGATAATGTATTTTGTCCATTTCCCATAGGAAGAGCCCATGATCTTTTCCATAACTCATAGTAAGCTCTAGCTTTTATCTTATTAGTAGAAAAGGTGCTGCCATCTGGGATACGTGAAGCAACAGCAGAAACCGCTGTTATAATCTTAGAAAAAGCAATAGCTTCTGCTGAGCGAGGTGTTTCAGATAAACTCTCTTCAAATCTATTTACTTGTGGGAAAACAGCAAAGTCGCTAGAACCATCTGCTCTAAGGGTTACTACTTGAACCATTGTTTTTCTTGATTCGTCAATCTTACCCTTAACCACACCTGTGTTTATTAAATTGTCTTGTATCTCACTATATAAACCATCAAATTTCTTTCTATATTTGTTTTGTTTAATGTTTAGTTTTACTTTTTGTAAATAACTAAGTGTTGTTTCGTTAGTTGCCATATTAAGATTTATAATAACAGAAAAAACAACTTTTGTCAATACTAAACTTGACATTTATACACATTATTGTCATTAACTTGTCCAAATATAATTATTAATTGTTTTTTTAGGGGCCTCTATTTCAGTAATATCTTCTTTACCCTGTAAAACAGCAATCGCAATTAAAGTTGCCATTACAACGTCATCATGTTTACCTGGGGCAGCTGCAGGTTTGCCTCTTTTATCTCTTACAAAAGTAAACATTTCTTCTAATAAAGGTTTACAGTCTATGTGTTCAGAAGAATTAAACCACTTCTTACCTTCTCCAAGCATAAAGTCCCTGTTTTTTTTGTTAGTTAGCCACCCGTAGTGTTTAGTTACTTCCTTTGTTAAATCATCAATTTCTGTTCTAACATAAATATTAGGATAGTTCTTATTTCTTATTTCAGTATTAACCCAGTTTCCATCTTTATTAAACTCTATAACAAGTAATGCTGTGTTATATAGATTTCCTAGAGCCATAACTAACTCCGCATACTCATCTGGCTCACAGTGCCCCCTATATAATGCTTTAATCTTTTTATCATAACCAACTACAGAAGCTACAGAATAGTCTCCATTAAGTAATCCTTCAGCCACATCTCCCCCTATAACATATTTTTTACCTTTTTGTGGTTTTTCATAAATATAAATATCACCCCTTTCATCAGCAACTATTTCACCATTAATAAAGGAGTGTCTAGTATAAGAAACAGAACATTTATCAATCATGTTAGAAACCTTTTGAGAATTAAAGTATGGCGATCCTGTGGAGAGAAATGCTTCCATGGGGTGAGTTGGATATTCTTGATGTAATTTATCTACATCTTTATTAGCATTAACCCATTTTAAATAGTAAAAATTTAATTCCTTGTCTGATAAGTTATTTTCCTGTTGATACTCTTTCCAATTAATCTCACACTCCTCCATTTGGTCTGCAAGGATTATTCCATCTTGTGCTGACTTTTCTATTTCTGCCTTGTCCCAAGTCCAATTATAGAAAACAGGTTTAAAGTGAGCCTTAGACATAGCTGGTGTTATCTTATCTCTATTGTTCCACTCGCCCATAAACATCTCATAAAACAAACCTATAGCACCCTCAGCAGTACTCTCAATAACTACCTGACCACCTACAGGGACAGAGGGTAAAGTACCTGTTATAATCTCTTCAGCTCTACCAGGAAACAGTTTAGATAATTTAGCAAGTTCAGAAATATGTACACCTATGGAGTAGGTGCCAGAACGACCAGAGTTGGAAACATTAATAGCGGATATAAACTCACCTCCATTGCCATCATCATAAGAGAACTGTTGCCTACTACTTTTAGCTTGAGATATCTCTATAAGATCTTTAATGTAGGGAGAAAGGTTTTTAACCGCAAATATAATCTTTCTGTTAAAGATCTCTATAGCGTCCTTTTGTGTATGGGCTATTTGTAAAGCCTCATTATTAGGGTTCCATAAAACAAGATCTAGGAAGTATATACTCATTAGAGTTGTGTTGTGAGAAACAAAACCCTCCGCAATATAAGTTCCTGTGGAAGTTTGTAAGTCAACCATCTCCTGATCTGGCAACTTTTTAATATCCACAACAGTTGCCCAACCTATACCCGATTTTTTACCTGGCAATTCTCTGTTTTCCCAAAATTTATTTTCTATAAATCGAGAGGGTCTTGTTTTACCCAATAAACGAAACATCTCATCAATTCTTCCAAAACAAAGTTTATTAACCTGATGTTTTCCCAGTTTCCCTTTTCCATTAATATCAGGTTTTCTTTTGTCTACTTCAACACGATAGTTGTATTTATTATTAATAGCATATTTTAACATTCTGTCCCACACCTTACCATCTCTTTGTGAGGCATTAATACCTGCAGAGCAGCTTGTTTTAGAAATACTGCCCTCTCCATCTAAAATACCACCAAACCAATAATCTTCTAATGTGGGGTCTTCCCATGTATGGGTTATATATCTAACCTTGTCCCCAATAGATAATTCTTTCCCATTCAAATCAGGTCTTTTAACAAGAGACCTCCAAACAGTGTCAGACCCCCCCGTTTTTTTTGATAACCAGGGGTGTTGGGAAGTACATATAACCGACCTGCCATCATCAAAGGTAATTTTATAAGCGTCTCTTTTGTTAATAATTTTAGCCTGGACAGTTGCAGTTCTCATTTTTCTACCCTTTCCTCTACCGTCCCTCGGGAACTCATCTACAGAAATAATTTCTTCCCCTATAGATAAATCTTTAATAGCAGCCCATTTTAAATCTGCCGTAAGTACTTTTGTGTTAGGGTCTAAACAAAAGCCCAATTGGCGGCTCTTCAATATTATTATCTTTTTATAGTTAGGAAATAAATAATTAACATAGAAATGATCCTGTGCAGAGTTTAAAGTAAACAAAGTCCTTGTACCATCTTTAGTTAGAATATAATATAAATGTTCTAATCTCCACCTTTGATTACTATGATGTTTAAGGGACTCAAAATGCTCACTGGTTAAGAAGTCTATCTGATCCTGTAAAGGTAACTCTTTTATAGGTATATCACCATGTTTTAACTCTAAAAGATCTTCTATTTTATGTATCATATAACATATTATATCACCTCTGTAAAGACTTGACAAGTTATGTAAAATATGATAGACTTATATTACATAAGAACCTCAGCCGCGATGGATGGAGAACAATAGAATATGGTCCAATCATGGAAACATCAGCATGGACACCTGATCAAAGTTATATCGTTGTATAGCACAATGGACGATGTAGCAGTTTACTCAAGGAGCACCCTAATCCTTAGAGATAGTCATTGTAAGTGTTAGTAGAGAGAAAACTACATCAATAACACGATACCCCCCCATAGGCATTATTGTATCTAA
>RXKB01000016.1 GCA_003963225.1 Candidatus Babelota bacterium
GATGTAAAAAACGACTTACAAGATGCAGCAACAAATCTTTTACAAGAGAGCTTTATTTTAATTGATGATACGCAAAAAAACAGTTTACAGAACAACTGGTTAAATACCTTACAACAATTAACATTTAATACAGTAAGTGCAATTAACAATGGCATCAATATACTAAATCAAAATGATTCTTTGGATATTAATTCGTTTATGAATATTGTTGCTAAAAAAGTGCAAAACGCTTTATTGAATACCACTTTTGTAGATACAGAGTCTGTAAAAAAATTAGTTAGTAAATATGGTGAGAAGTCGGTTATTGTATTGAATGCATTAGCTCAAAAAATGCCTGGTGGTGGAACAACTTTTTTAAACAATGTTGCTGCTGATTTATTAAAAAAAGGTTATAAGATTGTAAATAATACATTACAAAAAAAAGATGCAACTAAAGATATAATACTGAAAGATTTTATTGAGACGCAGTATTCAAAAGATCCTGACGAGTTAATTAAAAGTGAAGAATTTACAAAAAATAGTCATTTGGTTACGTATGCATTTACGCTGCCTGAAAAGGCGGGGAAAGATGTATTTTTTATTGATGCATCTGATCTTTCAATTAGGCCTTTTATATTTAAAGCTCATAAAATTATTTTATGCGGATATGATAAAGCAGATGTTTTTAAAAGTGTAAGCGAAGGTTTAGTAAAAAATAATGAAGCTGGGTTTATTCAAATAAAACAAGAAACCCTAGCCCAGCAAAACCAAAAAAATTCAGTGCAACAAAATAATGTTATAGATTTGACAACTATTCCGGATTCTTGTCTTATTCTTCTTTTGCCTGAAAATTACTTTACAACTTTTGCAAAACATAGATTGTTTGCGGATCATATAGTTGCAGTAAGTTCTGCAATTCAAAAGTATTTGAGTGATGAAAGTAAGAATTTTAATCAATATTTTTCGCCATTGCAAAAAGATACCAATGGTTTGATTAAGTTTAACTTATTATTGACAGAAAACGATATTTTGAAAACTGATTCAGCATTTGATGGATACCCAAAATCAGTGCATGGTAATATATTGATTCAGGGTAAGCTTCAAAATGATTTGTTTAATTCTTATAGGGGCGACCGTGCACCTTATTCGTTAACCCTTCCTTTGCAACAAACTCTGTCTTCTGAAAAAAGTAAATTAATAAATGATTTTGACGTTCAAACGCTGGAATATAACAGGGACAGTTTAATAAAACAGTTTGAAAAATTACAATTAGATTTAGTAGATCAAAAGTCGGGTACTTTTAAAACAGAAAATTGCTTAAAGCTTTTTAATATTTCTGTGGGGCTGAGTATGCTTGTTCCTGAATTTGCAAAGCGATACACGACAAAAAAAGATCCAACAGGTGCTTATTTTCAAGATGTATTGAGTTCTCAGATTGATAATAATGTTTTTACAATATTAAAAACAAATGATAATTTTTTTATTATTGTACCAAAAGAAGCTCTAGAAATTTTGCAAAAAAAAGGGCTTGAAATACATAAAGCAGAATTGTATTGGCAATATTACAGGATTGATCAATCAAAAGATGATCTATTTAAAACTTTAAACAATATTTACAATAATAAAGAAGATCAAAAAAAAGATGAGCCTGTATTCAAAAACACTGACAAAAAAATTGAACTTGGCCAACCGAGTTCTTTTAATGTGCAAGAAAGACAAAAAGAGCAAAAAAAGCGTGAAGGAGCAGCAAAGCCTGTTTGGTACAAGCCGTGGACATGGTCTTGGGGTGGGTATTATTTTAAAAAAGAAAGTTATCAAAGAGATTTTCCTCAAAAGGCGGCTATGCATGATCAACAATATGGATATGAAAAGCCATAAATGGTATTATACATTTTAAGAAAGTTCAGCTAGCTTTTTTAAAACCTTTATTTCATTTAGATTGCTTACTAAAAGAGGTATTGTTCCGCGATACTTATTTTGATATTGAAAATAGAATTTATGCAAAAGATTTAGCATGCACAATTGAAGGGTAGCAATAGTTGAAAAAATCTTTTTGAAAGTAGGTGTATTATTATCAAGATTTTCTTTATTGCCTAAAGATGGAAATTTGTTTTGCGACTCTGGATCTATATTTTTGTACAGTGTTTCCATATCTTTAAAAGTAAATAGTATATCTTGATATTTTTCTTGTGGCATTACTAAATTAAGGTCTAATGTTGGATCAAATGGACTGCCAAAAAAATAATAATCTAAGCATTTTTTAAAAGAAATTCTTTTTTTGGGATTATCATATGCTTTTGAATGAGGTTTTATTTCATGCAATATAAAAAATAATGCAAAAATCAATTGAAGTGCGTTGTTTTTTTGGTTAATGGTATTTTTATTGTACGATCTAACTATCGATTTTAAAATTTTTTTTGTTTTGGTAAAAAAATATGTTCTTCCTGGGGTTGGTTTTCCGTTTCCCTCTGCATTATTTGCTTGTATATAGTAATGATTTAAATCATGAAATATATAATCAACAAGTGCTTTCAATTCATTGTTATGACTAGTTGAAGGTTTAATTGAAAAATGTAATAAACAGCAGCCATGTATAATTGAAAAAATTATAGGAATTAAGCCTGTTGGGGAAAAATTTTTGTTTTGATACGTATTAAAAGTAGGAATAATAAAATTTTCATCACGCTTAGACCATAATTTTATTTTAGTAAAGTTAAACGGCCGGCCATCATCGGCTGTAAAACAAGTCAATAAAGAATCAATATATAAGACCTCTTCAGATACCGGTAAAGTACATGTTTGTTTGATGTATTGTATTGAACCGTTATATAAGTTGTGTATATCGTTCCATGTGATATTTGTTAGATAATTAATATGGCGTATATTTTGTATATCAAGTAATAAAGCCAATTTTAAACCAATAGTTCCTATTTGTTCTGTATTGTTAAAAGGGGTTGTTTGGATAATCTTATATATTTTTTGCCAAGATTGATAAGTAAAATTATTTATAAAATAATAGTGTTTTTTGTTTTGAGAGTTAATATTTTTTATGATGCCATAGCAAACATTTCCGGTATTTGAATCACAATAAAGTATATTATTTTGACTATTTATTTTTAATTCTTCAAGTTTTATAAAAATAGCAAGTGCGTATTTAACAAGTTTGTAGTAAAGATATGCATCTTTTTTGGGATGATTGATAATTTGTACATAGACTTGCAAAAGGCCTTTATCAAGTAAAGGATCTTTTGTATATAAACCTGATGCTTCAAGTACATTTTCTTTGTCAGATTTTGTAAAAGGATTTTTGAGTTCATGCAAAGCATTAATTGCATCGTGATAATTTTCAATATTTGGTGGATTTATATGTGTTTGCATTACTTCCATTGCAAAATTGGTTGTAATATTCTTTGTTAATGCCCAAAAAATAAAAATGGAACTGATCCAATATGCTTTTACGTTTTTAAATACCATATTGATCGTTGCTGTATTTTATCATTTTTTCAATTATCATTTTTTGTAATATTACTTTAGTTTTGGATGATGTAGCATGTGGATATTGTGTGGTAATGATATGCAATAAATCATCATGGTTATATTGTTGCTCCAAAAGTAATCTTATTATTGCTCCACGAATTTGCCGTGTAGAGCCTTCAAATTTGCTTTGTTTGTTTTGATGAGCGCTTTGTTTGCTTGGGTTTGGTATAGTTGCTTTTAAAAATACACCATAATCCATTAATGCATAGTACCATGATCTTGGATCTTTTTTGTCAACCGTCTGTTCTACTAATGGCATTATTTGATTATCTTTTACATTAGTTTGACCGTTAAAAAACTCATGTAAAAAAACAGATCTAATATTAGTTTCTATAAAAGCTGTTGGTATATTAAATGCAAATGTACAGATTGACCTTGCTGTCGCATAACCAATGCCTTTTTGTGTTTCTAACAGTACAGGATTTTTTGGCAGCTCCCCGTTGTGATTTGTGATTACCCATTGGCAAACCTTTTGTAAATACATTGCTCTTCTGTTATAACCAAGTCCTTGCCAATAAGCAAAAATGTCTTTTTGAGTTGCATTTGCAAGAGCTTCAAAAGAATGAAAGCGATTGATAAAAAGATTATATTTTGGCTCGACGCGAAAAGTTTGTGTTTGTTGCAACATAATTTCTGATACTACAATGAAGTACGGATTTTCCGCGTATCGCCACGGAAAATCTCTTCTATTTTTTGCATAAAAATCATGTATTTTTTTTATAAAAGGTTTTGTAGATAATTTTTCCATACCCAATTTTAATATAGTGAATTTATAGATAAGCTGTTTCTAGTAAAACTAGTATAAACTATTTTTGTTGGTAAACAATGCGTTATGTGAAGATATTATTATTATTGTTTGTAGATATTTTTTTTGCAATGGAAAATAATAATATTTATTTTAGTAGTGGATATAATCAATATCAAAAAAAAATTATTGCTGAATACATTTATACAGCTTTTAATGTTACGCAGCCATCAATTTTTACTTCTTGGGAGCTTATTTTAATATATCAAAGTCCTAATTTACGTGAAAATATACAGACAACAATACAATTTATCAAAACTCAGGCTACGGAAAAAAACTCTTCTGTGTATTATGATGCTTTGCGAAAAAATGAAGAACAGTTGCAATATGCAATTGCATTAGAATGGTTTAAAAGTAATCTTGATTTTTGTATTGAAGTTATTCAAAAACATTGTACCATACCTATAGAATCTAAAGTTAAAAGTGTACTGCTTGAAGAGCTTTGGTATAGTTATTGGGCTTTAATATTGCCTACTAGAGTATCAGCAAGCAGCTCTTTTGAAGAGACACTTTTTATAAATTTTATTGCTGGATGTATGCAAGCAAAAAAAGTAAGTAATAGCAATTGCAACAATGTAAAAGGATATATTGGGGCTTTAGAAAAAAGATGTTACGCTATTAAAGAAGAAATTAAAAAAGTAGATATTCTAAATCAATATATGCAATTATGCGATAATCTTTTTAATTTATTTAATAGATTAAAAAGATTAAAAAATATAAAAACATTAAATAAATATGCAGTATTAAAAAATCAAGGTAATAACTTTTATTGTGATATAAATAAGTTAATTATTAATATGTTAGAAGTTTTTTGGAATTCGTATTGGCATAATATCGATAATTGTTCTTCTAATGAAAAAAAAAAATTAATGGCCGAAATTGAAAAAAGCATTCAAGCTATTAATATCTAATATCAAACATGTAATACACACTGTTCAGTGGTATATTTATTTTTTAGAATTATTAGTTATAATTTTTCTTGATTAAAGTAATAATAAATAGCTTTTCTACATAAAAAAAGGTTAATTAATGAAAAAAAACTATATTTGCCTTGTAATATTGATCTTTACTAGTATTGATTTATATGGATCATTAGATAATAAAGACAGCAAACAAAGAAATGTACGCAATGCATTTCCTAAAATTATTAATAACACTGGAGAGCCTTTAATTATTTCAGAAATTACTCCTAAAAAAATGTGTCTTTGCTTGGAAAATGAAAGGAGAGTAAAAAATTACATTCGTAATCCTTTTAAACCTGATCATTATAATCCTAATGGATATGCTGTATATGCAGTGTATTACACAAGAATCGCTGCTCGCAACTCAGTGTTGCGTTCTTTAGATATTTACAAAGTTAATTATTACAAAAATAATTAAACTAAATTTCTTTTTGTAGGTTCATAAATATAATATTTTTGTGAACCTACTTTTTTTATCTCTGTATCCTTTATTTTCCATGACATTTTTTAAATTTTTTACCTGAACCGCATGAGCAAAGTTCGTTTCTTCCGAGTGTTGGCTCTGTGTGGCGAATTTGTTTGTTGTTTGTTTGATTAGACTCAGATGAAGAAGCAGACAGTCTAATTTCTTCAAGCTCTCTACTTCTTTTTTGTTCTAATGCGTGTTCATCAAAATGATCTATTTTCATTCTAAAAATGTGAAACAGTACTGATTGTTTAATACCATTCATCATCTCTTTAAACATGACAAACGCTTCTTTTTTGTATTCAATTAAAGGGTTTTTTTGCCCCCATCCTCGCAAGCCAATCCCTTCTTTGAGGTGATCTAAGTTAAGCATGTGTTGCTTCCATGCTTGATCAATTGTTTCTAATACAAGCCATTTTTCTGCGTGGGTAAAAGTAGATTTATTGATGTTGCTTCTATATAATTCATACCGCTGCGCAAGTGTGATAGTTATCCGTTCATTAAACTGTTCTTGATAAATTGGCTGGTCAGATAAACTATACACCTCGTTTTCAGAACAGTCTATTAATTTAGCAATATCAGTTAATATTTTTTGTGCTTGAACTAAGGAAATTATTCTATTGTTTGTATGGCTGCTGATAAGATCTGCGATAGTATCTTGAATAAAGTCTTTAATTAAGCTTGATATGTTTTCACTGCCTTCAAGTGCTTCAAGTCGATACTGATATACAACAATACGTTGCTGGTTTAACACGTCGTCATACTCAATAAGATGTTTACGCATTTCGTAATAATGCTTTTCAACTTTTTCTTGTGATTTTTCAATAATGCGTGAAACAGAGCGAGATTCAATGACCTCGTCTTCTTTCATGCCAATCCATTCCATTTTTTTCTTTAAAGAGTCACCTGAAAATATACGAATCAAGTCATCTTCAAGTGAAATGTAAAAGCGTGACTCACCAGGGTCTCCTTGTCTGCCAGACCTCCCTCGTAGCTGATTGTCAATACGCCGGCTTTCGTGTCTTTCCGTGCCTAAAATATATAATCCACCAGCTTTTATAGATTCTGGATTTAATTTAATATCTGTACCGCGACCAGCCATATTAGTTGCAATAGTAACTTTGCCTGGAAGGCCTGCTGATTCAACAATTTCTGCTTCCCGTTGGTGCTGTTTTGCGTTTAACACATCATGCGGAACACCATGTGTTTTTAAAATGTAACTTAATTTTTCAGATGTTTCTACAGCAATAGTCCCAATCAAAACAGGTTGCCCTTTTTTATGCCGTTCAGTAACATCTTCAACAATTGCTTTGTATTTTGCATTATTGGTTAAAAATATTAAATCTGACTTATCTTGCCGGATCATTGGCTTATTGGTTGGAATAGAAACCACTGATAAATTGTAAATATTAAAAAACTCTTCAGCTTCAGTTACAGCAGTACCCGTCATCCCGCCTAACTTTTTGTACATGCGAAAAAAATTTTGTAGAGTGATGGAAGCAAGGGTTTGGCTTTCTTGTTCAATTTTTAAACCTTCTTTTGCTTCTAGAGCTTGATGAAGCCCATCGCTGTATCGTCTACCTGCCAAAATACGACCAGTAAATTCATCAACAATATACAATAAGCCATCTTGTACAACATATTCAACATCACGACTAAATAACGCATGAGCGCGTAGTGCTTGATTGACATGGTGTAGCAACATTAAATGCTCAACAGCATACAAATTATGTATATTGAACGCCTGTTCAACTAGATCAATCCCTTTATCATTAATCATGACTAGGCGATCTTTTTCATTTACTTCAAAATGTAGATCTTTTTGCATTCGTGACACAACCCGATTAACGTCAACATACATTTTGCTGCTATCTTCTACCGTGCCAGAAATTATTAATGGAGTACGTGCTTCGTCAATTAAAATAGAGTCAACTTCATCAACAATCGCATAAAAAAGATCTCTTTGTACATAATCTTCAAGACGAAATTTCATATTATCGCGCAGATAATCAAAACCAAGTTCATTATTAGTTGCATATAAAATGTCGCAACTATAGACATTGCGTCGTTCTTGGTCGTCCATAAAGTTTTGTAAACAGCCAACAGTAAGCCCTAAAAAGTTGAACACCTTGCCCATCCATTCAGCATCTCGTTTTGCAAGATAATCGTTTACAGTAACCAAGTGAACGCCTTTTCCTGTCAATGCATTTAGATATAACGGCAAGGTGGCAGTTAAGGTTTTACCTTCGCCGGTTTTCATTTCAGCTATTTTGCCTTGATGAAGGGCAATTCCACCAATTAATTGCACATCGTAATGCCTTTGGCCAATAGTTCTTAATGCTGCTTCGCGTACCAAAGCAAATGCTTCAGGTAATAATTCATCAAGTGACTTGCCTTGTTCATATTGCTTTTTTAAATCAATTGTTTTTAAAGGAAATTGATCATCTGATAAAGATTTAATTTCAAGTTCTAAAGAATTAATCTGAGCAACAATTGGTTGCATAGATTTAAGTACACGATCATTTGCTGATCCTAATATTTTTGCAAGAATCTGTGCAATCATTAATGCCTGCTAAAGTTATAAATTTTAATCACATTACACTGTTATGCAACGTTTTTTATATGAAATTTCTACTTTTCAAAGATACCATATTTATGATAAAGAAGAAATACCCTATTTTTTTGATTTTTCTAAGCTACTAATTATTACTTTTTTTCTTGTGTTTGTATTGTTTATTTTCAAAGCCTTTTTTGTTAATAGTGCATTACGGTTGCTCTACTGTTGTACTGTTTTTTATTTTGCGGTGTAAAAATAAAATTACACCGACATTATTAGAATAATTGGATCTAGCAAATAATGAGTAAGTCCGTACAATAGTAGTATTAGCAAGAGTTCTTTGCAATGACCATTTAATAGGCTCTTTACATATAGATCGACAAATTGTAATTTTTTTTTACAATTAAATAAAGAGCTAAAATACGTTTAAAATGGAGGTTGTGATAATGTATATAAACAAAGCCCTTTCTATGGGGCTATTAAATTTATTATTTCTTATTGCCACTACAGATGCTATGTTTTCTGGTATTTCAAAATATATACCAACGGTTTCTGCATTTGCCAAAAAATTAACTGTTAGCCAAGCAAGCATCAATAGTGTTAGTTCTCCTAAAAATCTTTTATTTCACGCAGTTTTTCTGCATCAATGCATCCCAGAGAGCATATTATTTCTAAAAAAGACGGTTTTTTAACTGTTGATTATTGTAGTCTTGGTAATGGCACAGGTTATGAAGATGGATTTTTAGCAGCAGAAAACAATGTTTTAAGAGATAGACAGTTTTCAACAGGATTAGATAATCCTTCCTATAATCTTAATGCGAACGAAACAAAAGAGATTCAAAAGGATATGCAAAAGCAAAAGAGATAACTTTAAAAAATGCTGTTCCATTAACGCCGTATACCAAAGCAAAATTAAAAATAGCAAAAAATGCTTATGAAGAAGGTGTAAAATTGCGTAACAAAACAAAAAAGAAGCAAAGTTATGAAAATCCTTAATTGTAAATTAGATATCTTTTTTATTTTTGTATTTTACATTTTTGAATAAAATTTCAACTCAAATTATTGTTGCATGTGTAATATTTTTAAATGCAAAATGCATTTAAAAATATTATTTTCTTATTTATAATAAGTTATTTAACTGTTTTCTTGTGTACCATTATTTGTTTAATGTGTGACATATCATGGTTTGGTAATATAATTTTTTGGTTTATTAATAATAAAAATGTATACTTTAATCAATTTTGTGTTTATAAGTAATAATCAAAAATTGTAACAATATAAATAGTATTAATACTTTTTTTAAGCTAAGCAATTTTATGAAGCAATTTTTTTATAAAAAAAATAGTGTATTTTTAATAATTTTAATTTTTAATTTTGTTAAATTAGACTTTTGTTCTTTTAATTTATTGCCTTCTAATGTTTTATTGCAATTACAGTTATTTGAAAACAAGCAATATGCATTTTTTGTTTCATATATTATTTTATTGATAGGCTATTCTTGTTGTAAGTATCAAATTAAAAAATTAAGTAATACATTTGTTGATAGAAACACAGTAGTGGTTCAAAGTACACAAGATGTAATAACTAGTTGTGATGGCAATCATTTATATATAGAAGCAGATGTAATGGTGGCTCCAGCAAGCTGTATAAGGCTTAATTATATAGAAGCATTATCTAAAGATTTGTTAAGTATTATATTTTTATTTTTAATAAACGATGACCTTGATGTAAAGCCTAACTGTCAATATTTTGATGATTATTTAATAACTCGATCAGTAAGTAATTATGAGAATATTTTTTTTGTCAATAAAAATTTTTGTCAATATATTGTCTATGTGACCCAAAGCTATAATCTTTTGCCAGGTCTTTTTCCAACAGTTAATTGTCTTACAAAAAATTTTACACAACGTTTTCCTATATATGTAAAGTCTTATCTGCCTAACGCCGTAAATAGAATCATGGCTATGATACAATTTTATAAAAGGCGCATCAATGATTTGGAAGCTCCTATTCAACGATTTTTCGATAATATTAAAAATAGCAATATGAATGAAACACATATATTTTTACAAAGTAGGTCTTTAATTTACGAATATACAACAGATGAAACAAGAACTTTTTGCGGCTATCAAATGGAACCTTTTTTTAGCTATCAAATTTTTATACCAAGATTAATAGCCCTATATAAGCTATATAATGAGCAGAGTGATGTTTATACCAAGTATGTAACCATACCCTTGCTTGAACGTATATTGTATGCAACCTGTATGGACAGTATTTTAGGGCTGCAACTTTTAATGTTGTTGGAAATGTATATGCATCGAAGGGAAGATTTGATTTCAATAAATTATAACGATTGTTTATCTAGTACAACAGTAGAAGAATTATTAAAAACAACATGGAATTTTCATATAGATTTTATTAGTGCCAGATATCAATTGGATAAAGAAAATAGTATATTAAAAGATTTAAATAATCATTTTAATAAGACGATGAATGATATGGAATATGTATTTTTAAAAAATATAAGTATATCGTCTAGAATCGGACATATAATAAAAAATCTTAGTATAGAAAAATATTTAGATCTTACTGATTATAATTATGATTTAATTTTGTTTTTTCATACGATAGATCTTTATGTAAAAACACAAGCTTCAGATTATTTTAAATTTAAAGGGTTTTTTTGTGAGAACAGTATACTTACCTTACCATTATTTTCTTTTATAAAAAAAACTTTTCCTTCTTTAAAAGAAATAATCGTCAAGGATATAGATAGTGCCATATGTTGTGATATGAATGATCAAAACAACTTCTTAAGTTCTTGTGTAGATGGCATATATATTGTAAAAAGTTTTCAAAATGACCAAGATGCTGCTATAAAAAAACAAGTAGACAAAATTAAAAAAATGTGCATTAATCCATTAGTAATGCAATATCTTCAGATATTGAGTGAAAAAGTAGATGCAAAAATTACTTGTAAAGACGTATGTTTTTTGCAAAAATATATATTTTTTTTTAATGAACAATATCTAAAGAATATCGATCATAAGCTTAGATACTATAAAGATAAAGATAATTTTTGTACTTATTTGGGTATGGAAAATTTAAATAATACAAATAATAAATCTGAGATATATAATTTTTTTCGCTTGGAGCAATCTATTCTAGAAGAATATAATAAACAGTTTAATGAACACATAGAAAGTATTAAGTGTCTGCCAAATACTAATATAATACTATCTGCGCTTAATCAGATATTTAGTTTATTTAATAAACAATCATATGCAAAAGAACTAAAATCTCTGCAAGACACGATAGATCGAATAGTACGTATAGAGACAATAAGTACCAAGATTGATCAGAATTTTGTAACTATGTTAGGCGATTTAGAAACAAATTTGGAGTGTGTCAATAAAATGTGTAATTTATTAGAAGATAAAATTAAAGATCATAAAAAAATTTCTGCTGATATAACATTTTTATATGACATATTTTTTATTTTTATGGATAATCCAAATGCGTTAAGCCGTGTTCAAGAATCGCTCATGAGAATGTTTAAAGATGCACAAGAAAAACGTTTGAGTACCTTTTTTAATAATAGCGTAAATAATATTAAGATAGGGCTTATAAACTATGCATATAGAGTTCAATATTGTCTTGAAAACAAAGCAAAAAAAGAACAAGTGCCTATTGTAAGTGCTGTAATAGATAATCTTAAAAAAACAGACAACATGTTATTAGTAAATTTTATAAAAACTAAAAATGTCTTACATGAGCTAATATGTTAATAAAAAATGTATTCTTTTAGGGTAAACTTATTTTTAAACAATTTTCTTGAGATCTTTTAGCTAATTAGTGTAAGCTAAATTGCATGAAAAATATAAAAAAAGATTTTCCTATTTTTAACAGAAAAGTTAATGGACATCCATTAGTTTATCTGGACAATGCTGCTACAGCTCAGCGCCCTTTGCAGGTAATTGAAACTGAAGATTTTTTTTATACTAATTATAATTCTAATGTGCATCGTGGAGTCTACACTATTGCAGAAGAAGCAACAGCTGCGTACGAACAAGCTCGGGTAAAAATTGCTCATTTTATTAATGCTTCAAAAGAAGAAGTAGTATTTACACAAGGCACAACGGCATCTATTAATACGGTTGCATATGCTTGGGCATTGCATACGCTTAAACCTGGAGATGAGATAGTGACCACTGAGTTTGAACACCATGCAAACCTGATTCCTTGGCAATTTGTTGCTCAAAAGACAGGAGCAACTTTAAAATATATACCTGTTTGCGCTGACGGGTCATTAGATTGCGCTGCAATTGATACTATTATTACTCATAAAACTAAGTTAGTAACATTTACCCTTGCAAGTCATATCCTGCGTGTTGAAATACCGCATCAAAAAATAATAGAAAAAGCAAAGTCAGTTGGCTCTTATGTTTTAATTGATGCTGCGCAGGCAGTTGCGCATCAAGCAATTGATGTACAAAAACTGCAATCAGACTTTTTAGCTTTTTCAGGGCATAAACTATTTGGTCCAACTGGCATTGGTATTTTATACATTGCCAAGCATATGCATGAGCAAATAGAACCTTTTTTTCGTGGAGGGGCAATGGTAGCAACGGTTGATTATAACGGTGCTACTTTTCAGCCGATTCCCCAACTTTTAGAAGCGGGTACTCCCCCTATTGCCCAGGCTATTGGCCTTGGCGCTGCAGTAGATTATGTGCAAGCAAATATAGATTTTAATGAGCTGCAACAATATGAACATGCGCTTTCATTACACGTGTTAAATGGGTTAATGGATTTTAAACACGTTTCTATTGTTGGGCCTGCTGGGCAAACTAGTCATTTAGTTAGTTTTACTGTTAACGGGTTGCATGCGCATGATGTCGCTACTTTATTAGATGCGCAGGGAATTTGCGTGCGAGCGGGTACGCATTGTGCTCAGCCAATTGCAAGAAAATTGGGTATCTCATCTTGGTTGCGCGCAAGTGTTGGCCCATATAATTCTTTTGAAGATATTGAACTATTTTTAGATGTTATAAGACGCAGTGTATCAGATTAATCATATCCCCATTCATTTTTGTTTTTTATTATTTATTGCGCATCAAATAAAATGCAGATGTTTAGTAATTAAAAAACATTTACAAAAAAAATTTTATTGTTATTATATTTCAAAATGAAACATTAAAATTTCAACATAATCAAAATAATAAGGATTATTCTTATGCAATTAAAGTGTGCTTTGTTATTAGGTGTTTATATACAGTTTGCTATTGCAAGTGAATTAGTGCCTTCAACGCTTTTTGGCTTTAAAATAAAACGATCAACAGAGAAGGTCCCAAGTATAGATACGTTTAAAAATCTAGGTAATGATATTATTGCTCCTTTAGTTTTTGCACAGTTATTGCCCAATCAAAATGATTCAGTAAACAATAATTTAATTATTATGTATAATAATTTAGGTCATTCTACTAATAAATTCCTTGAATTGATTGAAATAATCAATGTATTCGCAGGGGAATGGTCTGTTAATACTTGTGACCTTACTGATTTTATTGATAAGCGCTATCAATACTATGCTGTTGAAAAAAATGATAATTCTGATCCATTAGAACGTTATTTAAAAGTGTTTAAAGATGCAAAAATAGTATATTATGCGCTTTCAATTATAAAGAAGTGTCAAGATCAAGAAATTCTTTTCTCATCAGAACAACGTTTTATTACAGAAAATTTAGCTCTTCTTGTTTGGGCATGTAAAAACGGGCATAAAGAAATAAGAACGTTAGGTAATGAGTGCAATGTACGTGATCCCTTCCAGCATTTAGGTGGGCTTGCTAGTAATTGTCCTGAATTATTATTATATTACGCAAAAGAACTTTGTTCTGTCTCTGCTGGAATGACATTTGTTTATAAAGATATTGTATCTTGCCTTGGAATAGTATCTTTTGGTATATGTTGTGTTATTTTACAAGCTGCACGTGATTATGTGCAACATCACCCTTTTAATAATACGGTTTTATGCTCAAGATATTTTTTAAAAGATGATCAAATTATTTCTATAGAAGAGATGGATACTGTTATTGAAGCTTCTGTTTTTGAGTAGCATAGTAAACTTATAACAATATGTTAAATACCATTTTTATTGTTTAATAATTAAACAAATAACCTTTTTTAAAAAAAGGTTATTTGTTTTTAGATCATATTTCTGCTTAAATTTTCAGGAATTTTATATGATCTAGTTTCTGTTTGTGTCTTATTATATGTTTTGCATAATTGTTCAGTTATTAAGTGTATAATATAAGGTGTAATATTATCAGGAGCACAAGTATTGTATAAGCAAGGATCATAATTATTTTTTATTAAATTAGTTAAGGGAAAAATTATTAAATACATTAAATGTAGTATATCTACATTAGAGTTTGTATTGTCTATGAATTGATACTCACTATCAATTCTATAGGGTTCCAAGTAAAATTCTGGTGTGCCAAGGGCATATAACGATACTCTTAATCTTTCCTGTACTGTTAAAAATACATCGCACGTTTCTGGAAGAACTGATCCATCAGGCAATCGAGTGATAAATCCTTTTTTTGCCAAATTGACTATAATATCTGAATAATTACAAATAATGTCATATTCTTTGGGCAATATAGGAAGATTACTTTGTATTGCCGTAATGGTTTTTTTACTGGAATACAAAGTTTTTATTTCTTCAAAAGCTTTTAAAAACTGTTCAAATGGTTTTTCTGTGCTTTTTTCATGAATGATTATGCCCCAGTGAAATTCAAGCTTGTTTATAACAAACGCGAAAGGCTTGTTATATTTTCCTGCCAATGCATCTATTAATTGTATTGCTGTAAAATATGTAAGTGGTCTTTTGCCAAGCTGTTCAGTTAAAAAAAAATTATTATCAACACGATCATTTTTTGTATAGCCAGCATAATAAAAGTTGCTTATGTATTGTATGCACTCTGGTGGAAGTTGCGGTATTCTATTATCTTGAGTGCCTGCGGGGCTCATATCTGTTCTTTTTAATAGGCAATTTTTTGCTTCTTTGACCCATTTAGTAAATATATTATTTGGATTCATGCCATGTATATTAGTCAATTGGACAGCGATTATAATTAGGTTTAATTTTTTGTTGCCTGTAAACATTGAAGCTGACCTTAATAAAAATATTGCAAAATGATTAATTATTGTAATTTCTTTTTTTAATAAGTAAATTTTTTACTTATTTTTTATTCTTTAAGAAATGATATAGGCAAGAAGTAATTGGATTTTTTTATATATTAATGGTTTAACAAGGCTGTTTTTTTATATAACAATGATATATTTTTACATACAGTATGGGCTTTACAAATATATGCAAAGCCCAATAAAATAGTAATATTTTAGATTGCTAGCAAATTATTATAATACAATCATTTATCATTATTAGTAATTAAAAAAGTATACTTAGATTTTTTGGGCAAGGGAATAGTAGATTCGATGCTAAAAAAATTTGTTTGATGTACAAAGTGGGGAGGGTTATTAGTAGTAGAGTTTCTTACAACCGTTATTCCTAATTTTTCATTTTTATGGTATCTGATTATTTTTGGATAGTCTGGTGTATCTACTATATTCGGGCATACATTAACTAAAATAGTTGTATTTTTTGATTCTTCATAAAATAAACCTTTTAATGTTAATTTAATTAATTCTCCTTTTATTTTTTGATTTTTTTTAAGACATGATTTTAAACTTTGTGGGACGTTATGACCAAAGAGATGTCTTGAATAAGGCGAATTGAAGGCTGGATTTTTAATTATTGGATTGTATGTAGCATTTTGCCGTAGAAGATTCAAAAAACCTTTGCTCAAAGGATGATTTAAGTTATTGTTTTTAAATAATCTCTGTATGATAGTGCCTATTAAAAATGCAACTTTTGGTTGTTGAACAATATTATTACATCTCTTATATTCTTTATAAAATTCTTTGTTTGGATGATGTGTATCATTATAAAACGACCCATTGTTAAGGTACAAATATAATATACATGAATTGCAACCTATTTCACCTCTACTCAGCCAGTCATTACCTATACGAGCTATTTCTTTAGCAATTTTGCTATTTAATCGCCTGTGTGCTTCTTTGCATGTACGACTAAATTCTACTATATGTTGTAACCAATCCATCTGTTTTGCATAAAAATTTAGATGTGGAATTAGTTTACAAACGTCGTCACCAGGTTTTTCTGGTTCTACCTCTAGATAATAGTTAGTAATAATTTCCACATATTCATAATTAAGTTCACGCATAGTTTCATTTTCCATACCGTGTGTTGTCAAGCAGATAAATGATAGTAATAATAAAAAACAGTTTTTCATATTCATCCTTTATGTAAAAAAAATAGAAACTTTGATGCTTTATTTATTTATATGATGCAATATTGTAAATTAAAATTTTTATTAATCAATTTTTATTTTTTTTCAAATATTTTTTATAGTAAAAAAAACGTTGATTTTTTTAGTAACAACTATGGTATACTAATAAGTATGAAAAACTTATATCATATGGTTTTAACAGATCATTTTCGCAATCCTCGCAACAGCAAGCCTTTGTCAGAGCACAATGTTGCATTAACTAATGTAAATCCATTGTGTGGGGACATGGTTAATATACAGATAAAATGCGATGGAGACACTATTACTAATATTGGCATTCAAGCCAATGGATGTGTTATTTCTGTGGCTGTTGCTTCATTGTTATCAGAACTGGTTTTGCATAAACAGATACACGAAGTTAATGCATTAGATGCAGGCATTGTGCAAAAGCTAGTTGGTATGGATTTAGGGCCAACGCGGTTGAAATGTGCGCTTTTAGGGTTAAAAGCAATACAGGAAGGGATAAAAACATACAAAAAAAGTTAATGCCTGGTTAATTGTACAGCCATATATAAAAATTTAAATATGTTGCAAACAAAAGCCACATCAAATAGGGCAGCATTAGAAAAAAGACGTTTTGTAAGGTTTGGTGTGATGCATACAATATGCCAATAACCAAAAAGTCCATACAAAAAAGCACCAGCAAAGCCAAGCTAATTAAATGATAAGTAAAAAATAAAGGCGTCCAACTCCAGTTCAACAAAAGCTGTCCAATATATAACATTTTAATGTATTGCAAGTTTGGAAATGGCTTTGCATGCCATAGTGCAAACCCACAAATACCAATTGCCGTGTACAACAACGTCCAAACAACAGGAAAAATATAGTTTGGTGGGGTCAAGGGTGATCGTGCAAGCAAACTGTACCAACTGTTTACACCTGGCCTTGTTGCGTATCCAATACAATTGCTAATAAGAATAAGTGAGCTAATCCATAGCGCCAAAGAAAAGTGTTCTTTTTTTAGAAAGATCATGCATACTCCATATCTTAGTTTACTTTGTTGTATATTGAGCTTTATTTGGCAACTTTTCAACAGCATAACGTAACATAGTTTTTGCCATTTGATTAGCGTGCGCATTAAGAAATATAATAAGCAGAGCTTCATCTTTTTTACCAGCTTCGCGCAACATCCATCCAACAGCTTTATGTATTAAATCATGCTTGTCGTTAAGTAATAGCTTTGCAATGGTAAAGGTAACATCTACTTTTGATTGACGTATAAAATACCATGTGGCAACAATAGCAATCCGCCGATGCCAAACGTTTTTAGAGGTTGCTAGTTTGTAAAGCTTTTCAATGTCTTTGTCAAATAAATAGTGCCCCACAATATGGTGTGCTGAAGAATCAACTAAGTTCCAGTTATTAATGTATTCAATATTTTTAAGATAAAAATGATAAAGATTTTTTTGTTGGTCAGGGGTACTTTTTTGATATTGCATAACAAGAATAAGCAATCCCAAAAGACGGCACTCGTTGTAAGGCGATGAAAGAAGCTCTTGAACGCAATCTATAGAAATGCTTTTGTATTTTTTTGCTAATATTCTTAGATGTGAAACCGTAATGCCTAAAAACTGGTCATGAGCAGCGTACTGTTCAGGTTCACACTTGAAAAACCGACGTGCTTGTGCTTGCGTGAGTGTAACATAGTTGAGCAGTTCTTCTTGTATTTCTTGTAAATTCATACTGTTGGAACATGCTCGGTATGGTGTTGATCCTCTGCATCATTAAAATACGTCACCGTTCTTTTTGCAATATCAACTTTATAATGCGTAGCGCCGTTTGCCGCAATATCATGTAAAAAATCTATATAATCTGTGTGTTCAACAATATGTTTATGGATAGCATTTTGTATACCAGCATTATTAAAAAGCTCGCTTGCTTTTACAGGGACATATCCTTCTAATGTGTTTTCCACAAAAGTAGACGAGTCAAGTTCAAAAACTGCTTTATAATAATTTGCAAAATGAATGTGGTATTTTAACAAGCCATTACTTTTTAAAAGTTCAAATGTTTTTGGATAAGGATACTTATTAATGGTTGCTTCTTTTAAAATATTTTTAATGATAAACTCTTTACTCATTTTGTATTTTCCCTAGATTATACATTCGATATCAACGTAAACCTTTTCTTTTGCTGACCTTCAATAACAACATCTTCAGTGAACATAGAAAGTGGCCTTACCCAGAGACCATAATCGCCATACAATGCTTTGTACACAACTAGCTGTTCTAATGTTTCTGAATGCCTTGCTATATCAATTACTTCGTACAGATTGCCTTTGTAATGTTGGTACACACCTTTTTGTATGTTCTTCATAAATGCTACCTTTTTAAAAAATAACATGTACAAATGGAGGAGAGGGGGGGATTCGAACCCCCGATTTCCATCGCTGGAAATAACGGTTTTCAAGACCGCCGCATTCAACCACTCTGCCACCTCTCCATAAAAATATGGTGCGCCTGAAAGGAGTCGAACCTTTAACCTTCAGATCCGTAGTCTGACGCTCTATCCAATTGAGCTACAGGCGCATAAAAAAATTAAAAGAAAATATCTGGTGGAGAGAGAGGGATTCGAACCCTCGCGTCCAGTTACCCAGACTCTTGCTTAGCAGGCAAGCGCTTTAGACCGCTCAGCCATCTCTCCAAGTATAGTTTCTGCTTCGATAATAATACCGATAATTGCATTTTTTGCAAATAAATTAATAAATTTATGACTCTTAATTTACAGGAATAGCTTCAATAACCGTTTTTAAGCAGTCATTTATTATTACTTCGTCCCATGTGCGTGGAATAGGAAACAGCTTGCAAAGTTGTAAAACACGTTCTTTGACCGTTCTAATCATAATATGATCTTGATGATTGGTAAGTACCATATCTATTAAATACGCTATCTCTTCCATTTCGCTTTTACCCATGCCACGTGAGGTTATTGCAGGAGTGCCCAAGCGAATGCCACTGGCAATCCATGGCTTTTCAGGATCAAATGGAATACAGTTTTTATTAACAATAATACCAGCTCTTTCTAAAGCTTCTTGTGCCATAAAACCTTTGATTCTTTTGTTTCTAATATCTACATTGAGCAAATGATTTTCTGTATCCCCTGCAACAATACGATATCCTTTTTGATGCAATGATTTTGCTAATGTTTTTGCATTCAGTAGTACTTGTTTTTGATACGTAACAAATAGCGGATCCATTGCTTCTTTAAATGCAACAGCTTTTGCTGCAATAATATGTAATAATGGACCGCCTTGCATCCCTGGAATAATAGTTTTATCTATTTTTTCTTCATGCTCTTTTGTGCTTAAAATAATACCGCCACGAGGGCCTCGTAATGTTTTGTGTGTAGTTGAAGTTACAACATCTGCAAGTCCAACAGGAGATGGGTGTAGTTTTGCAGCAATTAATCCTGCAATGTGGGCAATATCTGCTAACAGATAAGCTTCAACGCTGTCTGCTATAGCTTTAAATTTCCTGAAATCTATTATTTTGCTGTAGGCAGAAGTACCTGCAATAATAAGTTTTGGTTTATGCTTTGCAGCCAGACTTGCTATTTCTTCAAAATTAAGCTCTTCAGTATCTTTATGAACGCCGTATTGCATAGCTTTAAACCATTTGCCAGAAAAGTTTACAGGATGTCCATGGGTAAGGTGCCCTCCTGCCATTAAGTTCATGCCTAAGATGGTATCTCCTGGTTCAAGCAACGCCATGTATGCCGCCATATTTGCTTGAGAGCCTGCATGCGGTTGTACATTAGCATGCTGTGCACCAAATAGTTCTTTGCATCTATTAATTGCAAGTTGCTCTGCTTGATCAACAAATGAGCATCCTGCATAATATCTTTTGTCAGGGTATCCTTCAGCATATTTATTAGTTAAGCATGAACCAGCAGTTTGCAATACCGCTTGAGACACATAGTTTTCTGAGGCTATCAGATTGATAGTATCTTGTTGTCGTTCATACTCTTTTTCGATCAATGATGCCATTTCAGGATCATGTCGTTTTAAATACATACTATTTTCCTATTTCTTTAATACATGATATTTAGTATAAAACTAATATCTAAAATATAAAGACAAACAAAAATAGCTTTTTTTTAATATCTTATTGTATTTTGCGCTAGCAAAAACTGTTTTTTTTGATATTCTATTGTAAATTTTTATCAATGTATCATCTATAAGGAACTGTCTTATGAAGTTATTACATCATAGTTTTATATGTTGTTTTTTTATATTACCTGCTATTACTATTTGTATGGAAAACATTAAGCAAAAGCATCAGCAAGCTAAGAGCGAAAGACCCAAAAGAAGAGATATGCAATATTCAGATTCAGAAAGCCCAGCTACTGAATTTTCACTATCAGTCAAAAGAAGGCTTAGTTTTAATAATGATGAAAATAAAAAATATAAGAAAAACGATCTGACTCAGGAAAATCAAAAATGGAAAGTGCAGCAGGAAGTTACTCAGACTTGGCTTGTTGAAAATCTTGCAAAACTCAATCTAAATCAAAACAATAAGTAATACTTATTCTATTAATAGTATTTAAGGCATTGTTATTTTTAAGGCAATGCCTTTTTTATGGGATGCATAACAAGTTGTATTCTTTTTCTTTGTTCTTTTGAATAGCAAAATACCATTTTATATATTTTTAAAAACATGTTAATTGACTTTGTTACTATAAATAAAGCACGATACACATCAGGATGAAAGCGGATGTATTGAAAGAATATGTTGGAAAAAAATGTGTGTAATGCAAAAAAAGATTTTAGAAAAAGCTTTTATTATGTTAGGCGTTATCCTCATGCTTCCTGGTTGTACGCATCGATCACATATTGTGACCAAAAGAATCATAGTTGAAATTGGCAAAAAAAATGATGTTAGTTTTTGTGCCCAAGAGCCCCCGCCTATTACTATATGGATACACGGAACCATGTTTTTAAAAAAGCCTTTTTTTCACGAAATTTTTGCTCAGGATGCTCTTTTGAATTTGGCTATTTATATGGATAAAGATTTTTATTCTCATCAAATTGCAGAATTGTTGTATCAGCAAGACCCAGGGCAGTTTCCATTAGAAACATTATATGCTTTTTCTTGGTCAGGCAAGCTAAGTGCAATGTCTAGATTTGACGCAGCAAAAAAATTGTATCATCAATTAATTGAATTGATTGAAAAATATAAAAAAAAATGGGCACTGTATCCCAAAATAAACATTATTGCCCATAGCCACGGTGCTAATGTTGCCCTTAATTTAGGGCTTATTGAAAAAATTTATCAAAAAAAATTGAAAATCGATACTTTATTATTGCTAGCCTGTCCAGTGCAAAAAGAAACCATGCATTATGCTGGAAGTAAAGAGTTTCGGCGTATTTATTCTTTATATTCTTCACTTGATATGGTTCAGGTAATAGCTCCTCAACAAGGAAGCACTAAAAAACCTTTTTCTAAAAGAATATTTCCGGGCCATTTAAAGGTAGTGCAAGCAAAAGTAAAATTAAACGGGAAAGCAATTTTTCATACAGATTTTACGTCAAGATATTTTATACAGAGCATACCGTCTTTGTTGGAAAAATTACACGAATTAGAGGAAGATTATGCACAATATGTTGCAAAAAAAATTGTATTACACATTATCTTGCAAAAACAAAAAAGCAAGTATTATAATGTTGCCACCGCAAGAAAAAGGTACCCTTTAAAAAAAAAATTATACGCTCAAAATCTTTTTAAAAAGAAAGACTTTAGAGATATTTATTTATAATAAGTACTTTGAAGTAAGATCGATATCCTATTACAATGTATTATTTCATAACAAAACAAAAAAAGGGCAAAAAATAAAGTATATAAAAACATTGTATATTGCATTACAAAAGTTATTTGTTACAAAGAGCAAAGATAATTATCTTTGCTCTTTGTACTATAGTTACCTTATGTTAAAGTTGCCTTCATTGTAATCAACAGTTAGCGTTGTGATGGTGTTGGTCTTTTTACTTAACATATATTGAGCAACAGGAATAACAATATGTTTATGAAGTACCCTTTTTAAAGGACGCGCGCCAAACTCTTTTTGGTACCCTTCATTGATTAATGCATTAACGGCTGTTGGTGTTACGTGTAGATTAATCTCTTTTTCTAAAAGTTGTTTTTGTAATTTTGTTATTTGGATATTGGCAATTAAAGCAATCTGTTCTTTTTGTAAGCTATTGAAAAAGCATATGCCATCAAAACGGTTGATAAGTTCTGGTCTAAAGACATGTAATAGTTCTTTTTCTATACTTTTTTTAATATCGACAGTAACTGTCTCAGCTTCTAATAAAAGATGTGAGCCAATATTAGAAGTCATAATAATAATACAGTTTTTACAAGAGACGGTGCGTCCTTGTCCGTCTGTAAGTCTGCCTTCATCAATCATTTGCAAAAAGATATTGTGCACATCTGGATGGGCTTTTGCAACCTCATCAAACAGAATTACCGTATACGGATTTTTGCGAATTTTTTCAGTAAGCTGACCGCCTTCTTCGTAGCCTACATATCCAGGTGGGGATCCTATTAAACGGGCTACTGTGTGCCTTTCTGTATATTCAGACATATCAATACGAATAAGTTTTTTTTCATCGGCAAATAAAAATTGGGCAACTGTTTTTGCAATTTCTGTTTTGCCAACGCCAGTAGGTCCCAAAAATAGAAAAGAACCAATCGGTTTTTGTTGGTCTGCAATGCCTGCTTTATGTACTTGAATAGCATTGGTTACAGTAGTAATTGCTTCATCTTGGCCTACTACTCTTTCATGTAGTGCGTTTTCCATAGCAAGCATTTTTTCTGATTCAGACTGTTGCAAGCAAGATGCTTGAATACCGGTCCACCGTTCGAGTACTTTTGCAATATCTGTTGAATCCACATCTTGTTTGAGCATAGTTGGAGGGTTTTGTGCAATTTTAGTTTTTTGGGTTTCAAGTTCACGTTCTAATTTTGCAATAATCGCATATTTAATTTCTGATGCACGTGCAAAATCACCTTCGCGTTCTGCAGATTGAAAGGCATGCGTATATTTTTCTATATCTTTTTTGATAGTGTTAATCTTTTCAAGGGGTTCTTTTTCTGCCTGCCATTTTTTTTTTAATTGCTCTAATTCTTCTTTTTTTGTTGTAAGTTCTAAATCAAGCTCTTGTAGTCTTTTGCTTGCATTAGCATTGTCCTTTTCTTGATTCAAGGCCACTTTTTCTATTTCAAGCTGGCGAATTAGCCGTTCAATTTGATCAACAATTTCTGGTTGTGAATCTATGTTCATTTTAACCATGGCTGCAGCTTCGTCTATTAAATCTATAGCTTTGTCTGGCAAAAACCGCTCAGTAATATGTTGGGCAGATAGTTTTACTGCATCCACTAAAGCACTATCTTTAATATGAATTTTGTGATGGAGTTCAAACCGTTGTTTAAGGCCGCGAACAATAGAAATGGCATCAGGAATGGTTGGCTCTTCAATTAATACGGGCTGAAACCTGCGTTCAAGTGCTGCGTCTTTTTCTATATATTTTTTGTATTCTGCAATAGTGGTGGCCCCAATACAATGCAGTTCCCCGCGAGCAAGGGCTGGTTTTAAAAGGTTAGAAGCATCCATGCCCCCACCAGTAGAGCCAATACCAACAAGCATATGCAGTTCGTCTATAAAAAGAATAAGCTCATCAGGCGCGCTTTCTATATCTTTGACTATATTTTTAAGCCTTTCTTCAAGCTCGCCTTGATATTTTGCACCTGCCACCAAAAGGCCTAAGTCCAAAGAAAAAATCTGTTTGTTTTTTAAGGTCTCTGGCACATCATTGGCAATAATACGCTGTGCAATGCCTTCTACAATTGCTGTTTTGCCTACGCCCGGATTACCAATAAGCACGGGGTTGTTTTTGGTGCGACGTGACAATATTTGCATTACTCTTCTTACTTCCTCATGCCTGCCAATAACAGGATCTAATGATCCTGTCTTGGCTTTTTGGGTAATATTTAGGCAATATTTTTCGAGGTGTTCAAACTTTTTTTTATTTTGTTTTGGTGACTGATTTAATTGAGTTTGCATAATAAACTCCTTACTACCTTGAGTGTTTTATAGGTAACAAATATGAGTCTTATTATATTAGCTTTTTTTGTCTTGTCATATAATGTATTAAAAAATTGTTAAAAACTTAATATTATTTTACTTTTAGGATTGCCATAAAATTGTGGGGATTGTTTTTTGGTCAATGCCAACATAAAATTGCGATATATTCCCTAATAGCAGATTTTCATCTTTAAGCCTTTCTTTGGATGATTCATGTTTTATTTCTTCAAAGGTACTATATTGTATTGTTTTGCATGCTTCAACAAAGTTATCAATATCATTGCTTGGATTGTTAAAAAAAACTTTAATATATCTTAATAGATCTTTAATATTTTCTTTTTTGTAATTCAAATCATTGCTGAATTGATCATAAATTGCTTTTTTTATATTGTCATTTAAATTATTACCGTTTTCATATGAGAATGCAAAAACAAATTGAGTCTTGTTTTGATTAATTGTATTTTTAATTAAAAACAGGCTTAAACTATATTGTATAGGTACTGAACATATACTGGTGTTGTCTTGAAAAGTGATATCTTTTGTTTGTGTTAAAGAGCTAAGGGCGAAACACCAATATTTTCTTTTTGTGATATAAAAATATAATATTGGTTCAATAAATATAGGATTTTTTATTTCTGAATATATAGCATTATGCGGAATTGTGTTGGGATTTAAAGATTCATTATTAAGACCATAGTTGTAATATGTTTTGCAAGTTGCAAAAAAATGTAGCACATTTTTGGCCTTCTTTAATAAGTTTTTTCTGTATTCTATTTCTTCTTCGCTAGGTTTTAAAGACTTATTTTTCCACGTTTTATGGGTAGTAATTATTTTTAGTAGGCTTATAGCAAGAGTCGCATCATTGTATACGTATTGCAAAATATATTGTGTGATATCTGTAGGAAAAGAATGTAATGAGTAATCAGTTGATGATACTTGCTGCTCGGTGCCATTGATGTTACTTAGCATAAAACAAAATACAGCGCATAGAATTTTCAATGATTGCATAAACACGTTCTTTCATTTTTTTTAATAGTAATAGTATAAAATATAATAATGCAATTTTTTTGAACATAATGCAATTAATTAGTCAAGAATAATTTCTACAGTTTTTTACGTCGCAATCTGTGGTATGAAATAGCAAAATGATGTGCGTAATCACGCAGTGCAATAAGCACTTGGCCAATCGCGCTGTGTTTGTCAAGATGAATGCCATTTGGAAAAGTGGGGCCAAATAAAATCTCTTCTTTTTTTGCCAAACTTACAAGCAAAACATTATTTATCACTTTTTCAACAGCGTGAAGTTGCCCTTTTCCGCCGTCAATTACTATCAGATCTGGAAAATCATTGTCATTTTTATATCGGCGCACAACAATTTCTTGGAATGCGGCATAATCATGCTGTTGTGTTAATGATTGTATAGCAAACCGCCTGAACTTGTTTTTATCTGGTTTTCCATGTAAAAAACGTATGCAGGATCCTACTATTTCTTGACTTTGAAAATGTGAAATATCAAAACAATCAATAGTTGCAATTGGGTTTTGTGTTTTTAAAAAATGTTGTAGTTGTATTGCTAAGTCGTCTGGAATATGATCGCGCAACTTGGTTGGTTGCAATACATTAATAATCTGATCTGCGTATTTTTCTAGAGAAAATTTTGTTTTTAACGTAGCAAAAATACTATCTAAGTGATCAAGATATCGCTTCATGTTTCGAGCTTTTTCATACAGCATTTGGGCGCTGTACTCTTTTATTTTGTTTTGTATTGACGCAATAAAGGCTTGTTTATCTGCTTGTAACACATCAATAGCAAGTTGCATTCTAAAAAGGTACCCGTCTTGGTCAAAATCTTTTTTGCATGAGCCTGCGCAAATGCCAATATGATATTGTAAACAGCCATTTTCTATCTGTTTGTTACACAGATTAAGTTGAAACGTATTTTTTAAAAAAGTGACAGCATTGCGAGCATCAGTTTTGTGTAAAAAGGGACCAAAATAAATACCTTTTTCTTTTTTTGTCCGTACAATTGACATAGTTGGCAAGGAAGTTTTGGTAATAAAAATATAGACAAAAGGATCGCCATCTTTTAATAACGTGTTGTATTTTGGTTTGTGCTGACCAATAAGCTCTGCTTCAAGAAGTAGTGCTTCTATTTCGGTATTTGTTTTAATGGTTTCTATGGTTTGGTATTCAGTAAGTAGTCCGTCTATTTTCCAATCTTTATCTTGTTTTAAAAAATAAGATTTGACACGATCTTGCAGGTTTTTGGCTTTGCCAATGTATAATATGACCCCGTCTTTGTTTTTAAAAACATACACGCCTGCAACACGGGGTAAAGATTCTATTAATTGACTGACATCTTTTTTCATACTAAAACTTTGCAGCAATATATATAGTAAGTGTTACATTATTAAGATATAATACAGTATATTAGTAATTAATTAAATAGCTTGTTCCTTTGTGTTGTGTTACATTAAAAAAGGCAGTTTGCTTGTGTTTAAAAAATTTTTTAAACTTTTTTTGTTTTGTATTGGTCAACTATACACGCAATCAGTTTTTATTACACCCAATAAAAAATATATTTTTGGATCAGGTGTGTTGTTATCTATTATTGCATTGATGTATGTATATAACAACAATCAAGATTGCACCTCAAATGCAGTTGCAAATACCAAAGAAGATAGCAAAGATAAGAAAAAAAATGATATTGAGAAAACAACGAATGTTTTAAGTGCTCCTTCTAATTCAAAGTCATTTCAATTAACAAAAGAAGAATTATTAAATCAATTTTATAAAACAATAGAAGCCATCGATAAAACAATAACCTTAGAACTAAAAAACTACATGGTTACTGAAGATACAAATCAAGTCTTTTTTAATCAATTGTCAGAAGAATTTAAAAAATGGCATAGTGATAATGTTTATGAAAAAGCAGAATGTGTTTATATTCCTACATTCTATATATCAATCTATAAATCATTAAATATCCATCAATTATCAAATGTGTACGATGTACATTTTTTTGGTATCAAGCAATGCCATCACGCTTTATATTCTTTATTGACCAGTAATGTGCGAGAATATATCGAGCAAAAAAATAAACCACTATATCAATCTCTAGAATGCAAACTTCTTTTTTGTATAACAATTTCCGATCCACAATTTTTGAAGGCAGATTTTTTTATAAACTTATTTTTAGAGCTAGCAAAAGACTATGAATATTATTGGAGCGGTAAAGTTGCTGGTTTTTCATTAATA
Source organism: Candidatus Babelota bacterium (assembly GCA_003963225.1). Taxonomy (GTDB): domain Bacteria; phylum Babelota; class Babeliae; order Babelales; family Vermiphilaceae; genus AWTP1-30. The sequence goes on from RXKB01000016.1 coordinate 28,085, forward strand.
AATTTTAATGCATTTTTTGGAAACTATGAAAAAATAGAACAAAATTATAAGAATGAGCTATCATTGCATGTGGTTGAAGAAAAAGTATTAATTTCATTACAAAATTCTAACAATAAAATAAGTAATCAACAATCGATTACTGGCTCTCATTTGATAGAAATACCAATAGATTTAAACATTATTTAATTAAGTAATGCGTGACCGTGGATGCCGATGTACCAAAGCGATTTTCTAATCCGCCTTAAAAACATATTTTTTAATTTTCAAATAGAATAAATGTTGTCAATAATCTTTTTTAAAATACAGTTTTTATAGTTTAAGATGCTTTTTCTATGGCTATTTGCTAAGATAATGACGTATATACTTTTTATCAAAAAGAGAAGACAATGAATAAAGTAAAAAAATTAACTATTTTTAATACACTATTATGCATATTAATTGGCTCACAAGCGCTTGTGCTCGCCGAATCTACCAATTTTCCACCAATTGACCCTCGGTTACAAGAACTGTACCAAGAGCTGCAACAAGAAGAAGATGCCGTGCTTAAAAAATTTAAAGCTGCATACCCAAATGTGCCAGAAGCTGTGTGGCAGCGGTATTATGAGTTGCCAAAAGAAGGGTTTGCAGCCATCAAAAAAGAGTACGCAGGAACACCTGCATGTAATGGATTGCCAGAAAATGTTAATTGGTGGTGGTCAGAAAAGCGGTATGGCATTTTTTTAGAACAGTACACGCAATGTGCAGCGGAACGCAACGGTATTGACCCTACAAAAATTAATATTTTATATGATTATAATGATAATAAAAGGTTTGAAAATTATAAAAATACGTATGTAGGTTCTTGCGGATTTGATTATTTTCCCAAAAAAGTCGGGTCGTATTATGTGCTTGCAACAGAACATAAAATAGAACGTCCGCATTTATTAGTTAATAAAGATGTATTTTATAGAAATAGAGGAGACAGTCAATTATATCATAACTTCATGAATAACACTATGATTGACCAAAACATCGCTCAAATAAGCAATAGTTCTAACCAGTATGATTTTTTACATTATGTAGTTAAACGGTATTATGGCCAAGAAGCGTTAAATCAAGAGCAGTTTAAAAAATTAAAACAAGAATGGTCGGATGTACACAACAACAATAGCTATGTTATAGCAACCATGAACTCTGAAGATGTTATGCACAGAGTGATACAGTACGCAAGTCAAGAAAAGCAACCAGTTTTTTCTGAAAGTGACGCGAAACGGGATTGGAAAAAAATATTGGCGTACGTATTGAAAATAAAAAAGATACTGCATGGATAAAACTGATTTTATAGTAAAAATATTAATTGGCATAGCTTTTTTTTAGGCATCTATTACTATTGATAGTATTTACAAAAATGTACAAAATCTATGTATGCTCAAGTTTTATTATGCAACGGTTATAAAAAACCGCTTTGGTATGGATGCAATAATACGCATGGCCTGCAAAAAGGTAGTTTGGTTAAGGTACCACTGCGTACGCAAACGGTTGTTGGGATAGTACTCAGCTTAAGCAAAGCAAAACCATTTGTGCAAGGTTCCATTAAGGATATTTTGGGTGTTGAGCTATTGCCAGATGATCCTTTTTACCTTTCTTTTGTGTATCAGTTGGCGCAGTATTATGCGCTTGACACACTTTTTTTTATTAAACGTATTCAGCATTTTTTACATGAAAAAGCAGCAATTACTCTTAATGTTGATGCAGAGCAGAATTATGCAGTGCAAATGCCTTTGTTAACAGCACAGCAAGAAAAAGTGTGTGCTTTTTTACGTCCGTATATCATCAATCAACAACACGTGGTTACCTTGTTGCATGGGGTTACCGGATCTGGTAAAACGGAAGTATACAAACAATGCATTATAACAGCGCAAGAGCAACATAAAACAGTAATTTTGTTGCTGCCGGAAGTAACGCTTGCTATTGAGTTTGAATATCGGTTGCGTATGCAAATGGCAAATAAAGCTGCTATTTATGGATTCCATTCAGGAAAAACAGCTAAACAAAAACAAGAAATTTGGCAGCAGTTGCAAGCAAAAAAACCTATAGTCATTATTGGTGTGCATCTGCCTATTTTATTGCCTATTTCCAATTTGGGTCTTATTATTATTGACGAAGAGCATGACCACGGATTTCAAGAAAAAAAACATCCCAAAATAAACTCAAAAGAAGCAGCAATTGTACGCGCAAAGATGATGAGTATTCCGATATTGCTTGGTTCTGCAACGCCGTGTGTGCGGTCATTATATGCAGTTAAACAAGGGAAATGGAAATTTTTTCAGCTTACGGAAAGGTTTGGCGGTGCTTTTCCCCAAGTGCAGGTAGTTTCTTTAAAAGAACAAAAAGAAAGAAGAAAGCATTTTTGGATAACTAACCAATTAAAAGAAGCAATTGCATTGCGATTGGCAAAAAAAGAACAGTCTATTTTGTTTTTAAACAGACGGGGGGTCAGTTTTTTTGTCCAGTGCAAACAGTGTGCGTACGTATGCATATGTAATGCGTGTTCGGTAAGTTTGACGTTGCACGAACATAATATATTAAAATGCCATTATTGTGGATTTTCTATGGCTATTCCTACCAATTGTGCTGGTTGCAAAACACAAAAAGCAGATTGGCTTAAAAAGGGGATTGGCACCCAGCAGGCAGTAACTATTTTGCAAGATATGTTTCCACAGGCTGTTATTGCACGTGCAGATATGGACACCACCAGCAAAAAAAAAGAGTGGCAAAATACTGTAGAACGTATAAAAAATGGCAGCATAGATATTATTGTTGGCACACAAACAGTGACCAAAGGGTACCATTTTCCTAAAGTGACACTTGTTGGTGTTATTTGGGCAGATATGCAGTTGCATTTTCCCACGTTTAATGCAACAGAAATAGCAACGCAACAGCTTATTCAAGTTGCAGGAAGAGCAGGCAGAGCCTCAACAGACAGTCAAGTCATTGTGCAGATGATGGATGAGCATCCTATTACCACATTTTTGCACGAAGTAAATTATGTACATTTTTTTGCGCAAGAGATCGAAAATAGAAAAGCGCTTTTGTACCCACCTGCAGGTGTTTTGGTTGAAATAGAACTAAAACATGCAGCTGAAATTGTTATAGAACAAGAGTCTCATGCGCTTGCACAAAACCTAAATTATTATAGTAAACAATATAAAGGTATGTATATTTTGGGACCAGTAAAGAATATGGTTCATAAAATACAACATATAGAAAGTCGTGTTATCTTTATAAAAGGTGCATCGCTTATAGAAGCAATACACCTTTATAATCACATTGAAAAGCATTTATACGCATCGCGCTTATTTTTTACCCCGTTTTGGTAATATATTCTTTAATCTTTTTTTATCTTATCAGGTGAAAATAATGTAAATAATGACCAGCAGCTAACGTTGTCATTATTATTATACAGGCTAGCAATATACTCATCTACTGTTCGATTGAACGTAGTAGCTTGTTGATCTTGCTCACGACTGTAAGCACTTTGAGTTAAATCTGTATTCTCTGTATATTTCCAAAACATAATCCAACAATTATTTAAGACTGTTAACAGGTCATTATTTTCAACGGGATGATGATTTGTACTATTATAAGCCGCAATGAGTCTCTGAAGAGCGTCTTTTATTGTATTAAATGGAAGAGAGTTTTTATTTTTTTTGTCTTTTTTGTCTATTAATACAGCAAGTGCAGGAATAATTGTTTTTTGAATAATTTCTTTAAAATTTGGATTTAAAAAAATATTTATAAACTGTTCGTACAATGCGTTAAGTCTAGAGATGTGTACCTCTATTGAATTATTTTCATTGTTATTGGGTAGTAAACTGTTGCATGTGTTGCTTGGTACTAGCGGAAGCACAATACTATTAAATATTTTTTTCCATGATAATTCAGCATTATTATTATAATATTTAATTGGTGTTTGTTGCATTATTGTCAATATGTTCAACAGTTCATTAGAATATAGCTCATGCCGCCTTATTTGTTCACGATAAGCTTGATTTTTTACGATTTGGTTTATGTTTTCTGGTGTGACTACTGGTATTAACTTTTTAGTATGTTCTTCAGTGTGTTGGTATGCATTATATAAATACGTCTTATATGGGTAGCTATCTAAAAATCTAAGAAGAGAACTAAGTTTTATGTTGCTTTCATAAGTTAGATTATACGTTTTTACAAAAGCTACTGTTATTTCATCTTCTTTTATTTGCGCAGCGTGATCGTATCTGTTTTCATTGTTAGAAGCGCATTGTTCTGATGTTGTGCTGAGTGCATTTGCAGATAAGTAGTATTTTTGCTGATCTATTTTCTCCATTGTGTGTGTGTTAAAAATATGAGTTAAGCATATTAAAATCATAAACAACATAGTTTCTCCTTGTTTTTGGTACTATTACGCTTATTTGTATAATATTTTTTTTAAAATAAAGCTAGAGATTTTTTGTGTTTCAGTATTATGTAAAAAAATATGTTTTATAATGGAGTAGTTCATTAATAGATTCACGTATGTCATCGCAAGCCCTATGGGCTTCTTTTTTAGTAAAAAAAGCTTGCGGATTATCTTGGTACCAGGCTCGTACCATCTGTTTTATGGCGCTAACATCAATCATGCGATAATGCAAATACGCATAGGTTAACGGTAAATATTTTTGCACAAATAATCTGTCTTGCCAAATAGAGTTTCCTGCTAATATAAAACTATTTTTGGGGCCATATTTGCTTGCAAAAAGAGCAAGTTGTGTGTCAATTTCTTGTAATGATATTGTTGATTTTTGTACTAAATCAACAAGCCCCGTTTTGGTATGCTGTTCTTTTACCCATCGGTCCATTAAAGAAAGCACGTGATCTTTTTGGAAAGGAATGGCATGAAATAAGGGAGAAAGCTCTTTCGTAGCTGTTGGATCAGTTACTAATGCTGCAACTTCTACAATATGATCTGTTTCAATATTAAGACCGGTCATTTCTAAATCAAGCCAAAAAAGATTGTGTGTTTCCATATAGCTCCATAGTAAATAAGTACTATTTATAAAAATAGTATACCATATTTTTGGTTAAAATTTTTTTTCAAAATAATTTATAAAATATATTGATTTTATGTTGCAATAATACATAATTAAACTATACGTTAATTTTATTTTATGTTTTGAAAATAAATATTATTTACATAAATAATTAGGTTAGAAAATATTGGGGAGTCTTTTTTATGGTAATTGGGTTACAAAAGATGAAGATTCCCTTTTTCATGGTAATAATTTGTATAATTCAATCTTTGCGTGTTGTAGCTACGGAACCATTGCTTATGGAACAGTTTCGATATTCACGTATAAAAAATAAAACATTTAGTTCGGATACTGATCTTGTGTCTGAAAACAATAATCCAAAAAATTATATTGATATTTACTTTACTCCATTAAATAATGATATTTTTGCTTGTTGTGGAGATATACAATGGGTAAAAAAAAATAATAATGGTATTAATGATATTATGGAAAAAACATTTGACGAAAACACAGGAGAGAGTAATAAATTAAAAAAAGTAGAGTGCACAGAAACATTATCCACGCTGTCTAGTATTTGTTACGTGATTAATCATAGGCAAATGTCATGTTCTTTTTTTAAAAATTGCATGATTGCTGTTGATAAGGGTAATGATTTTGTACTACCTTGTCTAAAATCTAATGATCTTCTTAAAAACATATTTAGCTATTTATCGTTAGTTGATGTAGTAAATGTGTTTTCAATTACAAAAATTAATAGTGCTTTTTTTAGGCGTGCGCTTTTAATGCCCGAAGAAATGAATTGTAATCAAGATGCTATAATAGATATTATTCAGCAAATGTGCTCGTCAAAACAATATACACAGTCTTGTTATATATTATCAGTGAGCATATTTAAGTTTCAGTGTTCTATTACAAAAAGTCATTGGGCAATTAAATTATTTATTAATTCTAATAATGATTGTCCTTTTGTGTTAGAAAATGGCTATGTCAAATACCGTTCTAATCAACCATGTAATGAAAATGAATATGAACAATTAGTAAAGGCTTGCTTTCCACAACGTTTAGCACATTTAGCTTTATTTTATTTTAAAGCCTTACAGAATGTAAAAAAATTAAAAAATACAAGCGATATTACTAATGAAATTGAGCGTGAAGATTTTGAAAATAGTATGTGCTTTGAAGTGTTTTTTCAATGTGTTTTGTCATTAAGTCTTTCCCAAAAGCAATCGGTAGCGTTGTTATTATGCAAGTTGCTAAAACGTGATATAGAAATAGGGCTTATTGATCTTGATGAAGGTTTTTTGATAACAAAAGAATATATTAATAAAATAAAAGAGGATCAGTTATCTGCAGAGCGACAAGAAGAACGTATAAGAAATTTACAATGTACATTAGAAGAAAGTAATAAAAAATTTGCGTTAGAGTTACAAGATCAACTTAAAAAACTTGAAGAGGCAAAAGTATTATATGAACAAAGGGTACAACAGCTAACCAAAGAATATGGAGATCAATGTTCTAGATTCATAGACGACAATAACAGACAAATACAAAAAATAGAAGAGTTAAACAAAGAAAACAAGATACATAAAGAGCATAATGAACGTTTATTAAAAAAAATAGATGAACAGGAAAAATTAATAAAAATAGGCGCTTGTGCTGTTGGGACCTTTTTGCTTGTGTGGCTTGTCTTGAATAATAATATGTTCAAAAGCCTTTTATTTTACCATTTTTAGTTGGATTAATAATCAAACCTGGTACTATATTTTGTATGCTGTTTGCTTGAAAAAGTAGGGATTTGTATGGTTGATTATCAAACTAAAAAAAATAGTTTTTTTGTTACAAAAAAAACATATGGTAGACACGCCAAAATGCGTGTTGGTGTTTTGATGGGAGGGAGGTCTCCTGAAAATGAAGTTTCATTTAATTCAGGCAGAACCGTGTGTGATCATTTGGATACCAATCTGTATGATATTGTTCCTATTTATCAAGCAATCAAAGGGAATCTGTATATATTGCCGTGGTACTTTTTGCATCGAGGCAAAACAACAGATTTTGAGCATCGGCTAGAAAAAGATGCGTCTTCTATTACATGGGATGCTTTAAAAAATACAATAGATTTTATGTACATTGCAACGCATGGTAATTACGCAGAAGATGGCACATTGCAAGGTTTTTTAGAACTTTTGGGTATACCATATTTGGGTGCCGGTATTTTTGCAAGCGCTTTGCGAATGGACAAAATTGCGCATAAAACAGTTTTGCAACACGCTGGTATTCTGGTGCCACGATTTATGCCATTGTACCCCGCAGATCTTGCAGATAAAAATAATCTGAAAAATACCATTATTAATCGTTTGGCAACCTGTGGTATTGGTTTTGCTTGTGTAATTAAACCGTACAATCAAGGTTCAAGCATTGGCGTTTCTGTTGCGCATACTATTGATCAGCTTATTGCAGGTGTGTATCAAGCAGCAACGGTGACAGGTAAACTACAAGCAGTAGTTATTGAAGAATATATTTTAGGCATGGAATTTTCATGCATCACGCTTGTTGATAATGAAAAAAAAGTATATTTGCCACTGCCACCCACAGAAATTGTAAAAGAATCTCATGCTGATTTATATGATTATGAACAAAAATACATGCCCGGGCGTGGAACAAAATATACCCCTGCTCGTTGCGGCCAGGAATACATAACAAAAATACAAGAAACATGTGTGCGTGTTATGCAAATAATGGATTTTTGTACCATTTCTCGTATTGATGGTTTTTTAACAACAGAAGGGGATGTGTATATTTTTGATCCCAACTCTCTTTCTGGTATGGGGCCTGCAAGTTTTTTATTTTTGCAAGCAGCAGAAATAAATATGGGGCATAGGCAGCTTATAAACCATTTAATACAATCAGAGCTAATCCATTATGGTATAGGTATTAACCGTGAGAACGATCATATGAATCAACAGATAAAAAAACAAAAAGTACGTGTTGTAGTTTTAATGGGCGGCTCTAGCAACGAAAAAGAAACATCATTAGAATCTGGTCGTAATGTAGTGTACAAACTCTCAACAGAAAAATACGATGTTATACCATTATTTGTTTCGCAAGAGCATGAGCTATATCGTTTGGAGCATTCACTTTTAGTTCGTAATTCAACAAAAGAAATACAGGCTTTGTTAAAAAAAGAAATGCAGGTATTGTGGCATGATTTGCCAAGAATAGCAGATTTTGTATTTATTGCATTGCATGGTGGAATTGGCGAAAACGGTTCAGTTCAAGGGGCGCTTGAAATGCTAAATATGCCTTACAATGGGTCCTCTGTTTTTGCAAGTAGTTTATGTATGGACAAATATAAAGCTAATACGTTGCTTGGGCAGCATGACATTGACGTGCCGTTACATATGCTTGTAGAAAAACATACTTGGGAGGTTGATGCCAAAAAGGTTGTAGCTGCAATACTAAAAAAGTTTATTTTTCCTATTATTGTAAAACCAAGTGATGATGGTTGCAGCGTCATGATACAAAAAGTTGAAGCAGAAGCTGATATATATATTGCATTAGAAACTATCTTTAATTCTGGTAAAACAACTGCATTAGTTGAAGAATTCATTATAGGAATAGAGCTAACGGTTGGTGTGCTAGGAAATGAACAACCAATGGTATTACCTGCATCACAATGTATTAGCAAAGCGGCTATACTTACTATGGAAGAAAAATTTTTACCGGGCGCTGGTGAAAATCAGACCCCTGCTTTAATTTCACCAGAAGCAAAGCTGCTGGTTGCGCAAGTGATAGCAAAAACGTATCAGGTAACCCAGTGCAAAGGGTATGCGCGTATTGATTGTTTTTATCAAACTGCTCAGCAAAGCAGTACACAAAAAGAGCGAGTGGTAATTTTAGAAATAAACACCCTTCCAGCATTGACACCGGCTACTTGTTTGTTTCATCAAGCAGCAGAGGTTGGTATAAAACCGGCAGAGCTTCTTGACCATATTATTAATTATGGTTTGCAGCTTCATGTGTCAATTAGCCAAAATCAATATGCTGATGTGACAGAGTGTATTAATATATGAAATTGACAACTGTTTAATAGTCTTACAAAAATTGCAATATATAGATAAAAAATATATCATGTACACTAAACTCAGTTTTTACATCGCATCAAGGAATACCAATGATTATTTTTTTTATTTTGCTATTGGAAAGTGCTTTAGTCACTGCATGTTCATATCAAATAAGTAATTCAAAAAATCCATTAACGTTGGAGCAAGTAAAACAACAGTTAATCGATTTAAAAACACAAAATCCTTTTTTTAAAAAAAAAGCTTTTACAGTTGAACCTAATACCAAAAAAAGCCTTTTATTAGAAAGGGGTTTAAATCAATACCTTCGATGGCAAGAGTATCAAGAAAATCCCAAAAGTCCTGTACATGGTGCTTATATAAAATACAAAACACAAAAATATGCTTTGCAAATACTAGCATTAATTTTACAGGCTCCCGCGTTAGATACAGAAATATGGTATCATGATCAAAGTCCTATTAACAGACTTTGTATGCCTATACAAAAATGGACCGGGTATAGGTTATTTAAAGCGCAATGGCCAATGAAAGAGCTAATTGTAAACACATGGCAAGATCTATATAGTAAAATAATTACTTTTGATAATAAGTATTCAGATAGGTTATTTAACTGCCAAGATGCTATAAGTATTTCTTTTTTATGTGCGTTTTTAGCAGATATTGCTTATAAAAGACCGTTTAATTATATCACGCTACATTTTAGTTTATTGCAAGAACTATTTACTAAATCTACACAAGATCATAACAATTTATTTTTTTGGTTAGTAAGTCAGTATAAAGAGCCTATTGCTGGGGCGATAGATTTTGACCGTTTAAAAAAATGGTATGGCAATAAACAAAACTATATGTACCCTATTTTTAATAAAAAAGGAACTGTTGGTATAAGTTTAATTATACGTTCTTACTGCGAAAGGAAAGGGCCAGTTGGATTTGGCCGTGAAGTATCTACTGTACATAATAATTTTTACAAAACATTAACAGATACTATTTTTCATGACATACTTCATTTTCGTGTGCCTCTCAGGCTTAATCTTGGGCTTGAAGAACCAAAACAAGCAGAGATTTTATGTAAGCTAATTACCATAAATATTGTAGATTGCTTAACCAAAGAATATAAAACAGCATTGTATTTTTGCAATAAAGCGCAACAACAGGATGCATTAAAATGTATCTTATCTTTATTTTTTTTTACACATGAATGTAATCTTTCTTCAAATGTTTATGCAAGTATGTACAAACCATATACAATAGAAAGAGCAGTAAAAGAGCATTTTATGTTTGAAAATGGTAGTATTACTAATTCTGTTGAAACTTTTTTTCAAGCTGTTGATATGCTTTATTTGTATGCAAAAGCGTATCCAAAAGAACTTGGTGACTGTATGACAACTTGTGGTATAGAATTTAAAGATGGTCGACTATGTAATATTAATTCTTCTGGAGACTGGTCCCTTGAAGATAAAATTGCTGTGTGTTTGATAATACAATTAAAAAAATGTATGGTTGATGCGTTTAACTTGTTTCATAAAAAATATGCTGAACAATATAAAAATACATTGCCTTTGGATCCGGCATTAATTATATAAATTTGTAAAAAAATATTTTTTTGCATTGTAAAATAGCTTTTAAAATGGAAATTTTTGCTTCATTATTCCTGTGCTTATATTATATAGATGGAAAAATAAGTATAATGAGTACATAAATTTTTATGTGTTTATTGTTGAGATTGTATGAATAGTGTAAAAATATTTTTTTTATTAATAAATGGTTCGTTTTTTTCTTTCTTTTTTGCTATGGAACAGGATCTGCCTCTTGACGTAAGTTATACAAAGGTATCAAGTATATTAAATTATTCTATAATGCCTCCTTTTTCTAAAAAAGAAAAAAAAGGATTAATAGAAACTTTATCGTCTAACAATAAGGTGCTTGATAAAGGCATGTTTACATTTTATGCGGTGCAAGCTTGTCAAAAAGAGCAAGACAATCAGAAATATTATGATTATTTTTTATATAAAACCTATCGATACGGGCAAAACATACTAGGCTTGTTGGAAAACGTTTCAGAGGCACAAACTTGTTTGTATACAAAAAATAAAAAATTTATTACCGTTAAAGATATAACCATAACAGCTGCATGTACCCTTTGCAACAAATTACAAGCTTACCATTTATCTAAAGATACATATTTATTTACTTCCAAAGACATGTTTTACTATTCTTTTTTATTTGCTTTTTTAAAAGATATTCGTTCTAATAATGTTTCTGCGTATTGTTTTTCATTATATTTTGAACTATATGATTTCTTATATAAAATGTTTTATGAGAATAATGAATTATTAGTTGAGCAAATAGTACTAAAATTTTTTTCTTTATTAAAAGAAAGGGATAATCAGCCTTTAGATATTAACGATATAAAAAGTTGGCATGGCCAAGATAGTAATTTTTGCATATTGCCTTTTATTACAAAAAATGGTGTTGTTGGAGTACATACATTAATGCTTGCTATGGCAAATAGCTATTGTCCAGTAGGTTTTGGCTTAACGACTACTACTATTCATAATGGTGCATATAAAAATTCATTGATTTCTCTTACATTTCATGATTTTTTACATTATTTTTTAATGATCAATGATTGTAAAGCTACTGAAAAGCCAATAATGCCTACTGAAAGGATAAAAACTTTTTATAAAAACGCAATTGATGCAATTAGTGGTTTTATAAACGAATACAAAGATGCGCAAAACCATATTGGCAAGCAGCAGAATACTTTAAAAAAGATTTTTGCTTTATTTGTATATATGCATGAAATGCCAGCAAGTTCCGATTTATTTGAAAAAACTTATTTTGCCAAGTTAGCCCGTATACCTATATTAGATGGAGTAAAAAAATTATTAGACTTTGAACTGTTATATGAAGAAGAAGATGATGATCAGCTTACGCCAAAACAACAGCAGGAAAACTTAGCAACAATATTATTTAATGCATTAGATATGATCAAATTATATACACACGCGTATCCTCAAATAAAAACATTTCTTATGGAAAACAGCCTAAAAATAGAAAATGGAGCTATTAAAAATAGCCAATTTCCTTCTGAGCCGGTAACATTACAACAACTTACGCCAATAGTATATTATCTTGCGTGGTGTATGGTTGATGCTTGGCATTTATTAGTCGATGAACAACAAAATTATTTTGATGATACTTTAGTATATAAAAAACTGCCACTGTCCGTCCATGCCGACCTTATGGCATATGCAAGAAAAAATAAAAATTAAATAGTACAAAAAACATAGTAAGTGAATGTACTTGACAAAACACTCAATAATAAAGTAGCAAATAAAGCTTTTTTATAGAAAGAAATACCATTTTGTAAAGATTCATTTTGGTTTTTTAAATCCGTATTGTTTTTTTCTAAATTCTCCACTTTTTGTGTTATAGCATCCAGTTTATCGATATTTTCTTGTAAGTTACTCTCTATTTTCGTAATTGTACCTGATAATGCTGCTACTTTATTTGTAATAATATCTTCCAATTGTTTATTTTGCTTTATGACGTTTTGTTTATTTTGCTCTATGGCGTTAGAAAATTCTTGTTTTATACTGTTCCATTCTGTTTGTATATCATTTTTAGTTTTTTCTAGATTAGTTAATTCTTGTGTGTAATTATTATTTGTTTTTGTCAATTCTTCTTTTATTGTTTTAAATTCTTCTTCTATTGTTTTAAATGTATTTATCTGTGTTGTAGTATCGGTTAGATATTTTTTTGTACAAGCTTGTATGGTAGTTTCAGATATCGCTACAAGTTTCTTTTCTGCCTCAGCTAATGCATTTTTCAACAAACTATCTGTAGCATTGTATTCTTCTTGTAATTTTTTTATGTCATTTTTGATGGTTTCAGTTCCATTTAAAAAATCAGATAAAACTTTTTTAGAACTGCTTTCTAATATTTCTATCTCTTTTTCCACAATTTTAGAGCGCTGCTTTTCATCATATAGAAAATTATTTTGGATCATGTCTAAACTATGTTTTTTTTGGTTTAGTTCTATTAGCAAATTCTTGGTTGTGTCAAGTATTGTTTTTAAATCTTGAGCCAAATTATTAATATTATCGTTTTTTTCGATGTAGTTCGTTATGTTAGTAAAAGAAGTTTGTAAGTTATTAGGTAACTTAGCTGGCATAGGATTAAGATTGCTATTGCCAAGGGTAAAATAAACTTGGTTGCTGTACCCCATAATTTTAGCATTTCTTGAGTTCTTTTTTTCATCCGATTGTTTAAAGTAATCGTTAATATTGTTAACTGTACTACAGTTAACAATCAAAGGGCTTTTTGTCTCTGTTTCTTTTTGTTGAAATGCAAATGGCAATATTCTATTTTTTTCGCAAGTATTAAAATAAATAGGCTGGTCAAAAAAACCATTTTCTTTTTCCACTTGTATAAAACTAATATCTTTTGTAGCATTAGATGAATCAATACAATTATGTTTTATATATTGTTTATATAAACAATATATATTAAAAAAAATGTCTGATTTTTTTTTGTATTTTAATTGTAAACTTAATAAAAAACTAACATGCATGTGTGTGTCAGTAGGTTGCATATTAACATCATGGATATCAATATCATATTCTATCTCATGACTAGATATTGTGGGTAAAGTAGCCCCCTGATTTGTTTGTTGATTGTTATACAATTGCTTAAATAACTCTTGTATCTCAGGGTTTAGTAAATTGATTATGGTTGATGAATCTATAGTATACTCAACCTTAAAAGGAGAATCCAAAGAGTTTTTTTTTATAGCTATAATTGCATTATTATACATCTTTTTGTCTTGATTTTTTTTAATAAGGCAGCTGTAAATGTAGGGATATGTTGAATCTGCAGTATTAACCACCTTCAAATACCCTTTTATTGAATTGAAATAATTGGCATCAGCTTTTTGATTTGTGACTAATTCTGTCCGCCATGAACACTCCTGTAATATTTGATAGTTGCACGGTTCTTGGGTGTTAATTGGATGATTGGTAAAATAATTTATTGTTGTACCAGTATTGTCGATGTAAAGAATAAACACGATATATTCTTTTTTTTGTACAATAACTTTCGGAGTAACAACACAAGCAAGTACGCTGGTATCTCTATGATACTTTTGTAAATATTTATCTATTGAAATAATAGTTTGTTCTGGTAGTGCACTTTGTAGTGTGGTTATAGTTGCTTTTCCTGTCTTTTGGTCAATGGGTATAACAGCAATACAATTGTCTTCTCCAAGCGTACCTTTAAACTTTGGCACTGCTTTGCACAATGCTTCATTTGTTTTAATAGAGTGATAATCTTTTTTTGCTTAAAACGTACTCTATTTTATCTGATGTCATTGCGTATGTATTTGTAGCAATTAAAAAAAATAGTATTAAAAACATATATAACTTTCCGTAGTTTTTCTTTTGTTATGCCAGTATCATTTACATTTTACTTGCTGAGTGTAAAAATATTTTACCGTTTCCCAAACAAATATACTACTAAATACAGCAAGTACAGATAAAATTAGTTGTTGCTGTATTTTTTTTTTAAACTCATTTTCTAAAGTAGTGATTTTTTGATTATGTATATTTTTTATATTATTGACGGTTGTGTTGTAATTATTTGCTAATTGATTTGCTTGTGCAATTATAATAATTGCAAAAGTCTTAACCGCATGTTCATTTTGTTTTTTTAAATTAGCTGTTTGCTCTTCATAATATTTTGTTAAACTATTTTTTTGTTCTAAGGTGTTTTTATCGTTTAATGCATTTTGTTTTTGCCAGTATTGTTCTTCGGTTGCAGCCATTGTTTGTAATTTGTCTTGGTAATCTTTTTCTAATTTTTGTATTTGCTTTTGACCTTTAGTATTAAGAACAGCCAGATTTTCTATATGTGTTTTCTGTACTTCTTTTTGATATTCATCTGCTTCCTTTTTTAGCTTGATGATTTCTTCCTGATGCGTTTTTTGTAAGTCAGCAATACTCTTTTTTGTTTTTTCTATTTCTTGATTGGCATCTTTTACTTCTTTAGTTAGCATTTCGATGTGCGCTTTAAACTGGTTTTTTATTTCAAGCAAATGACTTTTGTGTTCAACGACAACTGTGTTATACTGTTTTTTATACGTATCTAGTAAGTTTTTTGCTTCATTGTTATATTGTTCACGCAATGGACTAAAAATTTCTTCTTCTATTTTTTTTTGAATAGTAGGTAAAGTCTGATTTGCTATGGTATAAATTTCATTTCTAAGATTTTCTATTTCAGTAATTAATTTTGTATGTTCATTTTCTATATTTTTTTTCTCTTGCTGTAAAATTTTAAGATCTTCTTGTGCTAATTTCCCAGCAACTATAATACTATTAATTGTATTATTTAAGTAATGTATATAAGTAGGCAGTTTGCTTATTAAATCTTGTGAATAATTCAAGCATGATTGATAAGCTTGTTGATAAGATTGAGCGCAGTAGGCAGATTCATTAATGAGATTTTGCATGTGTTGTGCTGTCTGTTGCCTAATAAATTCCAACTGTTGGGCATTGTTTTTAAGTTCGTTAGTGTATTGTTCTTTTAATTTATCAGCTAATTTTGTTAATTTTTCAAGTTTTTTCTGTGTTGTAGCCAGCGTATCTTTATCGGCCAACAATTTTTTATTTTGCTCTTGACGCAATTCATCAATTAATTGTTTTAATAGGTACAATGAAATGGTTTCTGGATTTTTATTCATATTGCTTGGTAATGCATTTTTGAATATATTATAATATGGAATCACATCTTCAATAGTATCGATATCTAAACTGCATTTGTTTTGATTTTCATTTAAAAAATAGTTTGCAAGAGTTATATTTTCAATAACACTATATTGCGCATCGTTGTACATTGGCCTTTTTGGTTGCTCAAAACAAATTGTTTTTGCCTTATTTAGTGGTACAACACTTGATTCTTTGCAATTTGTATCAGAAATGATGTAATTTTTTTTTAAAAAAAATTTTTTGTCAACATGCTGATTATTATCTAATATAAGATTAATTTTGACATATTGTATATCCCAACTTGCTTGTTCGATAGACTTATCAATTGCTTGATCTTTACATGATACAATAGCATAGATTGGTAGGCTGTTTTTTTCTAAATAAAAGCGTATTAAAAAACGTATAAAAATAGCACACACCTTGTCGTTTTTACGTTCTTCTTCAATAAGCATATCATCAATCTTTAGTAGATGTTCTTTTTCTAAATCTTTTTTGTTCATCAGTGTTAAATAATTTTGAGTTATTGTTGGCATTTCTTTTGTAAAAAATGTATCAACAACGAATTTGTTATAAAATACAAATCTGCTACAAGATGATTTTTGATTTACTATTGTTTTGTACATTAAAACTTCATCTTTTTTTAATATAAAATTGTATAAAATAAGATTAGTCATTCCATTAACAATATGGCAATTATAAGATGTGTCCATGTTGTTATCATTGCTATGCTCTAGCACAAAATGCTCAAATTGATCTTTATTTTGTTTAGTTAGACAATAAGTGGCAGCGTCGTTAGGAAATGTTAGTAACATAGCATAATAAGAATTCGTATTATTTTGATCCGTTATGGTTTTGCTAGTAAATGCTAGAGGAGTGCTATTGGAAATACAGTATTCAAAATTATTAATTGTAAAAACATGTCGTTCAAAAACGTCTATTAAATTAATGAATTTTAAACCGACATTTTGTTTATCAATATCAGAGCGTTTTTTTGTGAAATAATAAAAAGTATTATTTTCAGGATCCAAAAACATTTGGCAAGTGGATAAAGTCTGTTGTGTTTTCTGATCAACCAAATCTGAATCAATATATAGGTGATCTTTATCTGGTGTTGAGTTTGTTATTTCCAGAATATGTTCTGATTGTTTGATAGCTTCCATGCATTTATTATTGTTATGCACAAAAATGAATAACAGCATCAGTTTTATTGTAAATTTGGCAACAAGAGGATTATATTGCATAGGTAAAAAAATAGAAAAAATTTATTTATAAAAAGCTTTTCATACTGTATTATAAAAATTTATTGTAAAGCATTTGGTTGCATTGTCAATTTTTAATACGCATATCGTTTTTATCACAACCGCATCTTTGTACCAACAAGCTTGTTTGGGATATATAATTACTTTATGATCACCTATAAATTGTGCTGCGCGTGAAAAGTTTGAGCTTGGGCGAATTAAGCAATCTGTTTGGGCCATGTTATAATAATCATCGATAAAACGCATGTATGCTTGTTGTTGTTTGGTGTGGCATTTTAGTATGATATTTTTATTTTTTATATACGGTTTATATAATTCAACAAGCATTTCTGGGTCTTTATAATCGGTAAAAAGATATACATAAATAGCTTTGTCAGGAAAAAGATCCTCAAGCCTGTTGATTTGATCAATATAATACTGATCAGGCGGAAATTTATGGGGGTATCTTTTGTCAGATGGCATAGTTCTTATTTTTTCAATAAGCGTTGGTTCAATATTTTTATAATCATCAACGTTGTAAATCTGTTTTGAACTTAGCTTGGTGTCATGCCCACTTGGCTTACGCACATGTAATGCAACGGTAATACAATCTTTTGGCCAAGAAATGGGGTGTATTTTAATGGCTGGTGTGAGCATCCGTTTAATACTGTTTTTAAACTGTTCGTTTTCCAGGCTGTATAAAAATAAAGAATCTAATGAAGTAATATCTTTGTGTTTGGTTGAAAGATTAACCGTGTACACAGTTTTACTGTTTAATGAATTAACTACTGTATTTTGATCTACCATAACTTCTTGCAAGCTATGTTGGTAGTCGGTTGCATGCGGTAGCTGGGCGTAATGCAAGCCAATATAGAAAGAGTAATCAAATGGCGTATACAAAAGTTGTAAATCATACATATTGGCAACGTACTGTGCCTTGGCATATGCAAGTAGTTGGTCACCAAATCTGCCTTGGGACAAAATATACTGTACAAACGCGCCATCTAAATATGCTGCGCAAAAACAAAAAATATATACATAAAAAAATATTTTTTGTGTCATCATACAAATTATTGCAATAAAACTATCTACAATGATATGTCTATATCAGATCAATAACTATACGCAAAGGGTAGTAATGGTGCTTGGTAAAAAAATGTTTTATAAAGCCTGCATAATACTCTGTCTTTTTATACAAAATAATGCTCTATGCAAAACTATTTTAGTCACCGGCGGCGCTGGGTTTATTGGTGGTTCAGTGACTGAAGCTTTATTAGAACGTGGTGACACAGTGATTGTGCTTGATTGTTTTGTTTCCTTAGGCCACAGCAGAGCTTTAGAATATAATCAATTAAAACGCGACAGGTTAGCAGTATTAAAAAATCAGTATCAAGAGAATCTATATATATATGAATGCTCAATAGAAGATGTGCAAAGTTGTGATGAGGTATTTAAAACACATGCTATTGATGTAGTGTGCCATTTGGCTGCGCATGCTGGCGTACGTAATGCAATGGAAAGCACCAAAGAATTTATACAAACTAATATTCAAGGTACGGTCAATATTCTTGATCTTGCAGTTAAATACGGTGTTTCTCATTGTGTGTTGGCTTCAAGCAGTTCGGTGTATGGAGACAGTGCCGATGTACCGTTTACAGAAACACAAAACACAGACTATCAATCAAGCTTATACGGAGCAACTAAAAAAAGCTTAGAACTTATTGCGCATGTGTATCACCATTTATACGGCGTTTCCACAACTTGTTTGCGTTTTTTTACGGTGTATGGACCGTATGGCAGGTTTGACATGGCGCCGTTCATTTTTATGGATGCAATATATAATCAAAAAGCGTTAACGGTGTATGGTGACGGGACGGCTATACGTGATTTTACGTATATTGACGACATTGTTGATGGCATTATTAAATCAATTGACAAGCCACTTGGCTATCAAGTTTTTAATCTGGGTTCAACGCATACTATAGTATTAAAAGATTTTATTAATGTAATTGCCCAAACTGTTGGTAAGCAGTCAATAATAACATATAAAGATGGCATAAAAGCAGATGTGCGCCAAACGCATGCCTCTGTTGAAAAGGCATTATTATTGTTGGGGTATGAACCAAAAGCGTTATTAAAAGATGGCCTTCAAAAAATGTTTGATTGGTATAGCAAAGTAATTACGAAAGAATGCAATGAGTAAAGAAAAGTATATATTTTTGTTTGCTTTTTATTTCTCTATTGTACTTTCTAAGCCATTAAGTGTTCTTTTTGTAACCAACAAATTTCCTTATGAACCAAGACAATATATTGACAATCAGATTACTGGTTTTATTGATGCAGGCATAGATGTAACGATTTTGGCAGATCGAGAGTCTTTGTATACAAATTATCCTCTTGCGCAAAAGTATAAGTTTAAAGATATAACTTTTTATAAAGAATTGCCAAAAAATAAACGATCATTTGATATTATTTATTGTCAGTTTCCAGACATGGCAAAAAAAATGCTTATCAAAAGAAAAAATAAATTAATTTCTGGCGTTGTAGTTGGTTGTTTTAGGGCAGGTTGTGAATTTGATTTAATACAAAACAATATAGACGCTTATAAACAGTTTTTTCAAGAGATTGATTTAATTTTGGTTGTTTGTAATGCATTTAAAAAGAGACTTATTGCATATGGGTGCCCAAAGGAAAAAATATTGGTACATCATTCTGCAATTGATGTTGAGAGATTTGAGTTTCATGAAAGGAGACTTTTGCCAAGCGAGCCAATAAAAATAATAAGTATTGGTCGTTTACATCGAATGAAAGGCTATAATTTTACTATAGAAGCTATCAAAAAGGTAAAAGAACTATATCCAAATATCCAATATAATATTTATGGTATGGGAAGTGAATATGAATTGCTTAAAAATATGATAGAGCAGTATAATTTACAAGAAACTGTATTTTTAAAAGGATATTGCGAGCATGATCGCGTTCCTTCAGTATTATGTAATCATCATATCTTTATTTTGGGTTCATACACTACAGAAACTGGTTCTGGAGAGGGTATTCCAAATGCTTTCATGGAAGCAATGGCAACGGGAATGCCGGTAATTGGTACTAAGCATAGCGGTATTCCAGAATTACTGGAAAATGGTGTTACCGGATTTGTGGCACAAGAACAAGATGCTAATGATTTTTCTAAAAAGCTTGTAGCGTTAATAGAGGCTCAAGAGCTATGGCCATTATTTGGTAAAAACGGAAGAGATAAAGTATTAAAAGAACATAACAAGCTAATACAAAATAAAAAATTAAAAAAATTATTTGAAACTATAAAAAAGCAGTAGAAGAATGTTTTTTAATTTAAAAAGTAAAATAAAAAAATTTTTTTTTCTAAATATTAACTTTTTTATATTGTTAAATTGTACTTATGATCCTTCTTATTTTAATTTGTCAAAAAATATTGGTATTGATACAGGTGTTGTCGTATTTACTTATAATCGACCTAATTATTTTAAAAAAGTAGTAGATGCTTTAGTATCAAATCCGGAATCTCAAACTTTGCCATTTATATTTATTCTTGATGGTGGGTTAGAATCAACTAAAGAAGAAAATATTAAAATTATTAATAGTGCAAATATAAAACATAAATTTGTTGTTGTCCATGATTCAAACTATGGTTGCGGGAGAACTTTGATTGATGGAAGGAGGTTTATGTTTGAATGGTGTAATTTTAAAAAAATTATTTTTTTTGAGGATGACATTGTAATCAGTCCAGATTATATTAAGTTAGTCTTAAATTTATATAAATGGTGTAAAAAAAATTATAGTAACGTTGGGTTGGTTCAATGTTTTAATAGAACATTTTTATCAGAAAAAAATAAGATACAGAATATAGATGTAGTGACAGAAACTTTTGGGTATTATTGGGGCTATTGTATGGATAAAAATGCATACAATAAAATTAAAAAAATACTTGACGAGCATGAAAAAAATAATCTAATTCCATATTCAAAAGATAATCCAAATGCCCTTGCGCTTGCTAAATGGTTTGAAAAAATTGTTTTTAGTAAAACTAAGATTATACCAAAAAGCACGCTTTTTTTAAGTTCAAGTATTAATTGGCATGCGTTCTTTACTAATTTAATTAATAAATTTTATTCTCAACCTTCCCTTTATAGAACCGGACAAGATTTTGAAATGCGCTTGGCTCTTTGGAAGGCGGGTTTAATTAAATTAACTACAATAGTTACGAGAGCAAAATATATTGGTGAATCCGGCACAACTCATAATACATATTCGTATCAATTGCTTGGTTATGCTGATCAACAAGATATACAATATAAAAATGATAATAGAATGAAAACTTTTCGAGTACATAAAACTAATTTGTCACCTTATTTAATTTTATTCGATTTTCCTTTAGGTTTAAACAAAATAAAAAGCTGTTGTCGGAATAAAATAAATCCAACTGTAAGAAGATTTATTAATACCTTAATTGAAAATGGTTTTGCGGTTTTAATAAAAAATGCTCCGGATGATTTTACAAATAATCTCTATTATCATACAACCCAACATCTTAATGCCTTTGATAAGAACACAATTTTGAAAAAAATATATATTATTCCAATTTATCGAAATAAAGATCTTGAAAGTTATATTGAATTAGAATGCAATCAAGATGGGCATACTTTTTTATATGTTACAGGAGAAAATATTGTCGCAACATTAATCAAATATAAAAATAATATATTGGAAAAATGTAATGGCTTAATAATAGAGAATGGTGATATTTATAAAGATATTTTGGTTCATTTTGACAAGCCATTTATATCTACATGGCAAAATTTTTTAAAAAAAACTCTTATATAAGGGCATTTGTATATGATCCTGAAAAATATATACAGCTTTGTATTTGTATTCATGTATGTAGTAAATATTTGTGGAATCAATATTCTTTTTGTGACAGGATCCTTTCCCCATGTATCGCAAAGATTTATTCAGGATCAAATTGTAAAACTTATTAATAATGGTCATTCTGCCCATATTCAATCATTACGTTTACCAAAGACAGATCATCTCCCCATTGATTTTACTAAATATAAGCTTATTAAAAAAACATTTTATGGAAAAGAGCTACCTCCATTGGAGTTATTTGATATTGTGTATGTGCAATTTGGTTATCACGGGCAACAAGTAGTTGAGCAAGCAAAAAAGCAAGGCTTTAAAGGACCTATTGTTGTATGTTTTAGGGGGAATGATTTAAGCGGTTATTTACAAAAAAATCCCCAGCGATATGAGCAGTTATTTAAAGACGCAGATCTTTTTTTGCCCGTGTGTAATTTTTTTGGGCAAAGGCTGGTGCAGCTTGGTTGTGATTGTGCAAAGATTATAACTCATCATTCTGCCATTAATATCAATTTTTTTGCTTTTAAAAAGCGTACCATTAATAGTGCGCAAAAACTTAATCTTATTTCTGTGTGCAGGCTGGTTGAAAAAAAGGGGTTAATTTTTGCTATTAAAGCGGTGAGTATATTAAAAAAGAAATATCCGCATATTAAATATACCATAGTTGGTGATGCAGATACGGTCAGCAAAGCCTATAAAGAATATTTACAGCAGCTTGTTAAAGAGTTGGGACTTGAACAACAAGTACTATTTTATGGGTGGGCAACACATGAAGAGCTTATGCCGCTTTTGGACAAGGCAGACATCTTTTTACTGCCTTCAATAACTGCTGCAGATGGAGACGAAGAAGGTATTCCTAATGCGGCAAAAGAAGCAATGGCTGTTGGTTTGCCTGTTATTATTACTGATCATGCAGGCAATAGTGAGCTTGTTGAGCATGAAAAAACGGGATTGCTTGTTAAACAAAAAGATGAACTGGAAATAGTAAAGGCAGTATATTGGTACATACAGCATCCGCAACAGCTTAAACAGATCACTCAAAAAGCACGTGAAAAAATAGAACAAGAGTTTGCTATTGATACAACAGTAAAAAAATTAGAGGCTATCTTTGAGCAGTTGCTTATCAATAAAAAGGCACACAAATGAACGTTATTTTTTGGCTTATTTTTGTACTAACAAATACAGTAATACAAGCAGTACCTGTGAACATGTATGTTATATATACCCCATCGCATCAGAGTTTGTATGAACAGTTTTTTTTGCCATCGTTCAAAGCGTTGGGTGATGATGAGATTAATTTAGTAGTCAAAAATATTGAACAGACTTGCAAGACTGCATGTTACAAACAGGCCGGGTGGAAAGATACTACATTGCAAAAAGTGGAAATGATTATTGATGCCATTTATAAAACATGGAATTACTATTTTATATACAGTGATGTTGACGTGCAGTTTTTTGGGCCAATTAAAAAAGAGATAGAAACAGTATTGCAACAATATGATTTGGTTGTGCAAAAAGATCATCCAAATGGCACGTTGTGTTCTGGATTTTTTGCGTGTAAATCAAATGAAAAAACACTCAAATTATGGCAAGATGTATATAAAACAATGTGCGAAAAAGAAAAATATAGTGACCAGGGAGCTTTAAACTACTGTCTCGTGAAACAAAAGAACCCATATAACATTAGATGGACTTATTTGCCAAAAACATATTTTGGGGGAGCTACAAAAACTGGTCATAGTTGGTATCCAGGGCAATATGTGCCCGTGCCACAGAAACCAAAAATGCACCATGCAAACTGGACTGTTGGACTTGAAAATAAAAAAAAGCAACTTGGCCTTGTACGAAAGTTAGTTTATTACGCTAAAAAATAATATTTTTATATGCAATCAAGTAATTAAAATATTATTTTGTTTTTTTATTAAAATAGCTATATTATTTATAAAAATACAAACATATTATTTTTATATGAGTAACATGAAAAATAAATCGTTAACATTATTTTTAGCGTGTCTTTTATGCAGTTCAATATCCGATGCTCAGCCTCGCGAAGGAAGCAGGGAATTTTTTAACCGTCGGGCTGGTGCGGTAAGTCCATTAGATAATCCTCTGTTAGAAAGGGTTGCTCCTGTTGCTCAGTATGTATATCACGAAATTCGCACTCAGTATATTATAAATACGGATCGTCGGAAAAGACAGGATAGAAGAAATAATGTATACCAAACAAAAAGTAATGAACTGCAAAGAAGCGGTTTGTTCTACGCTGTTTCGGGTATGGGCATTGGTGGGTTGTTTTATTTATTATCTTTGTACATAAAAAAATAAAAAATGTAACTGTTGCCTTTTAAATAGCTTTCTATATATTCATTATAGTTACATATAGAAAACGTTTTTAGGAAATATTTCATGGTAAACATCATTGTTAAAGCTTTTTATTGCCAGTTATTTATTGCAACTTATATTTTTAGTCAAGGGGCATTTTTTAATGAACTTGAGCAGCAACTGCGTCAGGAAGAACAGGATGCGATTAGTGCTATTTTATATGAAGCAAAAGAATTTCCGCACACGGAATGCTTACCATTATTATACAACATTGAAGAAGCGCGTAATACTATAAAAAAGACATTATTTGGTAATGGTGATCAACAATACTTTTGGACCCCACGAGAAGATACAGTGACTCCTACTGTAATACAAGATCATAATGATTTTACTATGGAAAAAATCGCTTTATATACTGCTCAGTATGCCAATATGCTTGGTATTAAACCAGGCGTTATTAAAGCTGTATACAAACCATCCGAAACAAACAATTATAGATGCGCTTTTGTAAAAGCAACTGATTTAAAAGAAAATAATTTTAAAATGCATTTTTGTATTGACTGGATGAATCAACAACATAGAGTATTTCCTCATTCATCACATACTATTTTGCATGAACTTACTCATATTATTGAAGGTCATCCATTAGTCACAGATTTGATAATTTCAGCTATTGAACCATATTACAGCAACAATGGCTTACCAACAGGTCTTGACCAAAAAATAAAAGCTTTAATGTTAATTCATGAAAAAATTGCTGATATTGTACCATTAATGTGGTCAAATAAGGTCTCATCTATACAAAAAATTCAACAATATGCATTTAATTTTTGCGTCTTATCATGCACACCTGTAGATGATGTGCATTTAACAGTTGCTGAACGTTGTGTATATAATTCATTAATATATACGGAGCATCAAAATACATCAATACAAGGATTATTGTTTATAGTAAACCAAATGCCAAATTTAAAGTGTATGCTTATAAAAAGGGTATTATATTTTACCTCCGTCGGTTTTGTTGGAGTAGGAATTGGCGGATATATAGGTAATAAAGTTTTCTAAATAATTCAAAAAATAGTGATATAAAAATCAAAAAAAGGTATGATGATTAACATGTTCTAATCATTATACCTTTTTACACACAGAGTATTGTATACATGAAACAATCTTTTATTTCTGTACAAAAATCTTATCCCTTGGAAGGAACCGTGAATGTTTCTGGTTCGAAAAATGCCAGCATGGTTATTTTGCTTTCTGCTCTTTTGGCAAAAGGCATTTCGCGATTTTATAATATTCCTGCAATTGCAGATGTGTTTCAGATAGGCAATCTTTTGCAGTATCTTGGTGCAGATTTTACGTTTGATGTACAAAACAATTATGTTGAAATTGACACCAATCGTGTAGAAAATAGACCTATTCCAGATGAAATTATGAAAACAACACGAGCTTCCATTTTAGTATTGGGGCCTTTGCTTGCACGTTTCGGTTCCTCTTTTTTGGGACTGCCTGGGGGAGATGCTATTGGTGCGCGACCTATAGATTTGCATTTGGACAATATGGCAAAAATGGGAGTTAGCGTGGGGTATGCTAACAACATGGTTCACGCGTCGGTCAACGCAATAACAGGTGCCTATATTGTGCTTGCGTATCCGAGTGTTGGTGCTACTGAAAATATTTTAATGCTTGCAACAGTGGCACAAGGTCGAACAACCATTGTAAATGCTGCAATTGAACCTGAAGTGCTAGATTTAATTGCCCTGTTACAAAAAATGGGCGCTTCTATTACTGTTATGCAAACAGCAACCATTGTTATTGATGGTGTCAAGCAGCTACAGCCTGTTGATACTTATACTATTATTTCTGATCGGCTTGAAGCAGGTGCCTTGTTAATTGCAGCTGCAATAACTGGTGGTGATATATATTTGCCAAATATCATGCATACTATGCTAGATGTTCCTTTGTTAAAGCTTGCACAAATGGGGTACACTATTGAATATAGCCAATATATGCCAGGCATTCGTATAAAAGGGTGTACACAAGCGCGTGCTATATCTTTTAAAACTGGGCCTTATCCAAATTTTCCTACTGATTTACAAGCCCCAATGATGGCTGCTTTAGTTTGTGCCCAAGGGATTAGCATTATTGAAGAAACGGTTTTTGAAAATAGATTGCAGCATGCGCATCAATTGTCATTATTAGGTGCCAATATAGAAATTATACATACCAACAAAGCAAAAATAACGGGTGTAAAAAGTATTATTGGAGCAACTATTACCGGCAATGATATTCGTGCTGTATGTTCATTAGTTTTGGCTGGTCTTGTTGCAGAAGATACAACAAAAGTATATGGCGTTTCTCATTGGCTAAGGGGTTTTGAAGGACTTGAAAAAAAACTTAACACGCTAGGTGCACCAGTGAAATTAGAAGCTGCGACGTCACAACTTACTATATAAATATTAATTAATTGAGCTTTAATTATACTATTTCTAGTAAAGCTTTTGTAAAGGCAAGTTGTTATGTTAAAAATCTTGTGCATTAATTGCTGATGTAAATTCTAAAAGCTCTTTAGTTATTTTTGTTTGGCGTAGTTTATTGTATAAAAGTTTAGTTGAATCAAGCATATTTTTTGCATTTCTTGTAGACGTATCCATCGACAAAAAACGAGCTGCTTGTTCTGCTATTAATGTTTCAAAAAGCCAAACACTTAGTTGTGCGATTAGATATTGCTTTAAAAGTTGATTGAGTATTGTTGTAGGAGATTCATCCCAAATAAATGCATCTTTTTTTATAGTGGAAAATACAATATCTTTGTTTTGTATTGGCACTAATTGATGCGCAAAAGCTACTTGATTAAAAAAGCTTTTTGCAAAAGAGCCAATTACAGTAACTTTTCCATATCGTTCTTGATTATTAAAAAGGTAGTCAATAATTTCTTGTGCCGTACGTAAGTAATTTCCTGCTGAAAAAGTATTAAAAGTGAGTATGGGGTTAATATTAAGTTTAGCATGAGCGAAATCATATGTTTTCTTGCCTACGGTAATGCATTCAATCGTATGTTTTTGAATGATTAATTGTTTGACCGTTTGCAATATTGCGGTATTGAAATTGCCGCATAATCCCTTTTGGGAGCCAATAATAATAAGCAGTTCTGGGTTTTGATTATTGATTTTGCATACAGGATGTTCCCATTTAGGTGCCAACTGATAAGTGTTATAAAAAAGAGTGTCCACTTCTTTAAAATATTCTTTCAGTGTTGTTTGTTTTGCTTTTAGGCGTGTGTGGCTAGACATAGCAATAAGTCGCATAGCATGAGTTATTTTTTGTATTGTTTCTATTGTTTTCATGCGTTGTCGCATTTGCATTAGTTGTGACATAAAAAACCTATTTGCTATAACATTTATTTTCTATACTATATTTGTTACTGTAATA
The DNA here is from genome assembly GCA_003963225.1 of Candidatus Babelota bacterium. GTDB lineage: Bacteria > Babelota > Babeliae > Babelales > Vermiphilaceae > AWTP1-30. Next base: position 55,840 of record RXKB01000016.1, read on the forward strand.
TGAAAGTACTCTTTTTGCAATATTTCTTTATTGTGATATGTTAAACGAAAATTTTTACACTGATATTTTATGGAACTGCTGATTGATGGATATAACTTATTTAAGCAAATTGCTGGAGTTCAGTTCCTTTCATCAGTGCAAATTAAGTCTTATGTAGAAACTCTTTTTAAATATGCAGAAAAAAAGAATCTGCAAACGCTTTTAATTTTTGATGGTGGCTTGAGTTCTTATCCTATGCATCAACAACATGGATTATTACACATAGTATATGTTGGAAAGCATAAAACGGCAGATGATGCCATTAAACAAACTATTGAGGAACAAGCTGGAAAAGATATACTGTTGGTTTCTTCTGATCGTGAACTTAACAGAATTGCAGACTATTACAATATTGCATCTATTGATGTACATGATTTTTGGGAATTTGTACGGTGCGCATTCCAGGTACAAAAAAAAACTATGCAAAAAGTTGGCGCTACTATTAAAACAAGTCGTGGTAGCAATCCAGAGCTTGATGCCCTTATGATGTGCACTAAACTGACGCCTGTAAAGGACGATGAAGAAGTCGAAGTTACTGTTTGCCAATGGCTCAAAAAATCAAAAATAGACAAAAAGCTTTTGCAAAAAATCAAAAAATTGTAGTACGTTTTTATTTAGGAAAAAATGACTAAGACAATTCAAAATAGTATAATCAAGTCAAATAATTAACAAAAAGATATAACATGAGTGCTACCTTTACCCTTCATTATACTTATGATGAGCTAGGTTCTATTATTCAACAATATGAATCATTATTAAAACAAAAACAGATTATTACATTTACTGGTGGGCTGGGTGCCGGCAAAACAACTTTTATTAGGCATCTTTTAACACACTGGGGTGTTGAAGAAGCGTCTATTACAAGCCCCACCTTTACGTATGTTAATGTGTATACAAATAAAGATGGCATTACATTTTACCATTTTGATTTGTATCGGATACAAACGCTGCAAGAGTTTACTATTGCCGGTTTTGCAGAATATCTATACGCTCCTTCTTCTGTAGCATTAATTGAATGGCCAGAACCTATTATGCCGCTTATAAAAAGCTCTTTTGCACATTGTACGTTTGCATATGGAAATGAAGAGGATCAACGAATTATTACTATCACAACGTAAACTGTTTTTGTTTTGCAGTTATAAAAAAAGTAGTTTTTTGATGTATCATGGCAATTAAAAAGCCAGTATCAATACTGATACTGGCTTTTGTTTGTAATACTAATCTAAGCAAATATGTGTTTAATTTTTAAACTCTTCTTCTAACCGTTCTACTTCTGCAAGATCAGATGCATCGAAAATACCATGCTCTTGTAAAATGTCACCAGCGATATTTTCAGTTGTAGCACCTAATTTCAATTTGTATGTTCGAATCACTTTGCCATTTGCATTACGTATAATTTCTACGTGGAACGTTCTGAACCCATTATTTGGGGTTTCATTAGAAAGCTCAACCAGTTTTGGATAGTGTGTTACGGTAATAGACATTGAGTTAGGATTTTTTGCTAACTTTTTAGTGAACTGGTACGCGCATGCTTGTCCCTTGCTAGGTGATGTTGAACGTAATATTTCATCAGCAATAGTAAATGCGTATTCATTTTCTTGTAACTGGTGAACGCTATTATGTAGTTCTGTTGCAAAACGTACTTCCGCATCAAACAATGAAAATCCTTGGCTAACATCATCTTGAATATCCATAAAGCAATTTATTTGTGCAAATGGACTTAAAATAAGTTGCTGTGCAGCACCAATGCCCAATGTTTGTGCAAGTAAAATATTATATATTAAGCCCTTAATAGTTGTTGTTTTACCGCCAGTATTTGGCCCGTGTAAAATAATATCTTTTTCAGAAGGAGTCATGAATAAACTGTTGCTGACTGCAGTTTCTTGGCCAACCATTGGGTTCCAGAAATCTACTGCTTCAACATATGGTCCATAATCAACAAACTCTGCAAAACAGAATCTGTTTTGTTTGTTAGCTGAAGATGTCATTAGTTGTGCAACACCATTATACATTTGCAACTTTGCCATTGCATACAAGATTGGCTCAAATTCTTGGCGTACATTCATAAATAGTTTATATGCGCATTTTACTCGGCCAAGGTAAGAGAGTTTTGAAGCCGTACCTTTAAAAGTACTTGTTTTTAATAAATCAACTAACTGATTAAAATCTGCAGAATGTTTTGCTTTGTTATCAAGGTCAATAAGATGTTCTAATTCAGGAAATGCTAAAGGATAATATAGATTGTTTTCTTTGAAACAACGCACAATGTTGCGTGTGTGTTCAAGATACGTAGCAAGATCTATAAAATGTTTTTGCATGTGAGCAAACCAATTTTCAATATTATACGTTTGTACGATGACTTGATAGAGTCCAAGGCTTATATAAGCAGTTCCAGCAGCGGTAGCTTTGGGATAATTGTTAAAAAGCCATTTATACAGAAAAAAACCTGAATTCAAAGCGTTTTTTGTCATTTCAGAAACCATTTTTACACGCGTTGCATATGGCATTTTTAAAACAGCTTGAAAATCTGTATTTTCTGAAATTGCAGATGGGCCGTATTTATTAATTAATTCGGGAGCAATTATAGCTTGTATCAATGTAAATAACGTGCCCAAGCCGGGTGATTTTAATTCAAGTAAGATAGGGTATCTGTTGAAAGGTTCAACAAGCTTGTTTATATTAAAAAAACGTGCGAACGGGCCCCCAAAATAGATGCCGTCTTCAATATATTTTGGTAACATTGGTTTATTGTTCCAAAAATTAAGTATTGATGTTTCTAAAGATGAGGTATTGACCAAAATTGTTTTTAAAGTTGCTGTTTCTCCAATAGTTTTAATTATTTGTTGTTTTTCCAATAAGGCATCTACTAAGGTGGTTGGATCGCTAAGTTCATAAAGTAAGGCGTTTTTCCCTAAAAATGAAGAAGAGGTAGTCAATTCACTTAATAAACTATGTTCTGCTTGAAACACATTTAATTTTTCTATTGCCTGAAGAGAAATAATACTATTGTTTTTACTATATTTTTTTTGTGCTTGATTAGCGATTATGTTATGAGCTACTTTTTCAATATCTGTATCAGGCATTTCTACTTTTTGTATTTTGAAAAGAAATGCAAGCATTTTTTTTTGTTCATCTTGTAGGTTAGCTGCCATGTCTGCAGCTGTTATTACTTTTTCAGGAAATTTTTTCAAATATCGTTTACTAATTGTTGCTTGTCTATTTTGAACTACGACATCTTCATCTTTACCCGATAAAGAATTTTTTGTGATTAATAATGCGAGCAATAAAAATTCAATTTTTATTGATTTGGAAATCATACAGGGCTCCTAAACTGGCTTGATTACTTTAAAATGCATAATAGCAAAAATACGCAGCAAATTTTTTATAAGTAACAATAACAATAATAAATTTTAAATTTGTTTTTGCAAGCTTTTATTGCTTTGCAATGCAAGGCCTAAAAAGAATTTTTTATGAAAAAAGCATTAAAATATAAAAAAAGTTGAAATTAGCATAGAAAAAGATATGATAATGTGCGTAGTTTTAGTTGGTGAGGTTCCCGAGCGGCCAAAGGGGACGGACTGTAAATCCGTTGGCTCAGCCTTCGTAGGTTCGAATCCTACCCTCACCACCAGAAATATGTGCGGGAATAGCTCAATTGGTAGAGCGACAGCCTTCCAAGCTGTAGGTTGCGGGTTCGAGCCCCGTTTCCCGCTCCATTAGCGTTTTTGCTGGCGTAGCTCAGTTGGTAGAGCAGCTGATTTGTAATCAGCAGGTCGCTGGTTCAAGTCCAGTCGCCAGCTCCATAAGGTGAAAAAATAATAATGTTTAAAAGTCATTTTAAAACTAAAAGTTGTTTTTTTACATTTTTTCTATTACCCTATGATAAATTATGCATGATAAGTGTGTGATAAGCGGAGGTGCCCACGTAGCTCAGTTGGTAGAGCACTTCCTTGGTAAGGGAGAGGTCACCGGTTCAATCCCGGTCGCGGGCTCCATAAATATTTGTATGTACATGTTAACTACATTGTTGGATTTAAAATGGCGAAGAACAAAGTTATTACGCGTTTGGTTTGCGGAGAGTGCAAAGAGCGTAACTATACGCAACGCGTTTCCAAAAAAAGAGCTGTTGGTTCGCTTAAATTAAGTAAGTTTTGCCCAAAATGCCGTGTGCACAAGGAGCATAAAGAGAGTAAATAAAAGCATAGGCCAGTAGCTCAATTGGTAGAGTTGCAGACTCCAAATCTGCCGGTTGGGGGTTCGAGTCCCTCCTGGCCTGCCACTTATGCAAGCGTTACAAAAATTTGTGTTTAGAAAGGTTTCTAAATGGCTGCAAATACAATAATTCAGTTTTTTCAAGAAGTTAGAACAGAGCTAGGTAAGGTTACATGGCCAGCGAAAGATGATTTTATAGGTTCGGTTATTGTGACATTTATACTGGTTACTTTTTTTGCAGTGTATTTGGGATTATTAGATGTTTGCTTTTCTATGCTTGCTCGATTTGTGTTTCGTTGGTATGGCGGTTAAAAGCAATTTAGGTAGGTGTTAATTCCATGAAACGTTGGTATGTGTTACAGGTATACCCAGGCTATGAAGAGCGCATAAAAAAAGAGATCGAAAACCTTGTTTCAAGAAAAGGCTTAGATGAGTTTTTTGGGCGTCTTTTAGTTCCGTCTGCCAAGCTTAAGCCTTTGTTTGATAGCGTTGCCGGCAACGCAGCTCAAGATCAACAACTATTTCCAGGATATATTCTTATAGAAATGGAGCTAGTGCCGCAAGCAATGGGGTTGGTCTTAGGTAGTCCTAAGGTAGTTAAGTTTTTGGGTGGAGATTATCCAATGCCAATGTCTGCTAAAGAGATTAATCGTATTGATTCTCAGGTAAAAGGTGAAATAGCTGTTGGGCCAGAAAAAGAAGAATTTGTAGTAGGCCAATCAGTGGAAGTTGTTGACAGCTCTTGTCCGTTTACAGGGTTTGTTGGTGTTATTGACAAGGTTGATCGCAATAGTGAAAGGCTTACAGTAATGGTAAGTATTTTTGGTAGAATGACTCCGGTAGAACTTGGGTTTCATCAAGTTAAATAGATAGTGTAAGGTGCACAGTATTATGGCTAAAAAAATAAAAGTACAAATTAGACTTCTGCTTCCTGGTGGCGCAGCAACTCCAGCTACTAAAGCGGGCCCCGCGTTAGGTCAACATAAGGTTAACATTATGGAATTTTGCAAGCAGTTTAACGCAAGAACTGCTGATCGTAAAGGGCAAACAGTTCCTGTTGTTATTGTAGTGTTTGAAGATTTAAGTTTTGAATTCGAAGTAAAAACACCTCCGGTAACTGAGTTAATAAAGAAAAAAATAAATCTAACAAAGGGTGCATCTAGACCTCATGAGCAAAAAGTTGGCAAGTTAACATGGAAAGATGTTGACGAAATTGCTCATATCAAAATGCCTGATTTAAATGCTCATACTATTGAGGCTGCCAAAAGTATGATAGTTGGTAGTGCTAAAAGTATGGGTGTTGATATTGTTGATTAATTGATAGTGGGAAACATTATGGCAAAAAGTGGAAAAAATCATCGTAAGATTGCATCTACTGTTTCTAGGGGAACAGTATTGGCAGTTAAAGATGCTTTGCGTAAGATAAAATCTTTAGCGTATGCAAAGTTTGATGAGTCTGTAGATGTTGATGTAGTGCTTGGGATAGACGCTTCAAAAGGTGACCAAGCTGTTCGAAGCTCAACGCAATTGCCTCATGGAAACGGTAAAAAAAATCGTATTATTGTTTTTGCAAAAGGTGATTATGCAGAAGCAGCAAAAGTAGCAGGTGCTGATTATGTCGGCGCTCAAGATTTAATAGATAAAGTGCAGTCCGGATGGTTAGATTTTGAAATTGCGATTGCAACTCCTGATTTAATGTCTTCTGTGGGTCAATTAGCTAAAATTCTTGGGCCAAGAGGATTGTTGCCTAACAAAAAAGATGACACAGTGACCTTTGATGTTGCTCAGGCAGTTAAAAATTTTAAAAGTGGAAGAGTCCGCTTTAAAAATGATAAGCAGGGAATTGTCCATTTTTCTATTGGCAAAGTGTCGTTTGAAGAACAAAGACTTTATGATAACTTGTCTGCGTTTATAAAATCCCTTGTGCAAGCAAAGCCTTCAACTGCAAAGGGAAAGTTTTTAAAAAAACTTTCAGTTACGTCAACAATGGGCATAGGTATAACGGTTGATCTTGAAGAGCTTTGTGCAGGATAAGGTAAAGGAAAACCATGAAAAGACAAGAAAAAGCTCAAGTTGTTGATTTTTTACATGCTTCGATGAAGCAAAATCAAGCTTCTTTTTTAATCAATTTTAAAGGGCTTACGGTAAAGCAGATGCAGCTTTTACGCCAAGAAGTTCGAACCACAGGAGGTCTTTTAAAAGTTGCCAAAGCGCGTTTAATTAAAAGAGCTGTTGTTGGTATTGATGGAGCCGATAGCTTGCATGCATATTTAAAAGATCAAATTGGTATTGTGTTTGCTTCCGAAGAATTTTCTAATGTAGCTAAAGCATTATACGGATTTTCTAAGAAAAATGAATCATGTCAATTAGTTGCAGCATTATTAGAAAAAAAAGTTTTTGACAAAAATGCTGTAATGCGCATAGCGCAGTTGCCAACAAAAGAGGTGCTCATTGCTCAACTGTGCGGCGCTTTACAAGGCCCTGGAAGAAACTTAGCTTCTGTTTTTCATATAATGATTGTTCGTATGCTTTTTGTTTTAAAGCAGGTTGCTGAAAAAGAAGAAGTAAACTAGTGAGTGTAAAAAAAGTATATTTTCAGTAAGTATACATAAAAAGTGTTAGTTAATTTATATAATTTATCTGAACTGTGGAGGCCGCAATGGCAGCAAAGCACGAAAAATTAATAGAAGAAATTAAAGGTCTAACTTTATTGGAAGTTAGTGATTTAGTTAAAGCGTTAGAAGAAACATTTGGTGTCTCTGCAGCTATGCCAACTGCGACCGTTGCTGCTGCTACTGTTGCGCCAGCTGCTCCAGCTGAAGCTGAAAAAGCTGCTTACAAGGTGACGTTGCAAAGCGTGGGCGCTGACAAAATAAAAGTTATTAAAACAGTTAAGGCATTGTTACCTAACTTAAACTTAGCTGATGCAAAAGCCAAAGTTGAAGAGGCTCCTGCTGTTATTGCAGATTCAGTTCCAAAAGATGATGCGATGAAAATGAAAAAAGAGCTTGAAGCGGCTGGTGCTAAAGTTGAACTTGCTTAACTAGCATTCTGTTAAAAAAGGTCAGTGCTAAAATTAGTGCTGACCTTTAATGCGTAAATAGTAGTTTTACATGTATAGAATGCAGAATAGCCTAGTTGTAAGGAGCTGATTTATGTCTATTATTCGCACAGGTACTGTTCGTAAGCCGTTTGGTAAAATCAAAGATATTGTGCCTATTCCTAATTTAGTAGAAATACAATCTTCATCTTTTAATGATTTTGTACAGCTTGATATGTTGCCTGAAGAGCGTCAAAATATTGGACTTGAAAAAGTTTTAAGAGATGTTTTTCCTATAGAATACGAAGGAAAGCTTTCTTTAGAGTACGTAAGTTATGAATTGGGTCAATGGGAATGTGCTTGTGGTAAATTAACCGGTATTGTTAATCGTTATCAATGGATTTGTCAGGCTTGTAATGCACATGGTTGCTCACGATTAAAGTCAGCGATATGTCCAATATGTGCAAAAAAATCAGCCTTTTATAAAGGTTGCATCGATTGTTTGGCGCGTGTTTCCGTAAAATTACCTATGTCTCTAGATGAATGTCGAGTAAGCGGCCAAACATTTAGCATGCCGCTTAAGATTAAGATTCAGTTGGTAAGTTGGGAAGAAGACGAAACTGGCACTAAATGTGTTCGAGATATTAAAGAGCAAGACATTTTCTTTGTTGATTTGCCGATTATGGCAGATTTATATGAAGAAAACAATGTGTTTAAACTAGGTAGCCTAGGTACTTTTTTAATTAACGGCGTAGATCGTGTAGTTGTAAGTCAATTACATAGATCTCCTGGTGTTGTTTTTTCACAAAGTAAAAAGATAAAAGATTATCGTGGCAAATCCTATTACCTTGCTCGAATTATTCCTATGCGTGGCTCTTGGATGGATTTTGAGTTCGATAGCAATGACATTTTGTATGTTCGTATTGATAAAAAAAAGAAAATGCTTGTTACAACTTTTTTACAAGCATTAGGTTTAACAAGAGATGCTATTGTTTCTACTTTTTATAAATTTGATACTATAACTATTAGTAACGGGTACTGTGAACGTGTTGTTGATGCTGGTCTTATAGGACAACGCTTAGAAAAAGGCATGCTTCCTACTGACTATGAAAAAGAATTTTTAGGACAAAGAATATCTCCTGAGCTTTTTAAAAAATTACAAAAAATTAATATAAAAACATTAACTATTCGTGATACTTCCCTGGTTGGGCGTGTTTTTGGTAAAGATTTTATAGACGAATCAACAGGTGAAGTAATAGCTCAACAAGGGGATGTCGTTAATGAAGTACATCTGGAAAAATTACGTGCGGTACAAAACGGTATTCTTACATTAATTCAGTCTTCAGGTTACGTGTTTCAGCCGGTTATTGCTTTAACGCTTGTGCAAGATAAATGCATGGGGAGTGAAGACGCGCTTAAAGAGTTGCATGGGAAATTATGGCCTGGTGATAGCGCTTCTACTCGTGAAATAAAAGAACGTCTTGATAATTTATTGTTCAATAACCGTTTTTATGATTTGACAAAAGTTGGCCGCATGCGTATTAATCGCAAGTTAGGTTTGTCAATAGATAACTCAATTTTAAGCCTTACATTAGAAGATATTATTGCTACGATAGGTTATTTGGTACGTTTACGTGAATGTGGTGAGGGCGAGCTAGATGATATTGATCACTTAGGAAACCGCAGGTTGCGTTTGGTTGGCGAGTTATTATATAACCAAATATATCTTGGTTTTATGAGAGTAGAGCGCATTGTTCGTGAAAGATTTCGTATTCAAGAAAGCCATTCTGCGTCTATGCCTCAAGATTTTTTAAATGTAAAACCATTAGGTGCTGTAATTAGAGAGTTTTTTGGATTAGGACAATTGTCGCAATTTATGGATCAAACAAATCCTTTATCTGAGATTGCTCATAAAAGAAGGCTTTCGGCGCTTGGGCCTGGCGGCGTGATTAAAGGGCGTGCTACTTTTGAAGTGCGCGATGTTCATGAGTCTCACTATGGCAGAATTTGTCCTATTGAAACTCCTGAAGGACAGACTGTTGGATTGATCTCTGCTTTGGCGACCTATGCAACTGTTAATGAGTATGGTTTTATTGAAACGCCGTATCGACCAGTTCTTGATGGTGTTGTAAAAAACGATTTTGTTTTTTTTGATGCGTTTGCAGAATCAACTGAATGTATTGCACAAGCAGATTCGGTTGATGCAGTAACAGGCAAATTTCAAAAAGATAAAGTTGCGGTTCGTTATGACGGTGATTTTATGACCGTAGATCAATCTAAAGTTTCTTATGTTGATTTATCTCCTAAACAGTTGGTTTCCGTTTCTGCAGCCTTAGTGCCTTTTTTGGAGCATGATGATGCTGTTCGCGCATTAATGGGTGCTAACATGCAACGTCAAGCGGTGCCTTTAGTAAAATCTCAAGTGCCTATTGTTGGTACTGGGATGGAAGAAGAGATTGTCAAAGCTTCTGGGGCGGTTATTTTTGCTAAACGAGCTGGTATTGTTAAATATGTTTCCTCAGAAAAAATTATTGTATGTGCAGATGAAGAACAGTTTGATACGGCAGATGATTGGATTTCATCTGCTATAGATACTTATTATTTACGCAAATTTCAACGATCAAGTTATAGTACCTGGATTCATCATGAGCCAATTGTTAAAGTTGGCGATCGTGTTGTAGCGGGCGATATACTTTCTGATGGCTCTTCTATACGCAATGGTGAACTTGCTTTAGGCACTAATTTACGTGTTGCATTTATGCCTTGGCGGGGCTTTAATTTTGAAGATGCTATTGTAGTCAGTAGTCGATTGGTTACCGATGACTTGTTGACTTCAGTACATATTGATGAGCATGAAGTAGAGGCTCGAGATACAAAGTTAGGACCTGAAGAAATTACTAAAGATATTCCTAATGTCAGTGAGGCGCTGCTTGCGGGGTTGGATGATGATGGAATTGTTCGTATTGGGACACGTGTAAAGCCTGGTGATATTTTGGTTGGTAAGGTAACTTTGAAGGGTGATATTCAGTATTCCCCAGAAGAAAAGTTATTGCGAGCTATTTTTGGTGAAAAATCAAGAGAAGTACGAGATACGTCATTAAGAGTACCACCTGGTGTTGAAGGCACAGTGATCGATGTTAAAATTTTTGCTCGTGGTGGTTCACGTAGAAGCAAACGGTACAAACAGGAAGTTGAACAACAGATTGTTCAGTTTGACAAAAACTATAACCATCATGTTGCCTTTTTAACTGAAATGGTTGAACAAAAAATTATTAATGTGTTGCATGGCCAAACACCAACTATTTCTACATATACAGAATACATGGCCGGTGAAGTATTAGATGCTTCATTATTAAAAGGTCTTTCGTTAGATGAATTAACTAAAATAAAAGTAAAAAGCAAAACAAGTACTGATCTTGTTAAGCGGATTCGCATTGCTTATGATACTCAGTTGCGTATTTTGCAAGGGTTAAAAGAAGAACGTATTAATAAAATGAAGCGTGGTGATAGTTTGCCATCTGGTGTTATTAAGATGGTAAAAGTGTACATTGCTATGAAAAGACACATATCCGTCGGCGACAAAATAGCAGGAAGACATGGTAATAAGGGTGTTGTATCTATTATCGTGCCGCAAGAAGATATGCCTTACATGGAAGATGGTACACCGATTGATGTTGTTTTAAATCCATTGGGTATACCTTCACGTATGAACGTTGGTCAAATTTTAGAAACATTACTAGGTCTTGCTGGAGATGGGCTTGCTCTTAATGTTGAAAAAGCAATGGCAAAAGGTTTTGACTCAGTTAAACAATCATTAGTCGAAGCTTACGGGCAAACACTTATTGACAATTATGAAACGTTGTATGGTAAGGATGGCATTCACGAGTTAGCGTTGCGCACGGCATCAAATGGCGTATTGTTTAAAACGCCTGTGTTTGATAGTGCAAGTGCTGATCAAGATATTAAGCCTATGCTTGAAAAGTTAGGATTGCCAACTTCTGGTGCATTTAGATTGCGTGATGGACGTTCGGGTGATTACTTAGACCAGCTAGTGACTGTTGGGATTCTTTATATGGTTAAACTGAATCATATGATTGATGATAAGTTGCATGCTCGTTCTGTTGGGCCTTACTCATTGGTAACGCAGCAGCCATTGGGGGGTAAAGCTAAGCACGGTGGACAACGACTAGGTGAAATGGAAGTGTGGGCTTTAGAAGCCTATGGTGCGGCGTATACTCTGCAAGAAATGTTAACTTTTAAATCAGATGATGTAACAGGTAGGCATAAGGCATATCAAGCGATTGTAAACGATGAAGACGTCCCGGCTCCAGGAGTACCAGAATCATTTAATGTTCTTATTAAAGAGCTGCAAAGTTTGGGCCTTCAAGTTGATTTGCTTAAAGTGGGCAAGCAAGATGTAGGTGTTCCTGCAGAGGTAGAGATTCCTAAGGTTAAACAGGAGGATTCTAATGAGTAATCAAATATTAGAGCGATTTAAGGAATACTTAAGTATTACTCGGTTTAATGCTATGAAAATTAGCATAGCTTCGCCTGAAAAAATACGTTCTTTGTCGTATGGTGAAGTAAAAAAAATCGAAACTATCAACTATAGAACGCTTAAACCAGAAAAAGATGGTTTATTTTGTGCGCGTATCTTTGGACCTGTAAAAGATTGGGAATGTAACTGCGGTAAATACAAGCGCATGAAGCATCGTGGTGTTACTTGCGAAAAATGCGGTGTTGAAGTTATACAATCACGCGTTAGACGTGAGCGGATGGGGCATATCGAATTGGTTGCTCCAGTTGTCCATATTTGGTATCTAAAAAGTATACCAAGTTATTTAAGCCTTATTCTTGATATGGCTGTAAAAGATTTAGAGCGAGTTGTGTATTTTGATGCTTATATGGTTATTAAGCAAGGTCTTTCGCCGTATGCGCCGCGTACTCTTCTTTCTTCTTCAGAATATTTAGATTACACAGAGTCTCGTGTTGATGATTTAGATTTTTATGCTGAAACAGGAGCAGAAGCTTTATTGCAGATTTTAAAAGATTTTGATCTTAATGTAGAGATAGGTCATCTTAAAAAACAATACTCTTCTACCACTTCTGTTGCGGTTAGGCATCGTCTTGTGCGTCGCATGAAAGTTATCAATAATCTTTTACAGAGCAACGTTAGACCAGAATGGATGATTATTAAAGTTTTGCCAATGTTGCCGCCAGATTTGCGACCATTGGTTCCTCTAGAAGGTGGTCGTTTTGCAAGTTCAGATTTAAATGATTTGTATCGTCGAGTGTTAAATAGAAATATTCGTTTGCAAAGATTAATAGAAATTGAAGCGCCTGCCGTTATTATTAAAAACGAAAAACGCATGTTGCAAGAGTCTGTAGACGCATTAATTGATAATGGGCGTCGTGGGCAAGCAATAAGAGGTTCTAACAAACGACCATTAAAGTCATTGAGCGAAATGCTTCGTGGCAAGCAAGGGCGTTTTAGGCAAAATCTATTAGGTAGACGTGTTGACTATTCGGGGCGGTCTGTTATTGTAGTTGATCCAGAATTAAGGTTAGATCAATGCGGATTACCTAAATTGATGGCTTTAGAACTATTTAAGCCATACGTTTACGCGGGGCTTATGCATCACGAAAAAGTTTCAAATATGCGTGTTGCAAGGCGATTGGTAGATGAATTAGATCCGCTTGTGTGGGACGTGTTGGAAGATATTGTTAGAGATCGTCCTATTGTGTTAAACCGTGCGCCAACATTGCATAGATTAGGTATACAAGCTTTTTATCCAATATTGGTAGATGGTAAAGCAATTAAAATCCATCCACTTGTTTGTCATGCATTTAATGCTGACTTTGATGGTGACCAAATGGCTGTACATATTCCACTGAGTAAAAAAGCTCAAGCTGAATGTAAAAATCTTATTTTGTCTTCTTTGAATATATTATCACCAGCTAATGGTAGACCGTTGACTTGTCCATCACAAGATATGGTGCTTGGTTTATATTATATTACCAAAGTTCGCATTGGTGCTCGAGGACATGGATCTGTTTTTAGATCGATTGCAGAAGTAATTTCGGCTTTTCAGTGTGAAGCGGTAGAATTGCATGCGTCTATCAAAGTACGTTTGTCTAATAACGAGCTGGTAAGCACAACTGTTGGTCGTGTTTTATTGTATGATGCATTACCTGAAGGTTCTGATTTTAGTTGGATTAATAAGGTAATGAATAAAACGGATTTAGCTAAAATGGTTGAACGTGTTTATTATCGATTTGAAGCCGCAAAAGCTGTTGAAATGTTAGACCGGATTAAAAAGCTAGGTTTTTATTATGCAACACAAGCTGGTATTTCTATTTCAATAGATAATCTTATTATCCCAGTAGAAAAAGATCCGCTTATTCATAAAGCTTCTGAAGAAGTTAAAAAAGTTGAAAAACTTTACATGGATGGTGTTATTACTAATGGAGAACGACGAAGCAAAGTAATTAGTATTTGGTTTAATGCCACTGTTGATATAGCATCTGCGATGTACAAACACTTTGAAGAAGAAGATAAGCGTGCGTTTACAAATGAAGATTTATCTTTTCAGCCGTTTAATCCTATATTTATGATGTTAGATTCTGGTGCACGTGGTACCAAAGACCAGATCAAACAGTTGGTTGGTATGCGTGGAGCTATGGCTAAACCGAATGGTGAAGTTATAGAAAATCCTGTCCAGTCTAACTTTAAAGAAGGATTAAAGGTCTTTGAATACTTTATTTCAACTCACGGTGCTAGAAAAGGACAGTCTGACGTTGCATTGAAAACAGCAAACTCTGGGTATTTAACCAGACGATTAGTTGACGTTGCGCATGATGTGGTGGTTTCTATAGAGGATTGTCGTACCCTTGGCTATATTGAAATGGAAGATTTAAAAGATGCTGGTGATATTATATGTCCATTGTCAGAGCGTATTTTTGGTAGGACTGTTGCGGCAGATGTTAAAGACACGGTAAGCGGCGAGCTTATTATAAAACAAGGCGCTATTATTAGCAGGAATGATTTGCCAAAGCTTTCTACAGCTGCTGTGTACAAAGTTCCTGTACGGTCTGTACTTACTTGCCAAGCAAAACATGGCGTTTGTGCGCGTTGTTATGGCTATGATTTATCAAAAAGTGCTTTAGTGGATATTGGAACACCTGTTGGTATTATTGCTGCTCAATCTATTGGCGAACCAGGAACCCAGTTGACTATGAGAACGTTCCATATAGGGGGTACTGCTAGTGGTCTTGGTGAGCAGGCATTTTTTATTGCTAAAAATGATGGTATTGTGCAGTGGCGAGGTATACGTGTTGTTAAAGACGCTGAAGGTTCTTTAAAAGTTATTAGTCGTCGCGCTCGTATTACTATCGTTTCAAAAGATGGCCGAGAGTTACAACAAAACAATGTTGAGTATGGGTCTTTGATTTATGTTCAAGATGGCCAAGAAGTTGTTTCAGGAACAAAATTAACTGAGTGGGATCCTAATAATAGTGTTTTATTGACTGAACATACCGGTAAGATTAGTTTTATTGATTTACAGGAAAACATTACTTTTCAAGAGCGTTTTGATGAAGCAACCAAAAAATCAGATTTTGTTGTTGTAGAGTCAAAAAATGAAAAATATCAACCTGCATTTGCCATTATGAATGAACATGATGAAGAAATTAGTCGCTGCTTTTTGCCAGCAGGGTCTCGACTAAATGTGGTTAATGGCCAAAAGGTGTCTGCGGGTGATGTATTAGTTAAAATGCCTCGCGAAGCGGCTAAAACTAAAGATATTACTGGTGGTTTACCTCGTATTGCAGAACTATTTGAAGCTCGTGCGCCAAAAGATCCAACAATTATTGCTGATATGGAAGGTCGCATTGTTATTGGTGGTATTCATCGTGGGTATAGGAAGGTGTCTATTGTTTCTGGAGAAGAAACACGTGATTATTTAATTCCGCGTGGTAAACAGCTCAACGTTGTTGATGGAGAGCGGGTTTCTGTTGGCGATTTTTTAACTTCTGGGTTACCTGTCTTGCAAGATATATTGCAGATTATGGGGCCTGATGTTGCAAGACGTTACCTTGTTGATCAAGTTGAACAAATTTATCGTTTACAGGGTGTAAGTATTAATGCAAAACATTATGAACTTATTGTGCGTCAAATGACACGTAAAGTACGTATTGTGGAACGCGGCGACAGTGATTTCATGATAGGCGATCGCGTGAATCGTGTGCAATTTCAAACGGTAAATAGTCTTTTGCGTGCAGAAGGCAAAAAAGTTGCTGTTGGACGACCTATTTTGCAAGGTCTTACACAAGCATCTGTTGGTACAGAAAGTTTTATTTCGGCAGCTTCGTTCCAAGAGACTACTAGGGTGCTTGCAGAAGCGTCTATTGCAGGGCAAGTAGATTATTTATATGGATTGAAAGAAAATGTAATTGTAGGAAAGTTGATACCTGCAGGAACAGGAATCGATTCGTTTAGGGAAAAATATTTAGGGGAAGAGTATACTGATTCAGCGGCTTAACTATATAAAAAAATAAAAATATGTATAGTTATAACTAAGTATTAATTGGTTTAAAGGCGCGTAGCTCAGGGGTAGAGCATTGCTTTGACGTAGCAAGGGCCAGCGGTTCAAATCCGCTCGCGCCTACCATATAATTTTATTATACTATTAAGGTAGTATATACATTTTTAAACAGGATACGCAAAATGATTAACTTAAGTGCTAATAAACAGGAACTAATAGCTGATTATGCCCATACTGCAGGAGATACGGGTTCCTCAGCTGTACAAGTTGCTTTATTAACTCAACGTATTTTAACATTGACAGAGCATTGCAAAATACACAAAAAAGATATGAGCACCAGGAGAGGGTTACAAATACTCGTAGCTAACAGACGCAAATTATTAAAATACGTGGAACGTAAAAATAAAAAAGAATACCGGTCCTTAATTCAAAGACTTGGATTACGCGGATAAGTATAACATTTAAATATAATGGATTTATTGAATGACAAAAGTTTTCCGATACGAACAGTTTGATTTTGAAGTACACATTAATAAAGTGGCTCATCAAGCTAATGGCGCGGTTTGGTTGCAACAAGGAGGTACGGTTATTTTAGCCACCGCTACATCCGCAACATCAAAAGAATTTCCTGGTTTTTTTCCTTTAACAGTAGATTATCGCGAACAACAGGCAGCTGCTGGTAAAATTCCTGGTGGATTTTTTAAACGTGAAGGAAAGTCTAGTGATCGTGAAGTATTAACCAGCCGGCTGATAGATAGGGCATTGCGTCCTTTATTTCCTGAAGATTATTTTGATCAAGTGCAAGTATTGGCAACTGTGTATTCAGTAGATCGTGAACATACTCCTAACACTTTATCATTGTTAGCAAGTTCTCTGGCTTTAGCTTTATCAGATATACCATTTTTAGAGCCAGTTGGCGTTATTGAAGTTGCCCGTATTGATGGGCAATGGATTATGAATCCATTGCAAAAAGATATTGTTACTTCTGATGTTCGCTTGGTCATTGCAGGTACCAAAGAAGGTATTTGCATGGTTGAAGGTTCTGCAAAAGAGCTTTTAGAACATGATTTTATTGATATCATGTTTAAAGCGCATGAGGAAATTAAAAAATTGGTTGCATGGCAGGAAAGCATTGTAAAAGAGTGTGGTAAATCAAAAACTCCTATTGAAGATGTGTACCAATGGAATCATTGGAAAAACTTGGTCATTGATTTTTTAACTAATGAAAAAGTTACTAAAGCATATATTGAAGACAAAATACAACGTCAACTTTATTTTGATGCATTAAGAACAGAGTTTGCTTTATTACATGTAGCAGAAATAGAAGCGTTGCGTGTGCCTGAAGGGGTAATTGATTATATCTTTGACTCAGTCTTTAAAGAACAGTTAACAGAATTAGCATTTGTTCACAAAAAACGAATAGATGGTAGAGCTTCTGATGCAATTCGTTTTATTAAAACAGAAGTGGGCCTTTTACCATTTACTCATGGTTCAGCGTTATTTACACGTGGCAAAACACAAGCATTGGTTAGTGTTACTTTGGGAACAGGTCAAGATGAACAGCGGATTGAAAGTCTTATGAGCGAAAGCGAAGAAGATGGTTCATTTATGTTGCATTATAATTTTCTTCCTTTTTCTACTGGTGAAGTTAAGTCATTACGTGGGCCAGGACGCAGAGAAGTTGGCCATGGTCATTTAGCTGCTTCATCATTATTATATATGCGTCCTTCTAAAGAAGAGTTTCCATACACTATTCGAGTGGTTTCAGACATTTTAGAATCTGATGGATCATCGTCAATGGCTACTGCGTGTGGTGCAACAATGGCTTTAATGGATGCAGGCGTACCGCTTAAAAAAATGATTGCTGGTATAGCTATGGGTCTATTAAAACGCAAAAACGGTGAATTTATGGTTCTTTCAGACATTTCTGGTGTGGAAGATTCATTTGGTCTTATGGATTTTAAAGTGGTTGGTAGTGATACTGGTATTACTGCTATTCAAATGGATATTAAATACAAAGGTGGTTTGACACGAGAAGTATTTGAAAAAGCATTAGAACAAGCACGCTCTGGCAGAATGCATATTATGGGTTGCATGAAACAAGTATTGGCAGCGCCAAGAGCAACTGTTTCTGATTTAGTGCCAAAGGTAATTACCTTTAAAATAAATACAGAAAAAATAGGTGCTGTTATTGGTGGTGGTGGTAAAGTAATCCGTGAAATCATTGACCAAACAGGTACTGCAATTGATATTGAGTCTGATGGTAAAGTAAAAATATTTGGTGGTGTAAACACCAAAATAGATATGGCTGTAAAATGGGTGAAAACATTAGCTGGCAATATTGAGCGTGGTGACAAATTTAACGGTAAAATTAAACGTTTTGCAGATTTTGGTATGTTTGTTGAATTAGTTCCTGGTTTAGATGGATTAGTACACATATCTAATATTCCAAAAAATATACAAAAAACTTACGCTAAAGATTTTAACATAGATGATTTGGTTGATGTTGAAGTAATGGAATATGACGACAATAATGGTCGCATTAGTTTGCGACTATTGTCTTTGCCAAAATAATCTGCATAACAGGTATAATTATTTATTAAGGATGTGTAAACGGTGGCTCTAATTTTTGCAAAAAAACCCGTTGATGCCATGAGGCCAATGAACATGGTGTATGATTTTATTACATCAGTACCCGGTACGGTATTGGTCAATATAGGCAATACTAAAGTACTATGTACCGTTGCTTTGCAAAAAGGAGTGCCACTTTTTTTACGCAATACTGGCAATGGTTGGCTTACTGCAGAATATGCAATGTTGCCAAATGCTACTGAGCAAAGAACAGTACGTGACACGAACAGCATGCAACGTAATGGACGTTCTATTGAGATTTCCCGATTAATTGGCAGAGCATTACGCACTGTTGTTGATCTTGATGGGATTGGTGAGCGAACTATGTATGTTGATTGTGATGTTTTGCAAGCTGATGGTGGTACGCGTACTGCAGCAATTACAGGGGCAAGCATAGCGTTGGAACTAGCGCAAAATGCATGGTTAGAAAAAGGTCTTATCAAAAAGCCTATTTTAAAAGAAAGAATAGCAGCTGTTTCTGTTGGTTTGATTAATGATGAATTTGTATTGGATCCGGATTATGCACAAGATTGTTTATTAACAGCAGATTTTAATATTATTATGACTGCCAGTGGTAAGCTTATTGAACTGCATGGCGGTGCTGAAAAATCGCCTATTAGCTGGGAGCAGTTAGAACAGTTGCGCAATCTTGCGGTTAAAGGCGTTACTAGTTGTTTTGCGTTAATGGATAAAGATTTAGGTCAGTATAAAGTTGCTAATACACATGTAGCAGTCAAGAAAAAACCTGAAAGCGCAATGCCCACTGGTGGCATGTTTAGTTTGGCAAATAGATTAAAGCAAGTGCATGATGCAACAAAAGAATAATATACCATGAATGCTTATGAACTCTAGTGAAATTAAGCAATATGAAAAAGACTGGATCTCTTTTTTGCAACATGATATGCAAACGCTACAATCGTGCGTAGTTTTGTTGATATACGAAAAAGAATATCCGTTATCATTTATTTCATATTACCTACAAAAACGTAAATATGCTCTTACGACTATTGATTTAACAGAAATGCATAATTGCAGTGATACGATGTTGGACCAACTTTTTGCAACCACTTTTTTAGGGCAACCACGCATCTATCTTATCAAAAACGCTTGGGATGAGTTAACTAGTGTGCAGCAGAAATTTTTTATACGGCTAGCAAATTCTTATGTAGGCCCTCATTATTGCATTATACCAATAGAACGTTCTGCTGTTGTAGGTATGAACCATAAACAGGCATGTAAAATTGCATTGCCTTCTATGTGCAATATGCAAGAGATTATATTATTTGCAAAACAGGAATGTGTGTCTTTCCCTATTTTTCAAAAATTGCTGACCAGTGTTTTTCAAAAATCTGCTTCTATTTCTTTTGATATGGTTATGGTTCTTTTTAATTATGCATCGGTAATAAGTACCAATGCTATCGATGAGTTTACAGAATGCATGATGCCTGTTTTATTAAATAATAAGCAATCGTTATACGATTTAAGTGGAGCTTTTTTTGCAAAAAAAAGCTCTTTTTTCGCTATGTGGCGTGCTATTGAGCCAATGTATTCAATACAGTTTTGGATAGTTTTTTGGTCTGATCAATTAATGAAAGCTGCGTTTTTTATTGCATATAAAAAAAATGGTTCATTACAGCAAGCAAAAGAAATTGGCATTGGCTTACCTTTTTCTTTTTTAAATAAAGACTGGCATTTATATAGCCCGCAAAAGTTGGTAGATGGTTATACCTTTTTATATGAATGTGATTATAGATTTAAAGATAATGCGTTAATAAAGTCATTAGATACTTTTTTTATTATCTTTTTTAATAAGCAGTTTGATTAATGATTTTATTTTATAATACTTTAAATCATTTTAGATCAAACAAATTTCCTACAAAGGGTGTTTAACCCTTTGTAGGAAATTTGTTTGATCTAAAATGTGCTTTAAGAAAGCGATTAGATATTTTTCAACTTCTTTTTGCGTAAGAAGTTGCTGATATAACAAGGCCAACAAATGACACTAGCCATGTAACTTCAATGCAAGCAAAACTTTCTTTTCTATCAAATATTCTCCAAAACATGCTCTTATCTACAGGCATGGTTGGATCCCCTACAGGCATGGTTGGACAAGATAACAAAATAGAAACGATAAGTATGGTAGTTTTAAAACTTGTTTTCACTTGAATGTCTCATATAAATAAAATGTGTTAAAAAATACTGAATAATATAAGTAAAATAAAATTAAAGTATTTTTATGAAAAGTCAATTTTCCGGTTGAATAATACCACCAGAAATAACTATGGTCATTGCTTCTTGGCTATTTAAATTAGTTGAAATTAACTCATTTTCAGGAACAACAATACAAAAGCCGCTAGTTGGGTTTGGTGTGGTGGGGATAAAAACAGTATAAAAAATAATAGAAGGGTCTGGTGCTATTGCAGGGCTTAACTGGCTTGTGATAAATCCAATGCTGTACACTCCCGGGCGTGGAAAATGCACTAAAACAACGCGTTGAAATGAGAGCTTTTCTTGAGATCCAAACACTTTAACTAACTGTTTGATGCCTGAGTATACCAGACGTACTAAAGGTATTTGTTTTACCAGATGTTCAAGTTTATGTATAATGCTGTCTAAAACAAAATAATTATATAAACTGCCAATCACAAACACAAAACCAATAGCACAAAAAACTTCTGCATACGGCACTGCTTGTAAAAATGTTAAAGGAATAATCCTTCTGAACGGTTCAAGCCAACTGACTATCATTTTAATTGATGTATTAAAAATGGCTACAGTAAGAGTAATGGGTAATATTGCCATTAAACCACCAAAAAATATATTCCAAAGTAGTTCATTGCATTTGGTAAGTAGTTTCTTAGGTTTCATCTAAAATCCCTTTAAGAAAGAGTGTTTTTTGTAACTTTATGAATAGTAATTGGATTACAGTGTACTATTTTTATGTCTGGCGGTAAATCAATTGTTTCATGATAGTTTTTAACAATAGTCGTGGGTTGATGTATTGTTTTTGCATCAATATAAACACTAATATTAGTAAGCGGTGTTGATAATAAGGTAAGGGGAGAAAAACTAATAGTAATTAACGTTGTTGGCTGACAATATAGATTGTTGTTTGTTTCATCTACATTGTACAAACAAACAGGTATTTCTTTAGTTTGCGTAACAGTAATTTTTTGTGCCGTAGTATACCAAAGCATGCACCCGCATGCAGTTGCTATAATACTATGGATTAGTTGTTTGACTATTTTGTGTGTTTCTTGGGACATGTAAAAAGCTCCTTTGTTGAACAAGTGATTCCATTTTTTGTTTACATAGTTTTTGTATTTGCGCCGTGTTTAACTGTTCATACATAATATTTCGATGTTTAAAAGTCCATGCACTTTTTTCATTACAGTAGATAATAAAGCAGTCTGTTTTATTAAGTAGCCTATCGTACTGCATAGTATTATTTTGTATGAGTTGACTGTTAATTCCTTTTATAATCCCTGTGTATTGGATCCAGATGGCCAAATCTTGGTTGTATAATGCACTATCACATATGCATTCAATAACCTTTTTTTGTAATGGAATCTGCAGTGGCACATGAGTGTCAATAAGCAGAGATAAATCTTGGTTGCCTTCTATAATAAAAAAGCTTTTTTTGTTATTTAGACTGTTATGTAGCCCAATTTGTAATAGGATAGTAATAAAATCAGCGGTAGGTTGTAATGCTATATCATGAGATGTATGGGTAATGGTAACAAAATTTTTTTGTAATTGTTCTTGTTGAAATAACATAAATAAAAAAGCAAAGCAGGGCGACATCCAATACAAAAAATAATGGATACTGAGCAAAGCACATTCGTGTGTTATGATTAACGCAAAAAGATACAGTACAAAATAGCCAACCATGTTGCACCGCTTGTCTTTTGCAAGTAACGTAATAATTGCAAAAGCAATACACACAAAAAAAATGATTTCAATTAAAGTGGTGATATAATTATACATCATAATAAACGCTTTCTGCTTTTATTGTGTATTGTACAAAATGCATTACAACAAAAGTAGCTTTTTTAAAATAGCAAGAATTACATTGAATTTTTACGCTTTAAAATGCATGTATCACCGAAAAATTAAATAAAAATGTATATAAAAATACCAATCTTATTTTTGATCGTAAAAACCATTTATGCTAATGAAAAATTATTTAGTGATCTTTCATGTGTTTATTATGTAGGACGTTTTGAACATTGTATAAAAATTTTTCCAAAAGTATCTTCGATAAATG
The DNA here is from genome assembly GCA_003963225.1 of Candidatus Babelota bacterium. GTDB lineage: Bacteria > Babelota > Babeliae > Babelales > Vermiphilaceae > AWTP1-30. Next base: position 78,572 of record RXKB01000016.1, read on the forward strand.
AACCATATTATAGATTATCTCCTGAAGGATTTTGTAAAGTAGAAAAAAAATATTGCATGATGTACGTAGTTTTTTTTATGCTACTCAGACTCCCTACATTGTTTTGCAATCAAAAGATATAGAATGTTCCAAAGAAAGATATGGTAATTATTGTTCGCGTTATTACGGTTGTTCCGATGCATTTAAAGAAATTTGTTTTATTACTGCTCCGCATTGTGAAGATTTGGCATTTTGCATACGATAAGCAAATAATATTGTAGATCAATATGATTTATTAAAACTATTAGATGCTTCATACGAGGTACAAAAATTACTACCTATTCATACTGAAGATTTTGCAAAAAACTGCCATTCCGTTAATTTAAGATCTGAAATAGGGCCGCTAATAAATGCATTTTATAACAATACATATCAAATAAGTACTTTTGATTTTTATAAAGATGATTTTAGAACAGTGTTTGTACAAGCTGCCATTTTTTATTCAATTAGTATAATAAAAAATTTGATCGTATTACTCTTGATACGTAATCAAACTGCAAACGTATTTTTCAGATATTCATTGTATGGCAGTGCGAGTGTTTTAATTTTTTCTGCAATAGCGAATCTGGTTACTAGCATAGATCCTAAGGTAGGTATGTGTAATTTTATAACAGCTTTATTTCTTTTTATGTTACATGAAAATATGCTGTATAATACAATATGTTATTATGCAAACATATTGTGTGTCTATTGGATTGTGCATTCATCATTTTATTTCATAAAGCTTTATTTTAAATATGATACATTTAAAAAAAGTATCAATGATTATGAAAAAAATTATAAAATACCATTACTTATTGAGAAGCAAAAAGAAAAACTGACTATATTTATTTAAAAGTTTACAATAATGATGAAATTAGAAAAATGTAAAAATGGTTTACAAGGAAAATATATAAAATGAAAATTATATTAACAGGCGACAGGCCAACAGGACCGTTGCACTTAGGCCATTATGTTGGCTCATTACAAAACAGAGTTGCATTACAACATCAAGCAAAACAGTATATAATGATTGCTGATTTGCAAGCATTAACTGATAATGTAGATAATCCACAAAAAGTACGTGACAATGTGTGCCAAGTGCTGCTTGATTACCTTGCTGTTGGTATTGATTCACAACTTTCTACTATTTTTATACAATCACTTATTCCAGAAATAGCAGAACTGACCATTATTTATCTTAATCTAGTTACTGTTAACAGATTAAAACGTAATCCAACAGTCAAAACAGAGATGGCACAAAAAGAAATAGAATCTCACGTAACTGCAGGGTTTTTAATGTACCCTGTGCATCAGGCTGCAGATATTACTATTGTAAAGGCAGATTGTGTGCCTGTTGGTGCTGACCAGCTTCCCATGATTGAACAAGCAAATGAACTTATACAATCATTCCATTATACTTATAAAACAACTATCTTCCCTCATATTAAAGCAGAAATTCCAAAAACAGGTAGTAGATTGCCAGGTATTGATGGGAAGCAAAAAATGAGCAAGTCACTTGGTAATGCAATATATCTTTCAGACACTGCAGACGTTGTTGCACAAAAAGTAATGAAAATGTATACAGACCCTAACCATCTTCGTGTGCAAGACCCAGGCAGAGTTGAAGATAATACGGTATTTGCTTACTTGGATATTTTTGATCCGGAGCAAGACCAAGTAGCAGAGCTCAAAGCGCACTATCAAAAAGGTGGGCTTGGTGATGTGCTAGTCAAAAAACGGTTAATAGAAGTACTGAATACTGTTTTAGAGCCTATTCGCATAAAACGTATGGAATATGCCCAAGATATGCAACAGATATTAAATATTGCATTACAAGGGACTGAAAAAGTTAAAGCAGTTGCGCAGCAGACAATGAGCGAAGTAAAAAATGCTATAAACTTGCTCTATTAAATATTACACTGATCAAAAAGGTGTTACAATATGAACGAAGCAATTATTAGTAAGATAAAAAGGGCAACTGAATGAATGGCAAACTGCTCAGCATTATATTTTTTTTTGTAAGCTTAGATTGTTTTATGTATGGCATGGAGCAAATTAGTCCTAATTTATTTGAAGATTGTTTCCCCGAAGAATTGTGTAATAAAATACTTGTTGAAGCTTTTTATGATAAAAATAGTGTTAACAAATTATTAAATAAGAATGTAGGTGCGTTTATTTTGGTGAGCAGCTTGGTTACAATAAGATTATATTACAATTAATTAATGCTTTATATCTTAATAAAAACGCTAATATTAATGCATATGGATTAGATCAAAAAACTTTTTTACATTATATGTGTTTGCGTAGACATAATATTACCAGTATAGAAAATGTGCTTCAATATTCAGAAGTCCAAAACTATATGTTGGAACAAAATAATGCTTTGCCAGTATTAAAAACGTGTATAGAAGTGAACTATCCTGAGGCATTTAAAAAGATATGTACTATAAGTGGATTTAATCTAAATGCTATTTTTCCCGATGTCATATTAGAATTTGTAAAATTAAAATCTGGCATTCAACTAAATGATACATGGACAAGTCATTTATCAGAACAGAATGTTAACTGCCAAGATCCAGTTACTGGAAAAACGCCATTAATTTGTGCAGTGGAAAAGGTTGACATTGAGCTAGTTAAATGGCTTTTAACTTATAAAAATATTGATCTTAATAGTAAAGATAAAAATAGTAACACTGCATTAAATATTGCAGATAAAAATAAAGGAAAATATTCAGAAGAAATTTCACTTTACAATATTAATAGTGCGATTATTTATTCTTTATTAAAGGCGGCAATACAAAAGCGTGAATAAGTATAAAGATTTTATATTATTTTGCATCCAAATATAATAATTTTTACAAGTGAGAGTGTATGAAAAAATTATTAATAGTATTTTTATTAACTAATATGGCATTGCATATTAAAAAAATGGAATTGCAAGCACTTATATTGCCAAAAGATTGCTTTAATGAAATTATGAAACTTCTATTGTCAAGTTCTAAATTCTCAGGAGACCCAGCGTATTTTTTTAGAAAATTACATTCATATGCGCTTGTATGTAAATATTGGCATAACTATATTGTAAGAAGTATGCCATTTTTTATAGAATTAAGCGGTTTAAATTCTGTGCAATATGCCTGTTTGAAAGGTGATTTAGCATGTATGGTAAACGCTTTGTTATTCGAAAAATTACCATTATATACACGGTCAGATAAATTACCATATTCTTCAGCATTTCCAGAAACAGATTCAGACAGTATACAAGAAGGATCGGATTTTGAAGAAATAGGACCAGATTCGTTAGATGCAGTTTCAAAAAATTCAGAAGATGCTTCAGATTCTGAAGATTCAGGTCCTGGTTCTAACAAAAATTGCTGTTCAATAATAATGAAAAAGGCATATAAAATATGTGTTGCATATTTCAATAACCCATCAAAACCTTCTTTACAAAAAGAAATATATCAAGAAGATGCCGAAGATATACAGCCTTCAGAAGACGAAGAACAATCTTCAGAACAAAATTCTTCTTCCTCAGCAAAAGTTTTGCGCCCATATATCACGCCTTTGGGATGGACGAAAAAAGGCTGTGAAAAAAATAATGATGTTAGAACCTTTTTAAATATTGTATACAAAAAAAGCTTACCAATAAAGATCAAAAAGTAATAGACCAATTAGCATTGAAGTATTCAGTAAAAGAGAAAAAAAATTTTTATCATTGTTTGACCGTGTTAAGGGTGCAAGAAAAACTTTATTGCTTGTTATCTGATACTACTCAATATCAGGTTAAAAAAGTCGAGAAATTACTTTGCTATTTATATAACTATCCTCATGGATACGGTAATGTTAATGCGCCTAATATAGTAGGGAATACTGTTTTAGAGCTTTGTTGTAAAAATCCTCAGTATCTTGGAAGTGTACATTACTTGTGTTCGTTAAGACCCGTAGCTTTATATTTACAAGAAAGAAACAATGCTGAACCAATCATAAAAGCTTGTATGCGTCATAATAATTATAAAGCTTTTTATTATCTACAAAAAGTGTTTTCTAGTATGACAAATATAGAAAATAAAAGCACACAAGAGAAAGTAAACAGCTTTGGTGGGTCTAAAAAACTAGATGGTCTGAGCAATACTGAACCAATCTGTATATTTCCAGATATGGCACTTTTATTTACAAAAGTATTATATAGTATGCACAAAAATTACAATACTTGTTTGCTCAAAAATGAACAAGATGAGCATAATTGGTATCAGCTGCTATCTTCATATGATTTTAATTATCAAGAATCTATTTTTGGAAAAACACCATTAGCCTATCTTGAAAAAAATAAAAAAATATGTGGACCATGCACTTACTTTTTTTTAATGGCAAAAAAATAATGAGGCGATCATAATTTGATTGCCTCATTGAGTTTAGATTATAAAGTATCCAAAATAATACTTTTTTTTAAGCTTTTATCAAAAGAACGGGTGATGCTAACAATATAAAGCCACCCCCTCTTTTGATTATTTGTCTGTTAAAGATTTAATGCTTAATGATTTAAAAAGAGCTTTATGATTATTAGTAGGATTAGTGCTTAATAAATATCCTTCATCCTTTCTTATTGACATACCTGCGTTTTTAAAAGCAGTGCAAATAGGTGGAGTTATATCAAAATCTCTACTATTTATACCAATAAAATATGTGTATCCTGCTGGTATGGTATGTGTTATCCGTTTTAAAAAATCCATAATAAAAGGATTACATTCTGTAATTAGTTGTAATAAATCATCTTTACAGGTACCTTCGCCCCAGGTGCTCACCACTATCTTTTCTTCGTTATCAATATACCATTTTGTAGTTCCATGCACGCAAAGATCAAATAATATTCTGCCGTTATCACAAAAATTTTTATTTTTAATGTTTAAAATTACGGTTTTTTTAATAGTATGTAATAAGTCTTTGCCAAGTATTTTCTTCCCGATATATTGATTTATCCTTTGATTGTTTTGATACCTTTCTTTGTCAAACAAAAATTGTTCAAAGAGGTTTTTAATGCGTAGATCATACACAGGCTTTAATTTGTGATAACTTGCTTTATTAACTTGCAAAAAGCTTTTTAAAATTAATAAATATTCTATTATTTGATCTGTGATATCAGTATAGCTCAAATTTTCATCATAGCCCAAATTTTCATCAAAAACTAAAAAAGCGTTTTTGTTACTATCATGAACTACAGTCTCATTTTCATCATATCTTTGTTCTGGGTGGTAATTTGAAAGTCCTTCAAGAAAAATATAGTAATGTTTGTTCATTTTTCTTTTAATCATTTCATTAAAAACTTTTTTTATTATATTATTGTTTGACGGCTCGCTAGTTAATTGATTGTTTTTTTTCAAAACGCTATTTAACATGCCGTTTGCATTAAAAGTATGTAACGCTAGTACTATAGTAAAAACAATGTTAGAAAACGTTGTTTTATTAAAATGTATATTCATGTGCATATAAAGTTCCTCAATCTAGTGTTGATTAAATACAAAAAAATATGTTGAAAATTAAAGCTAATAAAGTTTATGAAAGCAATCTTTTTTATCTCAAAATTAAAGTGGTTAAAAATGTTTTTAATTAAACATTTTTAATTTTATATAATTGTTTCTCATTGTCAATAATGGTTTTAAAAATAGCGACATAGTAACAACAAAGAGTGCTAGATTGACAATCAATCGATGTAAAAAAAGAGGTGAGTTAGATTTGAAGCGCAGAAATTATGCTGGTTCTAAAAAAGTAGTAATAATTTTTTTTACCCCAGAGAAAAATTTTACCTCAGCGTACTGTTTTAAATTGCTACTACTATCAACTGTTTGTATGGTGCCAATGCCGTATATTGGATGGCGAACTTTTTGATTCTTTTTAAAAATCGTTTTATACGCTTGGGCGCTATTTTGTTTTACGTCGTTTTGGTTTGTTTTGTTTGCGTTCAGCGTATTTTTTATTGCAGCCTGAGAAATAACTGTTTTTTGTGTTGATTCAGTAAAAGTTGCTTGTGCAAACCACTGGTTAAAAAACTGCTCTGTTTGCCGTTCTGTCCAATAAGAACTGTCAAATGATGGCAATAATTCCTTTGGAATATTATCAAAAAAACGTGAGCTAAACTGCCGTGATGGCGTGCCAAACATAAATCTACTTTTTGCACAAGAAAGTATTAAAAACTCTTTTGCTCGGGTAATGCCAACGTATAATAATCTGCGTTCTTCTTCTAAAGCTTCTGTGTCATGTTGTGATCGTGAAGTTGGTAAGATCTGTTCTTCTACCCCGCTAATGCAAACAAAATCAAACTCTAATCCTTTTGCTGCATGCAAAGTCATGAGCAGCACGGCATCGTTAGACTCTTTTGCAGCGGTTATTTTTTCGTTTAGCAACGCAATTTCTTCTAAAAACTGTGTAATAGTATGGTGTCCTTCGTTTTCAAAATGTTTTGCAGCGCTCAAAAGTTCTTTAATATTTTCTATGCGCTCTGTTGCGTTTTCTTCTTTGTATGTTGCTTTAATATATGCAATGTACTGTGTGCGTTCTAAAATAGTTTCAATAGCAACAGTGCTTGGGGTTAAACCAGAAAGGTTTACAAAAAAACTGGAAAAATGTTGTATGGTATACAGTTTGCTGTTTGGCAGCAGTTTGTCTACTACTATTTTTTCAAGCAGTTCATGCACGGTTAAAAATGGTTCTTTGCCCCATAATTCTTTACAAAGCTCTTCGCATTTTGGCCCAAGGCCTCGCGCTGGTGTGTTCAGCACACGAAAAAATGATATGCGATCAAAAGGATTGACAAGAAGTTTTAAATACGCAAGAAGATCTTTAATTTCTGCTCGTTCATAAAATTGAGTGCCACCAACAATACGATATGCAACACCTTTTTTAATAAGTGCTTCTTCTAAAATACGCGATTGTGTATGTGTGCGGTATAAGATGGCATTGGTGCTTAAACGATATTTATTTTTAAATGCTTTTAGTGCATTAACAATGCGGTCTGTTTCTTGATAATCAGAACCGCTTATTAAATTAATAGCTCTATTTTTTCCTTTTTTATCAGACCACAATATTTTATGTACGCGCTGAGAATTATGTTCAATTAATGCGTTTGCAACAGCTAAAATAGATTCCATGGAGCGGTAGTTTTGTTCAATTTTTAGTATGGTAGTATTTGGAAAATCAGTAGTGAATGTTTGCATATTGGTTACTGTTGCGCCGCGCCAAGAGTAAATTGATTGATCCTCATCGCCTACCACGCACACGTGTGCTTGGTTACCTGTTAAATTATGCATTGAAAGTTGTTTAATCAGTTCGTGTTGAATAACATTGGTATCTTGATATTCATCTACTAAAATATGAGTAAGCTGCCTGCACACTTGTTGTTGAAACCGACTATCAGTTTTTAAAAGCTGTACTGTTTTAATAAGTAGATCATCAAAATCAAGATAATTACATATTTTTTTTTCTTTTTCATACGCAATATATAATTCGTGTAATACTTGATTCCCTACGGTTGCGTGTTTAATTTGTTCATGCCCAATATATTTATTGCGTAGTAACGAAAGTTGATGCACAACTGCGCGAGCAGAAAGCTCTTTGCTTTGATTTCTTTTTTCAAGCTGCTGTTTAATAATTTTTTCTTGATCATCACTATCAATAATAGTAAAAGGATGTTCGTGAAAATATTTTTTTAACATCAGCAAGCAGTATGCATGAAAAGTGCCAATAAATGGCATAGGGCCTTGTTCTATAAAATGTGTAATTCGTTCCCTCATTTCACGTGCCGCTTTGTTGGTAAAAGTAAGGGCAACAATTGACGTAGCATTTATCTTTAAATTATGCATTAAATAAGCAATACGCGCTGTAATAACTCGTGTTTTGCCAGATCCAGCGCCTGCAATAATAAGTAATGGTCCATCTTGATGAGTTACTGCTTGTTGTTGAGGTTTGTTGAGTTGTGTATGTAAAAACCGCTCTAAATGAGTATTCATTCGCAATGTTATTTTTGAAATGTTATAAAAACTGAAATAAGTGTATAACTGATATACAAAATCTGCAAGCTATTTGATTTTAAGTGTAAAAAATAGTTTTATAAAAATATGTTTTTGTACTATTATTATATAAAGTGTTCTTTTTTTAGTTTTTATAATTAATTTTTACTTGGCAGGAGCGTTAATGCGATACAACATAGGTGTAATCAAAAAAATAGTGTTAACAATATTTGCATCTGCTTTGTTTATGCCAATATTAAGTAATGCATCTCAAAGTAATTATCACATCCCACTTATTGAACGTGTTGGTATCAACTCTGGCTTAGCTGCTTTTGGATTTTCTGTGTGCTCTGTTGTATATAATATATTCACTGGAGCGCCATTCATGGAAAATGCGGATTTTCTATTTTATGCGCTTCCAACTCTTGCAAATATTCGTATCAATCATATGGCAAAATTTCGAATTTTTGGGTTGCAAAATATAATGAATATTTTATACATAATGCTTCTTACAGGTAAAATGTATGGTACTATTGAGCAAGGAAACGTAAAGTCGGTTCCTTTTATGGTTGACTTAGTTTGTCTAATTCCCCCCACTACTTTTCTTTATTCAATTGTCAAATGGCATTATCATTTATAAGATCAGCAAAATATATGCAATGAGAAAACCAAAAAAGAGAATACATACTTTTTTATGTATTCTCTTTTTTTACATTAGATAAGTTTATTTGTATTGCAATGATTATGCATTTTAACAATGTTTCAAATCCAAATTTTTTATTGTTTTTAATTGTATTCACGCAGTCAGAAGCATCTGTAATAATTTTTTCTACTGTTTCGTTAGGTGTATCTGCGGCAATAGTCTTTACTACAAACATATAATCCTTTACTTCTGCTGGAAATGCAATTTGTATATTGTTTATTAAATTTTCAATGTAGTCTTGTTTTTGAAATGGAGTAACATGCTTTACAACCGATTTAAAAATGCGGTCTATCTTAATTTGAGCTTTTTCTTTGGGATTTAATGGTCGCTCAATATCAGCTTTTGTATATGCAAAACAAAAAACAGTTAAAAGCATTATAAATCCATACTTGTATTTAAACATGCTTATCCTTTTCAAATAACGTTAGATGTAAAATATAGTGCAATCTTTTTTATGCAATTGTAAAAACATTTTACAATCTTTACTGAATTAATTTTTTTCTAAAAACAAGCAAGATGGATTTATTTTTAAACTTTTTTGTATTTGTAATAATATGTTCCTATCACGATTAACAGTATTGCTGCAGGAGGTGCATATAATAGTCTATTTTTCCATGAAGATATCTTTTTTTCTGTTGATTGAGTATTGCCTGAAGAAGTCTGAGATGAAGGTTCTTGTTTTTCTTGCTCGATTGGAATTAAATTTTTTATAATTTTAGATGGCGCATCTTGATTTATGTTATTATTTACAGCAATTTTATTTTTCTTGGCGATTGTATACACTAAAAATGAAAACAAAAAAGACATGAGGCGTGGGCTAAAACTTGTGTTATCGCATCTAATATTTAGTCCTATAAAATAAGGCTCTTTTAGATTTTGATAACATTCAATTAATTTAAAAAATTGTTCATTGTGTTCATTTTTTTCAAGCCACGTTATTGTTTTATTTATAATTAATAAGTATAGTGTATGTAATTTACTTGCCGAGTAATACTCCTGAGCATCATTTATATTTTTTGTTAATTTGCGAAAGTGATAAACAATTTCTTCATCCGCAAAATTAGTAATAAAATTCCGCTGATTTAATCTTTCTTTAATTTCATCAGGCACAGTACAAGGCTTAACAATTGGTTTTTTTGTAACTTTCGGATCGCTAGCCATACTTATACTAGGTTGTTCATAAAATACTACGTTAAACAGACAATCTTTATAATGCTCTAGACCAGCTTCATGTAAATGGAAATTGAAGCTTTCAATGTCTTGCATAACCAAAAAAATATCATAAAACATTTTTTCTCCAGAAGGTCCTGCATATTGTTCATGATGATCTTTAACTGCTTGTTGCAAAGTCATTTCGGAGGCATATATTTTTGAACAAAAAATAACAACATATAAACCTAGTAACATACAAATATCATTCTTGCGGATTATATTCATTAAGATTCTCATTTAAGAAATCTAAAGTTCAATAATTAAAGCTGCTTACTATGCCAAACAAGCAAATATTCAACAAGTTGTTTAATGCCATCTTTTGTGGTCGCATTAATGCAAACATGTGGATTATATAATGCCATTCTGCCAAGCAAATTAGCTGTATTTTCTACGCAATCTGTTTTATTAAGTACAAAAAGCATTGGTTTTTCAACTTTGAGATCGTGTAACGTTTTTTGTGTAACTGCAATATGATTTTCCCAGTTTGGATTTGAAATATCAACAACATGTAATAATAAATGGGCGTATTGCAGTTCGTGCAAGGTTGATTTAAAAGCAGCAACGAGTTGATGCGGTAAATTTTGAATAAAGCCAACGGTGTCTGAAATAAGCCCTATTTTTTTACTATCCAAAAAAAGCTCGCGGGTTGTAGTGTCGAGCGTTGCAAAAAGTTTATCTTGGGCAAGCACGTTGCTGTGGGTTAGCGTATTTAAAATAGTAGATTTGCCTGCATTGGTATAGCCAATTAAACAGATCTGCTTGATCTGATTTTGTAACCGTTTTTTGCGTTGGGTCGCTCGTACTTGATGCAGTCGATCTAAATTTTTTTGTAATTTAAGCAAAAGGCCTTCAATATATTGCATTTCACGTTCTTTTGCCGTTTCACCAGGACCTGCGTAAAAGCCAAAACCGCCTTTTTGTTGGCCAAAATGTATACCTTTGCCGGCAAGACGTGTTTTGCGATGTTTCAACGCTGCCATTTCTACCTGTGTTTTACCTTCTGCTGTATGGGCTGATTTTTCAAAAATTTGCAATATCAGTTCTGTTCGGTCAACAATCGTACAGTCAAATAGGTCTTCAAGATTACGTTCTTGTTGAGGCGAAAGCTGTTCAGAAAATATTATTCGCTCTACTTGCTCTTTTTGGACAATTTCTTGAATTTCTTCCAGCTTACCTTTGGTTAAAAAATAGCCAGCATCAATAGTACGTAATTTTATAAAAAGGGGTATATAATCAACTATGCCATTAGTTTTTGCAAGGCTTATAAATTCGTCAAAATAACCTTGCGACTCGATATTACTGTGATACGGTGCGTATACGCCAACCAGTATTGTTTTTGGCTCTTGTATTACGTCTGCAAGTTTAAACTGTTTGCCCATTAAAACCTTTTGCAATATGAAAAATAAACAATAAATACATTATAATACGTATTGTACTGTTTGTGATAAAAAGAGCAATCTTCTGGTCTTGTACAAAAGCTTTTTTGTTTTTTATTGCGTGATATACTTATTGTTAATACATATACTTTATACATAAAGGTTAAACACGTGTTTGATTTTTTAGCTAGACAATTTAGTTCTATTTTTAGCAGTTTTAGCAAAGAAAGCTCTTTTACAGAAAAAAATGTAAGTATCGTGATAGGCCAAGTTAAAGATGCTCTTATCCAATCAGATGTTCCTTTTGAAGTTGTTAATACTTTTATAACGCAGCTTAAAAATGATCTGATGGGGCAAAAAATAATAAAAGGCGTTCGCCCTGAAGAACAGTTAATGAAAATAGTGTACGAACGGATGGTTGCGTTTTTGGGGCAAGAAAGTGCAGGTTTTACTTTTCAAATACCATCAGTAATAATGGTTATGGGCCTGCAAGGCTCTGGAAAGACAACGACAATTGCTAAATTGGCGCACCATGCAAAAGTGCAGGCATCTAAAAAAAATAAAAAACGATCCATTTTAATAGCATCGGTTGATTTTTATAGGCCAGCTGCTATTGATCAGCTTGAAATATTAGCAAAGCAGGTGGACGTTGATTTTTATAGAGCATCTTCAACAGATCCTGTAACTGCTGCATTAGAAATTGCTAACCAATTTAAAAAAGGTTTATATGACCATCTTTTTTTGGATACTGCAGGCAGACTTCATGTTGATCAACGTATGCTTGATGAGCTGAAACAAATAGAAAAAAAACTTACACCTAAATATAAAATTCTTGTGCTTGATGCAATGACCGGGCAGCAGTCCTTGGCAGTTGCACAGTCTTTTGATAAAGAAGTTGGTTTTTATTCTGCGATAGTCACTAAAATGGACAGTGGTGCTGCAGGGGGTGCTGTTTTTGCGTTTCGCTATGTACTTAAAAAGCCTATTTGGTTTATAGGAAATGGAGAAAAAATTGATGATTTCCAGGAATTTTATCCCAATCGTATAGCGCAACGTATGCTAAGTATGGGTGATTTACAAACACTCATGGAAAAAGCGGAGCTAAAAATAAAAGCGGCTGAGCAAGAAAAAATAAATAGTTCTTTGGTTTCTGGTGCTATGACTTTTGAAGATTTTGCTCAACAAATGGATATGGTGTCGCAGATTGGCAGCTTATCATCAATTGTTCAATACATTCCTTTTGCTATGGGGCAAATTGATCCAAGTCAAATACAAAAGGGAGATGTTGAAATTAAAAAATTTCGAGCAATTATAAATTCAATGAGTATTAAAGAGCGGCGTAATGGTTGTTCAATTGACAGATCACGCAGGATTCGTATTGCCAAAGGGGCAGGTGTTACGGAGGCTGATGTGGTACTTTTGCTTGAAAGATTTGAACAACTAAAACAATATGCTAAACTATTAAAAAAAACGGGGCCTTTTAAAGGCTTATTTCGATAATTTAACATTTTAATAAGGGAAGATATACATGGCAGTTCACATTCGTTTGTCACGGGCAGGAAGAAAAGGCATTCCTATGTATCGTTTAGTTGCAGTAGATTCAAGAGTTAAACGTGATGGCAAAGTGTTGGCTAATTTAGGAACCTATGATGCATTAAACGGGCGTATCTTACAGTTTCATGATGAGTTATTAAATGCATGGGTACAAAAAGGCGCGTTGCTAACTGATTCTGCAAAAAAAGTGCATAAATTATATAAAAAAGATGGTATCTATACTGCTCCAGTAAAAAAAATTGTTATCAATACCATAGTATCTACTACAAAAGAAGAAGCACAGCAACCAGCTTAGTAGCGCAAAAAATTGGCTTTAAGGTAGATATATGATAAAAGATATGGTCGAATACTTGATAAAAGAAATAGTGGAAAAGCCAGAAAGTGTTTTGATTCAAGAACGCCAACAAGGTGATGTTGATATCTTTGAAATTACTGTTGATCCAAACGATAGAGGCAAGGTTATTGGTAGAGAAGGACAGACTATTAAAGCACTCAGGGTTCTTATTAGTACTGTAGTAACTTCTAATAAAAAATTTTTAATCGACCTTGTTCAGCTATAGTGTGGATGTTGCCAAGTGAAAATATCAATAGTTACTGTTGTTCCAGATTTATATACGCCTTTTTTGAATACATCTTTATTAGGTAAAGCTGCACAAAAAGGCGTATTATCTTTTAATGTTAAAAGTTTTACTGATTATGTAAAGCTAAAAGAGCGTATAGATGCACCAACCTGTGGTCCAACTGCTGGAATGGTAATACGTCCAGAGGTTGTTGAGCGTGCAGTGAATGATGCTGAAACTTTGCATGGAGCTTCTTTTAAAATATTTTTCTCCCCTCATGGAGCCATATTAGATCAGCAAGTATTACAAAAAATATATAATAAAATACAAATCAAGCAAATTAATCATGTATTGTTAGTTCCAGGTCGTTATGAAGGCATGGATCAACGTGTTGAAGAGATTTATGCAGATGAAATACTGTCTGTTGGTAATTATGTATTAATGGGAGGAGACCTTCCCGCTATGATTTTTTTAGAAGCATTTAGTAGATTGGTTCCAGGTGTTATTGGTAGGCAAGAGTCTGTTGAGCGGGATTCATTTTCTGGTCCATTTCTAGATTATCCAGAATACAGTTTGCCTGTATTGTGGCGTAATGTGGAAGTCCCTGAAATGATACGGTCTGGTAATCATAAGGCGATAGAACAATGGCGTTTTAAGCATATGGTTGAACGGACAGTGTATAAGCGTTTTGACTGGCTTCGTTCATTTAATTTAACTAAAGATCAGAGAGAACAAATTTGTAAAGTAATACCTCCTCATTGTGTTGTTTTAATGCATACCGATGTATTGGTAGGCAAAGAGAAAGTGTGTGGTAATACCTCAGTAACATCCATGGATGTGCATGATATTGCTCGTTCTGCTTGTACCTATGGAATACAAAAGTTTTTTATAGTCACGCCTTTAAAAGACCAACAAGCTATTACGGCACAGTTTTTGCATTTTTGGCAGGAAGGTCGAGGGGTTGAATACAATAAAAATCGTCATCAGGCTTTAGAAAACGTAATCCTTGTTTCATCATTGAATGATGTTATTGAAGCAATGCAAAATGCATATAATAAAGAACCCTTAATACTAGTAACTTCCGCTCAGGCTACGCCAATCAATAATAGCATTTCGTATTATGATCAGGAAAAAGTATGGAGTCAAAAAAGGCCCGTCTTGTTGGTTTTGGGAACTGGTCAAGGTTTAGCCCCTTGCATTATTGAAAAGGCCGATTTTGGGCTAATTCCTATTGAAGGGTTGGCTGATTATAATCATCTTTCTGTTAGATCTGCAGCTGCAGTAATATTTGATAGATGGCTTGGTATACAAAAAAAATATTAATTTTGCTTAATTCTTGGCATAATACTAAAAAATAGTATACTAAAATTAAATAATTGTTATGTTACTTTGGCATTTAGAAATGCTTTTAAAAGGTATCCACAAGGAATATATATGCAAGCTAAAAAAATAACTAAAGAAACAGTAGCACAATTTGGTATGATTGACCGTAAATTTCCTGAGTTTAATGTCGGTGATACCTTAGCAGTGGTACAACGCGTGCGTGAGCGCATAAAAGAAGGTGATAAAGAATCAATCAAGGAGCGACTCCAAACTTTTGAAGGCGATGTTATTGCCATCAGAAAAAATGGTGTTTCAAGTACTTTTACAATACGCAAAATTGGTGCTCATAATATTCCGGTAGAAAGAATTTTTCCTTTTTGTACGCCAATTATAGAAGATATCAAAGTTATTCGTCTTGGCGAGGTTCGTAGGGCAAAATTATATTATTTACGTGATCGTGTTGGTAAAGCTGCTAAGATAAAAGAAAAAATAATCAAGTCCCGTGGTTAAAAAATCTTGGTTTTAGGATCTTTTTTTGTTTATATTGCAATATAAACAAAAACGTATTTTTTGTTTATATATAATTGTATGGCTAATCTTTTGTAGTGGTTGTTCTAAGAAGCGTTATGTGCATAAAAGTATGACGGATTCTTGCCATGAGGTTTCATCATTTTTTTTGTTAGAAAATGTAGCGTTACCTTTTTCAAGTACTGTAGAACGTTACTTGCAGGAAGAGGCCTTCGCGAATGGGCGAACAGATACTTTTTATGCTTATTTTCCGGAGTGCTCAGTTGATTTTTTGGTAGAATATTATAAAAATACTATGGAGCAATTTGGCTGGATTTTGGAGCATGAGTTCTATACAATTGATGGAGTAATAATCTGTTTTTTTTCTGTTACACGCATTTGTTTTGTATATATATACAAAGATGGTATAAATGGAGATACAACTAAAAAGGTTATGTTGTGTATTGGTCAAATCAATGCATAAATCAACATAACCTTTAGTATTTTAAAAATATGCGTGCTTATTCAGTTTCTGCAGGACTTAATTTTTTAGTCAAATCTTTTTCTTTTGATATTTCTTTTGATTCTGATAAGTTTTCATTATTGGGTTCAGCTATAGATTCGGTGGTATCTTCTTCACTTTTCTTGGTTACAATAGTTTCGGGGTTATATTTCTTTTTTTTGTTGTTATATCGTGAAGGTTTAGTAGTTTTTAATTGTGCTGCTTTTAATCTTGCATTTTCTTTTCTAAGTTGATCATTGTCTTCTTCAAGCCTTCTTATTTCTCGAGACAAAGATTTATTTTCCTGAATTAAATCTTTATTTTCATCACGCAAGCTGTTTAGTTCATTATCGTAATTTCTGGAGCGTCGATGTTTTTTGTTGTTATTTGATCCAGCGTTAACCATAGCTCCAGTGAACAAACCAACACCTGCTCCAATAGCAGCGCCTTTGCCTCCACCTGCAGCGCCGCCAATAGCAGCGCCAGCAACTGTAGGTAGCAAAATATTACTTGCGTCATCTGCGTGTGCAATATTAGTGATTAATAGCGATAAAATCGCAAATAAAGTTGTTTTATAATAAAAGTATCTTTTGTTAGCTGACATACAAAGCTCCTTTTTTAACATAAAAATATATATTGCTTGAGCTAAACATAAAGCAAAACGATCATAAATTGCAATATTTTGCCTAGCAAAATGCAAAACGTATTTAATCGACTAGATCGTTAAATTACATGAAATAATTACTATCATAATCCGATTGATTCTTTACTAGGTTTAGAGTAAAATTTACATGAAGCAAAAAAAGACGGAAAAAAGGAGAGGTTATGAATCCAAAACAATATAGATATGTTTTTATCTAATTAATAAATCATTTGTGATGGAGCTAACGTCTGTTAATTAAGAGTTTATTGGTTGCAAGTGAGTACTATACTCTGTTGACTTATATTGCCAGCCCCTAAAAATAGTATCGTGTCAGCATCCGTTACTTGAACGGTTGTTAAAGCTTTTTTAATTGCGATTATGTCGTTTTCAACATAATCGCAATTTTTTTTATTAATTGATTTTATTAAATCTTTGCTTGATAGTGTGGTTGGGATTGTTTCTCCAGCGGTATAAATATCCATAATAAATACATGATCTACTTCATCATTATTTTGCCACAGCTGTACAAAATTATTCCATAATCCTATTGTTCGCGTAATGCGATGTGGTTGATAAAATACATACAGTTTGCCTTTAGTACTTTTTTTGGCAGCAGTAATGGTGTTATGTATTTCTGAGGGGTGATGAGCATAATCATCTATGACCAATGCATTGTTATAACGACCGCGAATGGTGAATCTTCTGTCTACACCTTTGAATGTGTGTAATAATGCTGCCGCATCTGCAATATCTACACCAGCAACATAAGCAGCTGTAATTGCCCCAGTTGCGTTAAGGACATTGTGTATGCCGGGTATAGGCAGCGTGCATGATGTTGAGAGGTTGTTTTTTTTGCAATGTATAGTAAAAGTTGAATGGAACGGAAAAAGATGCACGTCTGTTATGTGTATGTCTGCACGCTCACTTGTTCCATATGTTTGGTAAGGAACCTTTATTAGCGGTAGTATATCTTTTATTGGTTGGTTATCAATACAAAGAACATGAGCAATAGTTTTTTCTTGATGATTATGCAAAAATGTAAGACAAGCTTTTTTAATATCGTCAATGTTTGCGTACGTTTCTACGTGTTCAAAGTCAATATTAGTTATTACTTTTATGGCAGCAGGCAATATAATAAATGAACGATCGCTTTCATCAGCTTCAGCTATTAAAAATGGACCATTGCCTTGCAAAGCATTAGCATTTAATGTAGTTGATATACCACCAATAATACATGTTGGCTCTAGTCCAAGTTGCATAAATATATGGCTAAGTAATCCAGTGGTTGTTGTTTTACCATGTGCACCGGTAATGGCAATTGCTGTTTTGGTATCCATAAAATAGGCAAGTAGTTCTGATCTGTGTATTACTTTACTATTGTTTTGTAAAGCTGCTTCTTTTTCTGCCATTGGTCTTTGTGTATCTGTTGAATATACCATTAAAGTAATACTTGGATCAAAACAAATATGACCACCATGTTGTTCTGCAATTTGGCAGTCATGAGAAGTAAGATTTTGCACTGTTTTTTGACTAGCATTAGTATCACAGCCAGAAACAGTATACCCTGCTGCTTTAGCTACAAGAGCTAGTCCGCTCATGCCAATGCCACCTATGCCAATAAAATGAATATGTCTTGTGTTCATAATAGTGTTCAATTGTTATAACAGTTCTCGTAATTTAATAAGTTGTTGTTGAAGAATAATAACACGTTTTTCAAGAGATGCACGTTCTTTTTTCAACTCTTCTATTTCTTGATAAGTTGGAACTTCTTTTTTAGGTATATTATTTTGCGGAAGAGTTATTTTATTTTTTAATGATTTTATTTGTTGTTTAGCTCCAACAATAGTATATCCTCTATTGTATAATAAGTCTTTTATGCATGAAAAAGTACATAAATCGTCTTCCGTATAAAATCTTTGACCTCCATGAGATCGGTTTGTTTTTAAGGCAAACTCTTTTTCCCAAAATCTGATAACAAAACGTTCTAATGATAAATGTTTTGCAAGTTCTCCAATTCGGAAAGTTCTTTTTTGCATTTTCATAACAGTATCCTTTTTTAATGATAAGCACCTTTCTCTTTGATGTTTTATAACCAAATGGTGTATTAATGTAAACAATATTCTTTGATGCATCATTTTTTCCTTTACAAAGCAACTAATTTTCAATTGGAGTCAAAGCTCTTTTATGGTATGATTTATTATGAATGGTACATATCAATAAAAATTAAGCTTTTTATGAAAAATATAAAATTAAAACATTTGTTTATAATTAGTATTGTAGGGATTGCAATGTTTATAATATTGCAGAATACCAGTCTTTTTTTTGGACAATTTTTAGTTTATATGGGTCCACATGGTATTGCCAATAGAAAAATGAAAATTAATTTTTAACGTTTGTCTAATTATTATATATTTAACATTGAGGTTCGCGTGAATAGTACAAAATTAAGTAATTTGTTAGTTTCTCTTATTGTTGGTTGTATTGTTGCTTTTTTATTTCAAAAATATATATTTTTGCCTTATATTGAACCAGATAAAAGCTCTTTTATAGCTACTGCTAAACAAGATGTGTTTGGCCCATTAAATAAAGAAATTAATTTTATTCAAAAACATCAATCAAAAGAGCCAGTGCGTAGTACGATTGAAACTGAATGGGGATCCCTTTTATTTTCAACAGAGGGTGCTGCACTTGAGCGTTTAGATATTAAAAGACAATATCACGGGCAACATAAATTTATACGCACTATCACATTGTTAGATTCATTTGCATTAGAATCAAAATCATTTTTACTTCTTTTTGAAGAAGATACACCTTTGCAATATGACCTTGTAGATCAAACAAATCAAGCAGAGGCTCAAACGTTAGTTTATGAAACCAAATTGCAAGGAGCAAGTATAAAAAAAATATTTAGTATTGATAAAAAAAATGCTGTAATTACTTTAAAAATAGAATTGAATGGTGTAGACCAATATAAAACATGGCAGCCACGAATAATGCTTAAATCACCATTTTTATCAGGCGGAGTTGATGAGGAGCTTATTTCATCAATAGTAATTAATAATAAAAATACTTTTAGTAAAAAGATGATGGAAAAAGTTGACCCAGATCAAGTATGGATCAAGCCACAGCTTTTTGGGTTGGATGATCGTTATTTTGTGCATGCATTGATCAAGGATAATGGATTGCTGCAAAAAGCTTATTATACTATGTTTTCTCAAAAACAGTATGGTATAATGTTGCAGGCCGCTGAACAAAAAGGTTCTTTTGTATGGGAAACTACGTTTTTTGTTGGGCCAAAAGATTTAGATACCGTGCGTGCTGTAGATGTCAGACTGGAACAAACAGTAGATTACGCCGGTTGGTTTGAGCATATTGCAAAAGGATTGCTATGGATTTTAAAGCTTCTTTTTCATTATCTTGGTAATTATGGTTTTGCAATTATAATGTTGACTATTTTGCTTAAACTGTTGATGTTGCCACTTACTTTAACATCTGATACCACTATGAAACAACAAAAAGAGATACAAAAAAAGTTGGCATACATTCAGCAGAAGTATAAAGATAATCCACAGCTTCTTGCGCATGAACGGAATGAGCTTATTCGTAAGCATGGTGTTAGTGCAATAGGATTAGGCGGTTGTTTACCCATTCTTGTCCAAATACCTATTTTTGTTGCATTAAGTAGGCTTTTAAATAGTTCTTTTGAGTTGTATCAGGCCCCCATGTT
Organism: Candidatus Babelota bacterium; assembly: GCA_003963225.1. Taxonomy (GTDB): domain Bacteria; phylum Babelota; class Babeliae; order Babelales; family Vermiphilaceae; genus AWTP1-30. The sequence goes on from RXKB01000016.1 coordinate 98,700, forward strand.
ATGGATACCAGATTTATCTGCCAGAGATCCTTGGTATGTTTTACCAATTATTATTATGCTTTCTATGCTTGCTTCTGCTTTTAATGCAGATGATAAACAAAAACTTTCTATTATTGCCGTAGCGTTATTGTTCGGAGCATTTACTGCAAATTTTGCTGCAGGATTGGCATTATATATTGCAGTTAATACATTGTTTGGTGTTATACAAACTAATGTTATCCATTATTTTCGACGTAGATAAAAGTTTAGCAATAGGAGGTTTTTAATGTTTGATCAGCTGCAATCATTTGCACAATTAATAAAAACATTGCAACAGGTGCCATATTTAGCATCTAAAAATGTATATAAAGTGGCGGATTTTTTTTTAGGGATTACAGAAAAACAACTTGAACAGTTTTGTGCTGTTTTATTGACTGCCCATGAACGCATTAAACCTTGCCCGGTTTGTTTTTGTTGGTATGAGGTTGGCAAACCATGTTTTTTATGTACTGATCCAAAAAGAGATCATTCATTGGTCTGTGTTGTAGAAACCTGGCAAGAGATGCTAGTTATTGAAAAAACAAAAGGCTATCAGGGAGTGTATCATATTTTAGGTGGCGCCATTTGTCCATTAGAAGGCATTGGGCCTGATGAGTTGACTATTAATCAACTGATTGAGCGAGTAAATACTTATCCTATAAAAGAGCTTATTTTAGCTACCAATCAAACACCTGAAGGTGAAGCAACAGCTGCGTATATTGCCCGTAAATTAGAAGCAAGCCAAGTGCAGCTTTCATGTTTGGCAAGAGGTTTGCCTGTTGGATCTTCTATAGAATCTATGGACAGGCTTACTATTTTTAAAGCATTAAATGAACGTAGATTATTTTAATTAGTAAGGGGCAATGGTGAGCGTGCATCTATTTGTTGAAAGACGTAAAAAGCTCTGTGAACAAATAAAAAAACAGTACAAAAAGAAAAATGGTATTCTTTGTTTATTTGGTAATCTAGAGCCTGAACGCGGCTTGTTTCGACAAGAAAGTTCTTTTTATTATTTGACTGGTATTACAGAGCCAGGCGTTATATTAACTGTTGATCTTGCATCAGATGAAACATATTTATTTGTACCGCAATATGCAATTAATAGATCTTTGTGGATGGATACAGCCACGTTTGATGTTTTATTTCAAGATCCGTTACAAAGGGGTATTAATATAATAAAGCCCTTAGGAGGACAGGTATCAGGGTATACCATGCATGCTTTTGGGCATATAAATCAATATGCAAATCTTATTGGCTATTTGCAGGAAGCAGTTTCTGCGCAAAGAACAATTTTTTCTTTGTTTTCAGATGAATCTGATCTGTATACTAATCAAAAATTACTGTGGTTTAGGTTATATGATGTTATTACCAACGTAGAAAAATCGTTGATTGATATACATTCATTAGTGGCAGACATGCGCAGAAAAAAAGATCAACAGGAATTAGATGCAATTATAGAAGCTATTTCAATTACTGCCTTAGCGCAAGAAACAGCTGCTCATGTTATACATGACAATCTGTCTGAGGCTGAGGTACATGGTAATATTAAATATATTATGACAGCGTCTGGAGCTACAGAAGGCTTTGCAAGCATTGTTGGTAGCGGAAAAAATAGTACTGTTTTGCATTATCACAACAACAATCAAATTATGCAAAATGGGCAATTAGTCGTAGTTGACATTGGTGCAGAAAAAAATATGTACAGTGCAGATATTACAAGGACGTATCCTGTAGCAGGCACCTTTTCTGAGCGGCAAAAGCAAGTGTATACTGTTGTGTTAGAAACGCAAGAATATATTGCTTCAATCGCTCGTCCAGGAATTTGGTTGCGTAACAAAGATAATCCAGAGCAATCGCTACATCATTTGGCAAAAGCTTTTTTAGATAAAAAAGGATACGGGCAGTATTTTGTGCATGGTATTGGGCATTATTTGGGTCTTGATATTCATGATGTTGGTTCGTATGCAGAGCCTCTTAAAGAAGGTGATGTTTTTACCATTGAGCCTGGTGTATATATTACAAAAGAGCAGTTGGGTATACGCATTGAAGATAATTATTACATGACAGCAAAAGGTGCAGTGTGTTTGAGCGATGGTCTTGCAAAAACAGTTGAAGATGTTGAATTATTAATGGCTTCGGGCAAAAAAGCTTAACTATATATTTATATTTAAGAAAAGCATAGCATTTTAATTAGAGTTTTTGCATTTTTTTAAGAAAAAGTACGCATTATACTTTGTTATATTTTGGAAAATACCAATATTTAATGTATACCAAGCTACTTATAAAAACAAGTAATGATGTGCCAGCAACAAAAGTATATTTTTTATAGCTTGTACTTTTTGGTAGATTTGTTTTGGGTATATGTGTTGTACTGGTTAAATTGTTTCCTATTTCAGAGTGTTGGTTTTCTGAATTTTTATTTTTAATGAGAGTCGAAATAATAGTTTGTTAAGAATCTTTAGGATGTTTGTCAGCTATGTTCTTTGCTATTTTGGTGTAATATTCAATTTGTTCTATTACGCAGTCTATCGGAATCATAGGTAGTTTTACATGAAATTACAAATGATAAGGAATTTAATTCTGCTTTTTGATATATTTTAAAGATCCTGTTTAGTGGTTCTGTGTAATTTTCTGATGGTAAATTTTCTTGTGTGTATTTTAGCACTTCTCGAATAAATACGTACGATTTGAAATCATCGATTTGATCTGTTAAAAAAGCTATTAAAACTGCTTTTAATAAAATATCTTTGTACTTGTTAATTATCAGGTTAAGGTAGGTGTTTACTGAGTTATAATCAATAATACCATCTTGCATATCATGTTTTAATACTTTTAATAAGGCTATACATACTGATGGTTGATGATAAAACACATAAGTTTTATTTTGTACATGCACTCCTCTTAAAAGTGTACTGGATGGTTGATTTACATGATCCCATAAATGTTTGCAACAGCAGTCATATAATAAAATTCCGTTAGCTGTGTGCTTAGAATTATTGATAGTAACCATAAAGTCTTTTCCATCAAACCATTTTTGTTGTTCAGGAGAGTTATCTTGTTCATTTGTTATGTGCCAATTAAGAACATTTGCTCTATAGTGACTCATAAAATATTTGAATGCACTGACAGCTATAGATTTTGGAAAGCAAGCGTATATTAATTTTTTATATTTGTCTTGATTGCATGAATAATTTTTCTCATGTACATATTTAATGTATCCATTTTCCAGTATAAATGGACACTTGTTATCACGTATAAACAAGGTAATCGCCCAAGAACTATCTACAATATTAAAAGGTAATTTAAATATTTTAGTTGGTAAAATATAGCAGGATTCAGAAAATTGATTATATTCATTTGAAAATATTTGTTGTAAAATAGGCTTGATAAATGGTAAAATTAATTATTTTTGAAATTTTATAATTCTTGGTTTGGTAAAAGTGTAAAGTTTTTTTGTAGTTGCACTCATATTCATTAAATCAGTTAAAGATAAATATGCCAACATGTGTAATGTAACATCATTTGGAAGATGCAAAAATGGTATATCATTAACGTTATTGGTCGGTATTAATGCATAATCCAGATGATTAAAATGTATATAATTTATTAAAAAATTAATACCACGTAACACAGGCCATCTGTAATCAGATGTATCCAGTGTCTTTGTTGTAAAACAATCGTTTTCATAAACAGTTAGTTCAATAATATTTTCGTATTCTTTTTTAAAATATAGCGTAGACGAACTTCCTGTGCTTTGTGATGCAAATGATCCATGGTCGACATCTTTTATAGGCATATTTAATGAGAACCCAATAAAATTTCCTGGATTGTTATGTACATATACCCTTTCTTCGGCAGAAGAATATGTCTTGTCTGCTATAAATGAGTAAGTAAGATTGGTACAATGGTTGGTTGTTTCGGTGCCTGCAATAAAAAAGTAATATGTTACTGCAAATATTTGTATAGAAAAAAGTATAATTTTTGAACTCATAAATTTTTTGTGTTTTTTGGAGTGTATATCTTACAATAAATATGATTTTTGCTTTTGTATATATAAAAATATTATTTGAATAAGTTATTTTATACTTATAAAAAACTAACACTTTAAGTTTAACTGAAAAAGTATTTTGTATAGTTTCATATTTTTATTATACTATTTCAAATATTATAGATACTGTTTGTTAAAAAATCCATTAAATAGCATAAAGGTTAAGGAAATGAAGAGTAGTAAAAAAAATATATTCTCTTACCTAGTTTTTTTGAGTGTTCTAAGTAATACTATGTTTGGTTGCCTATATGACACAATGTCGCAAGAACAAAGTGTATGTGAAGTAAAACCTGCAACTGTTTTGGTAGATGGAAATGAGTATTTTTTGCTTGCCAAAGATCCAAATAATTATCATGGGTTGCTTTTGCACGATCCATCAAATCCTTTTTTGATAGCAAGAGATACTGAGTATACAGGTAAAATAATTTGGCAGTTGTTAGGGCAATGGTCAGGCGATCAGGCGCCAACTGATTCAAAGCAATTAGTTAAATGGGGCCTTCTTGCGTACAAATTTGTTGAAAGGTATGCTTTAAAAATGAATGCTCTAAATCAGTATTTCCCATTGTCTGAATGTATAGATCCTAGCTGTTTATTAACAAGAAAGCATCCAAACAAAAGTATAAGGCATGATTTTTCTAGATTGATTGCAAATAATTTGAAAAATATTCCATCAAGCGATGGTGTTTTGCGTCTTATTAGCAATGCAACAGGGTTTTTGTTAATGGAAATGGAAATTATAAACATGATCCACAAGGAACTATCTAGATCTAATGGTCAATGGTTTAAAAAAATTGAATTTCATTGCATTGATCCATTTTTTAATTTTATAGGGACAGGCCGTTATGAACCTTTTGATCAAGCGCATAAGGCTTGTACTTTAGAAAATAGAAATTTTGTTATATCTTGTATAAATATGCTTTTTTCTGAGCAAGATTACAGAAAACTTATTTTAAATAAGTTTTTTTCTATGCATGCCATAGATCAATTGATTAGATCATCCAAAGAAAACTGTGGCATTGAAGTATCCGTTCACACGTATGTATCGATAGGTGATTTTGTAAGATGCAATAATAGCAATAACTATCCATTTCCACTGTGTTACACGGTTGATTTATTGAATGTGTTAGACGATTTTGATAGATACAACAACCAGGAATATGAAACATTATATGCATTTCTAGTGCACCGTCGTAAGACGACAAACATTCCTTCTTGCACCTTCTACTGGGCAGATCATTTTGAAAAATTTGTGCCAGAAATTTTTTGCCAAGCAGTTTAAATTTACTGTATTTTGTAGTTGTGCAAACCATGTAGTAATAATATAACTATTGTTATAGCTATGGTTTGGTTTATAATAAAGCTTTTCCATAAAGATATGTCATAAAAAACACCAGACAGGATAAAAAATAGTAGTGAGCCAATAATAACAGGAATGCCGTATGGTAGTTGAGTCCAAAAATGGTCAATTGGTTTTACCTGAACAGCGGCTGCAGACATCGCAGTGGTTTCAGAAAAAAGAGAAAGGTGATCGCCACACAAAGCGCCAGAAAAAATAGCACCAATGGTGGGGCATAATAATGGAATTGCAAGAGCTTCTGTGCCTGTTGTTAGGTTGTTCATTTGCACAATCATGGGAATGCCTATGGGTAATAATAAGCCAAATGTCCCCCATGAAGTGCCCGTGCTAAATGCTATAACAGTGGCAAGAATAAAAAAAATTGCTGGCATCCACGGTAACGTAATATGATTAACGGCAATATTGGCAAAATATATACCAGTACCAAGTTCGCTACGTAATAAAGAACTAAAAACGGCAACTAAAAAAATCATTAATAATACTGATTTCATAAGCTGAAAGCTATGGGTAATTGCTTTAATTATGCTTTTACAAGAGCTTATTTTTGCATGCAAATAATAACTTATAGTTAGTAAAAAAGTTATTTTACTTGCAAAAAATAGTATAAAAAAAATATTTGTGTTTGAAGTAAATGCCTCAAAAATACTTTTTTCCCCACCAAAAATAAAGCAATCACCATAATATAAAATAGAGCCAACAATTAGACTCAAAAGCAAAAGCAATGGGGCAAAAAGATAGCGTGCTTTTCCTTGTGATTCTGTTGGTTCATTTGTAAAAGCGGTAAATTGTATATTTTTATCTTCTTCTTTTTTCATCGTGCCAAAGCTTATTTTATAATAAACAATAGTAAAAACAGCAATAATAGTCAGGATGGGGTAAGCCATAAATGGTATTGATTGTATGTATAATGCAAATGGTTCTGTGGTTACTAAATGATTTTTGCCAACACCAGCAAGTTTCAAATAATTAGTTAATGTGGCCACCCAACTAGAAAAACATACCAAAATAACCACGTTGCCGGATAATGCATGTATAAGATAAGCAAGTTTGACACGTGGTATGCCAACTTGATCAGTTAACGAACGAATAACGTGCCCTGTTGTAATAATACTAAGGTAATCATCTATTGCTAGGGCGCATGAGGTGATGATAGAAGCAAATTGAATGCCGCGCTTGCTTTTTATTTTCTTAGTAATCATTAAAGCAAAAGCTGTAGCGCTTCCTGTTTGTATGAAAAGATCTATTAACGAGGGTAAAATAATTAAAAAACCATATAGGTACCAGGAGTCTAGTGAGCTTAATTGATTGATTATGTAGGTTTTTAATATATTTAGTGCTAGTAAAAATTGCCAATTTGCAGTAATCAATGCAGCTAAAGCTATACCAATTATTAGAGCCATATTTAGCTGTTGCGTTGCAAATGTAATGCTTATAACAATAAAAACAGGTATAGCTGAAAGCCAGCTTGGCGTCATGTATGTCCTTGATAAGTCATGATTAGATTATTAGTATTAGCAAACAGTAATTATTTGATAATAGTCAATAGTTTTGCATTATTCTCGCAGATCGCTTTTTTTTGTCAATCAAAATACTATAACTTAGTTAGAATTGTTTTAACTATATTTTGTTTGTGGATACTAAAATAATTAAATAGTTGACCAAAAATCATTTTTTATTTAGTTTAAAAGAGTATTAAATGACAACAGTTCTTTCTCGACAAAGGTTTTATAATTATGGTCATGAATAAAGCATTTTATTTAAAAAAAGAAGATAGGCAGCCAAAGTGGCATGTAATTGATGCTCAAGGCAAAGTGTTAGGTCGAATGGCTACGCAAATTGCTGATATATTGCGAGGAAAAAATAAACCTTATTATACGCCACATACAGATTGTGGTGATTATGTTGTTGTAATCAATGCCGATAAAGTGCACATGACCGGTAATAAATGGAAAGACAAAGAATACGTAAGTTACAGTGGCTGGATGTCAGGTAAAAAAGTGTGCCATGCCCAAGATATGCTAAAAAAGCATCCAACAAAAATTGTTGAGCTTGCAGTGCGCCGCATGCTGCCTAAAAATACATTGAATGCAGATATCTATCGTAAATTAAAAGTGTATGTAGGCGCTGAGCATCCTCATAAGGCTCAAGTAGCTGTTTAATTACTGCAACTGAAACATTGCAAAAAAAAAGCATAGAAAATTTTTTTCTATGCTTTTTTTTTGCAATGGCCTAAAATAAAGCAGACTCTAATTTATGTTTTGCCCAAAGAAATATTTAGATTTACAAAAAGATATTCTGGAGGGATCTCTGCAGCATGATTATGCAAAAAAGTCATACTCATGCATACTAATGCTATCCGTTTAATAAGCCAATTTGTGTTAAAAATGGTGCTAAAATGCGCATAATATCTTGCCAACTTAAAAAGACGAACAAACATAAAAAAAGTATCCAGCATAAAAGGTGTATAACGTATTGAGTCTTTTCGTGAAGAGGTCTGCCAAAAAGAGCTTCTATTGCATGAAAAACTATTTGACCACCATCAAGTATGGGAATGGGAATTAGGTTTAATATGGCCAAATTAATGCTTATAATTGCAAGAAAAAGTAAAAATATTAAAAAGCCTTTACCTGCAAGCTGGGCGCTTGTGTAAACTATCATCAGAGGGCCTGCCATTTTGCCAAACTTTTTTTCAGATAATAGGTAGCGAAAATCTTGCAAAATATTGGCTATCCATCTGTGTGTTTCTGCTATACCTGCAAAAATTGCGTTTTTTAATGGCATTGCCGTGGGTTCTTTCATTTCAAAAATAATGCCTAAAGAGGCAGTTTCTACGCCGCGTATTTTTTGAATTGTCGGAGTTAGAGGTATGGTAAGAATTTCATTTTTGCGTTTGACAGTTACAGTAACAGGCTCTTTTGTGGGTGTACTAATGCGTTTGATATATGACTCTATAGAGCCCTCAAGTTTTTCTCCATTGATGCTTAAAACAATGTCGCCAGTTTTTATAATGTTAAATGCAGTGCTTTGCTCCATAACTTGAGCTACTGTTGGTATGGCGATTGTAGGATACAAAAGTTGTGTCTTTGGTGCTCCAATCCAAAAAGTGGCAATAAAAGCGATATACGCAAAAATAAGATTAAATAAAATACCACCAATCATGACTAAAAATTTTTGCCAAAAAGGTTTTTTTGCAAAAGAGGTTTCGTCTTGAGCTTGGCTATGAAGTTGTTCGCCTTGCCCTAGCTCTTGTGACCCTGCTATTTCAACATATCCGCCTAAAGGGATTATGGATAATTTGAATAAAGTAGTACCTATTTTTTTGGCCAATAGTACGGGGCCAAAACCTATTGAAAATGATGGGGTATAAATATTAAAGAGTTTGCAAAAAATAAAGTGCCCTAGTTCGTGAAAGGCTATTAAAAAAGCTAATCCTCCAAGGCCAACTAATATAAATGGAGCTTGGTTTATTAAGGGTGATAGAAAATAAGGCATACTTTTCCTCGCAGTGTTTTGAAAATGACATAGTATTATTAAGTTGATAGTATCATAATAAAAATTTTTTTTTCAAATGGCAAAGTTGATTTTAATTTAGCTGCTGAAGTCATCTTATTGGTAGGAAAACAAAAGCTTGCTTTTTTATATAGAAAAAGGTAAATATATAATTTTCTTGAAAAAAATCATAAAAAGGTTAGAATAGCTTCAAATGTCTTCCTTAAATATGCTTAAATGTAAAAATTTTTGCGCCGTTTAATGGTAGCAAATTCAGTAAAAAAAGCTTTCTTACAAGTAGCAAGGAATATTACATATGCCTACAATAAACCAGTTGTGTCGTTTTGGAAGAAAACGACTAAAAGTAAAATCAAAAAGTCCTGCTTTAACTCATAAAAGTGGACAAAAATGTCCTTTTGCTCGTGGTAGATGTGTTAAAGTATTTACCTCTACCCCTAAAAAACCAAACTCAGCTTTACGTAAAGTTGCTCGTGTAAAGTTATTTAATGGGCATGAAGTAACTGCTTATATTCCAGGTGAAGGACATAATTTGCAAGAACACTCAGTGGTTTTAATTCGCGGGGGTCGCGTAAAAGATTTGCCCGGCGTTAAATATCATATTGTACGTGGAGCTCTTGATACAGCTGGTGTTGAGGGTAGAAAGCAAGCTCGTTCATTGTATGGTGCTAAGCGTCCAAAAAGTTGATTTAACTAAAAGGGTTTTAAATGCCAAGGCGTAAAAATAAAGAATTTATTCGTGATATTGGAGTTGATGAAAGATTTGGCTCATCATTGATACAGAAATTAATTAATGTAGTGATGAAACAAGGCAAAAAAAGTATTGCAAGGCGCATTGTTTATGAAGCTATGGATATTGTAGGTAAAAAAATCAACGGCGATGACGGTAAGATCCTTGAAGCTTTTGAAAAAGCTTTTGAACAGATTGTTCCTCATGTGGAAGTTCGCTCACGCAGAGTTGGCGGAGGTGTGTATCAAGTGCCAGTGGAAGTTAATCCAAAGCGTAAACAGGCTTTAGCGTTGCGATGGATGGTGCAAGCAGCTAAAGAACGTTCAGACAAAGTGATGGGTACGCGTTTGGGCCATGAGCTTTGTGATGCGCTTGAAGGTCGTGGTGGGGCTTTAAAAAAACGAATGGAAGTTCAACGTATGGCTGAGGCAAATAGGGCTTTTTCTCATTATGCATGGTAGCAAAGGATTATTATGAGTTTTTCGTTAGATAAGTATCGTAATATTGGTATAGCTGCTCATATAGATGCTGGAAAAACAACCGTTACTGAACGCATTTTATTTTATACTGGTGTAACCCATAAAATAGGTGAAGTTCATGAAGGTGCAGCCACAATGGACTGGATGGAGCAAGAGCGCGAGCGCGGTATTACCATTACGTCTGCAGCAACGACCTGTCAGTGGAATGGGCATCAAATAAATATTATAGATACGCCTGGGCACGTAGATTTTACCATAGAAGTTGAGCGTTCGTTGCGGGTGCTGGATGGTGTGGTAGCTGTTTTTTCGGCTGTAGATGGTGTGCAGCCACAATCTGAAACCGTCTGGAAACAAGCAACTCGCTACAAGGTTCCTCGTATAGTTTTTGCTAATAAAATGGATAGGACTGGTGGAAGTTTTTTCCATGTTATTAATGATATTAATAAAAAACTTTATGGAAATGCTGTTGCTATGCAGCTTCCAGTGGGTGAAGCAGAAAAGTTTTATGGTATTATTGATTTGCTAACCGAAAAAATGGCGACTTTTGATGAAAATGATGGTGGTGTAAGTATCACTTGGTCAGAAATTCCTGCTGAGTATAAAACACAAGCTGCAGAATTCAGAGAAAAAATAATCGCAGCTGCTTCTGATTTTGACGATGCTGTTGCAGAGGCTTATTTGGAAGGCAAAGAAGTTTCTATAGATAGTATTAAACGGGCTTTGCGCAAGGGTGTATTAATTCAAAAAGTTACCCCAGCTTTTTGTGGTACAGCATTTAAAAATAAAGGCATCCAATTACTGTTAGATGCTGTTATTGATTATCTTCCATCTCCTTTGGATGTGCCACCTGTTCAGGGTTACTTAGGGTCTACAACAGAAACAATAGCTATATCTGCCGACCCGAATGGTCAATTTTATGCTTTAGCATTTAAAATAATGACTGATCCTTATGTGGGTGTTTTAAATTTTATTCGTGTATATTCCGGTCAATTAGAGGCTGGTTCTTACGTGTATAATATTAGAAATGGTAACAAAGAAAGGGTCGGTCGACTTTTGAAAATGCATGCAAATAAACGAGAAGAAATAGGCTTGGTACGTGCGGGGGATATTGCAGCGGTAGTCGGGGTTAAAGATACCATTACAGGTGATACTTTAAGCTCAGAAAAAGATGCGGCTTTGTTAGAATCTATTGTTATCCCTGCCCCTGTTATTTCTGCTTCTGTTGAGCCTAAAAATAAAGGTGATCATGATAAAATGTCTTTGGCGTTAAGAAAATTAATGCAAGAGGACCCTTCTTTTCAGTTTTCATATGATGATGAAACAGGGCAGACGGTTATTAAAGGCATGGGAGAGCTTCATTTAGAAATTATTGTTGACCGCATGAAGCGAGAGCATAAGGTTGATGTTGTCCAAGGCAAGCCTGAGGTAGCATACCGTGAAACAATCAAAAATAAAGCGAATGCCGAAGGAAAGTTTATAAAGCAGTCTGGTGGTCGTGGTCAGTATGGACATGTTTGGATTACTCTTGAGCCATTGGAACGAGGTGCTGGATTTAAGTTTATTAACGGTATTGTTGGCGGTGTTGTACCTCGTGAATTTATTCCGGGTATAGAAAAAGGTATTAAAGAGTCTTTAACAGCGGGTATTTTGGGTGGCTATCCAGTTGTGGATTGTCAAGTGACTCTTTATGACGGTTCGTATCATGACGTGGACTCCTCAGAAATTGCTTTTAAAATTGCAGCGTCGATGGCGTTTAAAAGCGCTATGAATAGTGCTACCCCAATTCTTTTGGAGCCTATTATGAAGGTGGTAGTTGATACGCCAGAAGAAAATATGGGCGATGTAATGGGTGATTTAAATTCTCGTAGAGGTAAAATTCTTGGTATGGATGGCAATTTTGGAAAACAAGAGATTGTTGCTGAGGTTCCGCTGGGCAATATGTTTGGTTATTCTACTGATTTACGTTCTATGACTAAAGGTAGGGCAAGCTATTCAATGGAATTTTCACATTACGGTGAAGCTCCAAAAAGTGTTCTAGATACTATAGCAAAACAAAGTCGATAAGGTATAACCATTGTAGGAGTATAAAGCGATGGCAAAAGAAATTTTTCAACGTACAAAGCCGCATGTTAATATTGGTACTATTGGTCACGTTGATCATGGTAAAACAACATTAACAGCTGCTATTACTACATATTTAGCTAAAAAAGGTTGGGCTAAGGCTCGTAAGTATGACGAGATTGACGCTGCTCCAGAAGAAAAAGCGCGAGGCATTACTATTTCAACGGCGCATGTCGAATATGAAACCGATAAGCGTCATTATGCGCATGTTGATTGTCCTGGTCATGCTGACTATGTAAAAAACATGATTACTGGTGCGGCTCAAATGGACGGTGCAATTCTTGTGGTTTCTGCGGTGGATGGTGCGATGCCTCAAACTCGTGAACATATTCTATTGGCACGTCAAGTAGGTGTCCCAGCTTTAGTCGTTTTCTTGAATAAAGTTGATATGGTTGATGATTCAGACATGGTTGATATGGTTGAAGATGAAGTGCGAGAATTGTTAACCAAATATGATTTTCCAGGCGATAAAATACCTTTTGTCAGAGGCTCTGCATTAAAAGCTCTTGAAGGTGATCAAGGTGAGCTTGGTGAGCCTGCAATACAGCGTTTAATGGATGCAATCGATGCTTATATTCCTGAGCCAGTTCGTCAGATTGATAAGCCATTTTTAATGCCAATTGAAGCTGTTTTTTCTATTTCAGGGCGTGGTACTGTGGTAACAGGGCGAATCGAAACGGGTATTGTTTCTGTAAATGATGAAGTTTCAATTATTGGTCTTGGGGAGACTAAAAAAACCATAGTTACTGGTGTTGAAATGTTTAGAAAAGAGCTTAAAGAAGGTCGCGCTGGAGAAAATGTTGGCGTGCTGTTGCGTGGTACTAAAAAAGAAGAAGTTGAGCGAGGCCAAGTGCTTGCAAAAACTGGTTCTATTACCCCACATAAAAAATTTACAGCTAAATGTTACATTTTAAGCAAAGATGAAGGTGGTCGCCATAGTCCATTCTTTACTGGATACAGGCCGCAATTTTATTTCCGTACCACCGATGTCACAGGTATTGTTGCTTTGCCTACAGGTCGTGAAATGGTGATGCCAGGGGATACTGTTGAGTTGTCAGTTGAGCTTATTTCTACTATTGCAATGGATAAGGACTTGCGCTTTGCAATTCGTGAAGGTGGTCGAACTGTCGGCTCTGGCGTAGTAACGGAAATTGTTGAATAATTATTATGGATGATCAATGAAGAAACAGCGTATTAGATTAAAACTTAAATCGTATGATCATCGTTTGTTGGATAAAGCTGTAAAGCAAATTGCATTAACTGCAATAAGAACTGGTGCCCAATTAATGGGTCCAGTTCCTTTGCCCAATGAACAAAGATGTTTTACGGTGTTGCGTTCGCCTCATGTAAATAAAAAAGCACGAGAACAGTTTGAGCTAACAACGCATAAACGAGTTATGGATATAGTTTCTCCTTCAGAAAAAACTATGGATGCTCTTATGAAATTAAATATATCATCAGGGGTCGAGGTTGAAATTAAGTAGGTGCCTTTAATAAATCTGATGAAAGAAGAAATATGATTAATGGTGTATGGGGAATTAAAGTTGGGATGACCCAACTGTTTGTTGATGGAGTAGTAAAGCCAGTTACTGCTATTGATGTGGGGCATTGGGTTATTACTGATATCAAGAACAAAGACCGCAATGGATATAATGCTATGCAGGTAGGGTGTTTACGTAAGCGTTATCGATCAGTTGATTTTAATCTTGCATGGTTAAAACATACGAAAAAGTTTTTTTTGTATACAAGAGAAATTCGCTGTTCGGCAGAGGAGTTGCAAAATGTAAAGATTGGCAACTCTGTTTCGTTACTTGAGCGTTTTGCTGTAGGCAACAAAGTTGATGTGATGGGTGTGTCAAAAGGGGTTGGGTTTGCTGGGGTATATAAGCGGCATGGTTTTGGCGGTGCTGCAAAAACTCATGGCTCAATGATGGGACGACGACCGGGTTCTATTGGCTTCACTCGTAGTTCTGGTGAAATTATGCGTGGTCAAATGATGGCAGGGCATGCTGGGTGCGACCGTGTTTCTATAAAAAATTTGGAAGTAGCAACGGTTATAACAGAAGACAATATTGTAATGGTTAAGGGATCTGTGCCCGGTAAGTCTGGGTCACTGGTTTTTGTAAAAAAACATCGACTCTGATTGCAGGTGGATATTATGATTAAAAAAACTGAAAACACAGAAACGCAAATAGCTTCGTATATTCAAAAAATGACTTTTGAAAAATTAGGGCTAGTAAAAAAAGAAAAAAAAATATCCTTTATTGGATTTGCAGTTTCTATAAGAGCTTTGTTGACTAGTTGGCGGCAAGGAACGGTAAGTTGTAAAGGCAGAGCTGAGGTAGCTCGTTCAGGTAAAAAACCTTGGAAGCAAAAAGGTACAGGTCGAGCTCGTGCTGGTACGGCGCGTTCTCCTTTGTGGCGTGGCGGGGGTGTGATTCATGGTCCGCAGCCGCGTGTTCGTAAAACTAGAGTAAATCAAAAAGTTCGCTTAAATAGTTTTGCTGTTTTATTGGACCGTTATATAAAACAAGGAGCTGTGTATGCGGCTGACTGGGTTATTGAAGAAAGTGTGCCAAAGACAAAGAGCGCTTTTAGTGTGTTGAATGGTGCGCAATTAGCAAACCAGAAAAATGTTGTCTTGTTTTTAAAAGCCGAAGACCGTATACATTATGCTTCATTTGCAAATATTCCCAATATACATTTAATGTTTTTTGATCAACCAAATGTATATGATTTGGCAAAGGCTTCCCATTGGTTGTTTTTGCAAAAAGATTTAGAACAATTCAAAAAAATGGTGACGCGATGGGTTTAAACATATTTAATGTAATTAAAGGGCCAGTGGTTTCTGATAAAGCATACAAAGCGAATATAAAAAATAAAATTGTTTTGCATGTAGACACAAAAGCTAATTCGGTTCAAATAAAAGAAGCTGTGGAAAAATTTTTTAATGTTAAAGTTGCCAAAGTAAATACGCTTATTACTAAAGGTAAAAGACGCAGAATTGGTCGTTCTTATATTGAAGGAACTTACACAAAGCGAGCTTATGTAACATTAAAAGAAGGTTATAAAATAAACCTTTTTGAGCAGGTTGAGTCTAATAATGTACAACAAGCAGAGCGTAATTAAGGGTCGTTATGGCTATTAACAGAAGAAAGCCGCGTAGTGCAGCTTTAAGATTTCAGTCTTTTTTGAGTACCGATGATATTACAAAAAAAACACCTGAAAAATCTTTGACTAAAGGTATTAAAAGATGTGGCGGAAGAAATGCATACGGTCGAATTACGGTAAGGCACCGTGGTGGCGGTGCTGCTCGTAAATATAGAGAAATAGATTTTTTACGCGCAGAAAGAGATGTCGTTGGACGTATTGCTGCAATAGAATATGATCCAAACCGAAATGTAAGAATAGGCTTAGTTTTTTATATAAATGGTGCAAAAAAATATATTTTAATGCCTCAAGGGCTTGGTGTTGGAGATACAATTATATCAGGTGATGCGGCAGAAGCGCGGGTGGGCAATGCTACTAGGTTACGCAATATCCCTGCAGGCTTTACCGTTCATAATGTAGAAATTAGACCGGGAGCGGGAGGGACATTTGCTCGCAGCGCGGGAACTTCTGTGCAGATTGTAAGTAAAACAGATACTCATGCCACTTTGCGGATGCCGTCTGGTGAAATGCGTATGGTTCCAGTAGATTCGTGGGCGACAGTAGGTGTTTTGGGTAATGCTGATTACAAAAATATTTCTTGGGGTAAAGCTGGACGTTCACGTTATCGTGGTTTTAGGCCAAGTGTGCGTGGTATGGCTATGAATCCGGTAGACCATCCTCATGGTGGTGGAGAGGGTAGATCTAAGTCTGGTTCTCATCCTCGTTCTCCTTGGGGTAAGGGTTGTAAGGGTACACGTACAAGAAAAGCAAGACGCAATAATAATTTAATAATTAGTAGACGACGTAAATAATAATAGTCGTGATAACGGTTAGTGAGGAATATATGGCAAGATCTACGTACAAGGGTCCGTATGTTGATACGCATTTGCAAGAAAAAGTTAATAAAATAAAGCAGAGTGCAAAGCGTGAAGCAATTAAAACGTGGTCTCGTAGAAGTATGGTAATTCCTGAGTTTGTTGGGCTTACATTTGCTGTTCATAATGGTAAAAAGTTTGTTTCTGTATTTATCACGGAAAACATGGTTGGTCATTATCTGGGTGAGTTTGTTCCTACTAGGACATTCAAATGGCATAGTGGACAACGGCAAGCTGCGGGTGGATCGGGTAAGTAGTTTACTCTTAAATTGTATAACGTAATTTTTTCCTAAAAAGCAACTAATATTAAGTTAAGATAAGCTTTTTATTTTTTAAAATCAGTTTACACTAAAAATAGTAAGTTAAAATGTACAATAATGCTTTAAAAGTACAGACTTTAAGGAATGATATGCACTTTTCTGCTAAGGCTTTATATATTAAATTTTCTCCATTTAAATTACGTCCTATTGTAGATGTAATACGTGGAAAAAATGCGCAGGAAGCAATAAATTGGCTTGCAATGTATCGCATGCGACGTGCTGTGCCAATTAAAAAGTTGCTTGATTCTGTTGTCGCAAATGCTCGTTCTTTAAAAAATGTTGCCCCAAGTGATTTAATAATTAAAGATATTAGAATAGATCATGGTCCGACATATAAATATTTTAAACCTGGCGCGCAAGGCCGTGCTAATATACAAAAAAAGCGATCAAGTCACATGAAAATTGAATTGATATCTATACAAAAAGGGGTTTAAGGTGGGTCAGAAGGTACATCCAGTAGGATTTAGGGTTGGCATATATAGAGACTGGGATAGTCGATGGTTTGTTAAGCCCTCTCAATATGGTAAATCGGTTGTTGAAGATGTAAAAATAAGACAATATTTGGAGAAAAAATTAAAAAGTGCCGATATTGCTCGTATTGAAATAGAAAAAGCTGGTAGCAATATAAGAATTAATTTGCATTCAGGGCGCCCTGGTGCGGTAATCGGTAAACGTGGTCAAGGGATAGATGAGCTGCGTAAAGATGTTGCTGCCTTTTTAGGTCACGGAAAAGTAATTGAGCTTTCTGTGCAAGAAGTTAAGAAGACTGAATTAAATGCCACTTTGGTTGCTAAAAGTATAGCAGATCAATTAGCCTCTAGGGGTAGTTATAAAAGAGCTATGAAAAGTGCTGCGTTGGCCACTATGCGTGCAGGGGCAAAGGGTATTAAAATTTGTTGTTCTGGCAGGTTAAATGGTGCTGAAATTGCGCGTTCTGAATATACACGTGTAGGGTCTGTGCCTTTGCATACTATCAAAGCTGACGTTGATTATGCTTTAAAAGAAGCAAAAACGACATATGGCATTATTGGTGTAAAAGTATGGATTTGCCGGGGAGAATACGAAATAGTACATACTGTATCTACAAGTGAGAAATAATCATGTTGATGCCAAAAAAGGTAAAATATAGAAAAGTACAAAAAGGTAGATTAAAAGGCCTTTCTAAAGGTGCACGAGAAATTTTTTTTGGTGAATATGGGCTAGAAGCTGTTGAGCCGTCTAGAATGACCGCTCAACAAATTGAAGCTATCCGCGTTGCGTTATCTAGGGGATTAAAAAAAATTGGACAATTTTTTTTGAGAGTCTTTCCAGATAAACCCGTTAGCAAAAAGCCAGCAGAAACTCGTATGGGTAAAGGTAAAGGTGGCGTTGATCATTGGGTGGCTGTCGTAAAGCGCGGGCGTGTGATTTGTGAAATCGCTGGCGTAGATGAAGATACTGCTAAGAAAATATTACAATCAGCTGCTTATAAATTGCCTATGAAAACTAAGTTTGTAAAAAAAACTGTTATTGCAGCCGTGTAGAGAAATAATATGAAAAATATAAAAATGAAACAAGAATTACGTGGTCTTACTATTGATCAGCTGTATGAGCAAGAGCAGTACATTGCCAAAGAATTGTTATCTTTAAAATTACAGGTGCGGACAACTCATATTAAAGATTACTCTCGTTTTGCTAAATTTCGTAAAATAATTGCTTGTATAAAAACAATTGTTCGGGAAAAACAGTTGGCGAGATAAAATAACATTGTGTTAGAGAGGAATATTCAATGACGGATACAAACCAAA
Organism: Candidatus Babelota bacterium; assembly: GCA_003963225.1. Taxonomy (GTDB): domain Bacteria; phylum Babelota; class Babeliae; order Babelales; family Vermiphilaceae; genus AWTP1-30. The sequence goes on from RXKB01000016.1 coordinate 117,092, forward strand.
ATCCTGTAAAACGTTTTTTGATTGGAGAAGTGGTTTCTGATAGAATGAATAAAACTATTGTTGTTAAAACAGTACGGACTATTCAAGATGCTAAGTTTCGCAAGATTTTAAGAAAAATAAAAAAATATTTTGTGCATGATGAACAACAAGTTGCAAAATCAGGTGATTTGGTTGAGATTTATGAAGGTAGGCCAAAATCTAAATTAAAATACATGTATTTATCTAAAGTTGTTAGACAAAATCTGTCTAATGTGTGATAATAATATCGTTCGAGAGAATTGTTATGATTCAAAAAGAAACAAGGGTAAAAGCAACAGATAATTCTGGTGCAAAAGATTTGCAGTGTATACATATTGTAGGTAGCACGAGAAAGCGATACGCAGGTCTTGGAGATGAAATTATTTGTGCGGTTAAAAGCGCCATTCCGGGTGCTTTGGTTAAAAAAGGTGATGTGGTAAGAGCTGTGATCGTCAGAGCGAGAAAAGAATATTCTCGTGATGATGGTACGTATGTTCGATTCGGTGATAATGCTGCTGTAATAATTAAAAACGATTTAGAAATGGTAGGGACAAGAATTTTTGGTCCAGTTGCACGAGAGTTACGTGCAAGGTTTCCTAAAATTTTAGGTCTTGCGCCAGAGAGCGTTTAGGGAATAACGATGATAAGTCGTATTAAAAAGAGTGATACTGTAAAAATTTTATCAGGTAAAGATAAAGGTAAAAAAGGATTGGTTTTGGCTGTTTTTCCAGAAAAAAATCAATTGCTTGTTCAAGGTGTTGCAATTGCTACAAGACATATAAAAGCTCGTAAGCAAGGACAAAAGGCAGAGATAAAAAAAAGCGAGTCTTTGATATCTCTTGCTAAGGCTATGCTTGTGTGTTCAGCTTGTCACGCTCCTTCCCGTGTAAACACAAAGACACTGGAAGATGGTGGTCGTGCTCGTATGTGTAATCGTTGTAAATTGGTGACATAGTTAATTGTAAGGAAATGTTGCAATGCAAAAAGCACGACTTGAAAAATTATTTATAGAAAAAATTCATCCTGATCTTAAACAACTGTTAGCTTTGACTAATTCTATGAAAGTCCCTTTTTTAAAAAAAATTGTGTTAAACATAGGGGTAAAAGAAGCTATAAGTGATAGTAAAGTCTTGAATCAAGCAGAAGAAATGCTTATGGCTATTTCTGGCCAAAAGCCTTCTCGCAGGCTTGCGCGTAAATCTATAGCAAGTTTTAAATTAAGAGAAGGAATGGCTATCGGGGTTATGGTTTCATTGCGTAGAAAAAAAATGTATGAATTCTTGGATAGGCTTATTAACTTGGCATTGCCTCGAATAAGAGATTTTCAAGGGGTGAACCGTGCTTTTGATGGTATGGGAAATTATAATTTGGGAATCAAAGAGGCATCTGTTTTCCCTGAGATAGATCTTGGGGTTGGACAAAAGGTCTTAGGTTTGAATATAACTATTCATACTTCTGCTGGTAACGATGCTGATGGATTTAAACTATTAGAGTTGTTTGGAATGCCGTTTAAAAAATTAAGTAAGGCGATAAAATAATGGCAACAAAAGCGCTTATTGAAAAAGCCAAACGCGCTCCTAAATTTTCGGTGCGTAAAAGAAATCGTTGTGGTTTATGTGGAAGGCCACGTGCTTACATGCGTATGTTTGATCTTTGCAGGATTTGTTTTAGAAAACATGCTTTGTTGGGTGCGTTGCCAGGTGTTAAAAAAACGAGTTGGTAAATATTTAAGGAAGTCTTATGTCGATTGATTGTATCGGTAATTTTTTAACTATTATTCGTAACGCCACTCGTGTTTCTAAAACTTTTGTGTTAGTTCCGCATTCAAGCATGCGTTACGCAATAGCTCTGCTACTTAAGCAAGAAGGCTTTGTGAAAGACGTTAGTGTTGAAGAGCTTGGTAATAATAAAAAAAATATAAAAGTAGCACTTAAATATGTTGGTGGTGAATCGGTAATTCATGAAATTAAACGAGTGAGTACTCCAGGTTGCAGGATGTATTCTTCGATTGCAAATGTTAAACCTGTAATAGGTGGTATTGGGATATCAATTTTAACAACAAGTCGTGGTGTATTGACTCACAAGCAAGCAAAAAAGTTAAATGTCGGCGGTGAAGTTCTTTGTACGGTATGGTAAAAGGGTAAAAAAATGTCAAAAATAGGAAGAAAGCCTATTGCGATAAATGGTATTGCAGTGAACATAGAAGGTCAGCATGTTTTTTACAAGGGACCTAAGAGCGCTGATGTTTATATTTTACCAGACACGTTAAAAGCTACTGTTGAAAGTAATCAGCTTTTAATTGGGATTAATGAGCAAGCTTTTCATCCCAAGAGTGACCGTTCGCTTAATTGTGTTTGGGGATTGCACCATGCGCTGTTAAAGAATAAATTGATGGGGGCTGTTAAAGATTTTGAAAAAAAAGTTAAAATAGTTGGCTTAGGTTGTAAAGCTGAGCTTGTTAATAAATCTATTATAAAAGAGCTTCCTAATAAAAAATATGCAATTGATAAAGATAAGAAAACAATGAGTGTCTTGCTTGTGGGTGATAAACAATCGTCTGCAGAGAAAGGACTTTTGTTTACCTTAGGCAAAAGTCATTTGTTTTATTTTGGTCTGCCGACGAGTGTTGCTGTGGAAATAGATAAATCTGGGCAAAATCTTGTTTTTAAATCAATTGATCCAGTTTTGTTAGGTCTTTGCGTTAGTAAGGTGAAGCAATTGCGCAAGCCTGAGCCGTACAAAGGTACTGGTATTCGTGAAGAAAATGAAGTTGTCCGTCGTAAAGCAGGTAAAACAAAAGCTGGCTAATTTTTTAGTAAGGTGTTATTGGTATGGCAAGCAGTAAAAAAGATTTAATAAGAAAAAAAAGAAGAAAATTACGTGTTAGAGGTACTTATGGACTGGGCGATCAAACAAAGCCCAGGATTTCAGTTTTTAGAAGTCTTAAACATATGTACGCGCAAATTATAGATGATGTAAGGGGAGTTACTATTGTAAGTTGCTCTACTTTGTCTTTAGATAAGGTTTCAGGAGATAAAAAGGCTCAGGCGTATTTAGTAGGAAAAGAGCTTGCTAGGCTAGCTCAGGCAAAAGGTGTACAAAAAGCTTTTTTGGATAGAGGGAGCTCTCGTTATTTAGGGCGAGTTGCTTCGTTGGCTGAAGGCTTACGTGAGGGTGGTATTATTATTTAAATGGAAGCTTTCAAATAATTACAGCGCATAGCTCCCATATTGATCATATTATTAGGACGCAATTTCAATGACAGTAACAAAGCAAAAAAATCTTTATAAAGAAGAAAAAAATCGTGATCAGCTTGTTAATAATAACAAAGAAAAAAATTTTATTGATTTTGTAATTAACGTGCGTAGAGTTGTGAAGGTTACAAAAGGCGGGAAGCGTTTTGCTTTTTCAGCTTTTGTTGTTTCAGGTGATGGACAAGGCAAGGTTGGATTTGCTTTAGGTAAAAGTAGAGAAGTTTCTTTGGCTATAGCAAAAGCGACAAGTAGAGCACGTAAAGATATGGTGTTTTTTCCCTTACGTGGAGCGACAGTGCCATATGCAGTTGTAGGGACTCATGGAGCGTGTAAGGTGCTTGTTAGGCCGGCATCTAAAGGTACTGGTAATATTGCAGGTGGTGCTGTTCGGGCAATTATGAGGGCTTTAGGTGTACATGATGTGCTTACAAAAGCTTTTGGATCTTCAAATGGGCAAAATGTGGCTAAAGCAACGCTAAATGCACTTGCTAAATTGAGATCAGCGGTTCATATGGCGAAAATGCGTGATATGAAGGTAAAGCAAATGATTAAAGGTGAAGACAATGTTTAAATTAAATGAAATTATACGTTTGGTTAAAAAAAGAAAAAGAGTTGCTCGCGGTGGTAGTAGAGGGGGGCAGGCGGGTAGAGGTGGCAAGGGCCAAACAGCACGTTCTGGGGGGTCTATTAAACCAGGGTTTGAAGGGGGGCAGATGCCTTTGCACAGGCGTTTGCCAAAAAGAGGGTTTAACAATAAAGCATTTGGCGTAATAACAAAAATTATTAATATAGCTGATTTAGAGCGTGCGTTTAACCAAAATGATGTTGTTGATAGTTTGGTGTTGCATCAAAAAAAAATAATCAAAACTAATAGAAATATTGTTACTAGGTTAAAGTTGCTTGGTGATGGTCTATTGACAAAAAAATTACATGTAATTGTTGATGGATGTAGTGCAGCTGCAAGATTGGCAATAGAAAAAGTTGGTGGCACAATTACCGTGCAGGGAAAAAAGGAGTAAATAGTGATACTGCTTAAAAATTTTATTAATATGTTTTTTATACCAGAATTGCGTAAACGACTGTTTTTTACCGTTGGCATTGTTTTGGTTATTCAAAGACTAGGTAATTATATTCCCATTATAGGAATTGATATTGAGCAGTTAAAATATTTAATGAGTCAGCCGTCTGCATTAGGTGGTATATTTTCCTATTTTGACCTTGTTTCTGGCGGTAATTTAAGACAATGTACCTTATTTGCTTTGGGAATTCAGCCATATATTACGGCAAGCATTGTAATGCAGATTCTTACTCTCTCTGTGCCCTCATTAGAGGTTATGGTTAAAGAAGGGGAATACGGTAGAAAAAAAGTAAATCAATATACTCGTTACTTAGCTTTATTAGTAAGTATTATACAGGGTATTGGATTTGCTTTTCTTGTAGAGCGCTATAATTTGGTAATAGATCCTGGTTGGTCTTTTAGATTTTTCTTTTTATTGTCGTTGATGGTTGGGTCGTTTTTTGTTATGTGGCTTGGCGAGCAAATATCATTGTTTGGCATTGGTAATGGTAGTTCAATGATTATTTTTGCTGGTATAGTCTCACGCTTTCCAGACGATGTGTTAAAAACTATTGGTGCTGTTTATGAAGGTTATATAAGTCTTTTTGTGGCTATTCTTTTGTTTTTAATTATTGGTGCTATAGCTTCATGTATAGTGTTTTTAGAAAAAGGTGAGCGTAAGGTCCCTGTTCAATATTCAAGACGAATGGTCGGAAATCGTATTTTTGCTGGTCAAAGTACTTATATACCGTTTAAAATAAATACTGTTGGTGTTATGCCTGTTATATTAGCATCTGTTATGGTTAGTATACCTTTGTATATTTCCTCATTTTTGGCTGGATATTTTGATCTTTTTAAATGGTTGTCTGAAAGTTTAGTGCCGGGTGGATTATTGCATAGTGTGCTTACTTTTTTAGCTATTATTGCATTTACTTTTATTTATACTGCTTTGCAATTTAATCCTGAAGAATTGGCAGATAATATAAAGCGTGGTGGTGGATTCATACCTGGATTGCGGCCTGGAAGGCGTACGGCTGATTTTTTTAATTATATTTTGACACGTATAGGCTTAGCCGGTGCGGTATATCTTGGTTTTTTAGCTTTGTTGCCTAATATTATTAGGGTTTTGTTACAAATTCCTTTTTATTTAACCGGTATTTTAAGTGGGACAGCATTGTTAATTGCTGTTGGGGTCGCTATGGATACTGCGGCTCAAATTGAATCTTATCTTATTGAAAATAGGTATGAAGGATTTTTAAAGTCAAATAGATTTAAAGGTAGATCGATTCAGCAGTAATAATTTTAAAAAATAGAAAAAGTAGATTTTGTTTTTCAGTGTGATAAAATCATACTATTATGTCAAAAAAGATATAATGTTTTATCAAAAACTATATTATTTAAAAAGTACACTAATATTCTGTAAATGTATGCGAGCGCATGGTTAAGATTAAAAATAAAGTAGCTATACAAAAAATGAAAAACTCTGGCAAGATGCTAGCAAGTTTGTTTGATCAGTTAAGTTCTCTGATTGTCATTGGTATGACAACCGCAGATATAGATCGCTGGATTGAAAAGCAACTAGAGCAGAAGGGGATGGTGTCTCAAACCAAGGGATATTATGGTTATCGTCACGTAAGTTGTATAGCTGTGAATGATGAGGTTGTACATGGTGTGCCACATGATCGTTCGGTTTTAAAAAATGGTGATATAGTTAAAGTGGATGTTTGTGCTTCGTTTAAAGGATATTGTGCGGATATGGCGCGCCCTTTTTTACTTGGTGATGTTAGCCCTGAAGCGATGAAATTAGTGTCTGTTGCTCAGGTAGCGCTTGATAAAGGAATTAGTCAGGCGATTGTAGAAAATAGACTGGGTGATATTTCGTCGGCAGTGCAATATGAAGTGGAAAAAAATGGTTTTGGTATTGTAAGAGATTTTGCAGGTCATGGTATTGGTAGCTCTATGCATGAAGCGCCAAATATTCCTAATTATGGTATTGCTGGTAAAGGTCTAAAATTAATGGCAGGCATGGCTTTTGCTATTGAACCTATGATTACTCAAGGTTCGTATAAAGTTAAAATTGACAAACAAGATGGATGGACTGTTAGGACTGCTGATGGTCTATTAGCTGCTCATGTTGAGGATACTGTGCTTGTTTTAGATGATGGTCCTTTTATTACTACACGAAATGTATAACTACAAATTAAAATAATCTTAATGAGCGTAGTATGAAAAAAAATGATATAATAAAATTAGATGGTATTGTAAAAGAAGCGTTGCCTAATGCTATGTTTCGCGTTGCAGTTGAAGGAGGCCATGAAATATTGGCTCATGTTTCAGGCAAAATGAGAATGTTTTATATTCGTTTGTTGCCTGGGGATAAGGTGGCGTTAGAACTTTCGCCTTACGACCTGACGCGTGGTAGAATTGTTTTGAGATACAAAGAATAAATGATAAAGTAACCTGTACTAGGACGCGTAAATGAAAGTAAAAACATCAGTTAAAAAGATATGCAATGACTGTCGCATTATCAAACGTAAAGGGGTTGTGCGTGTTGTATGTCAGAAAGAACCTAAACATAAACAACGTCAAGGGTAAAAAGTATGGTAAGAATAGAAGGTGTTCCGTTACCGCAAACAAAGCGTATTGAATATGGGCTAACCTATGTTTATGGTGTTGGGCTTAAAACTGCTCAAGATATTCTTAAAAAATTGGGAATAAGTTTTGATAAGCGTGTAAAAGATTTGACTGACGAAGAAGCTTCATCTATACAAAAAGAAATTTCCAATTATTATAAAGTTGAAGGCGAATTACGAAAAGAAATAGCTCTTAACGTGCGTCGCTTGCAAGAAATAGGTTCCTACAGGGGTTTAAGGCATAAAAAAGGTCTGCCTGTTCGAGGTCAACGTACTAAAACTAATGCGCGAACTCGAAAAGGACCTAAAAAGGCTCCAGTGGCATTGAATAAAAAAGTAACTAAAAAATAGTTATTAGCCATTTTTGTTAATTGCTTTTTAATTGTTTATAAAGGATAGAATGGCCTACAAGAAAAAAAACAAAAAATCAAAAGTAAAAGTAGATACAGTTGTTGCACATGTACGATCAACTTTTAACAATACGATGGTTTCTATAACAACTCTTGAGGGAGATGTGTTAATGCAATCTAGTGCCGGTCGTTTAGGATTTAAAGGTTCAAGAAAGGGCACTCCTTTTGCAGGTTCGCAAATCGGTAATTTGATGCTTAAGGAGGTTAAAGCCAATCATAATGCTAAGAACGTTGAAGTTCGTAAGCAAGGCCCTGGATCTGGGTGTGACTCTTTTATTAGAGCTTTACACACATCTGGGTTGCGCGTAACGGTTATTAGCGACGTTACTCCTTTAGCTCATAATGGTCCTCGCCCACCTAAAAAGCGTCGTGTGTAATAAAGATAATCAACGTATTGTTTTAAATGTGAGTTATTATGGATAAAAAACTAGCTCCTGGAATTGAGCGTAAAAGAGAAAAAACAGACACCAAGCCTTCTGGTAAAAAAATGTCTGAATATGGTAAGCAGTTACAAGAAAAACAAAAAGTAAAGCATATGTATGGCATGCTCGAGAGGCAGTTTAGGCGTTTTTTTACTATGGCTATTAAACAACGCGAAGGTGCAACGGGTGAAAATTTATTAAGTTTGCTTGAGCGGCGCCTTGACAATGTAATATTCAGGTTAAAAATGGCTAAAAGTAGAGCTCAAGCTCGACAAATGGTTGTACATGGGCATGTACAAGTAAATGGTCGAACAGTTGGAGTTCCGTCTTTTTTAGTAGCAGTGGGCGATATTGTTTCATTGCATCCAACATTACATGAAAATAAAGATTTTATGGAACGTGTTGTTGATCGTAGAATGAAAATGGGAATAAAGGTCCCTGATTGGCTTGAGTTAGATAAAAAGCAGTATGTAGGACAAATATTACGTGTGCCTATAAAAGCTGATATTCAAGTGCCTATTGAAGAGCATTTAATTGTTGAGTTGTATTCAAAATAACATATAAGCTACGCATATTTGTTAATAGCGAAGATAAGTTTTGGAAAGATGCGTAGGAGGTTTAATGAGTAAGATATATAGACCGTTAACTATACCCAATCTTGTATGGGATAAAGCATCATTAACTCAAACCTATGGTGAGTTAGTTGTGCAGCCTTTGGAGCCTGGTTTTGGCATAACATTAGGCAATGCATTAAGACGCGTGCTTTTAGGGGGAATTGAAGGAGCTGCGGTTACTTCATATACTTGCAAAGGTATTAATAACGAATTTACGGTTATTCCGGGATTTATCGAAGATGCTATGCAATTATCCCTTAATATTAAAAGTATAATTGTTACAACTAAAGATGGTAGGCCTGGTACTATGCGTTTGTATAAAAAAGGACCAGGGCCGGTTACTGTTGGGGACATTCAAGCTGATGAGCATCTTGAGCTTATCAATAAAGATTTTCTTTTAGCTCATATAGCGCAGGATGGCGAATGTGATATGCAGTTTTTTGTAGAGCCTGGGCGTGGATATCATGTTGCAAAATGGCCTTTAGAAAAAGCATATCAAGAAGATGGCCGTATATATCTTGATGCGTTGTTTTCTCCTATAACCAAAGTAATGTTTGATGTTGAAAAAACGCGTGTTGGAGAAGCTATAGATTTTGATCGTCTTATTTTGCGTGTGCATACAGATGGATCAATTAATCCGTTCGATGCAGTGCATTATGCAGTTTCTGTGTTGCGCACTCAGTTAGAGCATTTTTTATATGCAGCAGAGATACCATTTAATACTATTTCGCAGGTGGTAAATCCAGCAATAGATAAAAAACTTGAACTTGAAGTTAGTAGTGTCATTGCTCATGGTAATGATATAAAAGATCTTCCTGTTGAATTGCTTCTTAAATCAATTGATGAGTTAGAGCTTTCTGCTCGTGCGCATAATTGTCTTAAAAATAACGGCATTTATAAATTAGTTGATTTAGTCAATTTAAGTGAAGATGATTTGCTGACTATTAAAAACTTTGGTGATAAATCACTTAATGAAGTTAAAAGTAGTGTTAAGTCTTTGGGTCTTTCTTTCGGTATGAATATTAAAAAAGAAGACTTGGAAGCAATGCTTCTTAAAAAAGATGATTTGCAATAAGGATTAAACTATGATGCATCAAAATGGTCGTAAAAAATTAAATATGAAATCGTCTCATCGCGTGGCAATGTTACGTAACCAGATGATTCACTTTATTCGTTATGGGGTGTTGACCAGTACCAAACCTCGTGTTAAAGAAGTACAACGATTAATAGAAAAAATAGTAACTATTGCACGTGTGGGCAATGAGTTTAACGCTCGTCGTCGTGTACATGCAATGTTGCCGTATGATAAAGAAGCTGTTATAAGCTTATTTAAGGATATTGCGCCAAAATATGTGCAACGTCCTGGTGGTTATACGCGTGTGCGTAATATAGGTCAACGCGTAAGTGATACGGCTCCTATTGCACGTCTTGAATGGGTGTAAAGAGGTAAAAAGCTATAATGAGTATCGAACAAAAAATTGAGGCTGCACTTGAACAAGTGCGGCCTTTTGTGTTACAACATGGTGGTAATATTACATTTGTAAAGTATGAAAACAGTACGGTTTATGTACAATTACACGGTGCATGCGTTGGCTGTCCAATTTCTTCGTACACTTTAAAAATGGGTGTTGAAAAAGCAATTAAAGAAGCAGTGCCTGAAGTGGTAGCAGTGGAAGAGCTGTAAAAATGAGTAAATGTATTTTTTATGATTTTAAAATTACATATTCAACACTTTTTGCAGAGCAAATTGCGCAACAGATTGGTGCATTTGTGTATAATAATCCTAAGCAAAATGGTTTTAAGTAGTGGTTATAAATTTATTTTTGTGCTTTATTAAAAAAGATACTTACTAGGAATAAATAAATATGAAAATTGTTAGTCAAAATAGTTTTTATTATTGTTTTTAACCCTTGCATATGCCGTTTTAGTATGCAAAGATTCATTGTTAAATCGATTCTTGGTTACTAAATAAGATATTAAAACTATTATTACCTCCTCAACTATTGCACGATACGTTGTTGATAGTAAGCAAATAATGGAATATCCACTAAATGATATTTTATTAAATGCTATTAATGAGCAAGTGCAAGCTTTTTGGCAGGAATATGAAGAAAAATGTACAGAAAACCAAGACAAAAAGTACTGTGCATTTGCGTTGCTAGCAACAAAACATCAGTTACACACAAGTACTATCAAACAGAGCTCAGAAGAAAATGCGCGTAATTGTGCCTATATTATTTGGGGCTATGCGTTATTAATTATTCATTATCAGGTAGTACATTATATTTAATAAGTAAGTAGGAGTATTTTTTATGAAAAACGGATATATTTTTGTAATATTATTGCATATTTTTACTATTATACGGCCATCAACTGTTCAGGAAAATATTGAAGAGATTGATAAAAAATTTTTAAATTTTCACTCAGATAATAAAAAAATTGTATTAAGCGTATATGATTGGTTACTTGCTTGCAATGTTTCAATGGATTGTACAAGAGAAGAAATTGAGCAAGCAATAGAACATTTAAGCAGAGAAGATTTTTATATTATTAATAATTATGCTCATCAGTATGTTTTTCAAATGTTTCAAGATTGTGCCGATCAAAAGCATGATGAAATGTTAACATGCTTGATAGGTAGTATAGTATATACTAATAACCAACGATATGAGCTGATTGCACAAAAACAAATCTTAGATCATGATATATTAAGCAACATGCTTAAACAAAACATAATTGCTTTTTTGGTAGCAGGTTCGATTGTTAGGCGCTTTCTAACCCGGATTAAATCAACTACTGTTCTGCAAGTATAAGTATTTTGGATAAAAAAAAGGCTGTTCAAAAAAAAGCCTTTTTTTATTGTATGATTTTTTAACAGCTAATTATCTTCATTGATTTTGGTTTTGCCAATATTGGTTTTGTGCTTGTTGCCAATCTTGTTGTTGTGGTTGTTGGTCTTGGTAAGCTTTGTTCAGTTCATCTTGATACGCTTGAAAGTCTTCTTGTGTCATTGGTGGTGCAGAAGGTTCAGTAACATGGTGAACTTCAGATCTAGTCATTGGTTGCTGTTGATAATAATAAAGTTGACATTTTTGTTGCCAAAGGTCTTGCAGAACTTTTTTATACTGCTCTTCTTTTGTTTTTTGTTTTTCTAAATCTTCTTTTATTCTTTTAAGATCATCTGCAGATGTTTTTTCTTTTTGTGGTGCTATTGGGTATACAAATGATGTTGGTGTGTAAATGGTACTGTTCCATAAAGTAGGATCACACTTTTTAATGGTATTAACTAACATATTATTTTGTTGTTTTAATAACGTCACACTAGTATAAAGATCATCTACTTCCTTTTGAGCTTTTTCTGTTTGCTCTATTTTGTTATGTATCAAGGTATATATACTATCATATTGGTATTGATCAAAATACGATGCATGATTTTTTGCATTTTTAATAATAGTTAAAATATCCCACCCTGCGTTGTTTGGTATATGTACATTTGCGTTATAGTTTAATAATAGATTGACATTGTCTATATTCCCTTGTTCTGCTGCCCTATGTAACGGTGTATTGCCTTGCTGATCTTGTTCATTTACGTGAGGGTATTTTTGTACTATTTTTTTCAAAATATCATATTTTGAGTACTCTGCTGCCAAATGTAAGACAGATTTTCCGTCAGTTGTTTTTTGTGCGATATTACAAGGCTTTGTTAAAAGATCAATAGTAATGTCATCTTGTTTGTTTACAATACTTAACATAAGTGCATTATAACCTTGATTATCTGTATCAAGTGGTGATGCTTTGTGATCAAGCAATAGTTTGCATATTTGTCTATGCCCATTTTTAATGGCATAATGTAAGGGCAAAGTGCCATTTGGAAAATGTTCGTTAATATTTAACCCCTTTTTTAAAGCAACTGTTATTTGGTCTGTAAGTTTGTTATTAATAGCATATTCTAAAAAGCAATTTTTATTTTCGATTGGTTGTCTAAAAAATACTGTTCTGTCAACTGAACTCATTTTTTCAAGCAGTTTTTCAAAAAAATAAGTATCTTTTAATGTAAGCGTTTTGTGTGTAAGTGATAAAAATTCTGATGGAGAAAAACTTTGCAGAAGAAGATCAAAAATATCATGATTTCCATATTTCAAACACATTTCTAACGTGTTTTGATTGTTTGGACTTTTTACTTTTGGGTCTGCTCCACGTTTAATAAGAAGTTCAATATGTTTTTTATTATCATAATTATTTTGCAAAGCATATTGTAATGGCGTAATGCTATCTTTTGTGTGTGGTTTGTTAACCAGTTCTGGTGTTGCAAAAAGTTCAATTATGTCAATGTTTTTTGTTTTAAGAGCAGCAAAAAGGTAGTTTTTTGTATCAATTTTTGGCATATGTTTTGTTGGTTTCATAATCATGAGCGCATGTGTATTTTGTGCTTCAATTGCATAGTCAACTGGAGAGTTACCATTATTATCTTGCTCATGAATTAAGCTTGAATATTCTTGTGCTAATAATGTATACGCGTTTTTATTATGAAATCGAATGGCAAAATGCAAAAGATTTGAACCTGTTTCTGTCTTTTTAAAAGCCATTTCTGGGTATATTTTTATAATGCGTTTTAGTTCAGCGCCTTGTGAATCTAAATTGTTATAATTAACTATTAATCCAATTGCAATATTCCAGCCGTCGGCACCATATACATTTTGATTGCATCCTTGAACAATTAAAAAATCATAAATTTTTTTATGTCCACCGACTCCTGCCAATAACAATGGAGTGTAGCCGTTAAATGAAGAGTTTGATTGTTGTACTCTTTGCTCAAGATTTGCTTTGTCTCCTGCTGCAAAAAGTGTTACAAGCTCATAATTGCCATTTTTACAAGCCGTTAAAAATGGAGAAAAGCCTGTTTTTGGATTTGGCTCATTAATAGCTTTTGCTTTATCTGGCAGCTTATTAAGAATTTCAATCGAAAGTTTTGTGTCGTTCAAAGCAAGATCTAATAAGGAATCACCCTGATCATTGCGTACCAAATTACTTGTTGATTGGTCTATCAAATGTGTATGACATAACAATAAATCTATTATTTCTTTATTTATATCAGTATTTTTTATCTCCTGATTGCTTAAAATAACATGAAGTGGAGTGTCTTTGTTTGTGTTTACTATATTTGCTGTCCCCGGTGCATATTGTAAAAGCAGTTTAATGCCTTTTACATCCTGTTTTTTTGTGGCAATTAACAATGGGCAGTTGCCTTGGTCATCTTTGGTATACGCAAGCTCAGCGTTTTGCTGCAATATTTTTTCACAAAGTGTGTAATCTATTTTTTTTGTTTTAAAAAGATCGGTTAAATATTGGTTTTCTTTTGGTAGATGTGTTAAAAAGTATTCTTTGCCGCCTTTCCATTGCTGATTGCATGCAATTTGAAACGGTGTTTCATTATTGTTGTTGGTGATTTTTTCTAAAGCAGGATTTTTTTTGATAATTAAATCAACTAATTTTTCATCTTGTTGCATGACTGCATAATGCAAAGGTGTATTGCCATCTTTGTCTTTAATATTCAAGTTTGCACCATGTTCAATTAAAAAATAAGCTAGTGGTGCTATATTTTCTCTAAATTTAATAAGGTAATGCAGCGGTGTTTGGCCATCATGATTTGGAATGTTAATTACTTTTTTATCGTAAGCTATTATTTTTTTAAAAGCATCTATCTTATTTTTATACAAAGCATACATGGCTGCGGTGTCATCTGTTATATTTTTTGCGGTAACATCAAGATTTTTACAGGTCAAAAGAAAATTAACTATTTCATCATTTTCGTTGTATATGATTGCAAAATGTAAAGGTGTTTGTTCATCAATATCTTTTTGATTTAGCACATGAGGAAAGGCGTCTAGAATATATTTTGCTTGATCAACGTTACCTTTTTTGCAAATAATATGAATAAGACTATTACCTTGTTTATTTTGATGCTCAGTACACACTTTTTGCCATTCTTCTGGGGTGCTATGATCTTTAAAATATTTTAGTATAGCGGTATTATCAGGCAATATAATAGTGTGTTGATATTGAATAGATTTAAACAATGGCACATCACCATCGTTATTTGGTGTGAATAAAGGAACTTGATAGTCCATTAAAAGTGCGATTGCTTTGATATTTCCAAATTGGCAAGCATCATGTAGAGGGGTGTTTCCATCATTATCTTTTATTTCTACGTTTGCATAGCCACGTTCATTTGGCCAAAAAGAAGGAGCATTTTTTTTAGAAGAAAAAAGTAACCCTTTTTGATGTACATAGTTTAAATATTCTATATTGGCTGGTTTTACTAATTCGTGCATAATAGAGTTGCCATCTTCTGCTTTATATTTAAATGTTGCCCCACTTTCTATTAATGTTTTAAATAGCTCAAAATCATTTTTTTGTATTGCTTCATAAAGTGATTTTGATTTTTGTATGCTTGCATCAGTCAGCTTATCCCAAGGAATAGCAACAAAATTGTACATCCAACTGCACGGGTTGCACATAGGAAACGTAGAGGATGAGGTTAATAAAAAAAATGCAAAAAATAGGTTAACCATGAGAAAAATCCTTTTGATGAATACAAATTACACTCAATAATACTACATTTTTTTAACTTGAGCAGCTATTATTTTGTATTTTTTCATTGTTGATTGGTTGCTTGGGAGCATTTCATATGGTGTTTTGTTGTTATTTAAGATAATATTTTTATATTTCTTGGAGCGTTTATAGATCAAAAAAATGCTTATCTAGCAAACCTCTTGATGTATGTAATTAAGTAAGTAAAAAAGATTTTGTATTGGGAACTTATAAGCAACATATCATAAAATACAGCTTTTTCTTGCAGATAAGCATTGCTTTGATATATGGTTACAAAAAATGTGTATGAGTATTGTGCCATATGATTACTTTTTTCAAAAAACAGTTTTGTGTTTATTTGGCGATAGCAAAGTTAGGTTTCTTTTTTACCACTTGTACAACTGAAAAAAAAATATTGTTAGGTATTGAATGCATTACAAAAAAAACAATAAAACAACATACAAAAAAAGGTAATCCTTGCGTTGGTCTCATTACTAATCAAACAGGAATTACTCAAAAAGGGCTTTTGTCAGTACAAGTATTGCAACAAAAAAGTATTACTGTTTCTACTATTTTTGCACCTGAACATGGCTATTGGGGCACGGTGCCTGCAGGAAATCCTGTACAAACAACAGTTGATCCTATTTCAAAGGTCCCGGTGGTCAGTTTGTATGCTCATGGTGCAGGCAAAAATTTAACAAAAGAACAGGTGCAAAATATAGATGTGCTTATTTTTGATATGCAAGATTGTGGAATGAGGCATTTTACTTACATTTCAACGTTGTACAAAGTAATGGAAGGGTGTGCAAAATATAAGGTTCCTTTACTAGTAACAGACAGGCCTAATCCATTAGGTGGATTAATGGAAGGGCCGCTTGTTGATCCAGCACTTGTTTCATTTATTTCAATAGCGCCTATTCCCCTGCGGCATGGCATGACCATAGGCGAGCTTGCGTTATATTTTAATAAACAGTTTTTTAAAAATAGTGTTCATTTAATGGTCGTTCCCATGAAAAATTATACAAGATCTTTACAAGATTTTATTTTTTTTAAGCGATTGTCTCCAAACTTGCCAAATAAAAATGCAATATACGGATATTCTTTTTTGGGATTAGTAGGAGAAATAGAGCCTTTTGATGTAGGGGTTGGTACTCCGTACGCATTTCAACAGATTGGTCTTCCTGCTAATTGTGCAGGATCATCGGTTTTTTGTGAAAAAATACTTAAGGCTTTTTTAAAGTATGGCATAGGATCAAAAATAGTGACTTATACAGACAAGAAAAAAAGAACATGCGTTGGCGTTAGATTTACGTTTAATACTAATCAAACATGGTCAACCATGTTCTGTTTAAAAACTGTATTGCAAAAAGCACAAAAAACACATATTCCGCTACTTTTTTCACAATCATTTTCCAAAGCTTTTGGCCAAGATACATTACCAAAATATATCTTGGGAGGTGGTACAATACATAATTATTCCTCACAATTTTCCTGCGATCTTACATTATTTTACAATAAGGCTGAGTCTTGCATGTTATATACAAATAAACCTTTTGTTACACAACGTTAGTAGGTGGATTGAGTATTGAAGGTAATACTTTATCTTGCCAATGCTGATAAGTACTTCTAATTGCTTCTAACTCTTTTTCTGGACTAAAAATGTTATTTTGATCTGGTTTAATCCCATGCTCTCTTAAATAAGCTATTATTAATTGAGATCGTTTTAAAATTATTTTAGCAATTTTTTCATATTTTGCTTCTTTTTTAATAATATCACAAGAATATTTTTTTGTATTTACTATTTCCAATGCAGACATATATATTGGATTATTTTGTGCATTATTGCCTACATAAGAAGGGTACAGTACTAAACAATTACATTCTATAAAATATATAATTAAAGGTAGGTATACATGCGATACTGTGTAATAATCTTTTTCATTAAATGATTCCTCTAGTAAAACATATAAAAAGGATGGTAGTATACAACGATTGTCTTTGTTGCTGTTTATGACATCAGAAATATATTTTTTAAAATTATAAAGCTTTGCCATATTTCTTTTCCAAGATTCATATGGTGTATAGTGTTTATAACCACGTTTATATAGAATAATCTCTAAGCTTGGTAAACATCCATCAATAAGGTTAAATATGTGATTATTTAAGGATTTTTTTACTAGATTAACACAATTACAAGCAAGATTGTTTTGTTTTGTATGCATTATTTGGCACAAACGCTTATTAACACTTGCAAGTGAATAAAAGTGTCTAAAGTAATGCGCGCATTCCCTATCTAGTTGCTTTTCTGTGCAATCATTTAGATTGCTTGTGTATTTGTGCAGCAAGTTTTGGTTGGGACAATCCATGTTGCTATAGGTAATAATTTGCACAATAAGTTCATCAGGCAATTGTGAAAAATAATCAGTATATGATTTTTGAACTTTTTTTAATAAGAAGAAGCTTCCTTTGGCCGATGAGATAATTAATAAAAACAACGCGTATACAGGGTATATTTTTTTCATGCTATTTTTTACCTTATTACTATAAATTAAAAAATTATTAATAGTAATAGTATAGATTAAAAAAATTATAATTAAACTGTTTTTTATTTTTTAAATACTTGAACAACCTTATTCATAGAGAATAAAATAACGTAAAGAGTCTTTGATAAGTTAGTTTGGAGAGTGTACTTTTTTAATAAATTTTTTTTTACAGGCGTTAATTTTTGTAAAAAGATAGTACATTTTTTGTAGTATAGCATAGGAATAAAAATGATTATATATACAAAAAATAAAAGGATAACATGAAATATGTTTAGTATTGCATCAATATTAAAAGCAGCAAATGAATTATCTATTCCTTTAACTTTTTCACAAGCATTTTCTAAAGCTTTTGGTAATGATACATTGCAAAAACGTATTTTAGCAGGTCCAATGCTCAATAATTATAATGAACTAATTGATGTTGATCTTACTTTGTTTTACAAAAAAGCTAAACCTTGTTTTTTCTATAAACAAATGCAGTATTACAATTAATTATACTAAACATAGCAGCATTTTTTTTGATTAAAAAATTATTTTTAATGCTTTATATAAGGCATTTGTGTTTTGAAAGATAAATGCCTTATATAAAAATGGCTCTGCATGAACAATAAAATATTTGTTCTAGTATGAATAGATAGTGTATGTAAATGGAAAATATTGTTAACCATGAAAAAGGGTATTAATACATTTATACAATATAGTTTGCATTACATAGATTTATTAATACCCTTTATACACACAAGTTTAATATTGAGTTGAGCAAGAATATTAAATAGTTTAGTGTAAAAACGTTATTTAGTACGATACAAAGCTATTTAATAAAATATATAGTTAATCTGCTTTTAAACATAAGTATTGCTTTCGGTATATGATTTTTTTGTATTTAATTTTGTATAATTATGGAAAAACAATTTTTTTAAGTAAACATTTATCGTTATTTAGTATGTATTATTTAAGTTGAAAGTTTTTGTATACACCATTCAATACCATCTTTTATGTACTGCAATGGCTGAACTGCAAAATAGGCAATAGTAGATTTTACTGAGACATTCGAGTTGGCAACTTTTTGATTGGGTGTTTGTAAATTAAAAGTCTCTGTTATTGTGTTTTCAAAAAACTCTTTTGTATCAACTCCTCTTTTAATGCCAACATCTTTGCGTAAGATTTCTCCATTTTTTATATAAACAAAAGTTGGTATACGATCTACTTTATGTTTTTCACATACACGCTTTGCTTTATCAAAATTTATTGTAATAAAGCTTACTGTATCTTTAAATAGTGGATGTTCGGTTAGTTGATTAAAAGTATTTTTAAATGAGGTGCATATGCCACACCAAGCGGCTGAAAAAATAACAAACATAGGTTTTTGATTGTAGGTAAGCATTGTTTCAAACTCTTGATCATCATCTATAAAACGCGGTGCTATGCATTTAATCGGCATATGTACCATAAAGCTATACACTGTTAACATAATATATAAGTATTTTTCTTTCATAACATCCCTTTTTATACTAAAATATCATTTCTTATATATGAGTATCAATAATAAATACATACTACTAAAATTAATACTAAGCTGGTAACTATAAGTACTATGTTCATTGAAAAAAGTATGGTTAAAGGAAAAGTGCATTAGATTTTTTGAATAAAAATACTGTTATACTAAATAAAAAAAGTTGTTGATCATCTAGCGTTTACCTATTAACCTAGATGGGTAACTATCTGCTTACCCTTTTATGAGAACATTGACTTTTATATTCAAAAAGAACACATCAAAATGTGTATGGGGATTATTTGTGTTCAAATGTATTGGTGTGGTAACAAGTGGATAATAAAAATGTGTATTTATGAAAGGAATAAATGGAATACGGTTCAAATACAGTAAATCAAGATATAAGTGTACGTGGAATTATGAATGAATCATTATATAGTATAAAAGTTCTTAGGAACGATGGATTAGCAAGTAGTCTTAATATTGAACGTATGAAAGCTAGTCTAGAATGGGCTGCTGCAGGATGGAATCACGTAGTTGATATTGAGCTTATTTTACAGGAAGTTTCAAAATATCTTTTTGATGGTATTCGTGCGCATGAAATTGCTGAAAGCTTAATTTTGGCAGTTGTTGCACTGATGGAAAGGGATCCTGCCTATGGATATATTGCTGGAAAACTGCTTTTTAAAAAATTATTTAAGGAAGTTACTGAGCATTCTACCATGCGAACTGACCGAGATTTAATGTATACACAAGCATTTGTTGATGGTATTCATTACGGTATTAAGCAAGGCATATATGATGTACGTTTGCAAGAATTTGATCTTGAATTTTTGGCTAGTAAATTAGTATTTGAACGTGATCAGTTGTTTGATTATATGGGCTTGCGTATTTTATATGAACGTTATTTTAGCAAAGTTGAAAGTGGGCATTTTGAGTTACCGCAAGCATTTTGGATGCGTGTTGCTATGGGACTTAGTTTTAATGAGGCTAATAAAAATGAGATGGCTGTAAAATTTTATGATATTTTATCGACTTTTCATTATACGCCAAGTACCCCAACTTTATTACATGCTGGATTAAAGCGCCCACAATTAAGTTCTTGTTTTTTAAATACTATTGAAGATGATTTGCATCATATTTTTAAATGTTATGGTGACAATGCTCAGCTTTCAAAATGGTCAGGCGGTGTTGCGACGGATTTTTCTAACATTCGTGCGTGTGGCGCAAGAATAGATTCTATAAATACAGAAAGTCAGGGAGTAGTTCCTTTTTTAAAAATAGCAAACGATGTTACAGCAGCTATTAATCGTAGTGGAAAGCGCAGAGCAGCAACAGTAGCGTATCTTGAAACATGGCATTATGAAATTGAAGACTTTTTAGATCTAAGAAAAAACACTGGTGATGAACGACGCAGAACTCATGATATTAACACGGCAAACTGGATTCCTGATTTGTTTATCAAGCGTGTGCAAGAAGATGGTGTGTGGACACTTTTTTCACCAGATGAAGTGCCTGATTTGCACCATATATATGGCAAATCATTTGATGAACGTTACGTATTTTATGAACAAGAAGCTGCCGCAGGCAGAATAAAATTACATAAAACAGTTGAAGCAAAAATGCTATGGCGTAAAATGTTAAGCAGGTTGTTTGAAACTGGTCACCCATGGATTACTTTTAAAGATCCATCTAATATACGCTCCCCTCAAGATCATGTTGGTGTTGTGCACAGCTCAAATTTATGCACAGAAATATTGCTTAACACATCTTCCCAAGAAACTGCTGTGTGTAATCTTGGTTCCATTAATTTAGGTATGCATATACATAATGGTGTTTTGCATAAAAGTATGTTAGCAGAAACCATTCAGTATGCCGTTCGCATGTTGGATAATGTTATTGATATTAATTTTTATCCCACTATTGAAGGGCAAAATGCAAACTACAGGCACCGTCCAGTAGGGCTTGGATTAATGGGTTTTCAAGATGCATTATATAAATTAGATATACCGTTTGATTCACAAGAAGCAATAAAATTTGCAGATGAATCGATGGAGCTTATTTCTTATCATGCAATAAATACCTCTGCTGATTTGGCAAAAGAACGCGGTGCATATTCTTCGTATAAAGGATCTAAGTGGGACCGCAATATTTTCCCTTGCGACACTCTTGATTTACTTGAAAAAGAAAGGGGTTTACCTATAAAAGTACCACGCTCAGGAGTGCTTGATTGGCAACCATTACGAGAAAAAGTTCGTACCTATGGTATGCGAAATTCAAATGTGATGGCTATTGCACCAACAGCAACGATTTCTAATATTGTTGGTTGTTTTCCTTGTATTGAACCTATTTATAAAAATCTTTATGTAAAATCTAACATGAGTGGTGAGTTTATCGTAGTTAATAAATATTTGATTGCAGATTTACAAAAAATAGGACTATGGAATGATGCCATACTGAATAAAATTAAATATTTTGATGGTAGTGTGCAATATATTGAAGAAATTCCTTCTCATATAAAAAGTAAATACAAAGAAGCGTTTGAGTTAGACCCTATTCATTTAGTCCATATAACAGCGCATCGTGGCAAATGGGTTGACCAAAGCATTTCGCATAATGTATTTATTAAAGGAACGTCAGGTAAACTTTTGAGTGATGTATATATGGAAGGGTGGAATTATGGACAAAAAACATTTTATTATTTACGTACATTAGGTGCTTCGCAAATAGAAAAATCTACTTTAGATGCTAAAGAATTTGGTTTTACGCAAAAAAGAGATTTTAGTAATGCAAATGCTTTTGTTCGTTCAGAAACACAAGAGGGGCAAGCACAAAAACAAAATGGAGAGGTGGTAAATAGTATAAAGGCTTGTTCTTTGGAGCAAGATCCTGAGTGTGATGTGTGTCAATAACAATGAAGGATGATCCATGAGTACAAAAAAACAAGGAATAATAAATAATCTTTCTATTGATCCAAATAAAATCTTGCCTATGCGTTATTTATGGGCACGTCAGCATTATAAAGATGGCGTTGCAAATAACTGGGTACCAGAAGAAGTTTCCATGCAGCAAGATGTTGAACAGTGGAAATCAAAAACGGTATTAACAGATGTTGAACGGCGGATGGTTTTATGGAATATGGGTTTTTTTTCAACCGCAGAATCGTTAACTGCAAATAATATAGTGTTAACTGTGTACAAACATGTTACCAATCCTGAATGTCGGCAGTATCTTTTAAGACAAGCGTACGAGGAAGCGGTGCATACTGATACTTTTATTTATTGTTGCGATTCTTTAGGGCTTGATCCAGATGAAGTATATAATATGTATCAAACTATTCCGTCCATTAAAGAAAAAGATGCTTTTGTTGTATCATTAACACAATCAATTATGGATCCAGAGTTTGCGACAGATTCCCTTAAAAATATTCAACGTTTTTTGCATGACCTTATTGGTTTTTATGTAATTATGGAGGGCATATTTTTTTATGCAGGTTTTGCCATGATGCTTGCTTTAAAAAGACGCAATAAACTATGTGGTATTGGCGAGCAGTTTGAATATATTATGCGTGATGAAAGTATACATTTGGCTTTTGGCTGCGATTTAATTAATACTATTAAAGCAGAAAATCCTGAAGTGTGGACGTATGAGTTTCAAATGGAGATTACAGAGCTTATTAAGCATGCGGTGGATCTTGAAAAAATGTATGCTCACGATGCGTGCCCGACAGGTATTGTTGGGATTAATGCACAGCAATTTTCTGAATATGTAGAGCACATTGCTGACAGACGTTTAGAACGAATCGATTTGCCAAAAGTGTATGGGACTAAAAATCCATTTCCATGGATGTCACAATCAACTGATTTAAATAAAGAGAAAAACTTTTTTGAAACAAGGGTGACTGAATATCAAACTGCTGGTTCTCTTGATTGGTAAGAGCGTTGAAAAGGATTATTAATGAACAAGCCTTTACATATTGATATGAGTAATGCCTATCTACATGGTATTCACAATAATGATATAACTGCTATACAAACTCGTATACAACAGTATGTTGGGCAGGGTAGATACCAATCATTACCATATGATTGTTTAATAGCTCCTTTTAATCAGCAAGAAATACTTTTTATTAAACAACAAGCAGAAATTCAAATGACCAAGGCAGCATACGCCGCCTTGGTCATTGTTGGTATTGGCGGTTCTCATGTAGGCATTCAAGCGGTCCAGCAGTTGTTGCATGGTATATGTAATCAACAGCATCAGCCTTTAATATATTATGTAGATACTATAGATCCAGATAGGCTTGCTGCAGTAAAAATGTGTATGGTGAGCTTGTATCAACAAAAAAAAGAAGTGTTACTTATTATTATCAGCAAATCTGGTTCAACTATAGAAACTATTGCAAACGCATCTGTTTTGCTTTTTATGATGTCTCCGCAGCAAATTGCCCAGCATGTGGTTTGTATTACCGATCAAGATTCGGGCTTACATCAATGGGCACTTTCTTGCAACGTGCGCACGTTGCATATACCAAAAGCGGTGGGCGGTAGATTTTCAGTTTTTACTGCAGTTGGTCTTTTCCCGCTGGCGTGTATGGGTATTGATATTACAGAACTTTGTGCTGGTGCTTGCGCATACGATTGGAAGCAGGATTATGCGGCATTGCGAGCGGTATGGTTTTGGGATGCAATAGTACATAAACAGATTCCTATACATGATCTTTTTATTAATACTCACAACGCGTACAGCCTTGGTCTTTGGTACAGGCAGTTAATGGCAGAAACGCTAGGTAAAAAAAAAATTATAGAAAGTGGGATCCGTCATGTTGGCATCATGCCTACTATTTCGGTGATGACTGCAGATTTACATTCGTTAGGGCAACTGTATTTGGCTGGCCCTCAAGTTAGACTGACTACGTTTTTAACTGTTCCTTTTATGTACGAAGATTTTATAGAACATAGCGCTATTTGTAATGCAACTAACAATCATTTTATAGTACACAAAAAAGTAACACATATTGCATGGGCCATTGAAAAAGGGACTATGCAAACGTACGTGGCACAAAAAATGTGTTTCATGCACATTGCGTTTGCAGAAAAATCTTTGTATGCCATTGGCCAGTTTATGTTTACTGCGATGGTAGAAATTATATATACCGCATTATTAGTTGGTATTAATCCATTTGATCAGCCAGAAGTTGAATTATATAAGAAGAGCACACACGATATATTACAATAATATATCGTGTGTGCTCTTCTTAAGTTAAGATCCTATCAAAAAGCTTCTTAAAGTTATACATCATCATTATCATTATATTCCTCATTGACTTGATCATTATTTTCCTGATTGACTTGATCATTATTTTCCTGATTGACTTGATCATTTATCTGCTCGATTACCTGCTCGATTCGACGATTTAGCTGCTCGATTCGAGGATTTAGCTGCTCGATTCGAGGATTTAGCTGCTCGATTCGAGGATGCATAAGATTGAGTTTATCTCCTAGCTTACTGACTTGATTTTGTAGATCATTGAATTGCTTTTGCATTAGTTGTTTTTGATTGCTTTTGCAATTTTCTTGATACATAAAAGCATTAGACCAGTTATGAATCTGCCATATTAAACTCAAACAGCATCCACCTTGATACATTAAGTTTATTAGATGGTCATCATGTTGAAAAAATGATTTACGCATTTCGTACAACGTATAGCATGTGCCTAACAATATAACTATGTTTAAGAGTGTTTGTATTTTTGATTCACATAAAACTTTACTGCGTTGCTGTATTTCAGAAATAAAATTTTCATAAGAGGATTTATTTCTTTTATCTTTATTATCTTTATTGTAATAGTTCTTACGCTCATTATTAGCGTCAATATTAAAGTTAAATACCAATGGACTAGTACAGTATTTATCAACCGCAAAAGATACGACACTTGCTATAGGAAGTACATTGGCTACAAAAGTTACAACTTCTTGGTGTCCATTCATTTGGCATGTGTTTCCAGCAAATAATAAAAATGCAACTTTTTTTAATAAATTTTTTTGTAATTGGATAATGTAAAAATATTATTTATTGGTAGACGAGTAAAACCAAGAAGAAAGCCATGAAAACCAACCTTCTTTTTTAGACAATTGTTCAGAAGGCATGACTTGTGTAACAATTGGTTTTTGGGTCATTGTGGTATTATTTGGTAGTAGAATGGGCTGTAGTTTTAGCTGACGAACTTGCGTATATGTTGAGCTGAGTTCATTAAGTGTTTTTGCATTATAGATCTTTAATTCAAGATTTTTGTCTTGATATTGTTTTGGCAAAAAAGAAAACTGTTGTTTTAATGAAGCTTTTATTTCGGTTATTATCTGTTCTAGTGTTTTGTCTTGTGTATTGTTGGAATTAATAAGTGTATTATTATATGCCCAAGAACTATATATTTTTTTTAATCTTTGTTCTTGATCCGTTGTTTTTTTATATATTTCCTCATATATTTTTGATAATTCATTCAATGTTGATGCATTGTTCAATTTTTTTAATATTTCAGATCTATTGTGCCTTAATTGATTGTTAAAAAAAGGTTGCGACATTTTTGTTGATAATGGCTCATAAGTATCCAAAAGGGTTGTTTTTTGTGATAAATGCTCTTTTATATTGTCTATAATTTTTGGTAAATTGTTTTCTTGCAAGCAAGGTATGCCGTTTTCTTGTGCCCATGATCGGTACCATGGTGTTACTATTGATTCGTAAAAAGTATACGCATTTTTATAAAAATTAAACGTTTCTTGATAGTCGAATATATTGCTTAATTCATTTTTATGCATTTTTGCTGTTTCATCCAATGGGTTCATTTGATTAACTAATTCAAGGTTGTCTAGCATGCTTTGGTAATGCCGGTAATCCTTATTTTTTTCTGGTGCGCTTATTTTAGGAAGATATTGTTTAATTTCACTATATTTTGGTATTAGTTGTGCTCTAATTTTATAAAGTATGTCTTGCATATTTGTTTCATTACATGTTAATTGCTTTGCTGGTTGTTCAATTGGAGGCAAGGTGGTTGTGCCTAACCATTCTTTTATATTATTGCATAAGACAGGTATATTTTTTATTGCATCTTTTGTGCTTGTTGCAAATGAATTATACTTTTTTTGTATTTCTATAAAAGTCTGTAAAATATTTTTCAAATTATTAATTTGCAATTTTTTTAGGATATTTTTTGGTATTTTTTCTAAAATATTTTTTTCTATTTCGGCTTTCTTTGCTGACCCATTTTTATTGTATAAAATAGTAGAGTTGTATCTAATATTCTTTGAGATTTTTTCTATAAGTTTTGTTAATTGCAGATCTATATTGCTGTCATTAATAGTTGGTTCTAATTCGCCGTAAATAAACATATTGGTAATAATGTCTTCTTGGCTTGCAAATAGTAAAAGCGCATAATAGTAATCTTTTTTTGATTGTAAAAAATTATGAGCTATAATTTTTTCTACAGAGTTTATATCTTCAGGCGAGATTTCTTTATTGGTAAAATTAAAATATGCCTGATAAATTTTTTGTAACAAAGGATAGTGCTCATTAATAATAACATTTGTTTTTACATCTGTCAGAATGGCTGGTATCTTTTCTAACTGATTTTGTAAGTATTTTTTTACAAAATAGAATTGGTATGCGCTTTTTTGATAATAGTTTTCATCAGTATCAATTTTTTTTTTAATATTAAAAAAAAGCATTTTTACAATAGTTCTAATGCACTCTGTTGGTACCCAATTCAGATGGTTTTCTATATTTTTTAGTTGGAAAAGATTAATTGTAGTAAATAATGTTTTGGTTTTGCCCCATTCTTTTATATCATTGTATGATTTTTTAATCTCATCAATTGTATAATTATTATATATTGCCGATTTTTGACTTGCGGATATATAAGGTATTGCTAACAAAAGACAAACAATAAACTGAAAAGTGTTTATTTTGTTGTAATTTACCATGTACATATCCCAGCGTTTTGGATGCTCGGTTTTTTTAATGATGGTTGTAGAGGTAGAGAAATAATCGCTTTTGCTCCGTTTTCCTCGAATACTGTTAGTTTTATTACAATGCATTCGCTGCTTTTTTCTTCATATTCAAGTTTTTCTTTAAAATGAATTGTAGCTTTTTGCATACATTCTCTTTTATATTGATATGCGCTTGTTTTGTCATGGCTTGCGTATGCACAATAAGCAGTCATTGTTTGACTAGTATTATTATAAATAAAACTTGTTGCTTGAACATCATGTTGTATTGAAAGTAGTATTAAAAAACTCAATACATAATATAAAGGCTTGCTAATATTAATCTTTTGTATTTTTATACTATAAAAAGACATTGTTACATCTTATTTTTATAAATTAAAATGATTGATCCTCAAAAAAATATGCAATGTTGTTATTTTTATTATAAATAGTCAGGTAAGCATCTGTTACTGGAATAGGTTGTATGCTTATATCCAATTGGCCTGATGATTGAACCACTATTTTTGTAATCATACATTGATCTTGTGTGCTTACAATAATTTTTTTTTCTTGAGCTTGCAAACTAATAATTTGTTCTGGGCATGGTTGATTCATTGTTTGATTATTTTTGTATAGTATTTGTAATTGAATGCTTTGATTGGTATTGTTGGCTATAGTTAATATAGCATATGCATAATTATTTAGTACGAATGAGCCAATAAAAAGCCATAATCTATAATGTAATGTCATGTTTTGACCTTTGTATAAATCTTTTATACTTTATATACTATCAAAAAAAATACTAAAATGAAATAATATCAATATTATTTCATTTTAGTATTTTTAAGAGTGATTCGTATATATACATATAATAGTTGTGTTATCATGAGCATAATGGCTATGCTTTTCAATAAATTTTTCAAGAGATGCATTTGTTAAACTTAAAATTAAATCTTTTTTATAAACATCAATCTTACTCAAAACATTTTTTTCGGTAACAGTGCCTATTTTAATAGTAATCTGTTTTGCAAGAGTATTTTTTTTGCTTGTATTAAAAAGGTGTAATAAAGGTTTCTTTCTGTTAACAAGGGTAGAACATATTGCTGCAACAATAATACGGTTGCATGCTACTTCAACTGGGTCATTATCCTGTATGACTGTGTCATAAAATAAGCTATAGATAAGGCTATTATCATTAGTTTGAGCTGCATTTTTAGTTAGTTTTTTACTAGTGCCATCCCATAGCCCATCAGAACCTACAATAATAAAAGGTGCTTGCGTTCTTGGTATAATAATAACGTCAGGCTCTGCTGTTATACCATTATTAACAAGGTCAAAATCGCCAAATGCACGTGTTACGCTAAGCTTTCCGCCAACTCTTTTTTCTGGGCCTATAAGATTAGCTATACCAATACGTTCAGCTTCTGTTTTATTATGCCCGGTGTGATCTTTGGTTTGTGCATCTTGACCTATTCCCCATATTGCTCGACAGTCTCCAGCATGAGCGATGTAAAAATAATCATCTATCAAAAGTACAACAATGCACGTGCTGCCACTGGTTTTTGCGTTACTTCCAATGCCGTTTTTTAAATTAGTATTAATGACCATGAAAGCTTTTTTTATAATTAGTATATTTTGATTTTGATTTTCGCTGAATGCTGCTTTGTTAAGTTGTTCTTCTAGGTCATTAGCCACTGTTTCTGCTATAAAATCGCCGTATGGCCCATGTCCATCGCATAATATGGCAATAACAGGCTTGTCTGTATTTGGTGCCGTATACACATAATCTTGTTGAGCTTCTGGTAAGCCCTGTATACTTTTGCTGCTAATAAATAGTGATGTTTTTGCGTAACTAGTAAAAATAAGCTGTATTATAAAAAATACGATGGTATATAAATACATAAAATACTTTCATTTGATTATAAAATATGCTTAAAAAACTATAATAAATATAATAACAAAAATATTTTTTATTGTAATAAAAAATTTAACGTTTTTATTTTTTTTAAACTTGTCTGGTCGTTTGCCATGTTTAACTTTTCAAAAATAATGTAATGCTGTATCATTTGTACATAGTTATATAAGCAACTATCTGGAGAGATGGCAGAGCGGTTGAATGCGGTTGCCTCGAAAGCAATTGTTTCATGAAAATGAAACCGGGGGTTCGAATCCCCCTCTCTCCTCCATATTCATGCTATAATTGTTTTTTATAAAAAGCATGTTCAAAAGGAGTTGGTGGTATCATGATACAAAAGTACATAGGCATAAGTATTGCAATACACTGTTTTTTATTAGGTATACCTGTGTATCCTATAGTAGGTTATAACAGATATATTCCCTGGTTGCCCACGCCGAATTTGCTTATAGAAGGTAAAAAATCATATATGACAGGGGGCTGCTATATTGCAACTGCTCACCATGCATACAATACGGCAGACAGGTATATTGGACTACCAGAATTATACGGTAGTTTTGATTTAGGGGTATTATCAAGAGCATATGCTAAAATTTCTGGCACAAATCTCCTACGTTCCTATTATCAAGACAAATCTATTCCATTCTTTATGGACGGGGCATTGCGTATGCAGGGTTTTGCTTTTGGTATGCATCAGTCCATTACACCTGAGTTTTCTATTGGAGGTTTTGTAGTATGCGAGCGTTTGCATGCACAGATAGATTTTGCTCTTGGAGATATAAAATTTATTGTAACTGATGATATGAAAGTTGAGCTTAGCAATCAAAGACGGCTATTATTTAATCAAATGGACCTAGGGGCTGATAGTAGTACTCTTTTTGGGTTAGGTGATATTGATTTATATTGTGCAATCGAGCGTGAATGGGATCGTCTTTTTAAGTTTCGTACAGTTAAAACAGCTTTAAAAATGGGATTAATTTTTCCAACAGGATTATCTTGGGATAGCAGTTTGCCTGCTACCATTTTTACAGACAATAATAGAAATTGGGGTTTTTATGGTTCAGGGCAGTTAACGTGTGTTTTGAAAGAGGATTTTACTGTTGATTTTGGCTTGCATGTGTACAAAAAAATACCAAAGACTATTTTTGGTCGGATGCCGGTATTGCAAGAGCCGCTTCTTTTTGGTGCAGCAAAAGGTCCACTCAATATAAATCCCGGTTTTACCATAGTTTTTTGTCCCACAGTATTGTTGGAGCACTTACGCAACGGTTTTGGCGTTGCTGTTTCTTATAGTTTATTGTATCACCAACAAGATCGTTTTACAGATAAAAGAGCTGAGCAAAAGGTGCAAACTAACTTTGAAATGACGCAAAAACTATCTTCATGGGCGGCTGATTATATATCACTACAAGCATTTTATGATTTTGCAGGAGAAGCAGATGCACGTGTGCTGCATCCAACCATTAAACTAAAATGGGATTTGCCTACCAATATTTTTGTCGCAAAAAAAGTTGCCAAAACACATGTAATATCATTAACTATTGATTGTGCGTATTAAAAATGCATTGTTAACCTAAGGAACCAAATGAAATTTTTACCTGCATTTAAATTAGATTTTTGGAATACCAAGCGCAAAGGTTGGTTTTCTATTTTTTCAAATGATATGGCCATAGATTTAGGCACTGCAAATACATTAGTTTATTTGCGTAATCGTGGTATTGTCTTAAACGAGCCAACCGTTGTTGCCGTGCGTGCGCATACTAAAGAAGTGTTGGCGGCGGGCAAGGCAGCAAAAGATATGTTAGGAAAGACACCAGAGCGTATTATTGCTGTTCGTCCATTACGCGAAGGCGTGATTGCTGATTTTGAATTAACAGAAAGCATGCTTCGCTGGTTTATTAGATCTGTGCATAATGATAAAAGAACGCTTATCAGACCGCGTATGATTATTGGCGTACCTTCAGGTATTACACAAGTAGAAAAACGTGCTATTGAAGATTCTGCGCGTCAGGCGGGCGCACGTGAAGTGTATACTATTATGGAACCAATGGCTGCAGCGATTGGTGCAGGGCTTCCCGTGCAAGAACCATCTGGCAATATGATTGTAGATATTGGTGGCGGTACTACAGAAGTTGCTGTTATTTCTTTAAAATCAGTAGTTTTTTGCAGGTCGGTACGTGTTGGTGGTGACGAAATGGACCGTGCTATTGTCCAATATGTAAAAAGAAAATATAATTTGCTGATTGGTGAGCGAACCGCAGAGACTATTAAAATTACCATTGGTTCAGCTTTGCTTGCACCTCAAGATGCTGCAAATGATCTTTTAGTCAAAGGACGTGACCTTGTTACCGGTGTTCCCAAAACTATTACCTTAACACGTGCAGAAGTTAATGAAGCGCTTTTAGAACCAATTGCAAGTATTGTTGACGTAGTACGCGTTGCTTTAGAAAATACACCGCCTGAGTTATCTTCAGATTTAGTAACTGGTGGCATAACCATGGCTGGTGGTGGATCATTATTGCCAGGCCTTGCAGAACTTATTTCGCGCGAAACTGGTGGATTGCCTGTGCGAGTTGCAGATGATCCTTTAGATTGTGTTGCAAAAGGGGCGGGCAAAGTGCTTGAAGAGTTAGATTATTTTAAAGAAGCGTTAAACGACTAACCAATTACTTATTTTATCTAGGAAATACTTGTGGCCCAGACGAATGGTGTGAGATTAAAAAAAAAATACGGACAACATTTTTTACGTGATTATAATATTTTAGCTTCTATTATTTCGCATGCAGAATTAAAAGAACAAGATGCAGTATTAGAAATAGGTTGTGGCGATGGTTTTTTAACAAAAGCGTTGCTTGATTGTCCATTAAAAAAACTATGGTCATTTGAAATTGATCCAGAATGGGCTGAAAAAATAAAACAAACAGTAGCTGATAATAAATTTACTTTATTTGAACAAGATTTTTTGAAAGTAGATCCCCAACAATTTACTGTTGATGCGCCTTGGGTGATGGTTGCAAACTTACCGTACAATATCACATTTCCTATATTAGAAATAGTTAGGACGCACACTCATTTATTTTCACGTGGGGTGATTATGGTGCAAGAAGAAGTTGCTCAAAAGTTGGTTAAAAAAGCGCAAAGTGGTAAAGATTATGGCTTTATTTCTCTTTTTTATCAACATTATTTTGAATGGAAACTGCTTGACAAAGTATTGCCTCAGTCATTTATGCCAGCACCAAAAGTAGTTTCGCGTGTGATTGCTTTTACGGTAAAAAAAGAAAGGCAAACAATTTACAAAGAGGCTGCTTTTTGGGATTTTATAAAAGTTTGTTTTAAACAGCCGCGCCGTACCTTGCGTAATAATTTGGCACAATTTCCTGATCAAATTGCATTAATTGGCCAAGAAAAAGCAGCCAAAAGAGCGCAACAGCTTTCTATGGAGGAGCTTTTGTGTTTGTGGGATAAAATAGCAAGCTTTTATTGAAAAAACATGTTTTTATAAGATAATCAAAAAATATATAAAAACTATAAAAAAAGAGATTTTAATGCATAAGCAAACTGTTTTAGTATTAAGCAATCTCTTTTTTTTATTAAAGGGTTAACAAATGTTTTTATTTTTCATTATTTTTATTTGTTTTTCAAATTATGTTTTTGGGATGGAAAATGATAATAATTTAGTAGAGCAATATCAAACCCAGCTCAAGCAAATTTTCAATTGTCAACAAGAGACACAAGATCAATTTGAAAACGAATGTAAAAACTTTATGAACGACTTTTCCGAAGCATGTAAAAAGGGGAGATTGACTAATAAAGATACTCAGAATATAAGCCAAGAATATCACGGATTTTTGGGCCTTTTTGCAATTTAATACAGCTGAGTATTACTTTTATGCAAAACATAAGATAGATAAACTTGACCAAGACGTTACGGGTTTAAAAATTGAGCTGGAAATATCCAAAATTACAAGTCAAGCTTTTCAAAAAATGTGTATACAAAAGGAAAAGTTGACGAATTAACTTGGCTTGTATATTCCCAAACACTTATCCTTCTTATATTTGGATTCTATACTGGCTATCAAATGTATTATAAATAATTGAGCTTAAACTATTATTCTTTGATAGTGCGTCTTTTGCGTAAGCGTATGTCAATTGAAGGTACTATTTTATAGTTATTAAATGGTTTTATATGTTTATTATAGTATTCATTAGCTTTTTTGCATGCTTGTTTAATATGTTCATTGAATAGATCGTTTGTATAAAGTTCTGGTCTTACAGATTCTGCAATTGCATTTAGTGTAGCAAGTTCTTGTGGGTTGAAAAATGGAATAGCGTGATGCCAAGCCTTTTTTCCTTTTTGTTTTACAAGTGTCAGGTTATCTTTTGGTCGAATATCTAAAGTCACTATTTTTTGGTTATTAATATAAGGTGCCATATGTTCTATTGAATGAATAATATAGGGAACAAAAACCATCACTGGCAATGGTGCAAGCACAAAATGAGGGCGGTAGTGTTGCGGTGTCCACCCAAAAAACCAAAGTTCAATATGGCCAGCAGATACATTACGCAATAAAGGATGATTACCAGATATAATAGATGGATTACTTAAATCATGGCGTAATGTTTGGATATGCTTTTTGCTAGCTCTTTTTGATTCTGTGGGTTTCATTAATTTTATATTTATTTGGATTAGATTATCAGGTAACGAAAAACCTTTTCGGCCAGTAAATTTTTTACGAGAAAAAAGTCTATTAAATGAAAAAAAATCTATTCGTTGAATACGGTCTTGTTCAGAAAAAATATGGTATGTTTTTTTAAACATGCTGTCTGTAACTAAAAAATCCGTTTCTGTTACTAATGGGACGCCTATTAATACTAGTTCATCAACGGTTAATACAGAAGAACGGTAATAATCTCGTTTGATAGCGGCTAAGTTTAAGATTACGTTGCCACCATGGCTATAGCCAATTAGACGAATTTTTGGCCTGTATCCGTGTTCATATTCTACTGTTTGTATTAAGTTTTCTAATGCTAAAAAAAGTTCATGAGCATCGTGATACCGTTGGGTAGGGCTTAAAAGGCCAGACCAGCCAAAAGTATAGTACCTGTTTTTTCTTGAAGGGTAGTATTTTTGGCTAACTTTATCAAATATTGATCCTGCAGCTTGAGATGCATTTTTAATGGGATATTGCTCTATATTAATTTCATGCAAACCCAGTTCTTGCATTGCTTGAGTCATTTGAAAATATGGATCAAGGCGGATGTATTCGGCTTCTTTTGCATACGGTGTATTAATAACTTTGTCATTCATGAACCGATAAAAATTGCCGACTGTTAAATGAGGCTTTATACTCATTATGCCGTGCACAAAAACAGTTATCCAATTATCTTCTTGTTTATACTGTCTTACTGATGCAATTTCAGCATAACTAGGCAAACCTACAGTGACAGTAATAAAAAATAAATAATATATTTTTTTTTTAATCATATTTTTGCTCAATACTTATGTTAGATAACAAATAAGTAGTTTAACATAAAAATCATTTTCAAAAGACTTTTTTATACAATATTTTGCCTTTTATTCTTATAATACCAACAAAACAATTTAATTTTCAATCTGAATTTAATTTAATGACAAAGTTGTACAAATAATTATCAAATAATACCCCTTAAAAAGCTCAATTGGTGCTTTTTTTAAAAAAACTAGCTATTTAAAATAAATTAGTTTTATTTTGACGGTACCAACCACAAAAGTTAGATAAAAGGATTCTATGATTTTAAGGCAATTGTTCCTTTCATTGGGTGTAATGATTGATTTTATCAAGGTTTTGGGCCAATTAGTCTATGGGGTCTGGCAAATAGGCCGTTTACCACAGCCGATTATTACTGTTTTTGGTAGCGCAAGGCATTTAAAAACTACTTTATACGATCAAAATGCTTTTTTATTAGCTGAACAATGCACTCAGCAGGGTATTTCGGTTTTGACTGGTGGCGGTCCTGGTATTATGGAAGCAGCAAACTGCGGAGGTGTGGGTTTAAATCACCAACTAAAAGGAAAAACCCTGGGTATTGGAGTTAAAAATTTACAAGAAAAACCCAATAAATGTGCTTATAAGTATATTCAGTTAGATTATTTTTTTGCGCGTAAATGGTTATTAATGAACTATTCAAAAGCATTTGTTATATTCCCTGGTGGCTTTGGTACTTTAGATGAATTGGCAGAGCTTTTAACTTTGATTCAAACCAAAAAACTAAGACCGATGCCCCTTTTTTTGTTTGGTACTGATTATTGGAAACCGCTTGTTGATTGGTTGCGTGGTGTCGTTTTAGATGAGGGAGCAATAAATGCACAAGATGTTTCATTGATTACTTTAGTTGATTGTGTCGAACAAATTATACCTGTTTTGAAGCATATTTGTGAGGAATAAAACACACAATATATTTTAAAAGGAAAGAATAATGGTTTTGTTCTATCTGTTAATAGTGAACGTTATGTTATCTAGCTATCCTATGGAAAAAACCATTGATACTGCTACATATATATTGCCTTTTTACTATGATAAAAATAATATGCCTATTAATAATGTTGATGAGATATATTTTTTAGCGCAACAAGCTGGTATAGGCCCTTTATATAGACAAAATCCAGAACCAGATGCAAATAAGCTGCAGCTTCTATCTTATGATAGTTGGAGCAAGGGTAAAAATAATAGTGAAAAAGAGAAAAATGAGAAAAAAGAGGATATTAACAATTGCATGACACCGAATCTGAATATACCCTTTGGAACTCTGCCATTTAAGGAATCTATTCATTGTGGTATTGGATATGCTACATTAGAAACGGTCATTTTAGATTGGCATTTTAGATACCGAAATGTTTTAGATCAAAACAAAGGTAAGTTTATAAAACTATATGAATTAAATAACCTTGTTAATATATATTATATTATTGAAATGCTCAATAAAGTAAGTGCAGTGTATATTAATTACAGTGTTACTAAGCTTCGTGCAGACTATATTTGTCCATTATTATACAACAACAGGATTACTAGTCGGACGTATTCAGAAAAAAATGCATCTACACTGATCAATCTAAAAAACATTAATGAGTTTATTGAGTTTAGCAAAGATATTGATCAATTAATTGCCTATGAAAAATATAAAGGTCCTTATGTTTATGCTCCATTAAAGCAAGACCAAGCAGATTATTTATTACAGTTGTTATTGCAAATCTATATTTTTTGGTATCAAAATAAATCTTTTGATAATACAAAATTATTATTAGAACATATGACGTTATTTTTAGAGACTACGCAATCAAACAATGATGCAAATGATATACATAATACCTTTCATAGCTTTATTGAGCAAATAAAATCAATAAACACACATTTAAATGGTGATCTTGAGTATGAAAAATGTGTAATAATCAATACTTTTTTATGTGCTTTAAATACATATGTGTATAATCTTGTTGCTGTGCCATTATCAAATATAAAAAATAATCGCAGTCTTGGTAATCAAAGCACCCCATCGAAAAGAAAAAAAGATATACAACCAGATTCTTTTTTTGTAAAACATGCACAAGCAATTGATGTGGCAAAAAAAGCAACGTTCGTTATCTTGATTATTAGTTTATTATATCGAGTAGTTAAAAAACATGATAAGCATTTGAAGACTTAGTTGTCATTACGTAAACTATATCTACAAATGCTTATGTTTGACTTATCCTAATAAAACACCATTTTCAACATCTTCAATAGGACTTACTGGAATTGGTTTTCCTTGTTCGTTTGATGCACATAAAATCATACCGTGCGAATAGGTGCCCATCATTGCTCTTGGTTGTAAGTTATATAAAAATACAAACTGTTTACCGACAAGGTCATCAGAGGAATACCATTTTTTGATGCCGCTTAAAATTTGTCGTTCGCCATGTAGCCCAAAAGAAACGGTTAATAGTAAAAGTTTTTCTGATTTTTGTAAAGGCTGGCACGCAATAACTTTTCCTGTGCGTATTTCACATTGTTTAAAGAGATCAATACTAATTTCGGTTAATGAAGAAACGGCGCTTGTTGTTTGAGCAAGTGGTTGTCTTTGCGCAGTATCATTTTGTACTTGTTCTTTTTGGATTGGTTTAATAAACAACGTACCTTGGTTTGATAATATAAACTTTTTGTCCCAACTATCTTTTGCCAGCGCATTAAAAGTATTGATATCCAAATTAATGGTATGCCCAATACTTGCAAGTATTTGCTCCATTTTTTTTGGCATTACTGGCCAGCATATGTTTGCAATACCATATAAAGCATGTGCTGTTGCTGAAATAATTTCATTGAAAAGTGTACGATCCGTTTTTACTACTTTCCATGGTTCTTGTGTGTGAAAATAACCATTTACTAGGTTAATAAAATGCCATACGCGGGCATATGCTAAATGTAACTGAAATTCTTTGATATAGTTTTCATATTCTATGAGCACAGATTTTAAAGCTTCTTGCAAAGCAAGAGATGCGCTTGACCATTGATTGACTGAGACAACGTTAAGATTATTATTCTTTTCTGCTAATAAAATCATTCTATTAACTAAATTACCTAAATCATTTGCTAAATCTGCAGAAATTGCTTGTTCCAAGGCCTGAATATTAAATTCACCATCTTGGTTGACCGGCAAGTATCGTGCCATAAAATAACGTATGGTTTCTGGATCGTATACTTGTGCAAGTTCCATTGGATCAACTGCATTACCTAATGATTTGGACATTTTTTGTTCATTAACTTTAATCCATCCATGTACTAGTAATTGTTTTGGCAATGGTAAGTTTGCAGCCATTAATAATGCTGGCCAAAACACCCCATGAAATCTAATAATATCTTTTGCCATGACTTGTACATCTGCAGGCCACCATTGTGTAAAATGATTCTGTTTGTCATATTGTCCATACCCAACTGCTGTAATATAGTTACATAAAGCTTCTATCCAAACATACAGCATATGTTCAGAATTACCGGGAAAAGGAACACCCCATTTAACCGCAGTTCGTGTAATACTTAAATCTTTTAAGCCAGCTTCTATGAACTTAATAGCTTCTTGAGCACGTTCTTTTGGCATAATAAAACATGGATTTGCTTTGTAAAAATCAAGTAATCGATTTTGATACGTTGACAGTTTAAAAAAATATGTTGATTCTGCAATCCATACCGTTGCTCTATTACAAGAAAGGCAAGCAGGTGGCGTATCTAGCTTTTGATTATCGATACATTCTTTTTCTGTTAAAAATGTTTCGCACGGTACGCAGTACCAGCCAGCATATGATCCTTGATATATATCACCCTGATCAATCAGTTTTTGTATAAGCTTTTGCACATTGATTCCATGATCAGCATCTGTTGTTCTTATAAACCTGTTGTATGCAATATTATAAGTGTGCCAAGCTTGCTTAAATGCAGGAATAAATGAATCAACAAATTCTTTAGGTTCTTTTCCTGCTAAAGCTGCAGCATTAGCTATTTTTTGACCATGCTCATCTGTACCCGTTAGAAAAAAAGTATCTTTACCTGCTAAACGAGCTATACGTGCAAAAATATCAGCTAATAAAGTAGAATATAATGAACCAAGATGAGGTTTTGCTGTTGCATAATAAATTGGCGTTGTAATATAAAATGAT
The DNA here is from genome assembly GCA_003963225.1 of Candidatus Babelota bacterium. Taxonomy (GTDB): domain Bacteria; phylum Babelota; class Babeliae; order Babelales; family Vermiphilaceae; genus AWTP1-30. Next base: position 155,684 of record RXKB01000016.1, read on the forward strand.
TTTTTTGATGACATAAAATATCCTATTTAAATAACAAGATTGTATATGTTATTGTATAGGAATAAGTTTATAAAGCAAAAAAGGAGTCCAGTCAGATGAACTCCTTTTTTGCAATAGTTTTGTTATACAGTTACGTTGAGATTTACTAAATTTTCTAAAGCAATTATACGTGCAAGTAATGATTGTATTATTGTTTCTTGGCTATTAATACGAGTTTGTGCGTGAGATAAATCTTCTTGTAATTGTGTAATACTGTTGCCATTATTATCTTGCTGTATTTGCAGGTTTTGTAGCCAACGGTAAAGCAATGCATACATAAGATGATACTTAATCGTATAAATTTCGCCATTGTTATCACTTAGAACAAGTTCTGGTAAATAGTTTTTAACGTCTTCAGCAATAAATCCATATTGTATTGTGTTTGTTGTATCTCCAATATAAGTAAATGATACAGGATTAAGTTTTTGGAAATTATTGAAAGTATCTGTACTAATGTTAGTAATATTTTCTTTATATTTGATAGAAGATGGATTACTGCTTAAACGATTAGTACTATCAATATAAACAGCTGTACCTCCAATAAGTGCTGGTGCATTAAAAATGCCGGCTTGGAAATTTAAAGTATGAGTTCCTGGCGTACCAATACGAATTATACCACTATCAGTAACAGTGCCACTATTACCAATAGCAATGTTATTGCTTGTTGTAGTAATATTTGAACCAGCATTAACCCCTAGGCCAATATTGTTTGAACCTGATGAAACCCCTATTAAACTTAAAAATCCGCATGCGGTATTGTTTGAACCTGAATTTAAAGCATTTAAACTATTGCTACCAAAACCACTATTATTAATCCCACTAGTTACACTAGTAAGAGCATTTCTTCCAAAGCCACTATTATTTAAACCGGTAACAGTTAAACTACCACTTGTTTCTCCTACAAAGGTATTGCTAGTACCTGGATTACTAATAAAAGAAGCTCCATTTTTTAATATGTTACCTCCTGTTGTACTTGATCCTGTTATATTAATATTATTAGTGATAATACCAGTGCCAAGTTGTCCATTGCTGTCAATACTTACCACAGATGTATTTGCAACTGCGGCAGTTACGCCACGAATACCAGCTTGAAAGTTGGTTGTTTGTGTGCCTGTTGTGCCAATGCGAATAACGCCAGCGTCAGAGTTTGTGCCAGCGTTGCCGATCATAATGTTGTTGCTTGCTGTGATATTAAAACCAGCAGTATAACCAATACAGATGTTGTTTGAACTTCCTATTAAGCTATAGCCGGCTTCTTCACCTAAGCCAACATTATTTGATCCACTGACAAGGTTGCGTAATGCATTTGTACCGCATGCTGTGTTGAATCCTCCATTTTGTATATTTTGCATGGCAAATGAGCCTATGGCTGTATTAAGAGTGCCAGATGTTAAATCGTGACATGCAAAATAACCGACTCCTGTATTGTCAGTATTAGTCAAAGTTAAATTCCCTGCTCCAGCTCCTACAAAAGTATTAGCGCTGCCGTAGTCATGCATAAATAAAAAACCATTTTTCAAAATACTACCACCAGTTGATGAAGATCCGGTTATATTAATATTATTAGTAATAATCCCCGTCCCAAGTTGTCCATTGCTGTCAATATTTACCACAGATGTATCTGCAACTGCTGCAGTTACGCCACGAATACCAGCTTGAAAGTTAGTTGTTTGTACGCCTGATGTGCCAATGCGAATGACACCAGCATCGCCTAGCGTACCGGTATTGTCAATAACAATATTGTTGCTTGTATTAACAAAGTTAGACCCTGCGTTGTTGCCTATAGCGATGTTAGAACCGCCACCTATAATATTAATAAGAGCATTTTGACCAAAAGCAATATTGCCACTACCAGTACTACAATTTCTTAATGCAGAAACACCAAATGCAGAATTTGTTGAGCCAGAAAAAATATTGCGCAATGCAGCAACACCAACTGCAGTATTATTATTACCGGAAGTAATAGTAATAAGTGTATCTCCTCCAATTCCAGTATTTAAAATGCCTGTTAAAGTAGTGTTACCTGCATTAAGACCAAGAAAGGTGTTTCTATCAGAACCATAGTCATGCATAAATAAAAAACCATTTTTCAAAATACTACCGCCAGTTGATGAAGATCCGGTTATATTAATATTATTAGTAATAATCCCCGTCCCAAGTTGTCCATTGCTGTCAATATTTACCACAGATGTATCTGCAACTCCTGCAGTTACGCCACGAATACCAGCTTGAAAGTTAGTTGTTTGTACGCCTGATGTGCCAATGCGAATGACACCGTCATCTGTATTAACAGCTACATTACCAATAATGATATTATTTGAACCTGTATCCAGATTACTGCCGGCATTATTTCCAATACAGGTATTGTATGAACCAAGAGCGTTTGCTCCTGAGTCAGAACCCAATCCAACATTGCCAGTACCATTAGTTTTTTGGAAGCTTGTTGTACCAATACCAAGATTGTAATTACCCCCTGTGTTGTTTTGTAAAGCTAAATAGCCAATACCAACATTATAAATCCCTGACGTATTACTTTTTAAAACTCCATAGCCTATCGCTGTATTGTTGTAGCCTATATTATCTTTTAAAGCATGCCAACCAATTGCTGTGTTATTTACAGAGCTTCCATTAAGTTGTGTTAAAGTTGAGGTGCCAATACCAACATTACTATTACTTCCTGTAAAATTTCCGCTATTTTCTCCTAAGAATACAGAATCGATACCTGCGTTATGTAAAAAAGGTATTATTGTAGGAGCTGCAGTTGTTCCTGAGTATTTAAAGATAACACCTTGATTACTCGATGTTGTTTCTGGAATATATAAATTACAATCAACAAAAACATCACATCCAACAAGAGAAGTCCCAGATATGTTTAAACTGTTGGCATTTAAATTGTCTATATAACTATTAGTTGCAGTAAGATTAAGTATTTCAGCACTTGAAATAGTGGTATTTTCAACAACTGCATTTGATGCTTCTAAGTCCTTATCAATAACTAATTTTTTTGTTTTAATAATATTGTCTACTAATAAGGTTTGCTCCACAACAACACTATTAAAATTACCTTCAGTATCCTCTACTAATTGTTGTTTATTAATTAAATTTCTTGGAGAACTAATAATTATATTATGATATAATACAAGTCCTAATGTAATATAAAGTATAGACTTCATTTTTTCTTCCTTTTTTTTATGATACTAATCTTTTTAATAACGCTATTTCATTAGCAAGATACTGTATGGTTAGTTCTTGTTGTGTTATCTTATTTTGTAAAGCAATAATTTCTTTATAATAATTATTTTGCTCTCTTTCAATTTGTTTTATCCATTGATGTAAAAGAGCATAAAATAATGAGTATTGAATGCTATGAATAGTTCCTTCTTCATCTTTTAAGGTAAGTTCTGGCATTATGGTATCTGTTTCTTCTGCAATAAAACCATACTGTAAACGTTTATCGTTTGATGTTTTGTAATTAAATTGTACAGACGATAGTGTTTTAAAACGATCTATAGTTTCGTTGGGAATGTTTGTGATATTTTCCTTATATTTTTTAGAAGATATTATAGAGTTTGATTTTTCTATGCGATTATTACCTGAATTCCATACTAGCGGGTATGTATTGAGAAAATCGGCAATGTTATTGTCGGGTACGTTATTAACATGCAAAACGCCAAAGCAAGTAGTAGTTCCTGGTACAATGTTTACAAAGTCATGATCGTTATTATTTCCAATCCATATCTTTCTATCTGATAAAGTATCACCAGGAGCTCCTATGCAAATAGTATTATTGTTGTTGTTTCTTAATCCTGCCCCTGCATTATTTCCTATGCAAATATTATTACTTCCCGTTGTTAAAGTAATACCCGCGATAAAACCAATCGCAATATTGTTATTTCCTGAAGTTGTAAGGTTGAGAGCATTACTTCCAACTGCTACATTATTGTTGCCGTTGGTAATAGATGTAAGTGTGTTTCTACCAGTCGCGGTATTATTTAAACCACTAAGAGTTAGGTTTCCGCTTGTTTCTCCTATAAAGGTATTACTTGCTCCAGGATTGCTGATGAAACGCGAACCATTTCTTTGAATTACTCCGCCAGTTGATGTTGATCCTGTTAAGTTTATATTATTTGTAATAATACCAGTGCCAAGTTGACCATTTGTGTCAATACTAACGACAGCTGTATTTAAGGCTGCTGCAGTCACTCCGCGAATACCGGCTTGGAAATTAGTGGTATGGGTGCCAGCTGTCCCAATACGAATAACACCGCTGTCGGTACCTGTGCCAGTATTGCCTATTACAATATTATTATTGCCACTTAGCAATGATCCAGCACTTGATCCTATTCCAATATTACCTGAGCCAACACCTATAGTAGTAAGAGCACCTCTTCCTAGAGCAGTGTTATCGCTTCCTGTTGATACAGCAAATAGTGCGGCTGTACCTATTGCTGTATTGCGAGCACCAGTTGTAAGGGAGAATGCTGCCGATTCACCAACGCTTGTATTGCTGCTTCCGGAAGTAATAGTTGTCATGTTACTCCTGCCAACAGCAGTATTGCTAGTGCCGGTAAGTGTATTGTTTCCTGTTGCTAAACCAAAAAAACTATTATTCAGTCCTGTATTATGAATAAAAAGTATTCCATTTTTTAAAATATTACCTCCAGTTGATGTTGAGCCTGTAATATTGATGTTGTTTATAATAATACCAGTACCCAGTTGCCCATTGCTATCAATGCTAACAACAGATGTATCTGCTATTGCTGCTGTTACGCCACGAATACCGGCTTGAAAATTGCGTGTTTGTGAAGCGAACGTGCCAATTCTAATAGTTTGATTGTCACCTGCTGTACCTAAATTACCAATTAAAATGTTAGCGCTTTCTGAGCCAGCAAGTAATTGACCTGCTGCATTACCTATTATAATATTTGCAGTTCCAGTTAATAAATTGAGCCCTGCAAAAGCGCCTACAGCTACATTATTTTGTCCAGTTGTTAATACATTTAATGCGGATCGGCCTACTGCAACATTTTGATTACCACTACTAATTGTATTTAGCGATACTGTGCCTATACTGGTATTGCTATTACCACCAACAGTAAGAGTTCCTGCATTGACGCCAATAAATGTGTTGTTATTCCCTGGATTACTAATAAAACGATTACCATTTTTTTGTATAACTCCTTCTGTTGATGTTGATCCGGTTACATTAATATTGTTAGTAATAATGCCAGTGCCAAGTTGGCCATTAGGGTCAATACTTACTACTCCAGTATCTGCAATTCCTGCGGTAACGCCACGAATTCCTGCTTGGAAATTTTTTAAATGAGTGCCAACAGTACCTATCCCTATAACAAAGTTATCTGATGGTAACCCATCGTTACCAATTAAAATATTGCCTGATGAAGAACCTATAAGATTTGAGCCTGCATTTTCTCCAAGTAAAATATTGTTATCACCAGAAGTAATTGGAAATCCTGCATTGTCACCAAGTGCTGTATTACTCACTCCTGTATTTACATTGAACAGCGCCTCAAACCCTACAGCGGTATTATTAAAACCAGTGCTTAACAAATTTAAACTTTCTGCTCCAATGCCAGTGTTTGGACAGCCTGTTAAAGTTAAATTACCAGCATTTGTACCTAAAAAAGTATTTGTTGCACATCCAAAATTGTGTAAAAATAGATCTCCGTTTTTATAAATATTTCCATTTGGTACTGCAGTAGAATCTGCTAAAAAAATATTATCAATAACTGGTGAACTTGGCGGAACAGATCCTAGTTCACCATTGGCATTGATAATTACTGTTTGAGGTATTCCAGGAATACTATTACCATAAATTCCAGCTATAAATGTTCTATTTTGAGTTCCTTGAGTACCAATGCGAATAAGGTCTGTATCTGACACAACACCGCTATTACCAATAATAATTGAGTTATCACTTGTGAGAATATTAATACCCGAGTTGTTACCAATAAAAATATTATTTGAACTTGGATCAGTTAATAATGCTGCGGCATTTGTCCCTATTACGGTATTGTTACTGCTATACGTAATTCCTGCAAGGCTATTATAGCCTAAAGCTGTATTATTACCGCCAGTTGTATTAAAAATAAGTGCGCTTGTGCCAATTGCTGTGTTATTTGATCCAGTTGTATTTTGATTTAGTGACTGATATCCAAAGCTTGCATTGCTACTTCCTGTAAGATTATTACGTAATGAGTTACTACCAACAGCAGTATTGTTTGATCCTTGATCTTGATTAAATTGTAAAGCATTGCTTCCAATTGCAGTATTGTTTGATCCTTGATCATTGGTAACAAGTGTATTTGCCCCAACTGCAGTGTTATTTGAACCTATTGCGTTAAAGCTTAATGCATTAGTGCCAAGTGCAGTGTTGCGTAGTCCACTGGTATTATTTGTTAATGTTTCTGAGCCTAAAGCCGTGTTTTGTGATCCTGTAGTATTGTTTTTTAAGCTTTCAAAACCAATTGCGGTATTTTGATTACCTCCCAGTAATGTTAATCCAGAAAGTGCTTTGCTTCCTATGCCAATATTTTTTGTAGAAATACCTAATGAAAAATTACCAGCATTTGGACCTATAAATAAATTATCTATACCAAAATCATGTAAAAACGGTGTTGTAAAATTTTTATAAATATTTCCTATTGCTGGACTTGTTGTTGCATTTAAATATAAATTACACCCAACAAACACATCACATTCAAAATTGGCCGCGCCTGAAACATTAAGGTCTTCCAAGTTTGAAGTACCAGTGACATTAAGGTCTCCACCAACATTAGCATCCCCTAATCCTAATTCTAAATTACCGCTATTGGAAATTATATTGCCATTTAATGTTTTATAATCTCCATTCACTAGGTTAACGCCTCCAGAACCACCAATCCCTATACCTCCCCCACCTGCAATCCCTATACCTCCCCCACCTGCAATTCCTATGCCTGCACCACCTGCCAAACCAAGACCACCGGCAATTCCTGGAATTGCCGCTCCACCACCTGCACCGATACCTATACCTGCTCCAGGCCCTCCAGCAACGCCTATGCCACCCCCTGAAGGAATAGGTTCTCCACCCACACTTATACCGTTACCTGGACCATTAATAACCTCTATAATTTTTGAGATAATATCATATCCCGTTAGCACTCCACCTATGATCGTTAAGGAATCATTAAAATTACTGTCTCCTTCTACTGTAATGCCTCCACCAAACGTACTTCCGCCTGTTATATTTATAGGACCTGTAATATTAACAGATCCTGATACATTTAAATTACAATCAACATTAAGATTGCATATTTCCAGAGAGGTGTTATTTGCAGTAATAGGAGCATTGAAAATAACAGGTCCTATAAATGTTGATGTACCGGTCTGATTTAAATTACCAGAAAGGTTTAAACTCCCAAAAATATTAGTGCTTCCGGTTATGTTCGCTGTTCCAGATATAGAGAGATTAGTTGATTCAATATTCATAGGACCAAAGAAAGAAGATGATCCTGTATAGTTTAAAGGCCCAGATATATTGACAGGGCCATTAACAGTCAGTCCGC
>RXKB01000066.1:0-3853 GCA_003963225.1 Candidatus Babelota bacterium
GGAAGCTGGTGTTAATGTGACAGTAGTTGTTGTCATTTATTTTTCTCGCTTAGTGTAGAGTTTTCTGCTAACACTTTTGAATATATTTTTAAAAATATTAAGAGATATAGGCTTGGTCACTGACATATCCGAATCTGTAGGTTTTACATACTCCAACAATGAGGCTATAAAGTTACCAAACCCAGTAGAAGCACTGACCCCTGTGACATTAGCGTTCAATGTTGTTCCACCAAGAATACCATTAGCTGTGCCTACCTCTGTTGTAGCAGATACTCCAGTTAAACTCGCTATCAAGTCAGGTGCTCCTCCCAGAACAGCAGAAAGAGTTCCTACAGATGTAGATACAGCTTGCCCTGTTAGGCTTGCAACCAACGTTGCTCCACCTAGTACCCCAGAGGCTGTCCCTGTGGCTGTTGTTACAGATACACCAGTTACTGTAGCTACTAATCCACTACCGCCTGGATCAACCGTATGTGCTGTGTAAACATCAACTACGCCACTAAGGCGTATACGAACAACTTGGAAGCTGCCGTCATAATCACCTTGGTAATCACCTTGTGGTGTAACAATACCTTTATCAATCTCAATAAGGATTTGTTCACCAGCTTGAGCAGCAGGGGATAAACCTGTGATAACACCAGTTGTAGTATTTAGTGGAGCTTCTAGTGTCTGTACTGACCAACCTGTGGGTGGTAGTAATGTGGTTAATCTGTTAGCACTGCCTGTTGCATCGGTTGCTACAGCAGTTACAGAACCAAGTAATGAGTAAGAAGCACCATCAACAAAACCAGGAGCATCGAACGTCCCAGTTCCGAGATTCACCATTGCTTTACCACCAATAGTAATACCAGTCAAGGTAGTCATATTGAGGGTAGTGATCGTATTCCCCGTTGAGCCTACTCTAACGCCAGCACCGCCATTAATTGCAGTTATGGTTTTAGCTGTTGTGGAAGTTACTGTATTTAAACTTTTGTATGCATGGATTGGGTTGTCTGAAGCGTGGTATACTTGTAAACCAGCACGTAATCCAACTGTTGTTCCTGTGTATGTTCCTGTTAAGACTTGCACTGTGTCTTTGTATACAACAATAGCACCAGTATTTAAATCAACCTCTACCTTGAACAGTACGTCAGCTGTCCCTGTTGTAGACAAACTGACTTGAGATATCGTTGATCCAACAGAGCCAGACACTTCATTACGAAGGCGTACCAGCGAGGGGGTAACAATTAAGCTGAAACCTGTTTGAGTGTTGTCTATGAAACAAAGCGCAAACTCATTACCAACAAAAGTGTTGTTCCAGTTTACTAAAGATTCTACAGAACAAGACCCAGCGCAAATAGCATTATCTACGAGCTGTAGAAATGAGTCTGTATTGGGAAGGAATATACTGGCGCCATCGGCGGCGTATTGGATTGCTGCTCCGCCGTAGGCTGTGTGAGTACCAGGGACAGTATAAGTACTTAAACCCGTACCCGAGAATGTTAAGCTAGCTGTCATTATGGTATCTCTGAGAAGGGAGTAACTGAGAACTCAACATCATCAATCAAGAAGTCAGTATCAGAAGCGAAACCAGTGTTACATGCACCTAAGAAATAACCACTATGGAAGGCTGTAATACCTCCGCTTGATGGGGACGGTAATAACACACCAATCTCGTTATGCTTCAGCGTAGGCGTTGGTTCATCAGCCCACTGTCTCCACATCTGGATCTCACCATCACTTACTGTACGGCCAGAAGACATCTTAACTCGCATGATAAGCTTCATCCACCTACCGCGATCAGCAGGAACAGAGATGAATGGAGTGTACCCTAAGTGTGGGCCTGCACCAGTGTTATTACCTATGGTGTGGTGTACAGCCAACTGACTTCCGCCAGCACCATCACTCCAGTATTCCCAACCAACAGAAGCTCCTGTACCATCACCGGAGTAGCCATCCATCCATATGAAGAACAATTTATTATTGTCACCAGAAGCTGAAGGTTGTTGTTGGTGTATGAAGTTTGTCGGTACTCTTAACCACCAGCGGATATATATTTCTGGGTAGGATGCAGATAAATCAAAGCGTGTTTCGCTAATACTATCGCCAGGGCCGCCCCAATAGTGGAGCTGCATAGCATTAGTGCCTGATCCACCTGGGCGAGTAGCTGTTACAATACTTCTTAGAAGTGGATCTTGACCTTGCCAAGTAAACCCTGTAGCACTAGTGAAGTTACCGGACCCAAAGTTATCATAACCTACAGTCCCAGAAGGTCTTGCTGAGGTTGGATACTTACTGTCGTGTCTGGGAGAGGTTGCTTGTACGTAAGGGCAGGTGATATATAGATTTTGATCTGGTTGAGGCATAAGATTTACCTCAATTAGCTAATACGTACAACAGCAGTAGCACCAGGAGCAGGCATAGTGATTTGTAAGTTTTGTGCAGTGGGGGAGTAAGTAGCATCTAAAGCAACAATAGCTACAATCTCATTAGATTTAGAGGTGTTGTAGATAAGGGCGTGAGTTGCACCAGTGAAGGTGACATTTACGAAGGTTGCATCTGCAAAGTCGATGTAGGCAAGAGTGCCAGAGGTTGACACAGTGGCGCCTGTGAGAGTAATACCACCAGCAGTATAGTTTGTACCAGTAACTTCACCAGAGGTAGTGTATACAGTACTGCCAGCACCTAAAGTACCAGCAGAAGTGTATAGGGCTAGTTTGTAAGTGTCGGTGGTTGGAGTGGCACGGTTTTGCCAAGCTTGTTTTGTAGATGTTGGGATAGTGGCTGTATTGGCCATTTATAGCTCCGAGAATGGGGTATTAGAGTTGATTGCGAAACGAGGAAACCCACAAGGAGTGGGAGATTTTATGAGGGAAGTGATTGGCTCCAGAAGTTGGGTACGATCCAACGACATCCACATTAACAGTTAGTACTGACCTAGTCTGGCGTGCTCTTCTCTGTGACAATTAGAACAAAGAAGGATACACTTATCTAGTTCAACCTTTATCTTATCGAAAGAACGAGTTACACCACTTTGGGCAATACCGAAGTCTTTCTTCGTTGGGTCTTCGTGGTGAAATTCTAAAGCATTTGCGCATTTAGAATAACCACAATGTTTACAGCTACCACCTTTATACTCTATGGCTAGTAGCTTCAACTGCTCGCGACGTTTTTGGACTCTCTCAACATTACACTTTAAACAGTCCCACTTATTTGGCCTGCTAGTATATTGATTGTGTATAGTTTCACCGTGTTTAGGGCATTGCCTTACTGATTTTATTGCCAAGAGTGTCTACCGACTGAGCTATTCTGGAATAATTAGATGCCCATTCGACACACATCAGGGCTGGATGCTTAGGTAGCCAAGGAAGAGGAGGAAACCTTGGATGTGTCTTATGAAATCAACAACGTAACATTTTGACTCTAATTGTCTGGTGTAAGAGGTTGTTGACATATTCAGGATCGTTTACTGTGGTCTGAAGTGTCTCACTGTTGACTTACCACAAACCTGGATTTGGTCTCTCCTGTGCGAATCGAACACACTTTTTCTACGCCCCAAACGTAGCGATCAGCCAATGACCCAAAGAGAGATAATTATTGCCCCTCAACAATCACCACTAGGAACCCCCGGAAGATCATGCTTTGAAAAGAGGACTTTACCATCTGTACACAACGGCTTTTCCACATTTGGTTGGAAAGGACTCGAACCTTTGCCTAATCTCGCCTAGGAGAGACGTGTGCGCCCCACTACACCGACAACCAAAATCTTTAATAATTAATTACATCTATACAAATATTATATCACACTATTTTGACTTCGTCAAGCTATTTCTTCCTAAAACTTGATCTAGTTCACACTACGTGATAACTATTC
>RXKB01000066.1:3903-13991 GCA_003963225.1 Candidatus Babelota bacterium
TCTTCTGTCCCGTAGTCTTGGTTACATCGAAAGCACCAGTCATTGTAGACAACACTCCCATCTTCGTTGGTGTGGAGTATGTCCTTAGCCTCTGACTTAGTCATCAAGGCATTGCAAGATTTGCACCTCATGTGTGCTCCTGTCTTATTATTTATTGTTGTTATGTTGTTATGGCTTAAGGTTACTTACTTGACTTAGCTGCGTTTTCTAAGTTCTTTAGAATATCCTTAAGTTGTTGCTCTGTGTAAGACTTGCTTGTTTCTTCCGTAATCCCTGTAGCAGACAATACATCCCGTGTAACAGCAATCGGAGAAGTAACAACTCCGACAGCAGCCTTAGCAATATCATTTAAAATTCCAAACATATTCTTTTCCTCGTCTTATTTATTAATCTATGTAACCATTATCTGTGTATTTTACTTAATTTGTCAAGGGAACTAGTTCACATTTTGTAAATAAAGGTTACTTATCATCACTAAATGCTCACAAAGTGACCAAGAACAGTAAGTAACTGACAAATGCAACCAATATAATCCACGAGTACATAAAGTATAAGTGTTCAAAAAGGGTCAAGTTAGCAAGATTTTCTATTAAGCTCCTGTAGCAGCCATTAAGCACGATTAAAGCAAAGGCTATAGGTAGCATACACTGTAGGATTAATCGAGCGTATTTCTTAGCTGTAGACGGTTTAAATGGCATTGGTAGTATCCCTCTTTGATTTTAATTCTCTTTTACACCAGTGAGTATATTTTGGGTGTTGGGATGGGCCTTTCATACCCTCTTGTACAATCGCACAATAACTTTCAAACACAAGGGTATGCCTTACCCAAATACCGTCAACGCACTTATCAAGCAACTCTCTACCATCTGGGTAAATGGGGCTTGGGGCTTCGAGGACATGCACCAATCTATTTTCAGGCACTGTTTCAATTGGTTGCCATTTCATAACCCCATACTCCGTAATTCATAAGCAATCTGACGCTCTGGATTATTAGACAACATGCTGTATTTACACAGCTCCTCAGCCTTCATAGCATATGGCACATCTGTATCTGGATCACCATAGAAGAAGTCTGTTGGGTTTGATGTCTTATCCCACGTAGCTGTGCTGTAGTGTAGCACTCCTCGGTGGTTCACGTAGAAGCTGTCTTTGTAGTCAAGTGATTGCAAGGTATCCTCCACCTCTTTATCGAGTTGTAAAATGAGTTGTTCTTGGGTTAAATGTAGGTGATAGTGCATTTAGTTCTCCTGTCAAGTGGTAATTTATATCTTTATTAACTTTATTTCTGAAATGTGAACTATGTCTATTGACATTAGCTGAGAAATACACAGATAATAGTAGGTGATCTGTATATCTTTCATGTTGTACATATTACTCCTCGTTTCTTTCCTTGTCAACAGCTATTTTCGTTTAGACGTTGATTTATTTACAGATGGCCGTAATCGGCTAGGGTGGCTCCCTTGGTAGCTAGGCGTTTACTTTCAGTTTCCCTTGTTTGAACCACTGCTTTGTCAGTAGTGTACTAGAACTAAAGCAAAACTGCAAACATGCTTCTTGCGGTGGGATATGGATTCCCGCAAGCCGTAGTTGAAGAGTGATCACTATCGTGATTATAGATGGGAGAAAGCCTGCCGAGGTTCCCAGACAGACTGGAAATGGATAAAGCCTGCATGATAGAGGTTACTCTCTATCTACCCACCAATCTCTGAAGCCCTATGGTAGTCGTAGGAGGGAGGTGTCAATCGGGGCTAAACGATTGAAGGAGGGCCACTTAAGGGGTTAGGTGGTAACTGCCAAGACATAATGCAGTAACGTAAGTTTTTTCTCTCTTGCACTTTACTACGTGCATGGTAGAATTGGTTATCACGTTGTAGGTTGAGTGAGATGTATTGCACTGGGCTGAGAATAAGTGATATACTAGCTACCAGGAGGAAAAACGGCCTAGTAGCATCTAAAATTTAACAAACAACTAAATAAAGAGAGGAACAGACCATGGCACGACCAAAGAAAGGTTCACAGAATATAGCATTTGACTTCACTAAACTCCCTGAAACCACACTAGATCAATATCTGGTGGTTAGGAATGGGTTTGGAGCAGGTCTATCCACAATTGTTGGATTGTCTGCGTCTGAAGCTAATGAGATGGGATTAGAGTTTAAGAAGGGGTGGTATCAAAAACACAAACAAACTAAATTCCCAACAGAGAAAATCAAAGCTTTAGTAAAGAGACTGACTACTGTACAATGGCTACCAGAAGACTCTAAGAAGCGGTTAGTTAGTGCTTATATTGGAAAAGAGGGAGGTGCTGACATATGGAAATAATGATGAATAAGGTTATGGTTGGAGATAGCATTGAACTTATACGAAAGCTACAGGACGCCTCTGTTGATCTTATATTGAGCGATATACCCTATGGTATTGGGCTTGATGATTGGGATGTATTACATGCAAATACAAACTCTGCATATGGTGGTAAAAGCCCCGCACAGGATAAAGCCGGAGCAGTTTTTAAAAAGCGCGGAAAGCCGATAAACGGCTGGTCTGAAGCGGATAAAAAAATTCCATATGAATATCAAGAGTGGTGCTCAACTTGGGCGAATGAATGGTTAAGGGTTCTAAAGCCGGGTGGTTCCGTTTTTATCTTTGCAGGTAGGCGGTATGCACATCGCTGTATTTGCGCATTGGAAGATGCAGGATTCAACTTTCGTGACATGCTTGGCTGGACTAGACCAAAAGCGGTTCATCGTGCTCAGCGGTTAAGTGTGGTTTATGACCGTCGCGGTGATCAGAAATCTGCGGATTTTTGGGATGGGTGGCGAATTGGTAATTTAAAACCCACTTTTGAGCCAATTATATGGGCATTCAAGCCTTACAAAATAACTATTGCAGACAACGTCTTAGAACATAAGTTAGGTGCTTATAATCAGGACAAATTTGAACAATATTTTGGCGGTAAAGATAATATATTTGAGTGCGGTATGGCTGCTGGCGAGAGTGGATTACATCCCGCACAAAAGCCTATAAAACTTATAGAAGCGCTAATAGACTTGGTCACCATTCCTGGTCAGCTAGTGGTTGATCCTTTTGCTGGGAGCGGAACTACCCTTGCAGCCGCCAAATCATTAGGGAGATATTATATCGGATTTGAAAATGATGAGAGATATGCCGAAATTGCGCAAAAACGCTTACATGGGTTGTAGTTGGCTGTTCACAGAAAAACGGGACGGGTATATCTAAAATTTGATGAAAGCTTGACTTTAGGGCTGGATTAGTCTACTATACAACCAACTAACCAAGAGGAGAACTAACATGCAAAACCTAGAAGATCGAATGGACAAAGCCAGAGAGTTTGCCGTTAAAGCTCATGGAGACCAAATGTATGGTAAGTTTAAATACTCATATCACTTAGACCAAGTAAAGTCTGAGCTTATGAAGCTTGAGCACTCAGGTTGGGATGTCCACGAGGATGCTTACGTGGTTGCTTATCTGCACGATGTTTTGGAGGATACAGACGTGACTATTCAGGAGATGTTTGAATTTAGCTCTGATGTTCGCTGGGCAGTGGTACTGCTTACAAAGGTGGAAATAGACTACGATCTAGGTAAGTATCTAGAAACAATAAAAAGCTGTAAAATAGCTCGCATAGTCAAACTAGCAGACACCCTGTGCAACCTACAAGCCAGTATCAACTCTGTAGAGCCTAAACGTATTAAGAAATATGCTGAGCAATTGGCTAAGTTGATGGAGGACTAATATGTATTGTAAAGATTGTAAGCATTGGAGTAAAAACCAAGATGAAGGACGTGGAGATGACAATAGGTGGAATGACAGCCCTAAGCAACTAGGGCTTGGTCGGTGTTTACAGGCAGCCCAACTCTGGGACTCATATGATTGGGTAGCTCATGAGCAAGAAACAACCTTAGCATTCATAGACGAGGTTATTGAGAAGGATATACGAGCTTTTGTAAAAGATGGCTCTGATTATGTGGCAGATTTATATACGCTGCCTAATTTTGGGTGTGTATCATTTAAACTTAAAGAGGAATTTAACCAATGATCCCAATATCCCTAGAACTAAACGCTTACCTGGTGTTTATACGAATAGCCATCTTATTCTCGTTGATCTATATACCAGTAATAGTGGTTTACTTGAAGTACTTGAGTAAATATCACGGTAATAGTGAAAAATGTTTGGTAGAGTTATTACTACCTATTAGTAGTTTACTATTAGCTTCGTACTTGGAGACATTTGTGTATGATTTGTTTTAAGTATTTATTTCAACAACATGAACTAGGTTTCTGGACAAATAGTCTGAAATACACAGATAATGGTAACATGGATTAGGAGATTAATTATGACAGATGCAGAATTCTTTTTAAAAGCTAGGCGTGAAAGCCGTAAGAAACAGGTAGCTGAAATTAAAGCTCACTTAGAAGAAGCCGATAAACATTTACAGAGGGCACTTGCAATAACAAGTAACTTAGCATTTGGGAGCACAGCTATGGTGTGTGGTTTATCGTTGTATAAAAAGGTTGTGGCCGCTCATTTGAAGGTTCGAGACTTGATTAATGAAAAGTGTCCATTTTAGGAGAGTATTTATGACAGATGAACCATATGCTCCAAGCAAAGTAGTTATGACCATCGGTGATATGAAGATAACTGACTTTACGCAACCAATAACAATTATCAAGCCTGAAGAGATAACGGACGCTAACCGCTACCAATGGATCAAGCAGCACGTAACAGAAGTATTGTGTGAGGGTAAGGCCACAGACTGTTATTCTAAGTATCTGCTTCCTAGGCTTACGTGTGAGGATAGTACAGGAAGGCGGTATACATTTGATGAGATTATTGATATACAGATGAAGAGGAGTGAAATTAGTGACATTTAAATACAAATCAGAAGTAAAAGGAAAAGGTGGTATCTCAGCCCGTGTTGTAGCTAAGAGTGTATCAGCTTACAGTGGACAAGAGATTGTGACATGGGAATATGATGCTCCGAAGTCTATTTTGAGTGAGATAAACACCCACTCAATCTTAGTTAAGAATGCTCAATCGTCTCGTGCCGTACCAATTAAGAGGGTTATAGAACAGATTCGTACTAATCCAGTTACTCCTGTGCATTGGGGCAGTAACAAGCCTGGGATGGTGGCTGGTGAGGAAATTGACAGTGTTGTCAAGTATCCAGATGAAAAATACGACTACATAAATTTAAGTAAAGAAGAGGCTTGGTTACAAACAGCAAGAGATGTTGCGGAACTCCAAGAATGCTGGGAAGAAGCCGGATACCACAAGCAAATAGTTAATCGTATTGGCGAAGCCTTTACATTTGTTCGTGGAGTGATTACAGGAACAGAAATAGACAACTTCTTCCACCTTCGCTACCACAAAGATGCTGATCCGTATATGTATGAGTTGGCTAAGTGTATGTGGGAAGCTTATGAACAAGCTGAAGCTGAGGTGTTATATGAAGGTGAGTGGCATACACCATACGTGGAGCATTCAAGATTAAGGGACAAAAGCCCCTTAAGTTATGGTTCTTATGAATATAACGAACATGACAATGTTTCATATTGGATACCAATTTCATTAGAGCAAGCATTGAAAAATTCGTCAGCAGCTTGTGGTCAGGTCAGCTATCGCAAACTAGATACATCTAAGGAAACCGTAGAGCGTGTGTGGAATAACTTGATGGGTGGAGAGACAATACATGCAAGTGTTACTTGTCATCAGGCAAGTCCAATGAAAGAGCCATACGATTATTACAGTAATACATCAAGTCTACATTGGCAAGATGGTATAACGCATGTGGACAGAGATGGTAACTTCTGGTCAGCTCAATTCCAGCATTGGATTATGCACAGAAAGACAATAGAAAATGAATCTTGTAAGAAGTTTCACTTACGAAAATAACAACTAAAAAGCCAAACAAAGGCTAAGGAGATATATGCAAGACAACGATAATGAGCACCAACATCACCTAAACATACAAGATCACCCTTTGTGGTATTTAGTACGAGATATGGTGTATAACCCTGATAAGACAGAAGCTTACAACGATGAAGCTACAGAGCAATGGCTTACAGGAGAGAAAGACTATTTTAATGGGTTAGCTCCTGTTGATTTGTATGACACAGATGAAGATGGAGCTAAAGAAGTGATTGAGTATATTAACTACAATATAAGTAAACATTCCAAGGATTGTATCTTGGAAGCTCAGAGTTGGGAGGAGTGGGTGTGATTAAGACCATTATCAAGCGTGATGGAAGTAAAGAAGAGTTTAAGCCGTACAAACTGAATAAGTGGGCTGAATGGGCAAGCAATAACCTTGGTAAATATGTTGATTGGTCAAGCGTGGTAATGCAGACGGCTGCAACCATTGGACAAGAGTGTACTTCGAAGCAACTACAAGAACAGCTTATTCGTGTTTGCTTAGATAACGATAGTTGGTCTTACTACAAGATGGCTGGTCGCTTGTTAGCTGCCCTGTTGGATAAAGAGATTTACCCTAATGGTAAGCCTACGATCCAAGAGCTACACAATAAACTAATTCCATTAGGCCTTATGGTTGAGATGGGATACTCGGACGAAGAGTATGCTAAGCTAGAGAAAGTTATCAACCATGACAAAGATTATGAGTGCGTATACTTTGGACTGGATTTCATCAACAGTAAGTATGCCATCAAAGATCGTGTGAAAAAGGTTGTGTATGAGACAGCTCAGTTCGTTTACATGCGGATGGCTATGTTTCTGGCAAAGGATGAACCTGATAAAGTTGCAGAGGCAACTGAATGGTACAATTTGTTCAGCGATAATGTTATTAACGCCCCAACACCAAACTATGTAAATTTGGGGACAAAGTTAAATGGTTTGGCTAGTTGCTGTGTGTACACAACAAACGATAACTGGCCCTCATTGGCTGTTGGAGACCATATAGCCTATGCTATGACGTGTATGAGTGCAGGTATAGGCTCACATATCAAGACACGTTCTATTGGTGATTCTGTTCGCTCTGGGGCTATCAAGCACATGGGTAAGTTGCCATACTTACGTAGTTTACAGGGGGCTGTTCAGGCTAATATGCAGGCGGGGAGAGGGGGTGCATCAACTGCGTATTATACTTGTTATGACCCAGAGATTAAAGACTTGATTCAACTGCGTAATCCGCGACAAGTTGAAGATAAGAAGATACGTGGGTTACACTATAACATGGGGAGTAATAAAACATTCGCTCGTGCTATTGCGACAGATGGTGATTATTTTACGTTCAGTTACAAAGACCATCCAGACTTATATGAAGCCCAATATTCAGGAGATCAGACAGAGTTTGAAAGGTTGTATGCCAAGTATAGTAATACCAAGGCAGCACAAAAGAATAAACTAAGGGCGAGGGATATTTTAGGAGCTGTTGAACAAGAAGCTTATGAAACTGGAACAGCCTATTTGCACTTTACTGATGAGATGAATAGGCACACGCCCTTTAAGGACAAGATTTACAGTAGTAACCTTTGTGTCGAGACCTCATTCCCAACCAAGGGGTATAACTCGATGTTGGAGTTATACAGTGAGAAGTTTATTTTTAGTGAGGACGGCCTTGGAGAACAAGAGCCAGAGATTGGTTTATGTTCATTAGCAGCCGTTAACGTAGCTAATGTAAAAAATGATGATCACTATGCAAAAGCAGCTTACTATGCTTTGAAAATGATTAACAAGTGTATACACTACAACCACTATGTATTCCCTCACCTAGGTTTGACTGCTAAAGCAAGAATGAATGCTGGAATAGGTATTGTTGGTTTGGCTCATTATATGGCGAAGAATAAGAAGTTTTATTCGAGCCAGGAAGGTCGTGACGAGATACACAAGGTCATGGAGACACATGCTTGGCATGTAATTAACGCAAGTTTGCGGCTTGGTAAAGAGAATGGTAATGCTCCTTGGATGAAGCGTACTAAATGGCCGGATGGTTGGCTGCCAATTGACACTTATAACAAAAGTGTTGATAGTCTTGTGACTGTGGGCTTGACAAGAGATTGGGAGAAGTTGCGTAAAGATATAATTGAGAACAAAGGTATCGCCAATAGTTGTTTAATCAATCTGATGCCTGCTGAAAGCTCTAGTAAAGCCAGCCAGACAACTAACTCAGCATACCCAATTCGTGATTATACTTTAATCAAGACAGATGCCAGTAGTGTTACGTATTGGGCAGCACCAGAAGGTGAGAAACTTAAGCGCTATTATGAGATAGCGTGGGATATTGACACTAAGGACATGATTGATGTTTATGCCATTATCCAGAAGTTCACTGATCAGTCTATTAGTGCTGACTTGTATCGAAAACTAATAGGTGATGAAGTGGTTACAACGAACGAAATGTTCAGCAACTATCTTCACATGGTTAAACGTGGGATTAAAACAAGATATTACCAGAACACTAAAACATCCAACGGAACTGACCTAGGCTCTGAAGATATGTGCCCTGGCGGAAGTTGCACTTTATAGGAGACTTATGCAAAGCAAGATATTTAACAGTCAGAAGAGTGATTATTCAACCCAAGGGTTATTCCTTGGGGAAGATAGTGGACTGATGGATACCATTAACAAGAAGTTCCCCAGGATTTGGAAGATTTACAAAACTTTAAAGAAAATGGACTGGGATGAGAATGAATTTGACTTCTCAGACTGTGCTGTAGACTTTAAAACATGTAGCCCGTCTATTTATCGGATAATGATAAAGAACTTAGCTTGGCAGTGGGAGACAGATACAATCGCAGCTAGGAGTTATTTACCTATCCTGGCTCCGTTTATCTCTTCAACAGAGGCGTTTGCAGCTTATACTGAGATTACCAAAAATGAGATTGTCCATACACTTACATACTCTGAGATTGTAAGGAACTCTTTTGATAATCCAGAGGAAGTATTTGGAGAGATATTGGCTATTACAGAATCTTTGGCTAGACTAGATACAGTGTCTAAGGTGTTCTCTACTATCTATAAGGTATCTCACGAGTACGCTTTAGGTTTACGGCAAGCCAGTGATATTGAAGTACAGGACGCAGTGTGGACGTTCATTACAACTATGTTGTGTGTAGAGCGGTTACAGTTTATGTCTTCTTTTGCCCCAACCTTCGCTGTATGCAACACCGGTCTGTTCAACCCCATCGGGAAGGCAGTTCAGAAGATTGCACAAGATGAACTTGAGATACATGTTGAGATGGGTAAAGAAGTGTTTAAGTTCATCCCAGCCGGGATATGGGATAGGATTAAACCTAACCTTGAAGCCATCCTAGAGGAGATCGTTGAACGGGAGTTGACATGGGCAGGGTATTTATTCGCTGAAGGCGATGAGTTGGTTGGGGTTAATGAGCATTTGCTGAAAGAGTGGGTATTATTCAATGCCAAAGACCTATACAAGCTGTTTAAGTTTGAGTCCAAATACAGTCTTCCAAAGGTAAACCCACTTAAGTTTATGGAGAAATGGTTGGATATAAGTAAGACACAACCAAGTCCTCAAGAAGAGGACAACGGTCAATACAAGCTAAACTCTGTTCGTAAAGACGATGTTGGAACAACCTTTGAGATTGATTTCTAATGAACAAAACCCAACAATTTCTATACAATTACTACGCTAAACTATCAACAATTGACAGCAAGACGGCTGGAAGCCAGGAAGCTGTCTCTATTCTCAAAAATTTCATACAGAAATCTATTAAGCTGTATGATTTTGATGATCTGGAGTATTTACTAGACAATATTGATATGGACAAAGTCCCTTATGAATGTCTCAACACTATTGTTAAAACCTTAAGACCATATTGCTCAGAGTTTGAGTTTTGGTATGAATTTGTAGCTGATGTTGAAAAGAGGAAATGATTATGTTTGCAGAAGAAATAAACAACCTACGCAACTTCACTAAGTTTGCTATTGAGTATCTACACCTGGAGAAAGTAGAACCTGGTGTTACAGAAGAGTTGTATGACACCACCAATGACCAACTCCATACATTAGCCATTCATGTCCTTAGTCTAACTACTAAGGAGCAATTGGATGAGATTAATCGTAAATGGATTGCTCGTGGGAAAGAGTT
>RXKB01000026.1 GCA_003963225.1 Candidatus Babelota bacterium
TAAACACTCATCACAATAGTAATCTTCCCAAGATTCTACCCAATGTGCTTTAGGTGAGTCACATGAACGGCATCTCATTCTTCGCTCCAATCCGCTAAACAATCTGCTCCAATCCTGTGACTTTTACCGTTATTAGCCCATTCAATCTTTAGGCCAGGCCTTACAGCGAAAAAAGATTTATCCATGAAATTGTAACATTTGAGAGGTTCTGGGAAGAAATACACAGAGAATTTTTCGTTAAGCCACATAATCTTACTCCGTCCAATTATCAAAAATAGACTTCGGCATTAAAAGGTATTGGTCCGTAAATGAAGTCTGATTACTAAAAATTTTTGCAGCTTTACCATTTCTCAAAACTTGATAATGCTCACCTCCCTGAAGAAATGTTTTAAGTCTCTGGCTTTCTAAATCTCTTATAACTAACCCGTCTGTCCTAAGAGTCGCCATTACAGCCTCACTTTACCGCCAGTAAGCAGGTTACTAAGTTGATTGAAGATAGCACCAGAAAGGTCTTCTACCTTAGAGATACTAACAGATTTAGGGTAAAGATCTTTAACATGGCCAGTAAGAATACCGATACCAACACACTCCACACCATTCACAGTGCATTCTTCAATAGCATTCTTCAGACCAAGCACCAGAGGACTTCTTTCACCATACACATCACTAATATTGATAGTCGCATTAGCAGGCTCACCATCAGACAGGACAAAGAGAATCTTACGCTTCTCAGGTCTATTCAGAAGTTCATGATAAGCCCAGATGATCGCATCACGGTCAGAGTTGTTACCAGAAGCACATTCTCTGATTGCCGCAATAGAGCCTTTAGCCAATTGTAGGCTCTGATTAAACTCCTTGAACTTGAAAAGGTTCAGAGGCTCTATGCGGTGATACTTGGCTTTGCTTCTTTTTGCATTGTCAACAAGTTTGTAATAGTGATCGTTCCTTGCATCAGAATTATCAAACCCACTGATCTGGTAGCGAATCTGAGTGCCTTCAAGGCATTCTGCAAAGGCAACAGTGGCATCAGTGGCTACCTTGATTTTGCTACCACCCATAGAGCCGCTAAGGTCAATAAGGAAGTGAACAGCAGTATCCATCTCCATACGATCCTTACGCTGCTTATAGACGGTAGGAGAACCCATAGAACCAGCAACAAGCCGCTTGGTGTCAAGCTTACCAAACTCTCTTGCAAAGTCCCAATCACGAGTCTCCTTAGCCATAAGGGCACGTCTCAGTTTTGCTTTCATGGTGTTGACAAGACCACCAAGGTTAGACTTAGTGCGCTCATAGTTAACAGCAGAAGTTCTTTCCAGCAGTTCTTTACGGTAGTCTTTACGCTTGTTAGTAGAGGTCTTGGTGAATACCTCGTCATATCTGTCAGTAAGGATACGATAGTCAGTTCCTTTAGGCTTTTCCTCCTTCATGAACTGATCAACCTTAGACTTGACAGCCTCCTTAATAGCCTCAATAGGGCCATCAAGCATAGTGTTGCCTTCGTTATCCTTCAGCTTACCAGTGGCCTTTTTACCATGCTTAGGTTTTCCTTGGGTAAAGTCACCATCTTTATCAAACTTGAAGTCTTCAGGGTTACCATCCAGACCAGAGCCACCAGCATCAGGCTTACCGTCCTCAGGCATAGGCTCTGGAGCTTTATTCTTGGTGGATTCTTCCAGAAGCTTTTCAATAGCCAGTGCAAGGTTAAGAATCTCGTCTACATTCTTGCAGGCTTTAGCCTCATCAGCGAATTTGTGGCCCCAAGCCTTGAAACGCTCAGGGATCATCTGATACATCTCTTCATTAATAGCACCAGTGTAGTCCCTAGTACCGGCACGAAGGATTGCATTCTGAATTGCAGGAGCCGTGATAGTAGTAAACACCTCAGAGTTAGCCTTCAGGTGTTCAAGTTCCTTAACTCCTGTAGTCTCCCGCATGACAGAAAGGTTCTTCTGCGCACCGGGATATTCCTTCATGATACGATCTTCGATACGCATATCCTCAAGACAGTTGGCAATAGCCAGAGCCTGTTGACTCTGAGTCTCACCAAAGGCTTGCCACGATTCAAAGTTGGTATGGCGAAGGTGTCCTGCCTCATGGTCCAGAAGTCCACGCATGGTCATGGTTTCTTCATGAGAAAACTCTAGATTGTCAGGCAGAGAAGGAAGCGTAATCTCCTTACCATCAGTCCATGCAGTGCCAGTGACACCATCAGCCTCAAACACAACAGTAGCTTCTTGGTTACGTCCAAAGACAGCAGCAGTCTGCTGAATCTCATGAACAAGCTCATGACCTTTCTTCATTCTTCTTCACTCCAAAAGAGAATTGGTAGAGGGGCCACCAAGGCAGCCCATTTGTATTCGTAACCGTTTATTTTCCAGCCATCACCATTCTTCGTCCATATCTCCGAGTCTAGCCCGGACACATACCATCCTGTTTCATTTGGCCAGTATATAATATATATATAATAGGCTTTCTATTATAGACGTAGAGACCATATTTACCCCTTTGCCACACGGTCCACCAAGCCTTTCAGCACCGCACCATCAGCCTCAGTGGCACGGTCAACGATAGTCTGAGTGAGGGCACGATGGAGGTTCTTCTTGTCCATCGGATAGACAGAGTTGAAGAAAATCACAGAACGAGCAATGGCCAGCATACCACGAGGACTGATAGGCTGAAGCACTTTGGCTTTCTCGAATGCGTCAAGATGTTCAGTGCTATACTTGGTGATCGTGTTAGCTTCCTCATCACTCAGCACAGGGAAATGACGCTTGAGCAGTTCCTTGCGATCCTTCTCGGTTAGGTATTCAACCTTAGCCCAGATGGTGAATCGGTCAAGGAATGCCAGAGACTGAGGACGAGCACCTTGATACATACCATGCTCATCACCTTGACCGACAGTGTTACCAGTGCCGAACATACGGAAGTTAGGATCAGGATGAACCACCCGGCCACCATCCTCAGTGATCACAAGACCGTTACCTTCCAGAGCAGCTTGCATGACATAGCTGACATCAGGACGGCAGAAGTCCAACTCATCGAAGACACAGATATAGGGACCAGACATGGCACGAGGAAGCATACCATCCACAAAGACAGACTTACCATCTTGCAGAGTATCCCGACCAATCAGGTCCATACGAGTAATCTCAGAGTCGAAGTTGATACGCATGAAGGGCCAGTTAAGGTGCGCTGCAAGCTGTTCGATAAGAGTGGTCTTACCAGAGCCAGTGTGGCCTTGCAGATACATACGCTGATTGGTAAGCACAGCATAAATAGCACGAATCAGAAGTTCCTCGCGGAAGATGTAGTTAGGGTCAACCTCAGGAACATCAGGATGCACACCATCCCATTCCCATACAGGAACTTCCATAGCCAGCTTCTTAAGAGTGGGGAAGACATCCCCGACATTCTTCATGACAATCTTGCCATTCGGAATAGTGCCATCTCCGATAACTTTAGCGTCCTCGAAAGGCTTAGCTGCCAACTCCTTGGACATACGGGAAATTGCAGAGGACATATCCTTGAGTTGTTTGTTCAGTCCTGCGATTTCCCTATCGGAAAGTTCCTTGATCTTGCCTGCCTCCTGAGCAAGACGAGATTGAATCTTACCAGACTCTCTGACAAACTTCTCAAGATCAGTCCACTTGGGAGCCTCGAAGCTAGTCAGAAGATGGTCAAGGGTAGTCTTCTTCTCGGTGGTAAGTTCAGGAATCTTGGGAATGGAAAGACCTTCAATGTTGATAGGTTTGAAGGCACCTTCTTCAGTAAAGAGTTTCCAGTGACGATACATATCCCAGAGAGTCTTGACAAACTTATCCTCAGGAACAAAGTTAGGAATGATCTGTGCATCAGAGGGAGCATCAAGCACAACCTCGACAAACTCCTCATGAGTCACAGCACCACTAGCCACAAAGAGTACAGCAAAGGGAGGGATCAAGTCAAGAGATTTGTAGAAGGTTCTCTCAAATTTCTTTTCGATAGCCTCATACCCAGAGGGATTAACCTCCTTGATATAACGCTTGAAGGCGTGCTTGACATCCTTGCCCTTCATCTCCCATTTGTCAGGGTCAAGAAGTTCAATCTCTTTCACAAGGTCTTCGATGTTACCGCTGGTGCTAGGTCCATTGTCCTTGAACATGAAGTTGCAAAGCGGGTAGATTTCTTCCGCAAGTTTATTGAAGTCAGTCATTCTCAGTTCTCCGTTTCAGTGTTGAAGGTTGATAGTTTTGAGGGGAGGATAAGGTTTATAGATTTTACCTTATCACAATCAGATGCACTCATTTTTCTTTCACTAGAAAGAAGGCGGTATCTAAATTCTTGTGGACCATGATGAAAGAAAGAACCACATTTCTTTAGAAAGAAGTTTAAACCTATAAATCTGACATAGTGTAATTCAAAGGACTCTAAAACCATCAAACCCCTCCGTATATACTAGAGTGTTACCCATGATAACCACTTCCTTACTGGCTAACTCAGTAAGAATCTCTTGCACCACCACATGTCTTTCCTCACCTTTAGTCATATTGTATTGACAGAGAGGAATAAGTGCAGTGCCCATGATACCACAAATGGCTAATGGTTCCAGTTTGATTTCTTCCAGTTCAGCGGCCATTTTCAACGCCTCCAAAATAGCCTCGTACAGAGGCTCTAGGTGTTTTAGCTAGGGTACCCTATGAAAACTCTTAGAGGGCCTCTAGCGGCTCTCCTATGAAGCCTACGGGCATAGTATGGTAGGGACGGTGGGCTTCGAACCCACACGCATAGAGCAAGGGATTTTAAGTCCCTCATGTCTACCTATTCCATCACGTCCCCATTATGGCGACCCCGGAGCGATTCGAACGCCCGACCTAGGAATTAGAAGTTCCTTGCTCTATCCACTGAGCTACGGGGCCAATTCTTTACAATGCTAGGAAGATAACGCAGAGGATAAACATTGCAGCACTGAAGACAACAGTGGCAATGATTTCAGCTACAGCAAACCAGAACATCACATCACCATCCAATACTTGTTCAGGTCAGGACGATAAGTAAATCCGTCAGAGTTTAGTGCTTCTTTAGCAGTAAACTCCACCATCTGACCAATGTAATTATCGTCAATAAAGCATTCCATTTTATCACCAGAGATAGTGATTACACATTCCTGATTCTTTGTGAAACCTAGAGGCAACACAAAAGCCTCATAGTCTTCTTCTCTACAAAGAAAGGAGACCTCAAGCTGTCCTTTCCACATGCCAATACACTGGACAAGATTACCTTTGGTCTTACTCATGGCAACCTGAGTATCAAAGTGCCTCAGAAACTTAGCCAGAGTATGTGTATCATGTACACTGTCAATTGAGAACAGAACATAGTTCATCACTCACTCCATTGGATTAGAGGTTGAAGCAATAGAGGAAAGTCTGTTTTATTAAGTTTTTTATGTTTATATGGATTATTTTTTCTATGTTTTAAAGTTGTATAAGGACTTCTGCTGCCTGCTATCACTCTTTTTCCAAAAGTCCAGACTGAAAAATAAGGTTTACCACCTTCTATTGATGCGGCTAGGATTACTTGGTTCTCCATGATGGTTCCTTACCTTTGATTCATTTTAGTTGGATCATTGATTGCCACAGCGGATGATAGTAGTTGTGTTGTTTCAAAGATCAGGAGAGAAAGCAAAGATACTCATTTCATTCTATCCAGTCTTTTCATGGTTTTCTCTATAATTCTAATGACAGACTGACAGAAATCGTATTCTATAGTAGACTCACAATCAGATAGATACTCTGCTTTCCATTCATTGTGCTTAGCCTTTTCAGACCAGTATACAACGGCAGGTTTATAACCTATTTTTCGCCAATGATGGACCTTCTCAAAGTCGTTCAATTCAGACATCTTCTCTATCCCATTTGACTAGACTGAACGGTGCTATAAGAAACCAAGCCCTAATTAAATGAGAGTCCGTTACATAACCACCTTCAGTAAACTCTACCTCTTTAAAGCTGTTTATGTAAACGTAGTTATTATTATACTGAAGATGAAGATTCCGTCCGGTTCTACTAATCAGGATACCTTGAGGTTGATCTATTGGAGCCATAGCATCACCAGTCCACCAGCAATCCATCCCACTGTCAGACCGGCAAGGAAACCAATCTGTAACCCACGATAGAACATCATCCTACCTAGGTGGATAGCTACCAGCTTCCATTCCTCTTCAGTGAGGTTCCGCTGTTCCACTTAGACCTCCACTAGCCCATGCACAAAGTGCGTAGCCATACGATCAAAGACAAAAGGATCAGAGAGGTTCTTGGTGCCACGCTTCATGCTGGCAATCTTGTTCAATCCTTCCTTGAGAACATGACCAGTAGGGACAGGAAGACGATCAGACTCCTTGACATCATGCGTCTGCATGTAAGCCTTAGGCTCTGCCTCCTGAATCTTGGGACGTGCAACGAAAGGTGCTGCTACATAGTCACCATTCTTATCATGAATGATGTTATGAGGACGACGCTTGCCAGCCTTGGCAGGAAGACCAAACTTCGCACGATTAGCCTTCGTCTTAGTCTTGCTATTTTGACGGGCTTTGGCTTTGGACATACCAGCGGCCATAGTTATTCTCCTTTGATTTGAAGTTAGTTGTGGACATTGTGCTTCATAGTCCACTCCGCATGATAGTAGTTAGGCAGGAATCACGTATACCTGATGTATAACGCCACCATGATCAACTACATGTCTAGACTTCCATTTGATAAGGGATACTAAATCATCAAGTTTGACGTTAGGGTACGTCTTAGCTTCAACGTTATCATTCTTATCGAACCATTCAAACTGTACGTTATACATGGTTAAACCTTTCGCTTGAGCTTATGCAACACAGCCTGCTTATCGGTGAGGATACGATGCACCCAACCGAAAACTTTCAGTTGCTCATACTGCACCCAATTGCAGGGCACCACTTGGCCATTAGCCATCTCTACATAATAGGACATGGTTAACCCTTTTCCTTCGTTAGTAAACCGCATGAGTAAACCGCATGACGCTTCGCATGTGGGATGAAAAAGTCATGTAGTGGCATTTGGTAGTAGGGTTTGAACCTACATTAAAGGATTTCAAGTCCTCTGCATTACCTGTCTGCCATACCTACCACTACATGGTCGGCTTCATCCGACGCCCTCTTAGACTGAGATAGTTTACAAGTCTGGGTCTAAGATGCAGGCACCTAGCGACTGCCTTAGCCTTAAAGACTAAGGTTTTCTGGCTAGGTTAGTATACCTAGTAACAGTTTATCAGTCTGTCCTATGGTATTACTTAGGCTTATTCAGCCTCAGAGATGCCAGCTTGGGCCAACACTTCCTTGATCTTACGGGCAACATCGGTCGGGATAACCTTGTCGGTGATGCCCTTCTCTGCCTTCTTCTTCATCACGTCTTCGGCCTGAGCCTTGGCATTCTTGTTCAGCAGGGCATACAGCATCCCCGTGAAGTCGGTCGGCTTGGCTTCCTGCGGAGGGCTGACTTCCCAGAACGGCTCATCACGGCAGGATTTGAAGGTATCGCCGTTGACCTTGGCATCAGCCGGGACATACCACTTGTCATTCTCATCAGAGAACTTGAGGGGCAGCTTGAGGCTGATCCAGTTGGCCAGAGCCTTGCCATGATAGCCCGATGCCTTGGCCAGCTTGTTGAAATAGACGGCAGGTTCCTGATCCTTGATCTGCCCCTTGCCCCATGCCGTGATAATGGACAGGGCAATGTTGTGAATCTTGTGCTTCAGCTTGATGCCGTCCTTCTCAACCTGAAGGATAGCAGCGTCAAGGTTCTTCGAGTAGTCCACAAGCCGGACCACTTCCTTGGATTGTTCAGGTTTCTTAGCCATGATATTTGTCCTTCCTATAGTAATGAAACCATGCCTGATTGCATGACAAGAGGCATGACCTAAACCATGCCCTAAGTGATACAATCAGAAGAAGAAAATACCGTATTCATCCTTTTCATTGCAGAGCATGTAGACTTCCCCATCATCGGTACGGATGGCCGAGTATTTCAAATCAATCTCCTTGATCTGGCGCATGATCACGCCATCTTTCCAGTGCTTGATGCGCACCACGTCACCAATCTTGATGTTATCCATATCTTTCCCCTTCTGCTAAGACAATCCCATGATTGCCTAAGGAATAGAGGTTCTACCCTCAAGAGAAAGCACATACTCGACCGGCTTCCGAGCCTAGACTGTCAATACAGGTTTGCTATCAGAAGGCTGAAGCGTCGGAGACTTGTGCTTTCACTAGAAGATAGAATGCGTAGCATAACCTAGACCCTTCGGTCTAAGCCTGTTGGCAAGCCTTAGCTATGCTACGCATGTATTAGTTTTCCTAGCGTCATGGCGTAACCTTATCACACGCCACCGGGTAAAGGTCCCTAGCATGGTCCTCATGCTAACGCCCGACGCATCCGCGTCCCGTATCACATCCGCCTATCCCATGGTCACGCGCCTTATCAACGCTTGGCATAACGCCACCGACCTACCCTATAAATGGGATAACATTACACCAGCGTCTAGACACGTATGCCTAGCCTGATTGCGAATGCCGCCTAGCCGTGATTTTCCTGCGCTAGCCGATGGCTAGGATGTAGCGCAGGGCGGAATGCACCCGAAGTATACCGTGCATGGGTCAAGCTACCTCTTGACTAGGACCAGCTAGGCGCTGACTGCTCAAAACATCGGGCACGATAGTCCGGCCACAACCAAAACCTGCCACCAGACGACAGGGAACACAAGTAACATTTTATTTCAGTGCTTGAAACATTTCGTGAGCACCTATCTTTTGTCCAAACGCAAAGACGCGCCTGTGTGTGTGCATACGCGCGTGAGCAAGAATCTTGCCAATGTGCACAAATGGTAGAAGTCCCTGCCCAGTGTGCGCTAATGTGTAGTCAAGCGAATAGTAAGACTGTAACAAAAGTTGATGTGCCTAAAATTTAATCACTACTCACATAGTCGTGTATTACTGAAACAATTACTGAAACAATGTGATGTAACATTATAACAGGTACCACTAAATGTTGTGTGCAGGACGATAGACAGGCACAAGGAAAAACCAAATATCGCCGCCAAGGTGTCAATCAAAAATTTTATGACCCAAGGTGGCCAAGACCATCAAAGGCCGTCTAGAGACCTTCCTATCGCCTGTGTGGGTATGGGGTATCATAAGAAACAGATGTTAATGGGATAAACATAACTAAAGACGATTAACATAGTCGTATAAACTCTAGCTATATGCGTGGCAATTATGTAACATATACCAAAGGTTTAGGATAGACGGGATATCGCGGGGTGATATTGATACACAGACATAACGAGGGGCAAGGCAATGCGCACAGAGAAAAGATGCACAGGGCTATCCAGGGGGGTAGGGGGGTGGTCTTCTTCAGAGGAAATACCCCCCAAGATTTTCTCATAAAAATTACCGTCACTTCAACAACCTACACCTCGGCCCCTTTAAGTATATACTTTATGCTACTACGTAGGTATATTCATTTATTCTTACGAAGCTATCATAAAGCCCCTTAAGGTAATACCCTAAGGTATACCTTAAAGTATACTATAGATACTTTATATCTCATAATCTATTACTACGTAAGGTAAGAACCATTATGCTATACTTATAGTATATAGTATCTTCTGTCTAATTTTCAAGTGAAGCGAAGCTTCACGAACTCGTCACCGAAGGTGACAGCAAGAGCTACAAGCCATTATTTTCACCCTAATTTCTTTCTTTAGAAAACATATACTTATCTTTCTTGTCTAGTTTATACTAAAGATAATCCTTGACAAATCAGTAAATATCTGTCATACTTACACTATTGAATTATCGCGGGGAGAGTGTTGGTGCTCAGCCAGGTCTCATACGCCTGTTTACGTCCGTTCTATTCGGACCTCCGCAACCAGATCAGTCGAGCGTATAGCTAGGTGGTTCTAGCAGCAGCCTCCAAAACTGCCCGCAAGTGGTTCGATTCCTCCGACTGGTGCCAATAACTGAAGGAACACTATGGCCATCTTCACCTACAAAGACCTTTACAACTCTAGGAACAACATGCTCCTCAGGGAGATTTTCTGCGAGTTCAACCCTGAAGGTCTTCTTACCTACGACAAGAACGGTAGAGACGGTAAGGTCTGTCTGTATAAACTTTATATCGCCCATTGTGTCGATGATCCTTCTGAAGTTACCTTTGCAGAAGAAGTCTTTGGTGATATCTACTTCTGGCAGTCTCTCACTGAAGCCACATGGTTCCAGAGACATATCCAAGAATGGAGACTGGTTGCTGCCACTATCCGCAAGAGAGATGCCTTCAAGTCCATCATTCAAGAAGTAAAGAGTAACGGTAGGTCCAGCTTCTCTGCTGCCAAGTATCTGATCGAAGAACCTTGGAAGACTGGTAATGCCATGGAACGCAAGAAGAACAAGAAGCTTATCTCTGATTCTGCCGAAGCTGCATTCAGTGACTCCACCATTCAATCAGACCTCAAGAGACTTAAGGAAGAAGGTATTATCCAGTAATGGCTGTCAATAAAGGACTTGCCCAAGAAATCAGGGAAGCAGCCGAAGCGGATTTACTTACCTTCATCCGTCTTGTGAGTCCTGAGCAAGTCCTTGGGGCCTGCCATGAGGAAGTCCTTCGCTGGTGGTATCGTCCTGACGCTTCTACTCACCAACTGCTTCTATTCCCCAGAGACCATCAGAAGTCTCGTCTGGTAGCCTACAGAGTCGTATGGGAACTCACCAAGGACCCCACCCTGAGAGTTCTGTATATCTCTGCTACCGCCAATCTGGCTGAGAAACAACTTAGCTTCATGAAGTCTATCTTCACTTCGGATATCTACAGACGCTATTGGCCAGACCATGTGAATGCTGAAGAAGGTAGACGGAAGAAATGGACCAACTCTGAAATCATGCTGGACCATCCTCTCAGAGAGCAGGAGAAGGTCAGAGACCCCTCGATCTTTACCGCTGGTCTGACTACTGGTATCACTGGTATGCACTGCGACATCGCTGTTATGGATGACGTGGTGGTCTATGAGAACGCCTACTCCAAGGAAGGCCGAGAGAAGGTCAAGAGCCAGTATTCTCTTCTGTCGTCTATTGAAGGAGCCAATGCCCGTGAATGGGTTGTAGGCACCAGATACCATCCCACTGATCTGTATTCCGAGCTTATGGCCATGACTCAGGATACCTTCGATGAGGATGGTGAAATCAGTGGTTCCACTCCGATCTACGAAGTCTACGAGAAAGCTGTAGAGTCCAGAGGCGATGGCACCGGAGAGTTTCTGTGGCCCAAGCAACAGCGTAAAGATGGTAAATGGTTTGGCTTTGATCAGAGAATCTTGGCTAAGAAACGTGGTCAGTATCTGGATAGAGGCCAGTTCAGAGCACAATACTATAACGATCCTTCTGATCCTGATAATGTCCCTGTGTCCCGTGACAAGTTTCAGTACTACGAAAGAAAGTTTCTCAGCCAAGAAAATGGATACTGGTATTTCCGTGGTAAACGTCTAAATGTATTTGCTGCGGTAGACTTTGCCTTTAGTATGTCCAAGAAGGCCGACTACACAGCTATCGTTGTAGTAGGCATCGACAGTGAAAACCAAATCTACGTCTTGGACATTGATCGCTTTCGTTCTGATCGTATTAGTGAATATTTTGACCACATCCTACAACTCTCAAATAAGTGGGCATTTAGAAAACTTAGAGCAGAAGTTACGGTTGCTCAAGCCGTCATTGTCAGACAACTCAAGGAAATGATCAGGGATAATGGTTTGTCTATCTCCATTGATGAACATCGCCCTCAGTCTAAATCCAAAGAAGAACGAATCATGGCTATCCTTGAGCCTCGGTATGATCTTCAGTCTATCTGGCATTACAAGGGTGGTGAGTGCCAAACTCTTGAAGAAGAACTAAGCACCAGAAACCCTTCCCATGACGACATCATTGACGCCCTAGCCAATGCTATTGATATCTCTGTCAAACCAACCAAGAACACTGGTTCCGAGAAACGCTCTAACATTGACTGGTCACAATTTAAATTCAGAGGCTCTTATGCCGCTTAAGCTCAGTAAAGAAGTATAATGGCAGGAACAGTCTTAGACATTGAAAGCATTATCCACCCTGACATCCTTGCTAGCGAGATTGCGAACAAGTGGATGGAGTGGAATAGCTATCGTTCTACTTGGATAGAACAAAAGAAAGAACTTCGTAACTACCTTTATGCTACGTCTACCAAGACGACTGCAAATGCTCTGCTGCCTTGGTCTAACACCACCACCACTCCCAAGCTTACTCAGATCAGTGATAACCTCCATGCCAACTACATGGCCACGCTGTTCCCCCAGAACAAATGGATGAAATGGGAAGCACTGGACAAGGAGTCTGGCACCAAGCTCAAGAGAGACATTATCCAAGCCTATATGGATAACAAGATCAGGCAGTCCAACTTCACTACCGTAGCTTCCAAGCTTGTCCAAGACTACATCATCTACGGTAACTGCTTTGCTACTGTCGAGTTTGAAAAGACCTTCCGTAAGAAGCGTGACGGGCAACAGGTTCTGGATTATGTAGGTCCAAAGCTGGTCCGTATCAGCCCCTACGACATCTGCTTCAATCCTTCTGCTGCCAGCTTTGACAAGACTCCCAAGATCATCAAGTCCATCATGACTCTTGGTGAAGTCAAGAAGATGATTGACGACACTGGCAATACCGCCTATCAAGCCATCTTCGACAAGATGATCTATGCCCGTAATGCTGTCAAGGGTGGTGATGCTGACGTGTCAAAGGGTAACGCCTATACTGCTGATGGCTTTACGGATATCAAGAACTACTACGATTCCAATTATGTCGAGATTCTGACTTTTTACGGAGATATCTACGATTATAGTAATTCCGAGTTGCTGAGAGATAGAATCATCTCTGTTGTCGATAGAGCCTATATTCTGGAGAATACTGAGCAACCTGCTTGGTCTGGTAAGGCTCCTATCTTCCACGCTGGTTGGAGAGAGCGCCCTGACAACCTCTATGCCATGGGACCTCTGGATAATCTTGTCGGTATGCAGTATCGTATCGACCATCTTGAGAACCTTAAGGCAGACGTGTTTGACCAAATTGCCTACCCTATCACCAAGATCAGAGGAGACGTAGAAGACTTTGACTATGCTCCGGGTAGTCGTATCTACATGGGTGAAGAAGGAGACGTAGCCTATCTTGTGCCTGACTCTACTGCCCTTAATGCTGACTTCCAGATCAGAGCCTTGGAAGACAAGATGGAAGAGATGGCTGGTGCTCCTAGGCAAGCTATGGGTATCAGAACCCCCGGTGAGAAGACTGCCTTCGAAGTTCAACAGCTTCAGAACTCTGCTTCCAGAATCTTTGAACACAAGGCGGCCCATTTCGAGAGAGTCTTCCTGGAGCCTGCGCTGAATGCCATGCTGGAACTTGCCACCAGAAATCTGGATATGGTTGACAATATCGAAGTCATTGACCCTAACTCTGGTGTGTCTGTCTTCCGTCAAATCAAGAAAGAAGACATCTCTGGTAACGGTAAGATTGTTCCTATGGGTGCCCGTCATTTCGCTGAGAAAGCCCGTAGGGTCCAAAGTCTTTCCACTCTCTGGCAGCTTAAGCAGACTGACCCCGGAGTTGCACCTCACCTGTCTGGCAAGAAGTTTGCACAGATTATCGCTGAGGAGCTTAATGAGCCTGAACTGTTTGGTGAGAACATCGCAGTTAAGGAACAGATGGAAACCCAAATGGCTGCACAGGATAACGAAGCAGATATGATGGAGCAGATGCAGATTGCAGCGGAGAATGGACTGTAAACCAATGGAGAATAGAAATGGCTACTAAACCAAAACAGAACCCCTTTATTAAAGCTCAAGAGAAATTTAAAACTCAGAAAACTCTTAACGCTATGGCTGCCACAAAAAAGACTTTTTTGACCGCCTATAAGTCAATGAAAAAGACTAAGAAGACAACGGCTAAATAATGGATTCTAGATGGATCAAAGCAGGATATAGCAGAGAAGACGTAAAGAGATTTAGGACTGCTCTGGATGCCCTGAAAGAAATCTTGGAAACTGACTTCAAGAAGAAAGAAGCAGTTCGAGATTATTCCCCCGGATGGGAATATAAACAAATAGCACACAACGAGTATAACGCTGTGCTAGATGATATCCTAAAACTCGTAACCATAGAGAAGGACTAAAATGTTATTTGAAGACCAAACCAAGGGTCAAGACGGCAATCAACCCCAACAGACGACTAACCAAGAAGACTGGCTGGCGAAGATTGTGGAAGTTAAGGGTGAGGCATTCAAGGACCCTCAGGTTCTTGCAAAGTCTAAACTGGAGTCTGATAATTATATCAAGCAACTCGAAGGACAGCTTACTGAACTTCGGACTGAGCTTAGTAAAGAAGAGGCTGCAAAGAAACTCTTAGCTGAATTACAGGGCAGGCGGCAAGACCCCAATGCAAACCCTGTACCGAAACAAGGGGAAACTAACCCGAGCGACACCAAGCCGGTCCTTAGTGAAGATGTGATCCAACGCCTAGTAGAAGAAACCCTGACTAAACGTGAGCAAAGTAACACCGCTACTCAGAACACTAAACTGGTTCAAGACCAACTTCAACAAAAGTATGGTACGGAAGCGAAAGCTCATGTGGAGAAGAAGGCACAAGAGTTAGGTATGTCGTTTGAACGTCTGTCTGCTCTGGCTGCTGAATCCCCCACTGCGTTTATGACTCTTATTGGTGAACCTAAGCCCGAGTTCAAACCTCCGGTTAATGGCACCGTCAATACGGCAGCAGGGAACTTCAACAATCCTGCGGAGCGGGACTGGAACTATTACCAGAATCTCCGTAGAACTAACAAAACACTTTACTTCAATCCCAAGACGCAACAGCAGATGATGCAAGACAAGATGCGACTTGGCGACCGATTTGGCAATTAACAAAGGAGAAACGCTAAATGTCTGGTATGACTACCGCAAACATGAGCCAACTCACTCGCTCGGAACTTTGGTCTTCGGAACTCAAAGAAATCCTTCGTGATGAGATGCAGGCTCAAAAATACGTCCGTATGCTGGACGGCTTCCCGGATGGTGACACGTTCACTATTCCGTCTATCGGCCAACTGCAAGTCGATAACTACGAAGAAGATACGGACGTTCTGTACCGTCCTATGGATACTGGTGAGTTCCAATTCACGATCACCGAGTATCTGTCTTCGGCTTCGTACATCACCAACAAAGCAAAGCAAGACGCCTTCTATGCTGCTCAGCTTGAGGCCGCGTTTGTTCCCGAACAGGAACGTGCCATCATGGCTCACTTTGAACGCACTACGCTTGCTACGCCTGAGGCTGGTGTGTCGGCTAACTCGCAGGAACTTATCGACGGTATTCAACACCGTTGGGCTGGTTCGAGTTCGGGTGCCTTCATCTCGGTTGCGGACTTCGCTCGTGCCCGCTATGCTCTGAAGAAGCTCAACGTGCCGGATACCAATCTGGTTGCTATCGTTGACCCTTCGGTGGAGTATACCATTAACACTCTGTCGAACCTCGTGTCGGTTTCGGATAACCCGCGTTGGGAAGGCATTGTGTCGAGTGGTATTGCTACTGGCATGAAGTTTGTCAAGAACATCTATGGCTTTGACGTTTATACGTCGAACTACCTGAAGGATGTCACTGACAACGCTCTCACTAACGCTGCTTCGACTCCTGCCAACGTGGACTTCTCGTCTGTCAATGGTAAGGTTAACCTGTTCTTCTCGGCTGCTTCGAATGTTATGCCCTTCGTTGGTGCATGGCGTCAGGCTCCGAAAGTTGACTTCGAGTACAACAAGAACAAGCAGCGTGACGAATATGTGACCACGGCTCGTTATGGCGTCAAGCTGTATCATCCCGAGAACATGGTCCGTATTGTCACTAAGACTAACGTGTAAGGAGAACTAATATGTCTTATACTAACGCTGACGGCCTTCGCGTCCTCACTAACGGTGATCATGGTGCTGTTAAAACCCAAGGTACTGCTACCTCGGGTATGAAACAAGTCATTGTAGTGGACATTACGTTCACTGCTCTTGGTACCACCTTTGGTGCCTCGAACATTGACCTAAACAACCCGTTCATTCCGGCCAAATCGCTTATTACTCGGGCAGACCTTGTTATGACTTCGGCGGCTACTTCTGGTGGTACGCCTACTCTTGACATTGGTACCTACAATGCTGCTGGTTCGGCTATTGACGCTGACGGTATCGACGCGGCCATTGCACTGACGGCTATTGACGCCAATGGTGAAACTGTCCGCTGCGATGGTGCTCATCTGACTACGGCTGGTCTGATTACGGCTGATGCCTATATTGGTATTACCCGCTCGGCCCCTACCTACACTGGTGGTGTGGGTAAACTGTACGTTGAGTACATCAAGCTCTAACTAAACTAAAGGGGCTGCTACGGTGGCCCCTTCCACCCTATCGGAGATAACATGCCCCTTCATTCCGCTCTAACTGATCCTGAACTTCATGAGCCTAAAGGTGTTGCAGCAGCGACTTCAGGTAAGGTTTATCTCTCTGATGGTGTCGGTAGTGGCTCTTGGGTTAGACCCCCGTATACGCTTACTGGCCGTCTTCCTGATGTCTCTACTGCATCGTCTATCTACTTAGCCATTCCCTATGCTGGCACTGTGACTAAGGTTGTTACCGTTCTTGCTGGTGCTATTACCACTTCCAATGCTACCATTACTGTCAGAAATGCTGCTGGTAGCTCAATGGGCACTATTACTATTACCCAATCTGGTTCTGCTGCCGGTGACATTGATGTCCTAGAGCCAGTTGCTAACAATACTGTGACTAACGATAGTCGTATTCAAATTGAGACTGATGGTGTCTCGGATACCGCTAGAGAGCTTTTTATTACCGTTTATATCCAAGGTTCGTAATAATGAGAAGAACGCTGTTAGAGCTTACTCAGTCTATCCTGAATGATCTGGATGGTGAGCCTGTAAACAGTATCTTTGACACCGAAGAAGCAACCCAATACGCTTCTGTAGTCAGGGATACTTACTTCAATATTGTTGCAGCGAGGCAGACCCCAGAACATGATGAGTTACTGAAGCTTACTGCCCTCTCTGACTCTACCAAACCAGTCTACCTGAAATATCCAGACAATGTAAAAGAAATCAGATTGTTTGAGTATGACACCAAGGAGGTCTACTGGAAAGACCCAATCAGGTTCCTAGAGTCCATGCCCACTGCTGGACAAGCTGGAGTAGCCAGTGCTACTGATCCCATTAGTGGAGTTACGATTACCTTTAGAACTGACAAGAACCCTAAATACTACACTTCCTTTGATAACGAATACATTGTCTGCGACTCTTATGATATGTCCGTAGACACAACCCTTCAGGAGAGCAAAACTAGATGTTGGGGAACTAAATACCCTAGTTTCACAATGAATGACAGTTTTGTGCCAGACCTAAATGAAACACTTTTCCCTTATCTTCTTGCTGAGTCCAAATCTGTTTGCTTCTCTATTTTCAAATCAGGCTCAGACCCAAAAGTTGAACAAGCAGCCCGCAGACTAAAGAGTGGAATCCAGAATGACAGATTCAAGTCTAAACAAGGAAACATCAGAAACTTCTACGGTAGACGTAGACCTTGAGAAACAGTTTGCTAGGATTGAGTCTACTAAACATAAGACAGATTTTGTTGTAGGTAAGACAAGATCAGCTACTTTCTTCTCAGTAAAAGCTACTAAAGGAACTACACCATCAGAGCTTTCAGGTAAATATACCACACTAGAGAAAGCCGTAGAAGCTGTAGAACGATTTGTAAGAAACGCTAAAGAAACCTTCTCCGTAAGATCAGACCGCCTCCACGAAGAACGACAACAGAGAAAAGATGCAGAATCTAAATCAAAGAACGGTTAATAACCTTATTAAAGGTCTGATTACGGAAGCCGGTGAACTTACGTTCCCTGAGTCTGCTTCTGTTGATGAACTCAATTGTTCTTTGAGTAGAGATGGCTCTCG
Source organism: Candidatus Babelota bacterium (assembly GCA_003963225.1). Taxonomy (GTDB): domain Bacteria; phylum Babelota; class Babeliae; order Babelales; family Vermiphilaceae; genus AWTP1-30. The sequence goes on from RXKB01000026.1 coordinate 18,055, forward strand.
CTCCAAGCGTCTTGGTCTAAAATTTGAAACCAGTAATGTCTTGTCCAGCTTCCCGGTCGATCCAGAGAAAACCTTCTACTCTGGTCAATGGGATAATCCGGGCGGCATTACTGGTTTATCTTTTATGGTGCTACAAGTTGGCTCCATGTTGTATTTCTACAACGCAGGTCTAGCCCCGTATAGTGCCCAAGATACAGGACTATCGGTAAACCTTGCAACCTACCAGATTAGTGGTAAGGATATCTCTACTACTCGTGTCGAGTTTGCCACCATTGCCTCTGTCCTTGTAGTGGCAAGTGAAGCTATGGAGACTATCTACCTTACCTACGATGGTTCCTCTATTGCAGTTACTCAGATCAACTTCAGAGTAAGAGACTTTGACTGGATCAGTGATGTCTGTGATCTTACTGAGAAGGTCCCCAATGCCAGCATCACTAATGCCAGAAAATACGACACTCTGAATGCTGGTTGGATTGGTAACTCTGGGACTACACCAGAGACTTGGAGTGGTGTCACTGTGCCTTCTGGCGGTGGTTTGACTGCCCTGAAGACCTACAATGCTGCCAGAACTGCTTGGCCTCCCCTTACGCATCCTTGGTTCAGTGGTAAAGACTCTAACGGTGACTTTGACCTTGATGAGTGGGAGAAGGTCTACTCTGGTTCCAGCCTTATTGGCAATGGTGGGTTTGTTCTTGACTTCTTCAATAAGAATAGAGCCGCTGTAAGTGGTCTTACTGGTATTCCTAATGAGGTTGAGCCTAGCCGATTTAGTAGTGTCACTGCCTATGCTGGACGCATGTTCTACGGTGGCTTAGGTTCAGGCCCCAACAGCGGTAAAATCCTCTACAGCCGTCTTGTCGAAACTCTGAAGGAAGAAAGTTCTTGCACTGTCATTGGTGAGTGCTTCCAACAGAATGATCCTGTCTCAGAGTATTTCAGTGACCTTCTGGAAACTGACGGTGGTGTTATTCATATTCCAGACGCCTACAATATCCGTAAGCTCTACACCCATAACCAGTATCTTTATGTCTTTGCTGACAATGGTGTCTGGGTTATCTCTGGTCCTGACAACAGATTTAGTGCTACGAGTTACTATGTGTCCAAGGTGTCTAATGTAGGTATCTTCAGTGCCGGAAGCTTTGTTGCGGCTGAAGGTGTCCCATTCTGGTGGTCTAAATATGGCATCCATACGTTTGTCTATGATGAAACCTCTGGCTTCCCTATGGAGCAGAACCTTAGTCTGAATACCATTCAATCTTTCTGGGACAGTATTGATACTAACGCCAAGAATAAAGTTTATGCTGCCTACGACAGAGTGAACAAGCAAATCTTCTGGCTGTATCCTCAGAATAACGAGCCTACTGGTATCAAGAAGAATAGAATCCTGATCTTGGATATCCCGCTTCAAGCCTTCTACCCGTGGGAAATTGCGGATAACGATAAATATCCAATCGGTCTGTTCTTCTTTGATGGTTACGGTTCAGAAGAGTTTGAAGATATTGTTGTGAACAGTCTTGGTGTGGCTATTACTGACGACATGCTGGATGAAGTATTTGTTACTGGCTATAACCTTCTCACTAGTTCTCAAACTCAGTTAGCTGTCCTGACATACTCTGCCGGTAAAATGACAGTCTCGCTGTTCTCGTCCAAAGACTTTCTTGATTGGGGTACCGAGAACTATGGCTGCTTCGTAGAGTGTGGTTATGACTTTGCTGGTGACCTACTACTTAAGAAGAGTGCGCCTTACGTCACTGTCTATTGTAGGTCCACTGAGGAAGGGTTTACCGCAAGTCCCGACTTTGAAGTAATCAATCCCTCTGGTCTATTCTTGGAGGTTTATTGGGACTTCAGGGACTACCCGGCCACCCGTCAACAAGTCTATCGTATCAAACCTGCTCCTGTGATTGATACCACCAACCTTTCGGATACTGGACAAAATAAATCTGTTGTCGTGTCTAGAATGAAGGTTAGAGGCTCTGGTAGGTCCATGCGTCTCAGGTTTGAAGGTGAAGAAGGAAAGAACTTTGTTCTGCTTGGTTACTCAGTATTGGTTGGTGTAAATGCCCGCTTCTAAGTCCTTTACGTTTATTGAGACTAAAGACTACACGATTAGACTTGAATACAACGAAGACTACGCTATTGTCCATTTACCTTATATTGAAAAGATGGATAAGGGAGTCTTTATAGACATGAAATACCGTCTAGAAGATTGGTATGAGTTCATGACCACAGCAGGCTACGCAGGTATCTTTGCAGCAGTTGATCCTAATGACGAGAAGATTAAAAGACTTCTGGACATGCTTGGGTTCAAGTTTAAGGGTGCAGCAGATAACATGTATGTCTATTTTTATGGAGAAGTATAATGGGTCCAGTAGCAGCGGTAATTGGTGCGGTAGCTACCGTAGGTGGCACTGTCCTACAGTATGGCGCTCAGAGGCAGGCTGCCAAGGCAGCTAGAAAGCAACAGGAACTAAACACTCAGAGAAGCAACAGACAGGCCATTAGAGAGGCCCAATTGCGTAGGGCAGAGGCTCTTGCTGCTGCTTCCAGTATGGGTGCCCTTGGTGGCTCTGCTATTGCTGGTGGCCTTGGCTCTCTTGGCTCACAGCTTGGCTCTGGCCTAGGCTTCAGTTCTCAGATGAGTAGTCTTAGTGCAGATATTGAAAAGTTCCAGCAGAAGGCCGCTATGTGGGGTGCTGTTGCTGGTATGGGTGGCTCACTCTTCCAAGCTGGTGGTGGTTTTGATGGTCTTAGTACAGCATTCAATAAACAACCTAAACAAGCTCCTCAACCTCCTATGGTGTCCCACGCTGCTAGAGCAGGATTCTAATGGCAATCTTTGGTAACAAGAAAAAACCTGTCAATACAGTCTTCAGGCTTCCGGTAGATACTTCTACTGGACCTAAAGGCTTACTTCGTTCTGAATATATCCAAGAACAGAATAGTATTCTCTATCCTATGGTTGCCAATATGCCTAAGGAAGAGGTGCAGCAATTCCTTGATGCTGGTATTGTAGGGCCTATCCAAGCTCAAGCAGAGGGTATTACCAGACAGAAACAGCTTGATGTCTACAGTGAAGTTATTGAGGTAACTGCTTTAGACCAGAAGACTCCTGAACAAGCTATTGCAGAACTTGAGACTCTTAGGGATGAGAATCCTTTCCTCAAGTCCTATGTCTCTCCTGCTGTTATTGAAGCTCTCAAGCAGAGTGATAATCCTACCGCACGTAGGGCTGCTCAGGGTAAACTGGCTAACGTTCTTATTGCTACTGAACTCCTCAACAATAAGCTGAGTGAGACTAACACTGGCTTCATGTCTGGTGTTGGGGACTTCTTTGATGTCTTGGCTTCAGACCTTCCTGTTGTGTCTGCCTTTAATGTCAGTCGTCGTAAGGAACTAAGCGATAGGTTCTTACAGCTTATGGACTCCACTGAGGATGCTGCTGTAGTCCGCACTGAGATGGAAGCCATTATCAATGAAGCTGCTGATATGGGGTTCTTTACGGACTCCAACAGGTTCTACCTTAATGACTTCCTTGGTCTTACTTTAGAGCAAGGTAAAGGTGCTGAACTGGCACTGCAACAAGGCTTTGCAGCTATTGATATCCTTGCTTCGCTCACTGTGCTTGGTGATGCTGGTAAGCTCGTAGGCTTTACTAAAGGTGTGTCCAAAGAGACTATAGATGCTCTTATGTTTGGTGTTCTTAAGGATAACGTTGCTGGTGCTGTAGACCCTGCGACTTGGAAGGAGAGCCTGATTACCTCTGAGCGTGTGCTTCCTAGAACTCCTGCTGAGGCTACTGCTGTCAAAGAAGTAGAGATGGAGCTTAGGGCCACTCAAGAAGCTATCAATGTCAGGATTGCTGCTGGTTCAGCTATTGATGATGACGCCTTTGAGGCTGTCAAGCAAGACCTTATTGCTAAAGCTAAAGAGAGGGCCAAGAGGTCCGGTAATCTTAGGTACATTGATGGTAATATCACTACCTCTAAACAACAGACTAGCCAAAAGACAGTATTAGTCTACGGAGAAGATGCTCGGAATGACATAAATTTAACACTACGTGAAATTTTCGACGACGCTCTGGCTGGTCAAGCGCGTGGCAACGTCGCCGGTGTGTCTGTAACTTCGATAGATTTTGAGTTTGTGGATGCGGGGGCAAAGGCGTTCCTGAATGGAGAAAGCCAAGCCCCAAAAGCTGCTACGCGAGAAGGCCAAATCCTTTCGGACTTCGGTTTTAATAAGGCGAAGCAGCAGGCAGAATCTCTCGGGTATAAAGCCGATAAACTACAAAAAACTACTGAGAGTGATGTATATTTTGGACCTACCATCTCTAGGGATGCGTTCGATAATATAACTCTTACTGAGTACTATGGCACTACCAAAGGTAAGGCTTTTGCTAGCCAGACTGCCGCAAAGATTTATGCTGACCAGATTCTTGGTGAGGTTGTTCCTGTTCAGGGTCAGGCAGGCCAATGGCTAGTCAAGAAGACCTCTAACATCAAGACTGGCATCTATAGTCAAGGAGCTACTCCCGATGATATTATTGCTGATCTGGGTTTGTATAAGTCTCTGGATACTGACGAACTAGGCAGAGGTTTCTTTGCTAACTTTGGTTCTCCACTAAGCCAGACTGACGATACTAACAATGCTGTGCTTAAGCAGGGTGAGTTTGCCAGAGCAATGGCTACAGAGACTCTTCAACGTGATGTAGAGCGTCAGCTTAAGATTGTTGGTAAAGAAGGTAAAGATGCTGTAGAACGTGTCTATACTGAGATTAGAGATGGCCAGTTTGCCTCTATGCGTGAGGCCCCTACTATTGCTCAGTTTGACGATATGTTCTTTACTGTCAATGGTCGTAGAGCCACTGAGGCAGAACTTAAGCTCCATTCCCTTAAGCTGGAATGGAACAATACTGACTGGTATTTTACTGCTGATGTTCACTTCAAGAGAGCGGTAGAACGTGGTATTGAAATCCTTGTTCCTCAGGATGGTATTGAGATTGGTGCTGTAAAGACTACCAGAGAAGCCAATACTGGTAGACTTGTCTGGGATATTGACTCTGGTTCTTATCAGCCTATTGATACTCTAAATCCTGACAGACAGGTATACAAGCTTGTTGAGCCTATGGAGTTTGATGGTCAACTTCATGACCTAGTTGCTAGTGCTACTCCCAAGACCAGAGCCTTGAAGCATACTGATGTCATGGGCTATAATGCTGGTGGTTCCAGACTTTATGCTCCTAACAGAAACAACTTCTTTATCAAGCAAGACACTGAATACAAGCTTGCTGATGGCACTGCACGTCAAGGCACTCCAAGAACCATTATGGCTGTCAAGACTGAGAAAGAAGCTGTCAAGGCTCAGTCTGAGATTAACACAGTTATTGATGAACTGCACCGTATTGCTAATCCTAAAGCCTTTACCAAGGCCGGTGATTATCTTTCGGTTATCCAGACTAAATACAAAGACTCCAATCTTAATAAGTTGATTGCTAGAAACTCTGGCTGGAATACTGACGTTCATGGTGTCAAGGAGCTTGTGGAGTGGGCTACGGAGAACAACATTGATCTTCGTAAGAAAGTATCCTTTGTCTCTGATGGCCAGCCTCTGGTCAAGGGAGATGACATGATTGGTGATATCACCTTCAAGGATGTAGCTATCACTCCCGGCCCTCTGAAGATGGGTGACTTCCGTAAGGACACTGTGCTTATGGGGTATGGTGGTCAGAAGCTTCCTACCATTGCTCCTTTCGAAGCTATCTCTCGTAGTCTTATGTCTTCTGTCGCTAAACAGACTGAGATGGCTTATGAGACCAGAGCAATCATGCGTCTGTTCAAGACTGCTGTAGAAAGGAATCTTCTGCCTAGAGACAACATTGCTCTTATCCGTAATATGTCCTTACGCCAGAAGGCTAGGAATATGGTTATTGATACTGGCACTGATGCTGGTAAGAAGTTGGAACTAGAACGTAAGAAGATTCTCTCCAGACTTGAGAAGCAGCGTCAACTCGATAATGCCTACCACAAAGCTCGTGAGAGCCTTGCTAACGTGCTTTGGGATAAGGGGTGGAAGAAAGCCTCAGAGAAGATTGATGCTCTGTCTGCTGACCCTGTGGCTGGCACCAGAGGTATTGTCTTTGATGCTTATCTTGGTTTAGGTGCTATTGACCAGTTTTATGTTCAGGCTTCTCAGATGATCAACATCATTGGTATGGCTGATAAGACTATTGGTGTTCAAGCTTCTGTTGTAGCACCTTATTTCCGTAAGACTCTTATGAATGGCCATAAAGGCCCTACCGAAGTTATGGCTAAACTGACTAGTGGTATCCTTGGTGTTACTCCTGAGCAGTTTATTTCCATGATTGATACCTTCAAGAAGTCTGGTAAAGGTTTTGTTAATGCTTCTGTTGCAGACCTTGGTGAAGATTCTGCTGGTAAAGTCATTGCCAGAAACATCCGAGAGAAGCTTCGTATTGCCTATACTGAAGGCGAACTAATGGCTCGTGTTACTGCTCATATAGCGGCTAGTATGGAATACATCAAGAAGTTTGGTCCTACCGCTGATCTTTCAAGTCAACATGCTACCAGATGGGTTACTCATAGGTCTGACGTATTCACCAATGGTATGACTAGCACCTCTAGGCACCCTATTGAACAATTTCCTATGATGCAATTCATGTCGTTCTCCATGCGTATGGCTGAATGGTATTTCAGTGGTATGCTTGGTGGTAAAGGTGTTCTGGACACCAAGAAGAAGTTCAAGCTGTTTACCTTCCAACTTGGTATGTATGGTGCTGCTGCTATCCCCGGTGGTGGTTATCTGCTGGACTGGTATAACCGTAACTACGGTGTCGAGCTTAATGACTCTGACTTCTACCAAATAAGGTATGGTCTTATTGACAACCTTATCCGCTATACCACTGGTGTAGAGACTGAGATTGGTAGACGACTGGCTTGGGGTGAGGGTTTGTTTGATACCATATCTAATTTCCAAGACCAGAGTATGGCCGCTACTATGCTTGGTCCTGTCGGAACCCTTGGAACCACTGTGCTTGACTCTGTTAGCAAGATGGTATTCAATATCAGAACTGGTGGAACCAACATGATTGGTGAAGATGCTCTTGATGTCTTCAGATCAATCAAGTCTGTCAACATGGCTCACAATGCTTGGATTGCCTTTAGGTGGGGCATTATCCGCTCTAGGAAAGGTGATATCCTAGCCGATGATCTACCTACCGGTGAGGCTGTGGCCATTGCTCTTGGTGTTCCTCTTCATAAGGTAAATGAACTTTGGAGAGAGGCTGAATTTGCCAGAAAGGATGTTGCTTGGTATCGTTCCAAGGCTAAGATGATTAGTCAACTATACCAAGACTGGCATTTTGAGAGAGAAACCAACGGTCCCGGCACCAAGAGAGAAAGAGAAATCATTTCTGCTATTGAGACTGCAAACATTATGTATCAGGAATACATGCCTGAGATTAACAGATATATAGACAAGAAGTTTATCACTATGGCTGAAGAGCAAACTATTGAAATACTCAAGAGAGAAACTAAAAGAAAGGCTGCTGAATAATGGTTGACTTAGCTCCTAAACTAAATACAGGCGTAGCCTTTAACCAACCTGTGCAAATGCCTAGCGGTATGGAAGCTATCGCTGGACTGTTCAACTTTGGTCTTGATGTTGCATCCAAAGGTCGTGGTAGCGATACCTCTCTAACTCAAGATGAAAAGTTTGCTATTGCTGTAAGAGAGTTTGAGGGAGAGAAGGGAGCTACCTTCAATTGGGATCGTAAGGGTGTCAGGGAGTTTATCTTTAAGTATCCTCAGTTCACTAGCCAAGCCAAAAACTACGCAGAGAACCTTGGTGTCATGGTTCAAGCTCCTGAGGAAGTTGCTAGAGATGCTGGACTGGAATGGTTCAAGACTTCTGAGGGTATGCTTGCCGTGGCTCAGTCTAGCAATATGCCTGAGAGTGAGAGAGAAGCTTTCCTGTCTGAGCAACTTACCAAGGCTAAGCAGCAGGAAGCCAAGCTTGCTGAATTGGAGCGTAATAATGCTATCTATGCTGCTGAGGGAACTCTCGTAACTAAACAATGGGATGTTATGAAGCCTACGTCCAAGGACATGGTAGATAATACTGTGAGTGCTATCCTAGCTCCTCTTGTCAATGACGTTACCAATGGTCTTACTGTCGAGGTTCCTGAAGAGCTTCGTCAGATGCTTGGTATTAGGTACAATAAAGTAGACATGAATAACCTTAGCGCTGTTCTTGCTGACACTAAGATGTTCTTAGGTAGACAAGTAAGAGGCTCCTTTAATTCCAACTTTGGTGTAGACCAACTGCCTCCTGATGATTGGAACAAGGAAGTCTTTGCGTCCCTAGATAGTCTTATTACAATTGGTGACTCCGTTAAAGACCCTGTTGGTAGAGCTTCTGTCACTAAAGCTCTTATCGAGACTGAAATGTATCGTAAGCTTGATGAAAATGGTGTTGCAGTTGTTACCATGCTTGCGGAGAAGGTTCCTGCTGAGACTCTTAACAGAATGATCGGCACTATGGCTGGCTTCGATGAAGGCTTTATTGGTGCCCTGTCCGGTGATGGTCGAGTGTTCAATAGTGCCGGTATCACTTCGTCTGTTCAGGATATGTCCAAAACAGATGCGGAGAAACTAGCTAACGATACCATTCAAATCTTTGAGCATGGTGTTGTGCCTGAGTTCTTCACTGCCTTTAAAGAGGCTCAAAAGCGGTCTGGTTATAATGTCGTAGACGGTGAAAGCTACAAGAAGATTGTATCTGGTAACGTCAAAGAAATTACCAAACTTGTCTCTGAGAACCCTGACTTCAGAGGTGAGTTTGGTGACTGGCTTACCGGAGATATTCAACAGACCATCTCTACCGTTAGGTCTAATCTTGTTGCTGGTGTAAATCTGGAATTTGACGGTAAGAAGTTTGTCCTTACCCCTATCCCCGGAACTCTTGCTGAACAGAAATGGAATGACCCTTACCGTCCCTATAGCAAGTTTGTAGAAACTCAGCTTCCTGCTGATATGAGCCTTAGCGTTCTTAATGAGAAACTTGCTACTTTAGGTCTGATGGGTGAGTTTGGTAAGGAAATCCAAGAGGCCGTTGGTCTACTGAACAAGACTGAGGGTAGGTCCAGTAACTCCAAGTCTAGTTCTTCCAAGTCTTCTACAAATGATATTGGGTCTAGTCTTGGTATCAACTTTACTCAATACGAGCAAGAGGCTGGACTACCTTCAGGCTATCTGAATAAAGTGGCCATGATTGAGTCTGGTGGTAATCCTAATGCTCAGAACCCTAACTCTAGTGCTGGTGGATTATTCCAACAGATTGACTCCAATGCGGCAGCCTATGGAGTAGCAAACAAGTTTGACCCTGTTCAGTCTACTGAGGGTGCTGTCAGATTTGCAGTAGAGAACAAGAGATACCTTACAAGCATCTTAGGTAGAGAACCCACTGGTGGGGAGCTTTATCTTGCCCATCAGCAAGGTCCTGCCGGTGCAGCAAGACTTTTGGCTAACCCTGATGCCAAGGCAGTAGATATCGTTGGTATGGATGCCATCAAACTTAACGGTGGTAACCCAAACATGACTGCTGGTGAGTTTGCCAATATCTGGATCAGTAAGTATAATGGTTCTAGAGGAGAGACCACAGCAGCCTCAGGAGCCACTCCTACGCTATCTCTGGACTCAGGGGCTATGGGGATACCTAAAGATGCTGAAGGGCCTTCTACGGTCAGCACAGAGGCTCTACGGGGCAATCTAATTAGCTACGATAGTCCTGAAGTTCAGCAGATTGTAGAGAAGGCTCAGAGTGCCCCAGAGGAAGCCATTGCCATGGCTAGAGAGGTTCTTAATAAACCTATGGACCCGTCAATCAAGGCTCTGGTTGAGGCTCTGGTTCGTATCGGAGAGAAGGCATGAACTGGAAGGTAAAAAGCACTGATGCTGTAGACAAGGTTGTCAAGTCTACTTTTAATGAGAAGAGATTCTTTGATATCCTTAGACCATTCTTTGGTAGTTATACTCAAGAGCAAGTTAATGGTATCAATGGTATCATTAAAGCTTTCAGGGAAGTAGGTGATGGAGATATTGATACCCTAGCCTATGCTCTGGCTACTGCCTACCATGAGACAGGTAAAAGAATGTCTCCGGTAAGGGAAGGTTTTGCCAAGACAGATAAAGGTGCTAGGAATGCTGTAGCCAAGCTTGCTGAGAAGCGTGGTCCTGACAGTGCCGTAGCCAAATACTCCAAGCCTGTTGGCCCCTATGGTCATGTCTATTACGGTAGAGGTCATGTCCAGCTTACTTGGCAACATAACTACAGGAATGCCTCAAAGGATGCTGGTGTGGACTTGGAGAGGTATCCAGACAAGATGCTTGATCCTGAAATCTCTGCTAGAGTTCTTATTAGAGGTATTATGGATGGTAGGTGGAATGGTCAAGGTAAAGGTATTGATTTCTACGAAGGAGAAGACGATACTCTATCCAGAGAAGAGGCTATTCAAGCCAGAAGACTTGTAAATGTTCAGGACAAGGCCCTTACTATCGCTGTTTACTTTGAGCAGTTCTACAACGCTCTGAAAGCTGCGGGGTTCAAGTGATGTCTGATATGATGCGTGATGACATTATCAACAAGATGATGGTTGGGGCTGTTATAGGACTTCTTGGTTGGAATATCTACACCACACAGCAGTTGACTATTGATATTGCAGTTCTACAGGAAAAGATTGAGCAGTTAGAGGAGAAGCTTAGATGAAGATGAAACTAGTCAACTGGCTATTAGATACGTTAATGTTTATTGTCCCTATCTTGGAACTTAGTGAACTGATGGCGATCATTCCCGTAGAATACCTTCCGTACTATATGCTAGCTACTGTAATCCTTAGACGAGCCTTGAGACTTGTGGAGGAACACATTGCTAAAGATACTAAGTAAATGGATCACCCTTGCCTTATCTCAGACGTGGCTCCTTGTGGCTGGTGCCTTTGGTGTGTTAGTGATCGTCGTCAAGCTGCTTCTGACATATTTGAGACTTGTGAAGAAAGAAAACAAAACTCTGGAAGCAGAGATAAAGAGAGCGGAAAGGATTCAGAATGTCAAAGTCAACAATACTCGTGATGAGTCTATTAAGCGTCTCAGGATGCGTGGCGACCTCAGGGACGGACAGGATTAATCTCTGCAAAGAACTTCCCACTGTGTCTGTCAATGATACTGACCAAACCATTATCGAGGTAGACAACTTCAATGAAAAATACAGAGCAGCGTATGGGTGCCGATAATGCCGTCTAGCAAGAACTATGTAAGAGACTACGAGACTGCTAGTTGTGCTGTGTGTTCTAAAGAGTTCATCAAAAGAACTTACCACAATAGATTTTGCTCAGAGTCGTGTAAGGGTCGGTGGAAATACATTAATAGAGATGTGACTACAGAGTCTCAATATAAACTTATTTCTGGAAATTGGGATAGATACTTATCGAGACTATTGGCTGCTGGTGGTAAGAAAAGAAATCTACTAACTAGAGAAGTACTGCTTGAAAAACTAGAGGAACAAAACTACCGTTGCGCTCTAAGCGGGATACCCCTTACCTGTAATTTAGAGAAAGGTGTTAGATTTCCATTTAATGCTTCTGTAGATAGAATCCTTGCTGGCGGTCCGTATACAAAAGACAATATCCAGCTAGTTTGTAAAAGTATAAATAGTTTCAGAGTAGATACCTCAATATCTGATTTTATAGCAATATGCACAGCAGTAGCAGATTTTAATAGGGAGAAGAGAGTTGCCAAGTAGTCCTAATTACAAAAGAAATTACAAAATGGAATACAAGAACTACCACTCCTCACCAGAGCAGAAGAAGAAACGTGCTTCTAGAAATGCTGCTAGAAGTGAAATGGAGAAGGCTGGTAAGGTTCGTAAGGGTGACGTGAAAGACGTTGACCATAAGAATGGTAATGCCAAAGATAACTCTAAAGGTAACCTTAGAGTCACTAGTAAATCAAGTAATAGAAGCTTCGCTAGAAATAAAAACGCAGGTAAGAAATGAGAATCTACCCTAATACCACAGTAGACTATGAGTATGCGCAGTTAGGCAGCCTTGGCTTTACAGGGTCTCTGAATGATAGGCAGTTTGCTTACCTTAGGTCTTTAGGTTACTCTGGTTCATTGGCAGACATGATGGCAACATTCCTTAGGCCCACAATTAGTTCGTATCTGTTGAGACAATCTAAGTATGCTGACTGGCGACCTGCTCTCTCGTATCTCTGGCAAACTGACGATACCTCAACTCCTGTAACTGCTGCTGGACAAACTATTGGGCGTTCAACTGCTCAGATTGGTAGTGCCTCAGACATGCTCTGGACGCAAGCCACTGATACTGCTAGACCCACTTGGCAGACTAGCTATCTGGATGCCGATGGTGGAGATAGTCTGGATGGTTCTGGCTCTACCTTGGGCCTTCTTCACACCGCCTCGCAGGCCTGCGTGATTATGCGGCTGCGTGTGGATGCCATCGGCGCGGTGCAGCGGTTTCTGTCGTTCTCGACCGGCGGCAGCGCGGCGACCCCGCGCCTCATTATCGGACTAAACGCCATCGGCAACCTCTCGGTGCAGGTGCGGCGCGGGGATGCGGACTCGACAACGGTCGCTGCGAGCGGAGCCGTAGTCTTTTCCGCAGCGACCACGCACAGCCTGATCGTCACCGTCGATTATGCCGCCGGCGGCACGGGCGCGATCAAGGGCTATGTCGATGGGCCGGAAGTCCTGAGCGCAAGCCTTGCCTCTACCGGCGCAGCCTCTGCGACAGACAGCCTGCGGGCACGGTTGATGGCAAATCTTGCGAGCAGCGCCGCTGACCATCTCGACGGGCGGCTGAGCCGCTGCATCGTCGCGTCGGGAACATCCGCTATTCCTACCAGCACTGAGCGCACAGCTATCTTTACAGAGTTGTCGGCATAATAAAGGAAAATCTATGGCTAAAAGACCTACACTCATCACCTCATCAACTAACTATTCCAATGTCAATGCTCTTAATCAAAACTGGCAGAGAATTGGAGAGGCATTCGATAACACTTTGTCGAGGGATGGTTCTACTCCCAATACCATGCTTGCTGACTTGGACATGAACTCCAATGATGTCATTAATGCTGGAACCTACTATGGTCAGTCTATTAACGTAGATGAGGCTGTGGTTGGTGGTGAAGTGCTTAATGTAGCTGCGCTGACTGAGGCTATAGAAACTGCTGAAACTTCTGCTGAGAATGCCCAAGGTTATGCTAGAGCCGCCCAAGGCGATGTTGACGCTTTGGTTACTACCACTGAGGCAGGTGTTCTTGCTGTTGGAGAGAATCAGACCTTTGTTGTTGCCGCTGACAGCGCCCTGTCTCTCTATCGCCGTGACGGGTCCAGCGCCACGCTCTTGATGGCAGACTACCGCCCCAACGCCCCGCTTGTGCCGCTGCAGGCCCCGGCGGCCCCAGCCATCGTGACCGCGCAATCGGCGCTGAAATCGGGCGGCGTCCCGATGAAGATGATCCTGGGGACCAACTATACATCTGGAAATGACGGCGCTGCGATACTGAATAGTGCCATCCCAGATATTGCTGCAGAAGGTCTGATGATTATTGATCATCATGGGATTGACATCAGATGCAATAGTCCAATTCGACCCGTCAGCGATCTTCATATGGTTGGAAACGGTAAGACAAGATTCATCAGAGCCTATGCGGCCACAGGCACAGGATCAGCCACTCTCAGCCGCTCAGATTTCAACGTGGATACCGACCGAATGAGGTTGTCGAACCTCGTATTCGACACATTGAGTCCTGATATGACGGGCGTGGGGTTGGCGTGGTGGGGTGCTGATGTCGTCATAGATCGGGTAAGGGTGCTGAATTTTTATTCTGGTCAAGGGATGTCATTCGGCGGCGACAGATTCCGCATTCTTCACAGTGAGTTCTACACCACGTCAAACAGCACAGGCACGGGACCGCTTCGGTGTCTGGGCGGCAAGGATGGCTTGGCTATTGGAATCCTGACTCGTGGCGGCGATGATGGTGGTATGCAACTGGTTCCGGTATCAGGGGTATCCACGGCAAAAAGGTATGGCCAGTCGATTATTAATTGTTGGCAGATCGGCGGACAGGTTATTTCATCGAGTGCCAAAATGCTTGTTGCTGCCATTGCAACAAGTCAGGGAGGAACAAACTCTTTCCCCGGCGTTATCAAGGACAGTGGGTGGATCGGTGTGACGGGTCTGGGGACAAACCGTGTAATCGTTGTTGAAAACACAGAGGGCGATGGGACAATTCCAAAACAGATCGACGGCATTGTGGCATCAAACATTGTCGCGTATGGTAGTTTGTCTCCGGCGTCGAAAGTGGAAATCGGCTCAAGCATCCTGAGTGACATAAACAACGGCATCGGTAGAGTAACCTTCAACAACGTAGTCCATAGAGATATTGCAGCCGATTTCGGGCTGGATATTAACGCGCAAGGAGCCACTGTTGTTCTAAACGGATGCGTCATGCAGGGCGAGAGAAATGCCATGCGAGTGCGGGCTGATAATGTCAGCATTGATGTGTCCGGGTCATGCGAGTTTCACGCGGCCAGTGCAGGTGATACTGAGTCAGATTCCCACGTGATCAACTGCACGGCTACTGCCACAAATATGAGATTGCGGTTGGTCGGGAAAACAGAGATCAGCGGCATACCAACCGGAAGATCAGGTATTTCTGTCAGCGGCTCTGGGGCTGTGATGTCTGTTGACGATCTCGTGGCAAACAAGGCGAGCGGCGCTACTGGCACAAATGCTATCACCAGTAATGCCAACCCTACCTTTAAGATCGGCTATGTCACCGGAACCTCCGATAACATTACAACCTTTGGGTCTGGGAAAATCTACAAATCGAATAGCCCGGCGGTGATTAATGCTGCTGTAACGAACCAATCAATTACCTACCTAGATAAAGGCCCTGTCCTTGTGTCTACGGGAACGATGGCGGCCACAAGAACATGGAGTATGTCTGCTGCGGGGGCGGTGAGCGGTATGCTGTGGAAGATAACGCGCACGGGCGTATCTGGGGATTTGACGCTTAATGACGTGAGTAGCAGCACCACATTGACTACTCTATCCCCGGGTGAATGGGCAGAGTTTGTGTTTGACGGAACAAACTGGGTAATGATCCAGAGAGGATCGCTCACATAATTGCGCTGGCCAATACTGCCCTTCGTCTGGGTGGCCGGGCGGCTGGCACTCTGCCCTTCTCGGGTCATCTGCACGGGGCCGAAGTGATCGTGGGGGCAATGACGGCAGACGAAATCACAGCAGTAGTTGCTAGACTTTCTGATCTTCAATCTTAATAGGAGAATAAAATGACTAAACGCCCTACACTAACTGATCTGAACTCCCTAACCAACTCTAGTGCTATCAATGCAATCAATGAGAATTGGGATGCTATCCAAGAGGCATTTGACAATACCTTGTCTCTTGATGGTAGCACTCCTAATGCTCTTAATGCTGACCTAGATTTAGACTCTAACGATATTATTAACGTTGGAACTTACTACGGTCAGTCCCTTAATGTCAATGAAGCTACCATCGGTGGTGAGACTTTAAATGCGGCAGCATTGTCTAGTGTCGCAGCACTGGCTGAGGCTATCGAGTCTACTGAGAACGCTGCTGAGGCTGCTCAGGGTCATGCCGCTTTGGCCATGGCTGCGGCTTCTTCCTTATCAGATGTCAGCAATTGGAGTGCCAGACCTTCTGAACCAATCCATTCTGGCTTGAAGTTTGAACAAGATGGAACGTGGTTATCACCTGATTGGATTATAATGGTAGCGGCAGGACAGTCTAACTCTCTAGGTAATGCTAATGCCACTACAGGTGGCAAGACTGGTGAGGCTACTGGTAATGTCTGGGCATGGGACGGTTCTGATATTGTTGAGGCAACTCTTGGTGCAGCACCATTCCGAACCGATGTTGGCACACCAAACAATACAGCCTTCCATGCTGCACACAAAATCAGTGCAGAGCTAAATAGGCCTGTTCTGATTATCCTGCACTCTGTAGCTGGATCGGCTATCGGGACGTGGCTTCCTCCGTATTCTGGTAACAGTAACGTTGCAGGAACTAACTGGACTGGACTGAATGACGAAATCTCAGATGCCATGACTGCGGCTTCTGTTCCATGTTGGGGTAAGTCTACTGTTGATCTGGTATTGTGGCAACAGGGTGAGGCAGAGTACGCTCTTTCTCCACTCTATACTTTATCTAATAACCGCTATCCTGCTCTTCTGTCTGGCATGTATTCAGCCAGTTGGGCTGAACCAAATATGCAGGTTATCGTAGGTGAATGTCTGCCACAAGCCTCTGGTGGGACTGCCTATCAGGTTAATGAGGAGTGGGCTAAACTCGCTGGTGGTGGTGCGTGGCCAAGACTTGCGGTTGCTACCGGCAGAGATTTAACTACCACTGGTTCTGATGTTGGGCAGATTGTCCACTATTCTGGTGCAAGTCTTCAGGAGATGGGCAACCGTATGGCTGACATCTTTTTACGTCGAGCTATCGGAACCGCACCTCAGGCTCAGTATGAAGCCTCTGACGCAACAGGGTCAATGATCTGGAAAGGTAAGCTCTATGCCAGATTGATCGACATGACCTTTGATCCTTCTAATACCTACAATCAACCTGTAACTGTCCCGACCCCACATACTGATGTTCCTGTGGTATTTGAGCTTGATGGAACTAGAAGTGAAGTTGTTTCAACTGGCTCCGGTAGTGGGAACTCTGTGCTAACTCTGACCGGCTCTAGTCCGTCTAGATTGGTAATTTGGTATCCTGCTGATGCTATGAGAGATGAACCTCCGGGTATCTCAATCAATAAATCGGCGGGAGAGGGAACACTCAGGTCTTTCCAAATTGCTCCATCTGCCAATCTTGCAAGTCTGTTTCTTGCTGGTCATGCTGGCCTAATGCACTCTGTAAATCCAGCTAATTGGCCCAGAAGTATGACTACCTTCCGTATCAATGGTTCTCCATTAATTCGCTTTGATCGTTTCGTGGCTGCTGACCTTCCAACTGGAATGTTGACTTTAACGTTTACAAGCACCACTCCTGTACCTCAGGTAATTAGAGACGCTATTTCTGCGGAGAATACTGCTAGAGGTAGTACAATTACCACAGTAAGTTATGGGACTAGCTACGGTGTTGCAGTTGCTGTCCCCGGCCCATATGCTGACGATACTGCCGCTGCTGCTGCGAATGTAGCTGTTGGTGATCTTTACCGTAAGACCGGTGGAACTGTAGCTTGGCGTGTGTCCTAAGATACCTAGAAAGAAAGGGGACTACCGAAAGGCAATCCCCTTAGCTTCTTTATGTTTTACTCCAAGAGATACACTGGTAATCTACTTCAGGAACGGCCAGACCTTGTTGAGAGATGTTGTTACTGTTCCTTACAATTGTAGCCTCAGCAGCCTCTTAGCCCTAGATTTAATTTGTTTATAGATATAACTAACTGGGTCTAGGCTACGAAGCTCCTTTTGTCTAGCTCTCTGTTCCTCTCCCCTCTTTAAATACTTAGCCTTGTCTCTAGCTTGGTATTTTTTAGGAAAATCTATTCGTCCTTGCCTGTGGTATTCTGCGGTTCTGCTTCCCATTTCTCCATCATTTCTATTAAAATTTCAATATAATGTTTAGCCTTGTGTAAGTCTTGTAGCCCACCCTTCTGCTTATAACGACATAAATACTTCACGGCGTTGCCCTCACAGAAGCCAAGATCATTCTCCATGATAAACTCTACCGGCTGAATCTTCATGGTTTTGTAGTGTGAGCCACCAACCTGCTCACTTAGAGGGTTTAAGGAGGAATCCGATTGGTTCTTTTCTTTTTTCAAGCTCATAAGGTTCTCCATTTGACTTAAGCACAAGCGAGTGTCTACGGTTCTGTTCTTCAACAAGAACGGGTATTGGTTGCTGATAGTAGTCGTCATACATTTACTAATGCTCTCCAACTTACAGGGAACTTCTCTTCCATCTGTTCACTGATCTGATTAGCGATAAGTCTGGTCTCTTCTTGTGTATCTGGCTTACAGCGTAGCTTACACATGTTAGCGAAAGCATCCAGACTACCTGACCAATACCATTCGGTATACATTGATTGAGGTAGCACCATTCTAGCCATCTCAGGGGCTACATCACAAGATAATAAGTATTTGTATTCGTCTACGCAGTCTTCATAATACTTGTCTTGCCTAAAATGCCATACTTCAACTTCACCTTCAGAGCCTTGCTTCTTATCTTTAGCTCTACCCCTCCATGTGTCTGGTTTGTAGAACTCTGGAGTATCGTCTACATAGCGTCTAGAGACTTCATTCATTCTAAGGTATGCGTGTTTTTGAAGTTGTCTTGCCACAAAAATAGGCGCCTTGATTCTGAATGTTGCGAAGCAATGACCAAAAGGTGAGTAGTGTTGGTGCTCAGCAAGATAATTAATTAGCTTCACGTCTTTCTCTAGAAGTTCCCCATCAACAAGATGTGACTCTTTGTTAAAGGAGACTCTCGCGGCATTAACTACCGTTAGGTCTGAACCCATAGTTTCAATTAGTTTTACTTCCATCTAGGCTCTCCAGATAATTTACAATTTTCTTTAGTTCTTCCAACGTGGCATTGTCCTTTAACCTCTTATTGATAAAATCATCAAAAGTAATACATTCGTTTCTGTAGGGATATCTTTTCTTACGGTAAGCCTTCATATAGTCTTTTTGTTTTTGTTTATCTCTGTAAGCCATTTGGGGAACCTTTCGGTCTAGTTGTTAAAGACGATCTAAATGGGTATTGCCCTAAGGCTCAGGGTTACTTATCAACTAGTCTACTACTAACCCTTTTTCGATCCCCAAATGATTCTACTGGAGTGCTTTGTTCGGGATTTATATTAATAAGTAGTAGACTCAAGGCTTAACTTTCTGCCCGGACCACAAAGTATCGGGTAGACGTTAAAAGATTCTTCCCAACCTAAATTGATGGTTGACATAAGGTATACATCCCCGGTCTGTGGGTCTATGACACGTTCTGTTCCATCAATTTTTAAAAACTCTTTAAAGTGTGGGCCACCAAAGAGTCTGTCGGTAATTCTTTGTGGGTCTAGAAAATTAATTTTTGTTACACCATTTGTTGGTGGGCTGTAGGTTTTATTCATTCACAAGTCCTCAGTCCGGTAGCGGGGTCAAAATAGCAAGCTCCGCCTTCCTCAATAAACTCAGTGTCTTCTTCTTCCTTTGGCTCCTCTGCTATATCCTCTACAGCAGCAGCATTAAGGATACCATAGCGTTTACCAGATGCTCTGAAGGTAGTGCAACCAGAAGCTCCACCAAGGTAAGCCTGCATGTAGACATCCTTGAACTGATCCCAAGTAACATCATCACCAACGTTACAAGTCTTGGAGCAAGCACTATCCACAAATCTAGAGGCAGTATTCAGCACCTTAACATGGTCAAAGACAGACAACTCATTAGCAGTCTTACCTGCTACTCCAAAGACTCTGTATCCGTAGTCTTCAACTTTCTCAACCTTTGGTCCTTCAAATGTCTGGATTGTCCGCTCATATGAATGCGAAAAGACAGGCTCAATCCCGCTAGAAACGTTATCAGCACTAAGACTAATAGTGCCAGTGGGGGCCACAGAGAGTAGATGGGAGTTGCGAATACCATAGTTATGAATGTCACGCCTAATGGTTTCAGGTAGGGATTTTGCAAAGTTAGACTCCAAATATTTGTCTGCCATGAATAGAGGGAATGGACCCTTCTCCAAAGCAAGACTGATTGACGATTGATAGCAAGTATCTCTGATCACTGTCATAACCTCTTCAAGCCACTCTAGGAACTCAGGAGAACCGTATTCGTAGCCTAGAGCTTCACCAGCGTTAGCTACACCAGTAACCCCTAGGCCCATCCTACGCTTGCTCTGAGCCTCTAGGCGCTGCTCTTCTAGTGGATAGACAGTACGATCAATGACGTTATCCATAGCTCTTACTACAGGGGCGATGTCGTGCCTCAGAGCTTCGTAGTCAAACAAATAAGTACTTTCTGTACTACCCAAAACTTTACCATCTACAAGAGTAGAAGAGGTGATAAACTTTTCTTTTGTATACTTAACCAAGTTAAAGCTACCGAGAAGGCAAGCTCCGTAGGGTGGTAGTGGTTGCTCACCGCAGGGGTTAGTAGCAGCGATAGTCTCACAATACCAAAGGTTGTTCTTCTTGTTGATGGTGTCAATAAAGAGAACACCGGGTTCAGCCCAATCCCATGTGCTACGAAGGATTTCATCCCAAAGGTATCTAGCCCTGACAGTCTTGTAGCGTCTACCTTCAAACTTCAGATCAAACATCTTGTCGTTGATTACTGCGTCCATGAACTCATCAGTAATACCGACTGAGACGTTGAACTGAGTTAGGGTAGTAGAGTTGTTTTTGGCTTTGATGAACTCTTCGATGTCGGGATGATCAACCCGTAGCACCCCCATCTGTGCTCCTCTCCGATGGCCAGCAGATGCAATCGTCTTGCAAATGGCGTCGAAGATTCCCATGAAGCTAATAGGCCCGGAGCTACGACTGTCGAGACTTGCAATATGGTCTCCTCTTGGTCGTAGTGAACTAAAATCATAACCAATACCTCCACCAAGTCTCATTGTTTGGGCTGCTTCGGCAGCCTTTTCCATAATGCTGTCCATGGAATCTTCAAGAGTTCCACTGACAAAGCAGTTGTAAGCAGTCACTTCACGAGGTGCGCCAATAGCTGCTTGTACACGACCAGCAGGGAGAAACCTCTGATTGAGCAGGATTTCCTTAAGCTGTAGATAATGTTCTTCATTATCCTTAAGAGCATCTGCAACACGAATCATTGCCTCCTTGAAGCTTTCTCCCTTACTTCGATATTTCATTGCATGAATCTCTTCCGAGATTGGGAGAGTTGGACCATAGTTTTTAGTAGTCAATTAAAACTCCTGCACCAGTTAGGATTAGATTAGTTACTGGATTGTTGTCATTAGAACTGAAGTCTGGGACATACACAGGCTCGTCTTCCGGAAACCCCATCAGTAGGTCAATTAGTTCCTTAACGGTCATTGTTCTCTCCTCTTAGTTTTCTCATAGCTTCATCTAGTTTATAAAATACGTCTCTATGGAATGTAGAATCGAAAAGTCTGTCATAACCCCACGCCTCCATTCTAAGTTCTTCACATACTTCTAAAAATTCTTCGATATCAGCCTCAGAGTATTTCACCGATTATCTCCTTCTCCAGAAAGTACGTTACGATCCTTACGAGACTTAAGCTTCTCTACATTCTCTTGAGCCACATCACTAAGATGAACATCAAGCTCTGCTGCTGCTCTAGCTACATACCACAGCACATCACCAAGCTCTGCCACCATAGCATCACTATTGTAGGTGCCATCACGAATCATCTTCTTGACCTTACCAGCAAACTCTCCTGCTTCAGAGGCTAGGCCAAGGGCAGTATACTCTAGACCACGATCCTCAGGATAGATAGCGGTATCATCAGTAAAGTCTTGGTAAGCGTCAAAGAAGGTATACTGACTAACCTCCTCAAAGTCTTTCATCTGCACATCATAATGGTCATCACCATAGTATTCCATTCCGGGCACGAGGTCATGTTCTTTAATCATTCTCGTAAATCTCCTTCAACTTTTCATAAACTTTTCTAGGGTTAGAGGCCCAAAAACCTCTGCTATATCCTTCAAAAATAATATGTCCAGCCTTTCTATCTTGTAGTTCTTCTATAGAACGATACAGATGGCCGTTATACTCAATAGCTTCAACAGTATTAATCTTCGTCTTCTGTTTCCCAAGAAAATTCATCAAGGTCAATCAATCCTTCATTAATGAGTAAGTCAATAACTATATGTGGTTCAATACCATTCATCTCTAGAATAGTCTCTAGTCCATAGTCTTCACATAAATTTTCTATAGCTTCTTGAGATACTACAATTCGTTTGGTCATGATTTCTCCATGTAGGTTTTATTCACCCACTTGGCGAATTTAAGAAGCTCCTCTGAGGAGGCGTTATGCTTCATAGTATTTGCTTTATTACTTATTACTTGAATATTATCCTTAGTATAACCTTTAGTGGGGTCTAGTCTATCTACAGAAGGACTGTCAGGTCCCGGTGCGCCACCAATGTTAACCCGTAATTTAATGCCTAGAATTGGGCAGATTTCTGGAGCTTTGATGTCTTCTAATTCTAAATCAAAAGCTACTCCAAGCCTCTTAGCCCTAGCCTTAATACACCACAGAGAATAGTTGTTCTTTACGTATTTTTGGTTTCTAAGTTTTATAGCTTCTTTATTTTCAGTTCTGTATTTTCTACTATAATCCTTCATACGATCCTTATTTTTATGGTAATACTCTCGGGCTGTGCGTCTTTTATTTTCTAGCTGTTCTGATGTAAGTTCTGAAACTGGTTTACTCATTTACGAGTATTCCTTCTTTAACGCTTCTATACTGATGTGCTGTAGATCGTAGTGTCCATCCCCAACGTTTCTTTTTACCACCACACCACTAGTCCAAAGATTGCAGATAGACTTCCCAGCCCACGGGCTAACGTAATCCTGATAAACACCGCACACTAGAGCCTGCTTCACAGTGCCAGAAGAGTCTTTAGCAATGTGGTAGTCAAACAGGTGGCTGTGACCACAAGTGCTTGAGTTGAACCTCTTAGCAGTTAGGGCTTGGGCGTGGTGAATTGATTGGAGAGGTCTTCCTGAGATTCCGCTAACAAAGTAATGGGCGTAAGAAATCCCGTCTACATTGATGACTCCGGGGTTACCGCCATCATATTCGACAATATCAGAATAGTATCGTTTGAAGTCAAGGTCATTGAAGCTGATGCCATACCGAATACCTTCCAAGTGAGGCTCATAGTCCAACACCTTCTTGATACGGTGTTCATGGTTACCCTCTAGAATAACGCTATAGGGCTTCTTCTTCTTTGCCTTGGTGATAGGCCCCCACATACGCTCCTGAGCGTCTAGGTGAGCATTGATATCCTTCTCATAGTTTCTACCATGGAAGCTAGCTTTGCCTTTGTCATAGGCACTGAGGCTAGGCATATCAGCGGTATCACCAATGTTAACCAAGACATCGGGTTTAAGGTCTAAGATAAGTTTTCCGATATAATCAAATCTGTCATTCTTGTAGTCGGCGTGGGCGTGGCTATCGGGAATAACCAAATGTGTTTTACTCATGGACACCATTCCAAGTTATCTGCGCTACAGTTCTTTACGTTGCCATCTTTAAACATCACATGCTCATAGCCATTAGGATTAGGGATGAACTTCTCTGCTACAAGTCTATGGACGTATTGTCTATGTGGTTTAGATTGATAGAGATTAACTATAAGACATCCTTCCTCATCTTCGTATGGAATAATTGTAAAACCATCTTTAGACACATTGTAATTAAATGATTGAGGTCTTAGTCTCCTACAGCTTTGAATCTTACCTGATCGTCTGACAATGAATGGGTATGGGACTTCGTATGGTTCGATCATTTGACTAACCCCATGAATGTGTCCAGATCAACTAGGACAAGTGGTTTACTATGGTTCTGCTTGATCACCAGCAGGGGTGTAGAGCCTTTAGGTGCATTTGCCTTAGCCTGTTGATACCAAGCATAGACAGCAATAGAAGTCCTGCTCTTGCATTCTACGCTATACGGAAACAACCTTCTAGCAGCAGGACTGAGTTGCACATCTTCCCCCGGCGCTCCCATACTTGTCGATTTTACATCATCTTCTTCCAGCGTAGGAAATGCCTTAAGAATCTTGTCTTTGACATCCTGCTGTAGCTTTCTACCTTTTTGTTTTGCACTAGAGGCTTTCATTTACCTCTCCTTAAACTCTGGAACAGCAGGAAGTTTAGCTACTCTGGTAAGATAGGTAGGACCGTTAGAATAGGCAAAACCTCTAAGACCGGGCCAGCAGTTCCACTTATAGTCACAATATGAACAAGCAGAAGGCAGCTTCATGTTACCACTCTTACCGTCTGGCACTGGTTCCCATTCCCTATAAGGTTCTGTCTTCATGGTAGACATCATCTTGGTAGCTACAAGACGAGAAGGGAGTAGACTAAGCTCAGGAGTAAGATCATAATAGTCTAGATGGATATGGCCTAGTGTCTTATCCATAACCAGAAAGGCTCCACCCTTCTTGTCTGTAACCAGAGGATCGTCCTTACCACCATAGACATAACCAGTAAGCTGCTGGATGTATCCAAAGGGGTCGTCTACCCTTAGTTCATTCTTCTCAAACTTCTTGAAGCTAGGAGTAGAAGCACTCTTTACATCAATAGTAACACCATCAATAACAGCATCACGGTGACCCACAATCCCATCTACTACAATCTCGTCTTGTTCTCCTTCTACAGTATGACCTGCCGCTTTAGCCAGAGACAGAAGCAATCCTTCGATCAAATCTCCATATGCAAATTTTAGTAGAGTACCTGCTGGTAGGTCTGTAGTCCTTAGTTCTGTATTAAGATAATACCATAGCTTTCTTTTACATGGGGTGCCAATATTACTCATTCTTAGGGTTGGTTTTCGTTCTTCCTCTTCTTTTGTGAAGCGTCTATCCATAGCATCTCCTACTGCGCCTCTAAAGAACTCAGAGACAGTCGAATCCCAACCGCCCTTTTTAGTGATAACATCTCTGATATCATCTACTAATGTGGAAATGTTTTTTGAATCCATTCTGCGAACTTTCTTAATTCATCCGGTGAAGCGTTGTTCTTCATCCTATTTGCTTTATCAGATATAATCTGAATGTTATCTTTGGTATAGCCTTTTGTTGGATCAATTCGGTCCACAGAAGGGGAGTTGTCTTTCGTAAACAACCCACCCCTTTCCAACTCAATACCCAGTACAGGACAAACCTTGGTTCCTTGTATGTCCTCAAGGTCCAGATCAAAAGCTACACCTAGACGCTTTGCTCTAGATTTAATTCCTCTGAGGATATACTTTTCTTTATTATTTTCGTAATTCTTTCTCATCCTTTCGGATGCCTTAAGTTTTGTTTTAATGTGATAGGCTTGTCTGTACTCTTTAGTTTTAGAATAAGGTTTTGTCAAAATGGTATATCCGTGTTTACTGTAGTTTTAGAAGACTCAATACTTGGCTTTGCTTCTTCCTTTTCTTCTAGTTTAACTAGTTCTAAAATTCTAACTTGTTCAAGACGCGTTCCGGGCGACATGGACGTTGTGTACACGGTAAACTCAACCTCTACGATTGAACCATTGGGAATAATAGAGCCTGTAAATGGAGTACCATCTTCATTAATAACTTTTGGGGGGCCGCCCGCCCAATCGAAACGTTCCTTTTCTTTTCTTTTAAAGGTCGCTAAAAAGTTCCCATCATCATCAAACTTACCCTTACCGCTGGTGCCTGAAGCCTTGTAAACAGCCTTGTTCTCCTTGTCTAGAATAACATCAATCTTGAACTGTTTACCAAAGGGATGAGGATTCCCTTGCCAGTCCTTAAGCTCAGCATTATGCTCAAACACTTTAGCCCACATAGAGGTGCCAGTAACCTTATGCTTCTTGGTAGCCATAGTTTAGTCCTTCTTTAAATGAAATATAAAAGTCATAGTAGCATTCATGTAGCCAAGAGTTACCTACTAGGAAGTATGCCTCTTGGTTCTCTTCTAATCTGTACATCTTGACAGATTTCCTTCCTAAAGTCAAGTAAAAAGTTTACCACATAATCAGACACTTACCTCCGATGAGGATTTCTTCATCCAAGAAAGCCGCATCGCTATTCCATACGTAGGTAGTCTCTTCCCATAGCTCCGCAATGGAGTAACCACCATTCCATCTTTTCACTAAGGCAATGTTTCCTTTCCAGTCGTATGGGTTTAGTTTACCTTCACTATCTTCAGAACGACCTAGACTAATGCCTTCCATTACTTACTCCATGCACTGAGGCAGGTAGGGGCTAATAATGGTTCTAAAGGATTATCCCAAAACCATCCAAACTGAGTGGAATTTAAAGTATACCACCTAGTCTTAAGTCTACTTTTAGCCGCGATCCTACCAGAGACAACAAGAGCCTTCTTTGTATAGTCATATCTTGTTAAAGCTTTAATCATTCTTCACTCCATTCTACAATTACTTTAGGTCCAATCATTGGATACATTTCTACTGGTGTCTTGTACAGGCTACACTCATCAAGAAAGTTCAATCCTTTTGGTTTGTCGAATACTACAAATGGAAATGTCTTAGTAATGAAAATACCTAGTGGGTTTGGAGCCATGTCTTGCCTATCTTAGTGTTACCAGCCAAAGGACAGAAGACACTTAGTTTTCTACCAATGTCTTCTAGGGATTGTCTCTGAATCTCACCAAGTCTCTCTGCTTGTTCCTTGGTGCCGTATACTTCTGTCTGCCACTCATCATGCACAAAGTTTACCTGCTTGAACGGAATACCTTCTGTCTTTGCTCTGGTTCGCCAGAGGATGTTAGCGTGTTTCATGATTACTGCCTCACCATTCTGAAGATAGCCAGCCAGCATATGATGCTCAGAACTACAGCTAACCCTTCTACCATCCAGACCAATGAAGTAGCCACGTCTGGCATCATTAGGGATAGTCCAGTCTTTAAGCTTTTTGAGTCCCGGTAGAGCAGCAAGGAAGTTATTGACAGCCTGAGAAGCTTCCTTGTTAGAGCATTTAAGAATCTCTGCTACTTTTGGAATAGAGGCACCAAGAAGGAAGGCATAGATGAATGTCTTGGCATCGTCCCTAGTCTTGCAGATAGGCCCTAGAGCCTTCTTGTTCATGTTGTGAATGTCTGTTCCTAGAGACTTGTCGCCAGAGCAAATAGCCTCTACATACTCCTTAGACTTCATGTAATGAGCCAATAGTCTAAGCTGGATACCTTCAGCGTCAGTCCCTACTAGCCAAGCACCATCAGATGCTTTCCAGAGGTTACGCATAGGACCATCATACCTATCCTTGATTTCTTCTACAGGAGTGCTAGGAGTGCCTGCAAATGGTGCTGCAATGTTAGCTGAGTTAGGAGAGGAATGGCTCATACGGTGTGTCCAAGCACCAATAGGCCAATACTTACCATGAATCTTACCATCCTCTGCTACGCAACCTAGCCACTCTGTAAGACTCTTCCTACGACCTTCTAGAGTAAGCCATTTAACTAGGTCTTTAGCAGCCTGAGGAGCAGTCTTAGGCAAGGTCTGAAGGTTTTCCTCATTCACCATCCAACCATACTTATCGTAATGATCCTTGTCCTTCTTATTTGTCATCCCAAGCCACCAATCCATGTCCTGCGATAGTTGTCCAACCGTATTTTTTTTCTAATACCTCTCTTGTCCAACTATGTCTGGTTGTCCAATGGAATTGGGAATCAAAATGTAAACCAGTAACACATCCTAGACTCTTTTTAAACAATAGAAAATACTCTCTTCTTACTTTTGAAGAGTAGAATAGAATGCTTTGCTTACTCATTTGTTTTCCTTCTCGAACTTCTTATGTCCTTTGGTCTTCATCCAAGGTTTCCAACCAGCATCCCACAATACATCAATACGATCTACAGGACTACCGGGATTGAAGGCTTGGTAATCAAAGCAGATCAGTTCATCACCCTCTACTCTGGTTAGGGGATATTTAGACATAGCTTCTTCAACTGTAGAGTACAAGCTACCATCCTTCTTGGTGCGATACTTCAGACGATTAACCTCTACCAACTTAGGTGGGTATTCCTTCTGGAAGGATTCCTCCAAAGCTTTCATCTCTGAGTCTACAGATGCCAGAAGCTTCTCTCCTTCTTCCTTATCAAAGGTAAAGCCATTCTGGTTCATGTCGTAACACACAATAGCCATATCATGTTCTACACGCATAGCCTTAGCCCAATCAATAGAACAGATGTATTCCTTGTAGTGGTTAAAGATGGCCTCTAATACCTCTACGTCCTGCTCACCATACTCAATCATCTCTTGAGTGCAGACATCCCAAGGACCATCATACTTAAACTTCTTGATACCAAGGAACTCTCCAAGCTCATCAAGAGAGTGAGTATTGAACTTCTCAAAGGCCACCAACCTAGATACAACAAAGGTATCAATCACTGACCTAGGATTAATCAGTGGCCCTACCAGCCTGTTGATATGCCAGACATCATAACCTAAGCCATTATGGAATATCCATTTATCTGGCTTGTATATCTCTACCCAAATCTTGAACACAGACATATCAAAGAAGGTGTTTACAAATCCATCTAAGGTCTTGACTCTGATGAAGTGAATCTTTGTGGGGTAAAGTCCATCCGCTTCTATATCTGCAAAAACCAATCTCATGATTCGTATAAATCCTTATAAGATAGAGGTGATTCTTCACTCCATTCTACTAGGAGAGTAGGACCAATACCATCTATATTGGTGTATGTATCAGCGATCATACAATGGAAATCTGCCCCACTATATAGTCCATCCCTAGGCTTCCAATGAAGATATGTATACCTTTTATCTGATCTTTGAAAACCAATTATAGGGCCTTCTGTAGTGGTATGGTCTAGTAAAATCATAACTTAGCCTCACTAATAATAGTGGTCTTAGGATCATAATATACTGCACCAGCGTAACCAAGCTTACTGAATGGTCTGTTCTTTGTAACAAAGAATTGGGTGGTGTTACTTATTTCCTCATCAGTGGATTCCTTGTCTCTCTCAATCTTGATAAGCATAATAGCTTCTTCCTCAAGAGACTTGGCATATTTGGTATGACCATCCTCATTGATATGGCTAATCATGATGACCCCGATGTTCAGTTCCTTGGCAATCTGCGCAAGATTACTTGCAACCTTAGTCAAGACATTCGTAGCACCTTCTACACCACCCATATAGGCAAGACGTTGAACGTGATCGACAAAGACGTAGTTAGCGCCGTAAACGCTAGCAGCAAGTCTAACATAGTTCACAATCTCCATAGGATCGTCACCAGACTTCATCTCAAAGACAATAGTGCGGTCTCCCTGCGCAATCTCCTGAGCAGCCTTAATGACTTCTTCCTCACTGATCTTGTTCTCTGCTGCATCTTCCTTGGTCCTTACGTTGATACCTAATTTATAGGTGGCCATAGCACGGTAGGTAGTGGACTTCTGTTCCTCCATATGCAGAAGACCAACCTTGGCAGTAGAGTTCTGCAATAGGTCAGTCTCTAGCTTACGAAAGATTTCTGTCTTACCACTACCGGGAGGGGCCATGAGGAACGTAAGCCCGCCCTTTACAATACCTCTGATCTTTGCATCAAGCTCTTCAATACCAGTAGGGACATACTCATAAGGATTCTCTTCCTTTAGAATAGCCTCAATCTGATTGTCACTACAAAAGAAGTTATCAGGAGTCCAGCGTTGAGGTCTAAGGGCAGTCCACTTAAGTTCCGCCTGATCACCAGCTTGAATAGCTTCGTTAGCATCCTTCCATTTAGTCAGAGGAATGTAATAGAACTTATGAGGCAAAGCCTTATAGAGCCTATCAGCAGCCTTCTTACCAGCCTTGTCTAGCTCTCCTGCATAGACAATCTCTTGGAATGAATTAAGGAAGTCATATTGCTTCTTTACAAAATCATCTCCAATAGAGGCGGAAGGTAAAGACAATACTGGCCAAGTGGAATCCATAGACTGATATAATGAAGCAGCATCAAACTCTCCTTCTGTAATATAAAGCCTCTTACTTGAGGCAGGATTAACAGGAGGCCCAAAGAAGTCTAGAATACGGATACCAGCCTCTTTAAACCAGAATGTCTTGTCGTGATACCCTCGATACTTTGTGTTGTTAGGATATTTGAAAGCATACCGGAAAGGTTTACCCTTCTCATCAGTATGAATTACAATACCGAATCTCTCTGCAATCTTGGGGTCCAATCCCCTAATGTCATTATAGGTGAATCCACTAGGTTCTTTTCTCTTAGGATCAATGTAGTCTTCAGTCACAATCCATTTACCTCCGCATCCACCATGACAATATCCTTTGCCTTTCTCATACCAAGAGAAAGCATCCTTGCTACCACACTCGGGGCAGGTAGCATGAGTCTTTACTGGTCCTTCCATACCAAAATATCCTTAGGTATTACTAGGTATTTCTCAACTGAATCTACATAAAGATAATCTGTAAGATCATTAGTTAGAAAAATAGTTGAGACAGTGGTAATAGTTCTACGAGCAAAGTGGGCTGGATATTCTTTTCCCTTGTGCATAAAGGCCCACATAAACTCTCTGTCAAGCATTCTGCTATAGTAGATACCTTCATTTACCATTCTAGTATACACCTTTGTCCGACAGGTTTTCTGTCATCTGGAGCAGAGCCACTCCAATTGAAGTATGTATAAGTACTGGGTGTTAGCTTAGTGCTTTTACCAGTACAGCAAATAGAACTATACTTTATCATACCAATAAAACTGCAACCACTGTAGACATAGACAGTATCGTTATTCATCTTACCACCATATAAGTTTCTCTGGGACTGCTAGCTTTTGGTCGGGAGCGTATTCTTTAAAACAACGTTCATCCCATAAGGATTTATCCTTAAGTAATTCCTAAACATATGCCCTAAAACATCTCCGTCTTTAGCATACGAATACCCACTACAACATCTCCCATTATGCCAATAGTCTCTAGTATGGTCTCTTAGACCTACAGCAATACCGTTAGTCATTCCAGTATAACTCCTTCAGGAAGTCCTCCTCATCTTCAAAGACTTCCAATGATTCATAGATAGAGTCTAAACACTCATCACAATAGTAATCTTCCCAAGATTCTACCCAATGTGCTTTAGGTGAGTCACATGAACGGCATCTCATTCTTCGCT
>RXKB01000030.1 GCA_003963225.1 Candidatus Babelota bacterium
TTCAACTATAACTTACACTCCATCTGCAAATGGTGCCACCATATCATGGAATGTAGCATGTTCTAATAATGGCACTACAAACGCTGACATTATAGGTAGAAAAGTTATAGGTTGCTAATCATATAATAAAATAATAATTATAACTATAAATTCAAACCCGCCTTGGCGGGTTTTTTTAATTTATATTTAATCTTAAACCTACACTAACCAATCCATTATAATCGCCATATGATGGAAATCCCACAATATCAATATAAGCCTTACCATATCCAACCTCTAATGTCGGATATATAAGCAAACTTTTATGCCCAGAACCATTTAAATATCCGGCATTGAGGTTTAAATTAATTTTACCGCCATTATCATATAAATTGAATTTATGATTAGCTCCAACCCAGTAACCTTGTTTGTTATAACTATCAATATATGTATGAAACATGCCATATATGTCGTATTGATCGTTAATTTTAGATTCAAACCGTGTACAACAACATATCCAAATCTATTCATAGATGAGAATACGACTTACTGTACGGTACCAGTAAGATGATACGTCTTAGCCCAATACTCCGGGGTGGCGGCTTTTATCTGTTCATTCAGCTCTCGCCAATACGCGTCATTCTGTTTACGACTCTTCATACATCCCTCTACTATCCCATTCCCCACGGGTAGGGTAAGTAGACTTGCTGCATTTTTTGTACTACATTGTGGACGGATCGGTTTTTCCAAAAACCCTCCCGTCCGATTCTGTTGAAAAAATCCCCGTCGGGCAATGACCAGACTCGCGGATTGATGGCTCGTGAGCCTGAAACGGGCATGATACTTAATCCTGCCAATCACACTGGTATAGGCAGGATCCACCGTGATGAATGACAGACCTTTGTCAAAACACCGTGACTGGATCAAGGTCCTCATCTTTTTATAAGCAAAACTGCTAATCATCTCGTTGTAAGCTTTGCCAACACCGGGTTTCAAGTTGCTCTTCTTTTTAGAAAAGTCCAAATCTTCAATGACGATATTTTTCTTTTCGGCTTGCGCATAATCCGTCAATGCCTTCACCACATCGCCTAATACGGATGCGCGTTGTTCCGATGTCATGCCTTTCAATTGATATGGCAGATTAAAGGCATGTAAAAGATTCCCTGCGGCATCGATATTACATATTGCCAAATGATCCGCATTCATATCCACGCCGATCGCACCGTGCGTATCGCAAGTGATTTTAGCCGGTTGGTAACGCGTGGTCTCAAAACTGAGATGAACCTCATAATCACCGGTGATGGCTTGTTTCATAAATCGATACGTGATCGCAATCCGTCGGTCCTCGTCGTCTTGCGGTAAATTTTTTAAATAGTTATTTCGGTCATGATGGACTTCTATTTGGACGTGAAAAGGCTTTTCACGATTTGCTTGATTAAAACATGGATTAATCTGTAATTGATAGCGAGAATCTTTTAAAGACGTGATTTGACAGATTTGATTACCTTGACTTTCGCATTTAGCGCCAACCATCGTGAATTGCCGATTGCGCTGAAAGAGCCAATCCTCCTTCCATTTAACGAAATCCATACCCGGTTTAAATTGTGCCATGAATAAGGCTTTGGAGCCAAAGCAGAGATGAGGATCCTGATTGTTAATGGTCTCAGTCAGCTTTTCTCGTCTAGAAGATAAACGCTGTAACCGTTGATTAATATAATGCAGTTTTCTTTGGTATTTACGGATGAGCTTCTCATTTTTTAGGACCTGATTTTTATGTTCCTTGAGAACATGCTGATAATATTTTAGGTCGTTAGTTGCTTTGGTAATCCGATATTCCGTCACTAAAAGCTTCTCATCAGCCACGGTCAGGACAGAGTCAATCTTACCGTCTAATCCAATTTTAACCGCATTATAGAAACGGGCATTGATATTATATTTGATTTGAAAATGCGATTTTATCGCATTTTGATTTTCCGCCGGTAATGGATATGGTACGCCACGTCCTACCAAATGACGAATATCCCGGTACAAGCCGCGTTCTGCATTATTAAAACGCAAACACATCTCATCCAGAGCCGCATTGACCGCTGCTCGTTCTTGTGGTGACTCATAGATAAGTTTTGCTTTTACAGTATGTTGCATACGACAATCTTATCTAAAAATAAAAGTCATGTCAATGAGTTTTGGGATATTTTTTTATTCCGATGGCTGCGCTTACCGTACAACTTGGCACAAAAGACGGTCATCAATTCAATGACATCATGAGTCAAGGTTTCTTCAAACGACAATGTCTTATCTTCCAATATCACGACTTTAACATGATAAAAATCACATAACTGAAAGACGAGATCACTGCCAAACCGCAATAAACGGTCTTTGTGATTCAAAATCAATGTGTCCACTTGGTGAGTCAAGATTAGGTGCATGAGTTGTTTTAATCCAGGCTTTTTATAGTTTAAGCCGGATCCTAAATCGGAGATCAGTTGCACATTATCTAATGCATGAGTCTGTGCATAGGATATCAGCCGATTCTCTTGTGTGATGAGATCCTTTTTCTGGTCATGAGAGGAGACTCGGGCATACAAAATGGTTTTTCGTTTCTCTGAGATTTCTATTCGTTGACGGATGGTATTTAAATGAAACCGTCTATGTCGTCCTTCCGTTCGGAAGGACTCGGTTAAGGTGCCATTTTTTATCCATCGGTAAGCGGTCGATAAACTGATACCTAATAAATCACACACCTTTCCTATGCTAATATAAGTCATATATCATCCTTTTTAAATACAAATGATTATATATGAATAGATTTTTTATGGGCAGTTAAGTACCCTCGTTTTCGAGTAGAACGATTTTCAGCTTGTCGATTGTTATCTCCAGAATTTCTGGCGTTATATTGCTGTGAATGCTTTCGATATCAATCGTTCTGCTTGATGTTTTTAGTCCGTCAGTGGGCTTCATTTTTAAGCTCCTTTGACATGACTTGAAATTCAACCCTGTAAATTGGGCCTAGTTTTGTTATGTTGGCCAAGAACGAAAGTTCTATTCTGTTATCGTCTGTGCTGGCGAAGTTGATTGGCTTGCTGGTGCTGTTGCCAAATGTGCTATTCCAGTTGATGAACGAAATTATGGGCGTGTCATTTTCTTCGCGAATTCTTAGCGATGGCTTTTCTTCCTTTTCGCTCTTTTCGTTGACAACCTCAATTTTAAGGCTAATCTCGCCCCCTTCTTTGTCTTTGAAGGTTACCAATATTTCTTCGTTTTCGGGTAAAAGCCAGCGCGTGTCAAGGAGTACTTGTCTTCCGCCGATTGTTGCCTCATGAGTCATTAAAATTTCCTTTTTAACAGGTTAGAAATGGTATTCATATGTGTATCCCTAATGTATATCCGATTATATCGGTTGAAAGACCGTTTATTTTATACCAAATCTAATTTTTTTTAAAT
>RXKB01000042.1 GCA_003963225.1 Candidatus Babelota bacterium
AACAATGCCACGTTTTAAACTTTCAAACAGACTACAAAGGCGAAATTAAACTTGCTCATAAATATAGCGTTAGAAAGATTATTGATATTTACGCCAAAGTTGTTCGTGATGGTGATGTGCTTGAAATACGTGTAGAAAACGGCTCACAAATAGTCAACTTTAACCCTAAAGTATTTAATGATGGCAAGATAATTGGTGCTTTTGCAGTTGTTAAGTTTGTAGACGGTTCGTTACTTTATGAAACAATGAGTAAAAGCGAAATTGACCATACACGGGTGACGTTTAGCAAAATGCCAAATGGTATGGCTTGGAAAGATTCAGAGGGTGAAATGTGCCGTAAAACTGTTTTAAGGCGTATTTGCAAGCTTATTGACCTTCATTTTGATAGTG
The DNA here is from genome assembly GCA_003963225.1 of Candidatus Babelota bacterium. Taxonomy (GTDB): domain Bacteria; phylum Babelota; class Babeliae; order Babelales; family Vermiphilaceae; genus AWTP1-30. The sequence goes on from RXKB01000042.1 coordinate 391, forward strand.
TTGAACAGGAACAGGCTTGGAATGATGGGTCTGATGCTGATTTAACAAAAAATGAGCCTGTTAAGCCTGAAATACAAAACCCTTTTCCAACAAAAGCAGTTGAGGCTGTTATTGTTACCGAAGAAGAAAAGCTACGCAAACAACTTAAAGATAAAGACCCAACTTTACAAGATTGGCAAATTGACGCTTTAGTGCGTGAACATAAAGAGGCTAACCAATAATGTTAATAACAAACGACAATTATTATTCAATAGAAACAAATAAAGAGTATTTATCCGTAAGCCAGTTTAAAGATTTTGCTGGAACAATTGGCATAAAAGGTTGTGAATCAAAAGCTTTAGCCAAAATCAATGGTGAATGGGTAGATAAAACAACCACTGCCATGCTTATAGGTGCATATATTGACGCTCATTTTAGTGGAACGCTTAACATATTTAAGGCTAAAAACCCTGAAATATTTAAAAAAGACGGTGAGCTAAAAGCCGAGTTTATTAAAGCCAATGATGTTATTAAACGCATAGAACGTGACGAATATTTTATGCAGTTCTTACAAGGAGATAATCAGAACATTTTTACAGGTGAGCTATTTGGTGCCAAATGGAAATGCAAACTTGATTTTATAAATCAATATGCAATATCAGATTTAAAAGTGATGGCTAACATTAGGGATATGTTTTGGATTAAAGACTTTGGTCATGTTTCATGGGTTACATATTGGGGATACGACATCCAAGCCGCTGTTTATCAACGTATAGTTGAAATCAACACAAACAAAAGACTGCCGTTCTTTATAGCCTGTGCTTCAAAAGAAGAATACCCAGATATTGAGATTTTAGGTTTTACGCAACAAGACCTTGACAATGTTCTTTATCAGTTACCAGAAAAGGTTAAGCGAATTTTAGACATAAAAGAAGGCTTAATTGAGCCTATTAGATGCGAAACTTGCGATTATTGCAGGCATACAAAGGTTTTAACTCAACCAATACACTTTAACGACATTAGAAGTGATATTTAACGGGGTTTGAATATGATTAGTAAAGAGTTTCAGGAAATGATAGACAAAATTAAGAAACAAAAAAAGGAACGCTTTACTAAATTGGTTAGAAAACTAGCAGGTAAAAATTTATTAGCACCACGAAACAAAAACAAATAAGGAGAAAACATGGTTAACATTATGAAAACATCAAAAAAATCATTATTTTCACAGAAACAAAACATTGAAAATCATTTATTAGTACACACAACAATTACGCCTTTAGAAGCTTTGAAACTATACGGATGTTTTAGGTTATCAGCCGTTATTTTTAAATTAAGACATGAAGATAAATATGACATCAAAACGATAATTTGTGACAAAGATAAACGATATGCTAAATACATTTTGAAAGGTAAATTTGCATGATTATCTTACCCGAACACTTAACAAAGAACAACAAACAAAGAAATAAAAAAGAAGAAGAAAATGAACAGGGAGAATTTGTATCTTGGGCTAGAAGCACTTACCCGTTTTTATTAATAACTTGCTCATTAGGCGGCATACCTTGTTCTATTCGTCAAGGAGTTAGGTATAAAAGAATGGGTTATAAAAAGTCATGGCCTGACTTAACAATTGCTTATCCAAACAGAGGGTTTCACGGATGTTTTATTGAGATGAAAAAAACTAACGGTTCAAAAGATAGTGACCAAGAAAAGCTAATTTTAGTTTTAAACTCACTTGGTTATTACGCTAAAACTTGTATAGGTATTGAAGATGCAAAAGCAACCTTAACTTGGTATATGAAAGGTAATTAATGAAAAAAGAATTAAGCCGTCAAAGACTTTGGCAAATTAAGAAAGTTTCAGAAGGTCTTTGCAAAGTGTGCGGTGATATGCCAATTCACAGTAGCAAAAGATGTTTGTTTCATTATATCAAACATTTAAAAAACAACAAAAAATGGCGTGAAAGAAACCCTGATTATCATAAAGAATGGTTTAAAAATAATCCTGAATATAAAAAACAAAGAAAAACTAATCTTAAAAAGGGGTTGACAAAATGAAAAAAACTATTTATACTAATAACAATTCAAAAGATACATGGGAACCAGACGTTTTGGTTAGTAAAGAAAACTATTGCAAAGGTGAATTTGCTTGGGATTGTGGTGATTAAATGGAACTTAACCATACACACATAGTTAACGAATTAGCCAAAAACGCATTAGAAGTAAATGCATCTATTGATGACTATGTAATAGATAAGCTAAAGCACATGGGCATACATGGCGCTGATTACGACAAGTGTATTAAAGAGTTAGAACGGTTAATGGAGACAAATTAGTCCGCAAGGACTCGGTTACGTGGGGTGATACTCTGAGAAACATGGACACGGTGTAACAAGAACACCTTATAAAAAATGTTAGCCATTATGTCTTGCATTATCAAATGCCGTAACCGTTAGATTAACAAAGGATAATAAAATGAACGAAAAATGGTATAAAAATCCAGAAGTATGGATGCTAATTAGTTTTATTTTTGTAATTAACGGTTTCTTTATTTTTGGTTTTATGTCTGAAATGAAATCCGCAGAGATACAAGCTAAATATTTTAATGAAAAATACGGAACTCATTATACAACTCACGACTTTTATTGGGCTGGTAGCACAATTAGAAATTATTTAACAGAAGGTCAACAAAATACTCAAAACATTAATATCAAAGGTGTTATTCCTGTAAAGATTAGTAATTAAATTCAAGCTGGTAGTGTAGATAATGAACCCGTAAATGAATATTCTAGTTTGCTAGATGTGTCTATCGGTAACTGCTTTATCTATAATGACTAAAGGGAATCCTGCCACTACCAGTGAAATATAATAACAACGTAAAGGAATGATATGGAAATTAAACAGCTAAAGAATGAATATGCTACACAAGATAATAGAGGTACAACTTATCCTATTTATGTTCAAGTTCAAGAAAAACATTGTGTTGGGGTTATGGCTGATGGTTATTCCCCTTCTTGTCTTTTTGGTGATGGTGAAGTAATAACAAAATATAAACATCCTGATTGTGAAGAACCTTATGAAGATAAAGATGAACTTTTGGAATATCTAAAAGATTCAGGTTATCAAGAAGATGGTATTGAAGAAGTAAATCTCGGATATATTTGGATTCCAGTTGAGTTTTTTCTAACGATTAAAGGTGCAGAGGAATATATAGAAATCAACAAACATAATCACGGCGAGCTTCGTACTTATGTCAGTAATTTTGATAGACGTAATTATGAAATGAGGGAACTTTTAGAAAATATTGGATTAAGAACTAATTAAATTTAAGCTGGTAGTGTGGCGAAAGAATAGACGCATATTAACCTAAGTGATTCGGACAATGACCGTTGGTAGACAGTAACCAGTCTGTATGGAAAAAGTACGACCAGTGTAGCGGACACACGTTAAAAACACCAACTTAGGGAATACTACCGTGCAGGATGAAATGTCCTGCCACTACCAGTGAAATATAACAAGAAAGGTTAGATATTATGGATATTTTATTTGTTTGTAAAGTAGTTAGTGTAGTAGGTTTTTTAGTTTTATTTGTTACATTACTCAGTGATTATTATTCATCAAATAAGATTAAAGTTGAGACAAAAATATACTCAACATTACTTACGTTGGTATTAATCGCTTTAATCAGCCTTTGTGTGATTGTTTACAATAAAGAAGCAAAGTTTGGTTCAACCCTAGAATTTAAAGAAGGACAAACAGTTAATCTTTATTCAACACAATATAAATAACAACGTAAAGGAATGATATGGACATACCAGAAGATATGTATTTAGAACTTGAATGGATGTGCTGGACAGTTGAAGGTGTACTAGACCAGTGTATAGCAGATAATAAAGGCTTTGGTTTTAACGGTAAAAATAAGATTATTAGTAAATAACAACGGTCATTTGGTGAAAGATAGACGCTAAACAAGTAAGATAATCAACTGGTGAGCTTGTAGAGGCAGACAAAACGTATAGCTTAAATGCATAAGCAAACTTGATTATCGTGCAGGTGTGAAAGGCTCTGCAATGACTGTTGAAAGGAATATATGAGGCCGCCATTAGGAGTAAAAGAAATACTTTATTTGTATAAAATACCAGGAAGAGAAAACTATTTATTAAAGCCACGAGATAGCGAGCTTGATAAAAAAAGATTTGGTTATATAAGAACAAGGATTAAGAATCAATATACGGCAGATAGACTTTATTTAAATGGTGTAAGAATAGTTAGCCAAGAAATGTATGATTTATTAATGGATGTTAATTAAGGAAAAATATGTCACTAAAAAAACCACTTTGTCCTTATTGTAGAAAAGAATTATCAGATGCAAATATAGTTGATTTATACGCATCGCAAGGATGCGATACTTGTGGATACGGACAAGAGATAACAGGAAAAATAGAAATACATTGTGATAACTGTGAAAAATTAATCTATGTTAAAGAATTTACAGATAGACCTAATGGTTAATATTAACTAAGAATAAATATGTCACTAGCAGATAAACCAATAAACAGTTTAACTAAACTTTTTGTTATAGAAGAAGAATTTAAAGCAGTAGAAGAACGCATAAAAAACATTTTAGGGATTGGTTGGTTTTGTATTGTTTAATAAAAGAATTGGAGAAAGAAAAATGAAAGAGAATCTTATATTTTCGTTATTTGCAATAACAGGATTAAACATAGTTATTTTATGTCTTAATCAAGCATTATTGAGAAATATTTTAGCAATGCACAAGATGTTTATTGATTTAATTGAGGTAAATAAAAATGATACTACCACTTGAGCAACAAGTATGCAGTTTAGAGTCAGCGAAAAGGCTTAAAGAATTTGGCGTTAAACAGGAAAGTTTGTTTTATTGGGTATTATTTAACGGTAAATGGGAAATATTTGTAGGTTTACCAAGTATGCTTAAATGTCAATATAATGAAAAAATCAATGGCGACCAACTTCTTTATTCTCAAAATGGAGAAATTAGTTTGTATCTATCAAAGTTAAAAGAATGTTATGAATATGTTTCATGTTTCATCTGCTCTGAACTTCTGGAATTATTACCAGATGATACCGAATTAACAAGAAGACAACATCAATATTATATTTGTAATTGTGATATTGGAGAAAATCCACAATGGACTCATTGTAGACAAGACCATTTAAATGCTACTGAATCTTGCGCAAAAATGCTTATCTACCTTTTAGAAAACAAACTCATTACTTTGGAGAAAACCGATGGAAAACAAGAGTAATTTTATCAATTTTATTCTTATATGTCTTCTTACTATATCGACTATATTTATTCGACTTATGATTTCTGATTTATCTAAAAAAATAGACCAATTAGATTACCAAAAAGCAGATAAGACTAATGTTGGGGTTGATGTTAATTGGTCAATACCAGAACATGGATGCGATGAATGGGGATATGTTAATGGAACAACCATAACTAAGGAGTGTTGGTAATGAACGAAACAACTAATAAGCTGGTAGAGGCGTTAGAACAAAGCAAAAAACGTATACAAGAATACGATAAATGTATATCTCTTTTATATGGTGAAGAAAAGATGTCTGGTAAGACATTGAGTATTATTGAGGAAGCCCTCAACGAATACCGTGAACAGGAAAAGAAAAATACTTGTTGGGAGTGTGGTAATAGCGGATTTAGAAGTATAGGTTCAAGACCTTCACAAATTCATTGTGATATTTGTAAAAAAATTGAACAGGAAAAGAAGCCTAAAACCGAGTTGGTGGAGTTGGATGAAGATAAGATATGGGAAATGAAAGAAAATAAATTAATAGAGAAATGGAACATTAGTTTAATAGGTAGCATTTGGATAAATGAATTCTCATTTAAGGTAAAAATATTAGACTTTAGCTCAGATGAAGTATGGTTATATTATTTAAGTAATGATAACAAATGCAGTTGGGATATTGATAAATTTATTAAAGAGTATAGACCATTAGAATGTGGAGATTAGTTATGAGCCTATCAAAAGAAATATTCGGGATTGAGAGAAAAATACTATCAATGAAATCTAGTTATGAATTTAATGAACCTATAGGATTTAATAACTGTTTAGATGAAATCGACCAATACGAACTTAGCGAGGAAGAATTGGCTTATCTAATATTCGATTGTTCAGATTTGTGCCATCAAGAAGCGTCTTTATTAGCCAAAGCAATCATCCAAAACAAGTCGAAGATTTTTGTGAGGAAAACATGATAAATAAAAACATTGAAGGAATTAAAAAAGTTAGTTTTGATAATATTGGTAATTGCAAAAACTGTGTTTTTTCTGAAATAGATATATCAACGGATTATGACAATATTAAAAGAATCCATGTTCTTTGTCATGCAAGACCTTCATTGGAAGATATTACTCGTTACATTGGCAATACTGATAAGTCTAATGCTGATATTCTAAATGATTTTAAACATGGCTGTGGAATGTTTAAAAAAGAGGAATAAATGAAATCAACAAACAAAAAGAAAATAAAAAAGCGGTTAAATAAAGCACTATCATCAGGCGTATTAAGTAGTTTGATTGGATTATCTTTTTACAAAGAAGACCCGTTAACAAAGTTCTTTAACGGTAACGTGAGGATTAAAAATGGACATGAAACCGCATAAAGGCATTGTAATAGTAGCAACTTTCTCATTAATGATTATATTATGGTTTTTTGTTAATGGTAAAGTTGATTTTATCTCATTGTTTACGTGTTTTCAATTGTACGCAATTTACTTGTTGTTAGCTGATAAATTCCAAAACTAAAAATAGAAAGGCAACCAATGACAAAACTCAAATACAGTTTTAATTTAAAAAGAATCGCAACACTTAAAACGCCAGATAATCAAAGCATTTTTATTGGTGAGGTTGAGGAGTATAAAGAAGATGGAACAAATGTTAGTGTTACTATCAAACTAAGTAATGACATTAAAAAACATCATTATGATAAGTTAGCCTCTAATCCTGGACTTATTCAAATTCGTGCTATTTCAGACAATGCCTCAAAGGGTATTCTGATTGAAGAAAGCAACGGTGTTTTAAATGATAATTGATATTGAAATTATTAGGGCGCATTTTTACCCAAAGCTTTTAGGTTTATCATTCTCTTTATTTTGTTTAAGATTTAATGATAACCCAAAGCCATGGTATATTGCTTTTATTCAAATTAATATGGATAGAAATTATTTGCTTTTTGGTTTGTTAGGTTTTTATTTTACAATACCAAAAAACAATTAAGATATGTTATGAACATAGGGGTATGATATTAGTATTAAGTTTAAAATACTACATATCAGCCCCTCTTCTGCTGGTGCTTCGATAGGGTTTTTAATTCCTAACCAAATACTCCACAAACCTATCCCAACATGAGGAACAAACAAAAGCCATGCTTTACCGCCATAAACAAGGCAAAAAATTAGACCGCAGCCAATAACACCAACAGCATACAATAAACGTCTAAAGAATTTTGTCCAAGTGTTATCACCACCGTACCCCATAGAAAATCCACCAAATAAAGCTGGAATCATCAAAAGAAACCACGGTGACCACGCCCCACGCAATAAACAAATAACATTATTGGTGATAGCTAATATTGTAGCCGAACCCAAACGACGAATGATTTTATCCTTGCGACCACCTAACATATACAATAGCGTTGCAATTGATAAACCAATCATTGAACCAAAGAATTGATAAACTGTTACGTATTCGCTCATAGACGTTCCAATCTGTAAAGGTTAATATCGCCACAAATACCAGTAACGCCTTCTTTTTCTGATTTCCATATCTTAGGTGGTTGATTAGTTGTCAATGGTTCCGATTTCTTGGCGCAACTGCTTAATACGGTCAGCATTGCGAGTGTATATACCACTGTCAATAAGTGAAAGCTCACCAGGCTTACGTTGTATCGCTTCATTCTCTCTAATAAGTTTGTTAAGTTCATTTTGTTTTGCCTCTTTTTTTGAAGGTATCCATTGAACAACCTTAGCTATTACACCACCAATTGCTTGACCTAAACCGTTTGTTGCACCTTTTACAATGCTATCCATAATACCCATAATTTACCCCCTAGAAACGAAGTGATAATACAGTAGCCGATATACCCCAATCAAATTCATTTGAACCACCAATACGACCTACGCCAGCCCAAAGACCTGGACGAAACTCAACAATATCAAGAATTGGAAAGGTAGTCTTTCCTTTAAGATTTAATAAGTCATAGGATAAAACAGCTACAAGCTTATCACCTGTGTTTTTAGCTACCCCTGCATAACCAGCTTCTAAATTAAAGCCTTTATACTTTGCCACATCAACAGTTGATAAATAGTTAATATTGCTATCTGCTAATGAAAATGCAACACCTTGATTTAAAGAAGGCACACGGCTAATTAAATCAATAATGCTTGTTTCTGCTTTTGCAACTGATGGAATCAATAAAGCTAAAATAATTAATAATTTACGCATTGTTTTCTTCCTTTTTCTTAGTTGGGTTATTTTCATTAAAGAACGCATGGAAAGCCATACCTAAAAGCGTTGGAACACCTAACATTAAAAGAACTTTCTCATAGCTTGCCGCATCCATCTTACTAAACCATAAGCAAATAGTACAACCGACAAGAATAACAACAAGCGCACCTGTTAAAAGCATAAAAGCCTTATACCTTGCCCTTTGTTCAGAATATTGTTGTTCTTCGTTCATGTTAACCTCTCTTTGCATTTGTTATGATGCTGTCTATAATTCTAAGACCTTTTAAAGCTTCTTGTTTAACTAATGGGTGCATTTTAATCTTAAATAAAAAATCCTTTTGTTCAGATATTGTTTTCTTAATAAACTTGTATTTATCCGAAGGAATTTGCAAGATTATCATATCATCCATTAATGTTTACCCCCAAATAACCATGAGCTTAGTGTGTTAATAACCCCTGTAATTATCAATAACCATATAGCAATTAAATGGTTCTTAAATCCTTCTAAAACACGTATTTTTTCAGGTATAGATGGTTTACCGTCTTTTGGTATCAAAACTTCTTTTATCTGTTCAATGTCGCTTTGAAGTTTATCAAAGCGTTTATCATGCTCTATTTTATGACGGCTAATGCTGTCTGTTACAGATTTATATTGTTCAGTCAAAACAATTATTTTTTCATTTGCTGATAAATCAGTTTTTCTTCTTTCCTCACCTTTGTATTCACCCATTGTTAAAATCCTTTTTAAATCTGACCTTTAATGACTCCGTATATTCTTTTTGTAACTGATGTTGAAACGCCTGCACAATATCCTAATGCACATATTGAGCTACCGCAACATTCAGCGGATGCTTGGCAAGCTACACCATCTAATGTACATGATTGAGGCGTGCTGTTTATTTGATAACCGCCTATACTCCAATCAGAACCTCTTGAATAATTATTAACGTCATTTGAGCTAGAAATCATTGGTACTGTTTCATCTGCACCTGATACGGCAGGGGAACCAGCTACAAGCTGATAATTATTAACATAGTTTTCACCTGTAAAATATGTTGGTGTGAAATTTGATAAAGGACCGTTAACTACTGTACTGCAAGATGCTAAACAGGTAGAGTTAGGGCTTGATGTACAATCGCCACTGTTCCAGCTTTTAGTTGCACAATAAACATTATTGCTTTTAACTAATGTTGGATTGCTACCAGCACCTTCCGCATAATAAGTATCAACGGTATCAATTTGACCACCGTTAATTTCTGTTCCACCTAAGAAGATGTTATTTTTGAGGTTTACAGTTTGAGCTGATGAACAACCGCTTCTTGCTGTTACGAATACCAGAGTATCGCCGTTACCTTGAAGCGTTGAGTTATAAATACTTCCCGTTCCTGTTGCATCACACGACAAAGATACGGTTGTCTGTTGCGCTGGACGACAAGTATTAAATGCGGCGTTACAATCTGATGAGCAATTTGTCCAGTTCTCATTAGCATCACAGATATTATCATGGTTACAATTACTGCCTGAACGACCTGGTGAGTAAATACTAGCGTAAACCCACGGTGATTGAATCCAATTTGCACAGTTTCCTAACAATACAGAGTTGTTAATTGTTGCGTTAGGGCTTCCTGTTTTAAATGCCGCACCAGCATTACCTTCTGCCTTCATGCGATTAGCAGTATAAACGCCTGTTGGGTCATAAAGACTGTCAAAACCATCTGAAACATTATAAGAGATTTCACTATTTATGATATTCCAAGAAGCAAAAGGAATGTTTGCACCAAAAGCATCACCATAACCACCCTGGTCTTGACTCCAACAATCATGTGGTGTATCTGCGCTTGCACCACCTGGTGTTGCTTTTGCTCGCCAACCACACCCTGAAAAATTATTCTTAGAATTAACAAAGTTTTTTAAACCAACATAAGCTGTATGTGGTGGGTCGCCACCATCCCAACCAACGAAACCAGAACCTAATATTTGGAAATTATCCATATTAATATTGGCTATAGCATCATAAGCTTCGACACCCTTGTAAGCCATACCTTTTATAGTTACATTTTCTAATGTCAAACCAGATGTGTTTGCCATTATTTTTAAACCTGTAAAAGCTGAACCAGGCGGGTAATTACCAACACCATATTCTGAACAATTTATATAATCTTGCGTTGGTTCATTGTCTATACGACCTTTTGCTCTATTGGGTCCTGTTGCAATGCACCCGTTTGAATCAGTAATAGTTAAACATTTTAAAGTTGTGTCACTTGTAACTTGCATAACATATTGAATAGCTGAACCTGAAAATATTGGTGGGTTTGAACATCCATTTGCATAATCAATATTTCTAAATATTGTATTTGTTCCAGATGTTCCTTGTGGTAATGAAACAGTGCTTGTAATGGTAAATGTATCGCCATCACGTACATTTAAAATATCTTCACCTGACATTAAAGAAACAGCTTGAACTGGACTATTACAAGCACAATTTTGATTCATACCGCTACCAGGATAAGCGGCATTTGTAGTTCCCAAGCATTCATAATCACCAAAACCACACGTTCCGCCATCTGTTCTTACATAATAATTTGTTGGTGTTCCTGGTGTTCCTGTGCGAATAATAAGTTTAGGCCAATAAGCTGAATCTGTGTAGTTAGATGTTCTAAACTGCTCATACATATTTGATGCTTGACCACGAACAATAAAACCGTTTGTGTTGCCCTGGTTAATCATATCTTTAACCATTTGTGTTACATCCACCTGCATCCATGCACCATTAGGTGCCGATGCTGTTGCACCATTTGTTGCTGTAAAATCAACACCAGATTGTAAAGCCCCTGCTGTTCCCCAGTTATTTCCTGTGGAATAAATATTCCATGTTGCTTGCAATTGTTGAAAATTTTGAAGCATTCTTTGAATTGTTAGTGTGTGAGAATACCCTCTTAAAGCACCGTATACATCAAGTTCTGCTTGAATAATAGTTGAGGAATCTATACCTGTTAAATCAAACTTAAATAAACAAGCACCATCTTGACCTGCTGAAAAACAAGTCTGACTGGTTCCATAATTTGTTGTTGTTGCGCTTGGGTTAATGAACGTGTCATCTGTTGGATATAAAGTAACTATCCCTGCATTAGATAAAGAAGGAATTAATAATAAAGCAATTAATAAGATATTTTTAATCATTTTTTAAAGTTACCAATTTTTGCATTATTAAACTTAACAATGCTTGCTGTTCCCGATGAAGGAGTGTAAACAATAACTAAAATCCCTTGTGCGCCTGCGGCACCACGACGTCCACCACCACCGCCACCATATAAACCACCAGTTGCATTAGCTGTTCCAGAACCAGATTCAGCACCACCACCACCGCCTGAACCATGTGTAGAATCCCATTCAGTACCAGCACCACCCTTACCACCGTTTGCCGTACCTGGACTTGCGCCACCGCCACCACCACCATTTGTACCGTCAGCACCTGCTACGTTTGTTCCTGAACCGCCAGCACCGCCACCTGTTCCACCGTTATTATTACCACCGTTTCCACCGCCAGCACCATCTGTAGAACCATTAGAACCACCGCCGTTACCACCGCCACCTGTTGAACCTGCACCTGATGGAGTACCACCAGCACCACCAGCACCTAAAGGACCAGCGGCACCACCACCACCGCCCTTACCACCTGATGCACCACCATTACCACCTGAATACTTTGTTGTACCAACACCAGATGATGCTTGACCACCTTGTGCTGTTCCACTTGTCCAACTAGTACCGCCTTTTGCACAAACAGAAGATGCGGCACAACTAGCACCATTAAACCATGTGTCATTAGCCGCTGAACCTATTTGAATAGTTGCGCCTGATGATACGGATAAACTTGTTACTTTGGAATATGCCCCACCACCACCCCCACCACCAGTTGTTGCATTTCCACCGTTACCACCACCGCCAATTACCTCAACTGAATCTGCTACACCAGGCCAATCAACAGGCGCTGTCCATGTAGTATCAGCCGTATTTGTGCAATAAATAATCTTTTGTGACCCACCATAAGCAATTGGTGAGTCACAAGCTGACCATGCGTAAGAAGAAACAAATAAAAATAATAATGTTAGTTTTATTTTCATTATTTAAACTGAACCATAAATGTACCAACACCAACGCTTGTTGCACCTACTGTTATAACTCCAACTTGACGACCAGCACCACAGGCTGTTGATTGAGGTAATACTTTACCAGCTGTTGTTGCTGATGTGCAAGCATACCAACCAGCCGAAGGTGAATATGTACCGTCAAATGGAACTTGTGTTGCAATACCACCCCATTGAACAATCGCAGGACTTGTTGTTCCTATTCCAACCCCTAAAGCATTTGTTGATGATGTAGGACAATCACCAACTCTATTATCTGCTATTAAACAAGCCACGTTATTCAAAGCCCCAAAGTCACCAGCTGTTGCTTTAAATGTATTTGATAATATCAATCTACCGCTTGTTGCGCTTGAACCTGTAGCACCACCAGGTCTAATTGTTAAATCACCAGCACGACCAGAACCTGTTGCACCGCTAACATCACCACCTCTTAAAGTGGTTGCACCGCCATTAAATGCGCTGTTTCCTGTAACATCCCCACCATTAATTGTTAAAGCGGCTGAACTTCCATTACCTGTTGAACCGTCTTGACCGCTTCGTATTGTAACAGGACCTGCTGAACCTGCGCTTGTATCTCTTCCTCTGATAGTTAAACCTGAACCATCGACAGATGATATTACAAAGAATTGACTTGTTGAGTTAGAGCCAGTAACTACACCAGCACCACTTGATAACATATTGATACCAGAAGATGTGCTGAAAGTCATTCCTGATGTACCGTTTCCTAATTGTAATAATGAGTTTGGCACCCAAGTGCCAATACCAACATTACCAGTTGTTACAACAAATTTGCCTTGCGGTGTTGTTGTTCCTAAACCAATATTACCGTTTGAATCTGCTGATGATTTAGAAACACCTGCAAAGGAACCACCATTATTCCATTGTATTTGAGGACTTGAGCCACCTGGTGTACCGCCTGAAATACCCGTTAAACCACTACCGTCACCAACGAAAGCTGTAGCATTGACTGTTCCAACAACTTGAAGTTTTGCTGTTGGAATAGCCGTATTAATACCAACATTACCGCCGTCAATAACGCTGAAATAATCACCCGATGTTGTATTTGTAACTCTTAATCCAACTCCGTTAGAGTTTCCACCTTTTTTAATATCTAAAGCGGCACCTGGTGTTCCACCGCTTGAAAAACCAATACCAACATTACCATCTGATTGAATAACCATTCTTTCAGTTGGGTTTGCATTGTTGTTAGCCGTTAATAACTTTAATTGACCCGATTTAGTTGTTCCATCACCCGTATATTGTGATGCGATTCTTGCGGTATCTGATGCTGTACCGTTTGCCATCGAACTAAAGTTAATTGAACCAACTTCATCACTTACGGTTAAATTACCGTTTGTTGCACTTGCTCGTGACAAGTTTAGAGTTGATGTATTAGCCGCTGTGCCTGAACGTGTATTAATATTTGCTGTTGCACTTGCTGATGTTTTGCTTACATAAAGCAATTCTGTTGCGCTTGCCGTTCCAATAGCAAAGTTTCCAGCGGTAACAAACGTATCACCAGATGAAGGTGCAAATACATGATTTCCTGTCCAAGTTGGTGATATTGCTTGTGATAATGCAGGCGCACCATCTGAACGCAAAGCCGTTGTTGCGCTACCGTTGACTGCTGTTAATCCTATTGATGCACTTGGGTTAGCAAAACCTGTAATTGTTCCAGGGCAACCAGTACCGCTTGATTGGCAATATGTATTTGTATCAACTGACAATGTACCGTTACTGCTACCAGTTTTAACAAAACCATTTGTTGTTAACGAACCTAACTTAACATTAGTCAATGAGCCACCTGTTAAACTAGCTGTTCCGTCTGTAAAAGCTGTTGCTTTAGATGTGCCAGCTATGTCTAATTTTTGAGTTGGATTAACTGACCCTAAACCAATATTATAAGTTGTGTTAATACTTACGTTATCACTTCCTAATGTCCAATAATTTGAACCACCGCCAGCACCGCAATCACTACCTGTTCCTGTTAAGTTTCCTGAACTGTCAGCATGAACACATTGTGTTGAACCTGTGATGTTGCTTGCTATAAATGCCGATGCTCTAGCGGTTCCTGTAACGTCTAATGCTTTGCTAGGTGCGACTGAACCGATACCAACATTACTTCCAAAATAGCTATCACCAACACTACTAACTTGAAACTTTGCTGTTGGGGTATCTGTACCAACACCAACATTACCGCTTGAATCAACACGTAATCTTTCCGTTCCAGCGGTTGCTACTGCTAAAACACTTGTTGCGGGAAAAAACAAACCTGTGTTTGTATTTGAATATGTTGTAATAGATGGTGCGCTTGCTGAACCTGCCGCTACACCAACATTACCAGCTACAGTTACTTTTTGATTAGGAACTGCTGACCCAACGCCAATGTTGCTACTTACCTCTGCGACAATTGAGTTTCCAATGCTTGTTGATGATGTTGCTTTAGGTAAATAATTAGTTGTTAATCCTGATATTGAGCTGATACCAGTTAATCCTGAACCATCACCAACAAAGGCTGTGGCATTAACAGTTCCGACAACAGTCAATTTTGTTGATGCAACGGTTGTTCCAACAGCCACATTACCACTATTAAAATAACTGTCACCTGTACCTGTCGTGGTTAGAACAGTTGCTGTGACACCACCGTTAACATCTAATTTACTTTGTGGAACGGCTGAACCAATACCAACATTTGTTCCATTGTCGATAATTTGAGAGTCACCAATAGTTGTAGATGATGATGCTTTTGTAACGTAGTTTGTTGTTAATCCACTAATACCGCCACCTGACCCACAAGCTGAACCAGTACCAGTTAAATTACCGCTCGAATCTGCTTGAATACATTGCGTTGAGCCTGTAATGTTTCCAGCCACAAAAGCCGCCGCTTTTGCCGTACCTGCTACATCTAAAAGTTTAGATGGGCTTGGTGAGCCAATCCCTACGTTTCCAGTGGCCGATGTTGGGAAAATGTTTGTAGATGACCAATTAATACCTTGACGTTGAATCTCGCTATTAATTACTGACTGCCAATTAATGCCACCAGTCTGAATAGCACGAACTAAGCTTGACCAATTAACACCTGATGATTGAATTTCTTGGTTTACTACTGATTGCCAATTAATACCGCTTGTTTGAATATTTTGTTGTAAATCTAACCAATTAACAGCACCACGACCAAGAAAAGGTGATGTGCTTTGCCAGTTTTGACTATTAATGTTTCCTGTAATTTGACCCCAGTTAACACCTGTAATGCCTGATGTAACAGTTGACCAATTTAATGATGACCCGTCTGTAGTTAGAAACTTACCAGCATTTCCTGTTTGTGATGGTAATAAATCTTGTTTAGCATTTAAAGCGTCTTGTAAGTCGGTTTGATTAGATAAAGTACCTGTAATATCGCCCCAATTAACAGTACCTATTTCTGTACTCATATCATTAAGGGTTTGCAACGCTTTTTGAACGTCTGTATCTGATGGGCTTAAATTACCATTAAAATTAGTTGTATTTGTTGTAATATCTTTAGCTGGAGTTTTAGTTACAGCGTAAGCATTATTTGATATTAAAAAAACTGTTATTAAAACATAGATAAGATTATTCATATCTTCCTCAACAATAAATTAGTATTGAACTACGCCATAAACATAATCACCAGCATCAACGCCGCCTGGTATGGTTATTACTTGCCCTTCAAATGTAAAATCAGGTGGTGTTTTAGCACCGTTTTGTGTTGTTCCGTTAATAGCCAATAACATAATAGCCGTTGGTGTAACGTCTAAAGTAAATTCTTCTTGACCATCTTCGGTTGCAATAAAAGAAAAGTTTGCGAATCTTGCAAAGTTAAATACATTAAATTGAACTGTGCTTGGTCTTTTTACTATATAAATTGGGTTCATCTTGTTACCCTTCCAATGATACTAATAGGTCCACTCACTAAGTTTGCAACAAAACCAGTTGGAAATGTAAGCAATAAATCATAAACAGCTTCTGCTGTTTGTTCTAAAGCTTCTGTGTCTGCTGGTGTTGCGGCAACTAACACACAACCTGCCGATGCGTTAATGCTTATTTGACCATCTTCTGTTGACCAATCTAATATTGGTGGGTCTTCCGAATTTACCGTTGCTCTTGCTTGCATACGAGCTGTGCAATCAGTTAAATCAATTGGCAAACCGTTTTCATCAAAATAATAAAAAGGAATTAAGAAGCTTACACCTTGTTGAATTTCTAACGGAAAATTAGCTTGTTCCATAATTAGGTCTTTATAATGTAATTTATGGTTAATGAAGGTTGAACAATAGACTGAACCGAACTTAAATCATTGGCTATTGTTGCATATTGTTCCCTATGTTGGTCACCGATGTTAACACCTTGAGGTGATGTATTTGGTGATGATGATTGAGTAATAGGTGTTGCTACGCCACCGTGACTGTGTTGTAAATTTACTGTTTTTGAACCTACCGAAGCACCCAATGTTCCAAAAGTATCATCACCTGATTTATACCCTGCTGGAACTTTTGTTCTTAAATCAGGTAAGTTAAATGTTGTTGAACCATCACCTGAACCAAAAGACGTTCCAACAATAGCAAATAACGCCGAATATGTAGACCGACTAACAGCGGAACCGTCACACAATAAGTATCCAGTTGGTGCTGATGAGCCACCATAAGCTTGAATAACGCCAGTTTGAACAGCTCTTGAGCCTAAAATTGAACTCCACCATGCGGTTTCACTTGATGGATTCTTGTTAAGGTTTGTATCTTGAAGTGATAAATAAAGCTCACCGTTATACTTTGCTATGCTATTCGTGTAGTATGTTGTTCCGCTATCCCATTCTGGTACGCCCTCTTGGAATAAATAAACTAATTGATAAAAAGCTAACAAAAAAAGGCCGTTCATATCCTCAAGCTCTGGAACATTACCATCAACTACTGCGTCAGCCCAACCTTCATTTGTAAAAGCGGCCAAAGCTTGAATTGTAGCAGGGTCGGTTGTATAGACAGGGCTACCAGCGGCTTTTGAACCAAATTTACCATAATTTCCTGAACTACCGTTACCGCCGAATTGTTTTTGTGTAACTCTTGTTAATTTAGCCATATATCACCTTAGTTTGTTGGACAAAAATAATCAATTACATCACTAGCTAAGTTTGAGCTGGATGTTATTGTTAACGTACTTGTTGTTGTAGTTGCACCAAGTGTTTTGTTGTTTGATGTATTATCTTGAACAAAACAGTGCGGTGCTTTTGATGCTGTAAAAGAAAAAGTTATTAAACAAGATGTAACCGTTCCTGTTCCAACGGTTATTTCACCTAATAAGTTAGTGCTTCCAGCGGTAATGCTTGGACTTGTTCCGCATGAGCTAACAGATGGGATTGTGCCACCAGTTGATGCTAAACGGTTACCACCACCAATATCTAACAATTGACTTGGATTAGATGTTCCAACGCCAAAATTACCAGTTGCTGATGTTGGAAAAATATTAGCTGATGTCCAGTTAACACCCTGTCTTTGTATTTCACTATTAGTTAATGATTGCCAGTTTACATTATTTGATTGTATTGATTGAGCTGGAACAGCTGTCCAGTTAATACCAGCACTAACAAGATTTTTCAATGTTGACCAATTAACATTAGCATTTGAGCCTGCCGCTGTTGTTGTAACAGGAAAGAGATTAGCATTAGACAATGTTGTTGTATATGGATAATCACCCAATTTACCTGCAAAAACATTGCTTGAAACAATTAATAAAATCATTGTAATAATAAGTTTATTGTTCATAGAGTATGTTCCCGTCTTGGTCTAATAAAAATGTTCCATCTTGGTCTAATAAAGGATTTGTACTTAATATGTTAACATTAACACCAACGCCCATTGGTCTTGGTAATATGTCTAAGTATTCCGCTACTGTCATAACCACAGAATACGCTGAAACAGCGTTATAAGTGATTGTCATATCTTTGTTATCAACCAGTTGAATATTGGCACCAAAGATGTTCCATAAAGCTTCTAAAACATCTTTGTAACTTTCATAAGTGTTGTTTGAAATTATCTTTATCTTAATTAATGTTCTTAACTCAAAATCACTTAATGTATAAAAAGCCTCTGTTTGATACCTACTGAAAAGATATAGTGGGTCTGGTGTTTCAGTATACCTAAGAAAATCAACACCCCCTGAAACGTCTGCATATCTACGAAAAGCCCAAAATGTATGTGATAAATCTAAACCTAATACATTACGAGGCACGCCAACGATTTTTCCTAATATTGTCAACTGTGCGCCAATAGCTGTATCTAAATCAAAGCAGGTTGGCTCTGTTAACATTAACCCATCACATAATGATAGGTTAGCAATCATTTTAATAGTGTTGCGTGCGTTATCCTTATCCCTATATTGGATAATTAACGTGTCAGCATAATAATCTTGTAATTCTGTCAATGTTGCCATTAAATGACCGTTATGTTAATTTGCGTTGTTATTACAACCCACTTATTATATAAATTTGTTGGATAAACTTGATTTGCATAATAAGCGTTTACTGAACTAACACCAGCCGATGAAACCACTAAATCAGGGTCATATTGATGAATTAAAGCCGCTATTGCCGTTATATCTGCTGGTTGGTAAATAGTTAAAATATAATTATCAGCTAAATATTGTTTAACGGCCGCTGTATCAATACTTCCACCTGATAAAGAGTGCAAAGAAAAACTTATCCACAGATTCTGTGAAACAGCCCTATCAAATTGAATATCAAATGTCGTTCCGTCTACTTGGTCAACTGGTACAACTTCCGTTCCTTTCATACCACAACCTGATGAACGGTATTTATAAATCATATTTGCAACATCATTATCTGAACCGCCATCAACAATAACCCAAATAGAGTGAGCTGGAACGCCGTTAGCATCTGTTATGTTTGTAACATTCTCATAAATAACAGCTTGTGATAATCCTTCAATTGTGTATAAACCACCCCAAAGTGCCTGTAAATATCCTTGAGCTGGTATTGAAACAGATTTTTGCCTTCTAATGCGTAACTGTGCGTCAGTTTCTTGTTCTTGGCCAATCTCGTATGGGTCGCTTGGATTATTAACGCTTAAAACGCCCAAGACAATAGTAACGGCAATTGTTAAAGTGTTTGGTACAATCTGAACTAATCCAATTTGTGCGGCTTGAAAGTTAAGAGTATTGGCACCTGTTGTTAATGATGCTGACTCTATTAAATAAAATAAGTTGCCATTTGAATCTGAAATTGTAAACGGTGTTGCGCCATCTAAACCAGTTAAGTTTAGATTTCTGTCAGTTGTAACAACAACCTCTGTTCGGGTATAAGAACCACCTTGACGGTAAATTCCGCATAATTGAGATAATCCGTCTAAGGCTACCCCAATAGCTTGGTCAGGGTCTTTTGAATCATAATCTTGAACAATTAAATCAAGAATATCTTGTTTGGATAAAGCCCAAATATTAACCATTTGACCATCTGGACTATTAGAATCAACATTAATATCTGTTCCATAAATACCAATTAAGCCAGGTGTTTCAGGTGTGCCGTTAAGGATTTCGTCAACTATTTCTGTGTATGTTTGGATTGATATACCAGCGGCGGTGATTTGATTAGGCATTTACTACCTCGATGTTTTCTGCGAAATTACTTGTAAAAATGGTGTCAATATCATATTGAATTATCATATCTCTGCCATCAACTGTTGCATCAATCTTGTTTACTTTGACAACGCCATAAGATTGAAGGATAACTGCTCTTACACTTAGGATTATTTCTTCTTTTGTACCGTTGGTTCCTAATAACCTGAACCAATCAATACCTGATGTCATATCAAAAAAACAATCATTTAAAAAGAAATTAACCCGTGTTTCTATGTTTTGGGCTATGGCTTTATCATTATTTAGATAGCTTTGAACGCCATTTCCAAAAGTCCAATCTTTTAAATTATTCAAAGCTCTAATAATCATATATATCCAATGTTTCACGTGAAACTTACAGTTAAATTATATACCAATTAATACTTTATTAACCAGTTTCCTAATCTTGAAGGTTGCATAATTGTTTGTGTTGGGCTTAAATCGTTAGCGATTGTTGCGTATTGTTCTCTGTGCTGGTCGCCTATGTTAACGCCATTTGATGCTGAACCTGGACTTCCTTGTGTAATAGGCGTTGCTGTACCGCCATGATTATGTTGAATATTTATGGTTTCTTGACCTGTTGCGCCACCTAAAGTATTTCTGTTAGGTGTAATAGCGTTTGTCAGTACATTGGCGTTTGTTCCACCTATGTTATCAAGGCCAATAAAAGCCCTTCCTCGCATATCAGGCACGTTAAAATTGTCGCCACTTCCACCATAAGTATAACCAATAACATCAAAAAGATTAGCATAGGTCGTTTTGCTTATGCTTTGACCATAACATAATAGCCAACCCGATGGTGCGCTACTAC
Source organism: Candidatus Babelota bacterium (assembly GCA_003963225.1). Taxonomy (GTDB): domain Bacteria; phylum Babelota; class Babeliae; order Babelales; family Vermiphilaceae; genus AWTP1-30. Next base: position 21,481 of record RXKB01000042.1, read on the forward strand.
CAGCATAAGGCATCATCATCCCTGCTTGCGTTAGCCTTTCGCCTGTCTTGTCGTTGACTGAAATTATACCGTCAGGCCATTTAAGTTCACAGCCATTTGAATAATCTGTCAGCTTGTTTATTTCAGAACGAATACCAATAATAGCTATTGCATCGTTTAAATCATGCGTTCTTGGGCTATTAGGCACGTTTATTTGGCCTGTTGTAAACCAAGTGTCCATGTCTTTATCACAAAAAAGAACCATGCACGTATCACCAACAGCAATAGGAAAGGTCAATCTAGCCGTTCCACCTGACAAAATCATTACGGGGCATTTTACCAATAAAGGATAGCTTAACTTAACAATACCATCTGGATTATCAGTTGTTGAAGCTACAGCACCACGCACTTCTCTTAGAAAGTTAATCTGTATGGTTGCCGTCTGATTAGATGAATCAAAGCCTTGAATTGTTCCAATACTGCAACAATTAAGTTCTGACTTTAAATCCCGTTTCCTTAAATCCATGTATTCTTTAAGGTCAGGTGTTATGATAGGAAAGGCTGAACTCATCCCGTAACGCTTTCTGTTGTTAGCCCTAAAAGCCTTGAGCCATAATCAAGGGTTAATATTGTTGTGCATTTACCGCTTACTGCCCCTGAAATAATGCCTTGATGTTGTATGCCTAAAACCTTGTAATAACCGTTAAATTGTGGTGAGGAAACGCTTTCTAAGAATATTTGTTGCCCCATATCAACGCATGGCTCAAATAATACCTCAATATCAAGATAAGTTTCTCTTTTCTTTGGGGTTGATAATAAGCCTGTTGAGGAATTGATAACTTTAATGTTTCCTTCAACAGCTTCATCTTCTGGTAAACAAAACACACGCCCATTATCAATAAAGCATTGGCGGTTTGTTTCTGTTTTAAGCGCATCCCATGTGGGTCCAAATATTGTTCTTCCTCTTGGATATTCACCTTCAAATGTTCCAATAGTACCCTTTTTAAGCGTATTCCCAGGGGTATTTTTAATTAAATCTTCAACTAATAGGTTTATGATTTGTTGTCTTGTTACTGTTGGATTTGATTGGTCAGGTGACTTTGTAAAGTTAGAAAAGCTCTTTACAACAGAGAAATTAAAATCATAGCCCATAATATTAGTAATAAAATCTGGACTTCCTGAATTTCTGACAGAGTAAGCTTCGGTAACGCATCCGCTAAAAATAGTTGGTAAAGGGTTTTGATAGTCATATCCAGCTTGAAGTTTTAGCGTGCGAACATCATCATAATCTGTTTTGTTGCGGTAGATGTTTCCTCTTGAGGTTTGATTTAGGTTATAAAGCCTAAATGAGCCTGTCTGCATCGAAGCTTGAGCGTTACGAATAATGGTAAACTCTAAGGTTAACGGGTCGTTGAACTCCAACGTATCGCCATTTTTACCTTGAACGGTAAGCTTAAAGTGACGTTGAAATTTTAATCCCATTATCTATCCTTAATTGCTTGCTCAACTGCTAATACGTCAGCCTCGTTTAATAGATAAAAACTTGCTCTACCGTTTGAAAAGTCATCAATGTATATTGGCTCATAACCATCTGCTGTTGAAACACCAATCCCAAAATTAATAATCCCACGAAAAGCTCTTAACATATTCGGACTGGTTACTATTCGCCTATTGTTAACAACAAAAGAACCATATTCAATACTATAGAACCATCCTACTTGGTTGCTAATGTATCGCATCGTAAAATTGACTTTGCTTCCATCATCAAGAACAAGCGATATTGATTGAGTTGGGTCTGCTGTAAAAGAAGTTATTAAACGCATTAGTTAAGCCCCCCAACGTATAAAGGTGGCATAATTTTAGGTGGCAAAATAGCACCAGGTGGTAGTGCTGGTGGTGGTAAGCCAACTGTTGAGCCTAGAGGTACTTTTGGTGGAACAAGCGTTGTCATTCTACCTGAAAGGCTTTTTGTATTTGGATTAATATTGTCAGTTGTTGACTTTGTTTGTCCTGGTAAATTAGCCTGATTAGGTATGTTATTAGGCGCAATTATAGGATTAGCTGGTATCGTTTGGCCTGAACCTGCTGGATTTAAAACATTCAAAGCTGGTGTCACCTTTGTTGATACCGTGTTTATTTGTTTAAAGGATATTTCAAAATCACTGACAAGCTTAGTATTTCCTCTTTGAATAACACGTAAGCTTTCAATGGCCATGTTATTAAAAACACCGTAAGGTGTTTCAACGCTACATAATTGGCGTGATACCCACATATCATAAAACTTTTTATAAGCTTCTTGTTGGCGTGTTGCGGTTGTTGAGTATTGCCCCATTAAAGCTGAAATGTTTTTTGCTTGATTAACTACTTCACCAGCTCTTGCAACAACAGCGGCTGTTTTAGCATATATTTGAGTAGCTTGTGATGCAAAACGTGGCAAGAATCCACCAATAGACTGCAAGCTTTGAATCTTCATCAATATGCCTAATAACCCGTTAGGGAAAACATCCCTTAATTCTGCAACATATCCTTTAACAGATAGTTTTAAAGGTCTTTGCGCCCAATGGTCTTGAATAGCATAATTAGACTCAACATAATGGTCTGTGATGTCGCTGTCAATAGCGACTTCCTCGTCATCTAAGATGTCAAAAACATACCCATTAATACCTGTAGTGTTATTTCCACCCGTGGGTCTAACAATGTATTGATTAACAACATTAGCGACAAGATTGTCAACTTTTTGTATTGGATTGGTAGCCATTAGTTATTTGGTAAATGTTCTTGGTATTGTGCTTTTTGAATCATGTATTGTTCATACTCACGCATTACGTTTTCAGATATTTCTTTTGAATTGTTACCACTAACATTTACTGTTAGATGATTATTATTCGTTCTGTTTGTTGCTGGTTGTTTACTAAAGGCGTTCATTAAATCGCCTGCTGTTATTGCCGCCCCCGTTGTAATTAAACCAACAGCCGCAGTTTTTGTTGCCGCACCCAATAATGGATTAGCAACACCAGCCGCCCCTAAAGCAACACCACCTAAAGTCATCAAAGGACCAATTAAAGGGGATAGCTTAGTTACTATTTGAACAATCCCATCAAGGATTTGAACAATAAAATCAACAACAGGACGTAAACTTGTTCCTATCGTTACAATTAAAACACGCCAATCATTAGTTAATTGTGAGATGTTGCTTTGATGCTTTTCAAATTGTTTTAGTTGGTCATTGTTTACCGTCAAATAACGTGACATTTCCGCTTGATTGTTAACAATATAATCAAGGATTGGTATTAAAGAGGGGTCTAATCCTAACAAGCCTAACTTAAATCTCTTTTCAGAAACATCTAATCCTGATAATCTTTTACCTATTTCTGATAAAAGCTCAAATTCGTTCTTTGCTTTTGTTGGGTCTAATCCTGGAAAGGCTGTCATCCAAAACCCTGAACCCTCGCCAAACTTTTTTAATCTTGTTACGCTATCAACTAAATGAGTGACAGAACCTGCCACAACACCAGCATCTTGTCCTGTTTTAGCGGCCACTAATGACCATTTTTGAAGGTCTTGAGCGGATTGTCCTGTTGTTTTGGAAAAGTTGTTAATTGCTAAAGCGGTAGAGTTTGCGGCTGACATTATTTTTGTAATGCCTTGATAAACGCCTTCTAAACCAACAGCGTTTAATAAAGATGACATCCGAAGGTCGCCTAAAGCACTAACAAAGTCTTTAAGCTTGGTCGTTTCAGTCTTAACGAAAATCTGAACAAATAAATCGCCAATCTTCATTTTATCACCTAATAATAAAGTGCCATTAAGTTTGGCTGTCTTTATTTAATTCAATTGCGGTTTCTTCAAACTCTTTGATGAATTTCTCGTATGCCAAGATATTAATAACAACTTCTGATGGCATATTTAAAATATCAACGGGGCTTCCGTAACCACTTTTAGATAGCCTTATTGCAAGCAATAAAGCATCGTTTCCTTCTATGGTTATTTTAGGCTCTCGGTATTGCTTCCTAACATATCCGTGAACAATGAGCCGAGGCTTTGAGAAAAAGGGAGTAGATTAAAAATCATCACCTCTTTCACGACAATTAAATAGTCGCCTCTTGCTGATGGTTCATCAAATACGTTATTTTCTTTTACAATCTTAACCTTATTATAAGTAGCGTATGCCATACATTCCCACGCTACGTTTTCGATAAGGTCTGATGATATTAAACGAGCAACAATATTCTTTAACGTGTTAATAGTTGTATCATTAACATCTAACTCTGCAAAATCCTTAAAACTCTTTGCATTTGCACCAAAATTAATATTAATAGTTTCGGCTTCTTTCATAACGGCTTTTAATAGCCTGTGACCAACTTCAAAAGATGCCATTGTAATGTAAAGCTCTGCCCCACTTGGTAATTTTTTACTGATATTTTTCATTAGTTAATTGTCCTCGGTGCGTTAGAGAAGATTAAAGTGTAAATTGTGACAGCTTGTTCGCTTTCGCCGTCAGCATTTTCTTTTACTTCTGGATTCTTCTTAAAAACACCACCTGACAAAATATATGAGTCAACTGTTAAATTTCCGTTACCATCACCAACATTTTTATCGAACTCACCTTGCATCAAAGAAAACAAAGCAGGGTTATTCTTCATCAAAGCAAGTAAGTTGTTTAAATATTGGTCATCTGCGCCACCACGAATAACACGCAATGAAAGCTCGCATTGTTGGCCAGTATAGTTAAAAGCATAAATTGAATTGCCACTTTTACCTGTTTTGATATTCATTAAATCATTTGGAAAGGTTAATACAGCGCAATCACCATCTGCTAATTGATTTAAGATGCGCCCATTAATCTTGATTGTATCTTTGCCTGTAAGTGCAACTATCATGTTATTGACTCCTTATAATTAATCCTTATGGATTGACATAGACTAAAACATCACTGCTTTGAATAGCCCCTGATTCCTTAATTGCAATTTGAATTAAAGGTGCCTTACGTGCGGCTCTATCAGCGGCTGATTGTAAAGCAACTGGATTGCTGTAAATGTAATAACCACGCTGTGTAATGTTAGCCAAGAAAGCTTCTTGATTTCCGAAAGTATTTGGGCTTGTCCAAGTTCCTGGTGCAATGTAGCCGTTATTTAAAGCTTGTTCGCATACTTGGCGATAAGCACCCACTAATACTGAAACACCAGCTTCGGTTTGAGGAACCTTTGTTGCAACTAAGGCTAATGCGTTGAAACCATTAACGGTTAATTGGCTAACAAACCACACCAAGTTAAATACCTCATCAAAATACTTATTAGCACCTGTTGAAAGGACACCAGGAACGCCAGCATAACTTGGGTAAATGTCAACACCTGCTGTTTTGCAAGTATTGTATAATGTTTGAGTAATACCGCTATCTGCGGTAATAGTTGCCAATTGTTTTAAGTTCATTGTATTGGCAGTTAAGCTACCATCAAAGTTAACTGACATAGCCTTACCAGCATAAGCGGCGGCAAATAAACGAGCATCTAAAGCACTTGCTGAATAAAACAAACAACGGGTGTTATTATCAGCGGCATCTTTGATGTCTGTAAATGCGCCTGTAATATCAGATTGTGAGCTTGATGGCAAGAAAAGAATCTTGTTTTGGTAAGACTCTACGGAGTTAGCTAATGCTAACATACTTGCGCTTGATGGATAATCTGTACTTAAAATACCAACAAAGAAAATTAAATCATAACAACGAGCAATTGCTTGTAGTAATGTTTCGGTTGTTAATGCGGTAATATTAACGGTCAATCCGCTACCTGAACCACCGCTTGTTGCTTTACCTGCACCTGTTGAGTATCCAATACCGCCTTTAGTTACGGTTAAACCAGTTACTACACCAGCATAAACGGTACTAACGGTTAAATAACCAAGTGATGCGCCTGTTTCAACAACTTCTACAACATCGCCAACTTTGTAACCTGTACCACCTGCTGTAATAGCAACTGTTGAAATTGATGTTGGTTGAAATGATGGGAAAATAATTAAATTACCGCCACCTGCTAAGATGTTTGGTTGTTGGCTAAATAAGGCAACAGCTTGTGCGTATGTTTCGCTATCAGTACCGAAGTCAGTACCAACATCTTGAGCTGAAACATAAACACGGTATAAATCATAGTTTGGGTTAGATAAGAATTGGTCGCTTGTGAAAAAACCAATATTGTTTACATTATAATCGCCTAAACCTACAGGTGTTTCCTGTACAGATATATTAATGATGTTACTGATACTAAGTGACATTTTTAACCTCGCTAATTAGTTGGGTCTGTTAATGGTTGTTCAAATTCTCTTACTAAATCAGGGTCACCGTCATTAACTCTTACTTTGACCCTAAATGAATTATAATACCCAATTGCCTTGATTTTTTCATACCATGTAAACATAATTATAGGAATGTCAAAACGGTAAAGGATAGCCGAAGCTTCAAGTTCGGATAAATCCTCAATTGGTGCATTTCTGAAAACTCTAAAGCTTAATTTTTCTTGTAGCTGTTGGGCATAGGTCGAATACAACGCCATAACTGCCTCTTCTTTGCGTTGTAAAGCCTCAATATTACGTGAAAACAATTGAACCGTGATTTGTTCTTGGGTATAAAGCTCTTGATATTCAATTAAATCACCTTTGTAATCAACTTTAGGAATGTTTGTATTGCTGATTATCTTAGAGTTAACATACTCAACAACAACAAATAATCCGCTATCGTTTGGAATATTGAACTTTTGGTTGTAGATATAAATGCGGTCATCTTCAAGATTCATTTCTCTCTTGATAATTTCCCGAATAATATCTACGGATGTTTGAAGGTTACTGCCATTTTGATTATTTAGCGTATTCATAATCTAAGACAACATCATATTCGTTGTAACCGTATTCTTTATAGTTAGATGTTGCCATTACCCTGTATGGTTTACTATCAAGGATAAATCTATCATCCAAAGCAAGGATGACATTGTTTAACATTCTAAGCCTAAACCATTGCCATCTACGTTGACCTTCGGGCTTAATAAGAAGCTGTCTTTGTGTAAAAGCCTCTTTGGTAGCCATTGTTTTAGTCTTGATGGGTATTTCGCTTGTGTAACCGTCTAAGTTAACCTTTTGCATCACGGTTACTTCGACATTCTGCATTTGAAACATAACACCATTTGATACATCTGGAACAAACTCTGCGCCACTTCCTAATGGTGAATTTTTACCGTTTAAAATCATCCTGTTACCACCGTTGATGTAATGCTTTTTCTTAATTGGCTAGTATCAATCAAGGGTGAGTCTGAACCCTTCATCATAATAGTATATGGGCTATTTTTAGCCCACTTACCAAAACCCCTTGTTGCAAAAGCTCTTTGAATGATACTTTCAGCTAATAAGCCAGTCATTGAATAAGCTTTTTTAATGTCACCAGTTTCAAGTGATTGATAAAAATAATTACCAATCCGACTAACATAATCTGGTAACTTTGTCTGCAAAGGCATCATTAAGAAAGAACGTCTAGGAATATTTCTTGATAAACTGCCTTTTTCTTGAAGTAAGCCTATTTGGGCGTTTGTGATATTAGAATCTTCTTTGCCAGCTTTTCTTTTACCGTTTGCTGTTGTAACGGTATTCTTGCGAGCATTTCCTGACCCTAATATGCCAACCTTAACGCTGTAATTCTTTGCCAACTGTTCTTCAAGGTCTTTAACTTTATCAAGATTTACTTTCAAAGTGCCGTAGCTCTTAATCTTGATATTTTTAGACATAAAGACCTTATGAAAAAGTTGTTGTTCCGCAATTTACAACTACATTCCCAATAGTGAACGGATAGACTAAATCAAGATACTTCTTGCCATAACCTGATTGTAAATATTCTGAAAAGAGTGGGTCACCAGCGAAACGGTCATTGATGTTATTAGATATTGAAATCCCACCTGCGGATGTTGACTCTAAAGCAAACTTTGCTTGTGAAGCCAACCCCATTCCTGAATTTCTAATGCTAATAACTAACGCATGAGCCGCCGCATACATAAAAATAGGCGTTGCATAATCACCAAACAAGCCCGAATTAAAGTTAATCTGTGCCTCATTGATAGCTGTTTGAATATCGCTATCACAAACATAGTTAATGTTTGTTGGGTCACTTTCAGGCGCATAGGGAAAATCCCTATTGAACCTAGCTTTAAACTCTGCAACTGTTGGTGGTATCCAAGCCATGTTATTTATCTTTTTGTTTTGTTACTTTAACTTCTTTAGGATAGGTGGCTAAAATCTCACCTAAACGGTCTGATACAACGGCTGACTTTCTAGGCAAAAGGACTTTATTTTGTTTTTCAGGTGTTAAATCACCGCCTGAAATAAAATCTTCAACTAAACCAATAAAACTTCTCTTACCAATATTTTCAACTTTGTATGACATTTGATACCTTTCGTTAAAGGGGGTAACACGCCCGCTTGATGTTACCCCCTATTTTAATACTCCACTGTTGGTACGCAGGGTTATTTATTAGCTATGGTCAAAGTAAAGCATTTCTAATGGCTTTAACAATGTAACACCACAATATTGACCATAAGCGGCATCTTGGAAGTTAAAGTTGTTTAATGTACCAACCATTGTGGTTTGGTAATCAACTGGTAACTCCATAAACATAGTGTCAATATCACGACGGTATAAAGCATATCGTTGTTTATTTACACCAGCGGCATTATTGTATGCTGACATAGCATAAGCTGATGGTAAGATTTTAACTTTACCATTTGGAACAATCGCATCGAAAGCTTGTTGTAAATATGACAACTTGCTAATCAATGGAAACTCTGGATTAATAGGTGCGGCTAAACCTGCATAGTCATCTTGTGGGATGACAAACATATTAGGATAAACCGTTTGGTTTGCATTGCTCAAGAAAGCACCAATAACACCAGCAACGAAAGTGTTGTATTGTGTATAGGTCATTGCGCTAATGTTGGTTGTGATTAATGATGTGTTAACATTAACTGTTGATTGAGTTAACAACCCTGGGAAATCAGTTAAATCATCTAAATCACCTAAGAAAGCGACTGCTTGGATACCTAAATCCCAATCTTTCTTTCTTGCTCGATGCTTCATTTCGACAATATCCCAATTACCGCTAAACAATGACTGCTCAACATCGAAGATGTTGTAATCAATAGCCATAGCCCAATTAGTTACCTTTGTATAAACAGGTGTAACAGCGGCATCTGCTGTTGCTAAACGGTTATTATGACCTGATGTATTAACTTTGCCTGATGCGAAGTTTGAACCAGTTTTAATGGTTGCGTTGGTGATGATTTGTTGAGCAAATGCACCTTCGCCTGGGATAACATCTAAATAGTTAGATGGTAAAACTTCATAGAATGTTTGTTCAACAACACGTTGACGGATGTAAGATAAACGGTCCATCGTGTAATTATATGACAATGAATTTGGGCTAATATCGCCATTAGCGTTACGAAGTTCTAAACCACGGAAGCTTTTGCGATTGTATTTCTCTTGCATTAAACCTGCAAATTTTTCTGGTGCTACACCTTTATAAATCATATTAAATCCCCCTTGTGATTAAATTTATTAAGCCATCTTTGGTTGAATTAAAACACGCACAATATCGCCAGTTGCGCTTGCGATGTCTAACGTGTAACCTAAGTAATTCGTCGTTGTTGCTTGAATTTTGTGTGAAACATTGTTCCAAGAAACTAATTGACGACGGTTCATTGCTGTACCTGCTTGCATGGTTACAATACTGCCAACCAAAGCGACTTCAACAATATCATTAGCTTCATAAGCGGCTTTTTTAGCGTTAAATAAAACAACAGCATCTGCTTGGTCTGCGCTTGCGGCTTCTGTCATAACAGGCATATCGCTTGCTTCTGATGCCACAAACTTTAAAGCATAACCAGTATAAATAGCAGTACCGTCTGCGGCTAAACCTGCAAAATCTTTAGAAATTTTTACTGAAATCGTGCTTGGGTTCACATTCATTGCGGCGCCAAGCTCATTGGTTAACCCAAATTGGTTCAATTGGTAATTCATATTTATACCCCCTCTTAATTAAATTATAAGTTATTTCTTGTTGTTCTTTTCATGCCACTTTGCCGCACGCTCTGTACGTGTCATTGGTAATGAAACATGAGCGTTATCATCATCGGCTGGTTTGGCATTTTTTAATTCTTCAAAACTCTTTAAGCCGTCGTTTTCTTCAATTTTTTTGTTCTTTACTTCTTCGGCCTCTTTAAGCTTTTTAGCATTTTCTTTTTCTTCTTTTTCCTTCTTTTCTTCTTCTTCCTTGTTGTTCTTTGCTTCTTCGGCTTCTTTGGCCTCTTTTTCTTTGCGTTCAGCTTCTTCTTTTTCGTTCTTTTTAACTGAATTATAGGTGTCAATTAACTCACCAACACCATAAGTATGACCTTCGATGTCAACAATATCACCTTTAGTACACATAACAGTACCTTTACCGTTTTCACGTAAGATACCTGATTTTTCTACTGCATTAAGAACTTCGCCTAAAGGCATTGATTTGCCATCAATCTCTACATGAAGATTGGCAAGCTCTTCGGCACGTTCTTTGGAATTTTCCTTCTTTTCCCAAAATTTGAATTTCAACATCCCATCCCCCTTATTTTTATGTTCCTTAACAATATGGCCATTTTTTCCATTAACTAACATTGTTGGGAACTCTGTTAAAATTTTTGAATCTTCATATCGTGGCTGTTCAACTAAAGCTAAATGAGTGAACGACCCGTCGGTTATTTCGCCATCAAACTTAATGTCATGCCATAAGCCCCCCTGTTGAATATCGAGAACATTATAAGCGCAAGAAACTGAATATCCTTTTTCTTCGATACAGGCGCGCCCTTCCTCTGTTTCGACAATAAAAGAAGCCCAAAACCATCCATCTTCTGGATTAAACCAAGTCTTAATTACATTACCAACAATAATTCCCTGTTTCTTTAGCTCTAAGTAGTTTTCGGGATTGATTGAATGGTGTTGAATACAAACAGGACGGCCAATAAAGCTTGGCAACATTCTGTCAATGGTTTCTTTTTTTAAAAGCGCAATACCAGCGTCTGAATCTTCGTATGAAACAATGCCAGGCTCAATAAATTTACATGAGTAAACTTTTGGCCATTCAGCTTTAGCATTTTGTAGTTGCGGTTTCATCATTTTCTTTTTTCTCAACAAGTTTTGGTCTTAATACATCGGCATTAAACAAAAAGCCATTGTTTGCGAACGTAACGTGCGCATGAGCTAATTGTACACCAATATGAACATATTGTTGTATGCCGTTGTCAAGGCATAATTGAGCAAAGCAAGTATCGTCTGGAACATTGGCCTCAAACTTAAAGAAAGGACGTGAAATATATTTAAAGTCTGCTAATCTAATAAGCGTCATACCAAAACCAATCAAGTCACACTTTAAAACCTCACCATCATCTTTACCTTGTGTTACAGGCTTTAGTACCATTTTATTATTAACGCAAATATCAATTAAGCTGTCAGGTGTTGTGCGGTTAACTGCTTGTACCATGTAAGGAAATCGTCTGTTGGGATAAGCCGCACCAATAACAGCCTTATTTGCATCAACTAACTTTTGTACAGCGTTTAAAGGTACTTGGTGAATATCGTCATCTATGCGTAAGATGTAATCAAATTTGTTTTCAAAAGCTGTATCAAATATAAAGTTATTAGCCACAAACCATTGTTCACGGTATGGGAATAAGCAAGCATACTCAAAACCTAAAGCACGAACCTGATTGATTATTGACAACAAAGACATTAGCCATTCTTGTGGGTTTGGATTTAAGGCACACGTTGGACAAGCAATCAAGATTCTTTTAGGCTTCTGCATACTCTCTTACCTCTTTCATGTATTGTTGACGTTCTTGGAACTCGTTTTCTGTAACTATTGGAATAGCTACACACCTGCAATTAAAATCTTCCCCTGGGTTATTACGTGCGCCTGTTCTGTCATCTGTAACAGGTGGATTATCAAAACTAAACACTTTGCCATCTAATTCTTTGTGGTCATGTCTAACCCTTGAATCATGGCTTGTTGACCAAATATATTTATTAACTCCAATATCTTTGTATCTAATCTCACGGTATTTTGAAACCATTAGGCTGGTTTCTTGGCGTGCTAAGAATTTGGCCTTGTTGTATGTAACATTGCGCTCTGACTTAATAACATCAAGTAAACTTTCAGCTCTTACGCCTTCTGACACTTTTTGATGAATCTTTGTGCGAAGCCTAAGGATTTGCTCATCTTGCCATTTTTGGATGTAATAATCTAAGTTTTGGGTATAAGCCTCGCTTAATTCTTCTTCAAAACGTGGGTCAAGCGGTATCTCTAAATCATGCGGTGTTATCTTTTGCGTTGTTGCATGAAACTGTTTGTCTAATGAGAAAACAGTATCTTCAAGATGTTTTTGAACATTTGGCTTTCGTATTTTTGCGCCTTCTAATTTCTTTAAAAATTCTTCGGCCTTTGTAACTTTAAGGCTTTGGTACTCATTACCCTCACGGATAGCAAACTTAACATCAATAGGCAAAAACTCTTGTTCCAACTGATAGCTTTTTCTGACTTTGTTAAATTTAGCCCCTATCGCCCTCAATCCCTTTGATAAAGCTACGTTTAAATCACCTAAAAAAAATCCGTTTCGATAGATAAGCCGTCCATCACGCAAAGCATCGAGAAGGGCGTTAGATGAGTTTAAGCGGACGTTTGGGTCCTTTAGTATCTCAAACAGAGGAACAAATATTGTTTGGTCTAAAGATGCGAAGATGGCTTTTGCAATAGGCAAGCTATATCTATCGAAGTCGTATATTGGTTTAAGTTTAATCATTTAGATTTTGATGCGTGCCAGTTTAATGAGCGTTGTTTACGGTTATTAAAAGCATTTACACCTAGTTTTAGGTGGTCATCCACAATTTTCTCAATTTGTTCTTTAGAGAACTCTGGATGCTCTTTTGACTCTTTTTCAATCATTTCTTGGCGTGTCATTAGTCTTTTTCCTTAGTCGGACTTTTACCGTCTGATGGCTTTTTACCTTCATCCGTTGGCACATCTTCTTGCATCATCATACCTAAGTTTGGCTGTGGGTCTGCGCCTTTAGATACTTCGGTTTCCATTGTGAAAACATTTTCTTGCTTTAAAGCGGCACAATATTCTTGAGGGTTTAATATACCCTGTGTATAAAGTGTGGATAACCTGTTAAACTTTTGTGTTATGACGTTTTGTTCTTGTTCTGCTGATAATACCCTTAATGGTTTCCAATCATAGGATAAGTCATCTGGTACAAACCCCCAAACCTTCATACAAACGACAGGAATAACAACGTCAAAAATCTCTTGTGCTTTTTCCCGTTCATTCTCAACAATAGCGTTGTAGTTCTCAATGTCATCTTCACCTGATGCAAAGCCTTTAGATGCTAAACCAAAGATTTTAGCCATTGGCATACGGATAGCGGCGGCTAAACCAATGCGGATTTGCTCTAACATTTCAGGTAAGCCCGTAAAGGTTTGTGTCTTTTGTTGGTAATCATCTTCCGCATCAAGAGTTACAGAATTTAAAAAGTTCTTCATGTATTGAGCTATTTGGATGCGCTTAGTTGTTACGCCTTTAGCAATATTTGAAAGGACTTGAGCATTGAACCCTTTAATCTTCCAAACGTCGATTTTGGCTTCATCTAATAGCTCAAAAATGACGTTGTTTTCTTTAAGGTATTGGTTCATTTCACGCAACACGCACTCAATAACTGACATCCCCCAACCCTGTAAGCGTTGTTTAACAATAGCTGGTGGTGCTTCGCCAACAATCTTAGCTACACGGCTTTGATTAATGTTTAGGCCATAATAGGTAAATGTTGAGCGTGGGTCATCTGGTGTGCCATTCCAAGCTAATTCCCATCTGTTAGCTGATTTAAACTCTAGTGGTGATTTTTCATTGATAGCGTTAAGGTTAAGCGGTTTCTTGTAATCTTGATTGGTGTTGATAATAATACCAGCCCCACCATAAAGCCTATCCCAACGCATAGCTTCAATTACTTTTTTAACAAGGCGTAATTTCTTAATCTCTCTGTGTAAAGCTTCAAGTTCTTCTGGGCTAACCTCATCTGTTTTAACACGCACGCCACCACGAAAGGCATCATAAACAGGCTGGTCAACTAATGTTCGCATAGGACCATAAAGCACATAACAATACGAAAGCATGACATATTGCAATGAAATGAGGTTATAAGATGCGCTATTGTTTAACTCCCACGGCTGTGATAATGGCGCAACACCAAAACCACCGAAGTTAAACACCCCATCCATAGTTGTGTTAGCAGGACCGTATCCAGCGTTGTTAACCTCTGCGCCTTTTTTAAGCTTAGAATTGTTTGCTTTTTTGATAGTTTTCATTTTATGCCTTTTGAATTACCCAAATGCTCGATTTATTAAGTACCTTAAACTGACCTTCAAAGCGTTCATCTAAAGCCCTTCTAACACCACCGTGGGCATCATCATAATCATGCCCTGCCATATAACCGCCTTTTTTTAGCTTACCAAACCAATCTAAATCCCATTTAACAGCATCATAAGTGTGGTCGCCATCTATGTAGATGAAATCTATAAAGTCATCAATAATTATAACCCTAGCTTGGTCTGATGTCATAATTAGGGGCTTAACCTTATCTGTTAAGCGTAAAATTGACATATTTTGCCAAAAAATATCGAATATTGATTGCTCTTGCGCTTCTTTGACCATTTCACGTTCATCTGGTGCGCCTCGCCATGTATCAACACAATAAACAGCACTTGAGTGTCTAGCTATAATTGATGTTGACTGACCTTTCCAAGAACCAACTTCTAAGCTATGAACTGGTTTAATTGTTTCAACTAATTCTTCTAAAGCCGCCATGTCATACGTTGTCATTTGACAATCAAACATTAGATTTTTGGGCATCTCTTAAACCTTTCAATAGTGCGTTAATCTCATTATAGGTTGGCTCAACATCAAAACCGACTTGGTTGTTTGCAATACGTATGCTTATATCATCTTGCTCTCTTGTATTGTTGTGATGGCAATAGTGAGCTATCGTGATAGGTAAATCAACAACACGGTCAACATTATCATACAGCTTACGAATCCAAATATCAGCACCCCATGTTGGTATGCGTTCTGGGAAAACATAACCTAACGCCTCAAAGCCATCCCTGCCAATAAGCGGAAAACAACAATATTTTCCATGCCCTTTTGCTCTATACTCGTTTAGATTATCTTCAATCCATCCGTGAACTATGTTTGCACCTGTGCCAATGTATTCATTAAGCACTCTTTCAGCGATTAAATCCCAATCTTTAGTTTCAAACCTAGCATCATCATTACAAGCGATAATCCATTTTCCTGTGCCTTGTTTAGCCAAATAACTATAATAATCCCTAGAAAAGTTTAAAGACCGCTCTACAATATGGGTTTTAACGAAGCAATATAGCTTATTTTGAAAGAACTCTTGCGTTTCTAAGTCATCACTATCTATTGCTATTAAAACCTCAATATTGGCCAAATTGGCCGTATTAAACAGTATGCTATCAAGTATTTTTTCTAAAAGTTGTAATCTGCCTCTTGTTGGAAATACAATTGTAAACAGTTTTGACATAATCCCCCTTTATGGATGTAAAACATCGAATATACTTAAACTTCCCTTACTGTAATCTTCAAAAGCATATCTAGCATCATCACAAGCATGATTTGACTTATCTAGCGGTATTGGTAAGATTTGATTTGTTACCCTGTCACGCTTATAACGGTAGTTTTCAAAATCTTCTTTTGCACCCTTGCATCTGCTGTGTATGTATATTTTACGAAACCCTTTAAGGAAAGCTATGCCATCCTCAACACTGCCTGCACCTTTTTTAGCCCCTTCAATATGAAATCCCCTATTAGCAAGGTGTGAAATACCGTCTGGACGTTCGGAGTCTGCTGTTATTTTCCATTTTCGTGCATTAGGCACGCTATCCAAGAAGCTTTCCCATTCATCTATTTCAACACCACGCCCGTATGCCTCAAACTCAATATAAAGGCACTCATCATGTATGTAGTATTGATGGAAGCTCATTGGGTCGTTTGCAAAACCAAAGTCAAGACCTTGAAATCTTTGTACATCCGCTGGACCTGTAAACTCGCAATCAACCTCGAATTTGCCCTTAAATATTAAATCCTCTGCGTAAAGCTTATACTTACCTTCCCATATCCAATCATATTTTTCAGGGTCTGTTAGCTTACACCAATCCTTTTCTTTACGTAGAACCTCTGGAAACCACGGATTATCACGCCAATTCATTTCAATGATTAAATCATCTGGTGCGGCGTTTATAACAAATGTCATATTACAAGGGCTTTTTTCTGTTTCAGGGTTAAATGATACCCAAATTTCTGAACCTGGTTTACGTATTGTGGGAATAAGAACGTCAAGGCTTTCTTGTGTTACCCCTTCCCCTTCTTCTAACCAACAAATGTCAATACCTTCAAGGGATTTAATTTCATTGTAGTTGTTACGCAAACCCTTGAATATAAACTCCGAACCTGTCCAGCTCTTGATTGAATGTTCGGTAATATGAAAATACTTTGTAAGCCCTAATTCGTGTATCTTATCGCATAACAGCTTATGAACGGAGTCTTTAATTGACCCTTGTAACTCACGGCAACATAAAACACGTAGCTTTTGCCTTGAAGTTAATATAATTAAAAGCTTGGCTATGCTATGGCTTTTAGCACTACCACGGCCGCCTTTAATAATCTTGCGTCTTGCTTTTCTATTGAAAAATGGATAAAACTTAGCTGGAAACGTAACATTCATTATTCTTTTGGTAATGATTCTTTGCTTTCCACAAATACAACTTTAATCTCTGGAAACTGTATATTTGAGCCATCCGCATTACCAATTTCTGTTTTATCAGTCAAAAGCTTTTGATGGCGTGCTAGATTCTCTAAGGCTTTGTTAGCGCCTGTTGAATCAAATTCATAAACCCCAACTTCTTTGATGTTTCCTTGTTCATCCATGACACGAGCTGTCTTTTGAACCATTGTTCCTGTTTCCCTATCAAACTCCATAACAGGCTTATGTTGCATACATCTTTCAGCAACTTCACGGATATTGTCTATTATATAATCAGCGGTTATAAGCGTTCTACGTGATTTAGCATCAAGCTGTTCTTGTACTGCTTTTTTTACGTTAGGGTTTGCTAATAAAATAGATGCGCCTGTTCTAGCCCCTTTTTTTGAGTATCCAGCTCTAATGTAGGCTTGTGTGGCGTTAAGGTCTTTCACGTATTCAATAACAAACATTGCCTGTTTAGGCTCTAGGCCATATTTATTTGATGCCATAATAATTATCCTTTTAAGTGGTTACAATCTTATTATAAGCCCTTTAAATCCTTTTTAACAAGGTCTTTGAGCTTGTTCATGGCCACTTTTTCTATTTGATATACCCTTTCTTTGGATATATTGAACATTTTTCCTATCTTATTGCGTGAAATACACTGTGAGCGAAGTGTTAATATTTGTCTTGAGCGTGGGTCAATTATTTTAAGTAAATCGTTTAGTTCTGTGTATTCATATTCTTTAAGGCTATTTTGGTGGGGGTATTCAATCTCTATGTATCTCTCGCCTTCGGCGTTTTCGCAATCTAGGCTTAATTTGTCACGTTTAAAGGATATAAGCTTATTTATACGTGTTTTACTAATCTTTGTTTGTCTAATAAGCTCATTTATAACAAACTCATCATCTTCATCTGGATTTTGGCTTCTTATCTTGCGTAGTTTTTTGTTAAGCTGGACTAGGTAGATTGGGAAACGTATTAAGGATTGGCTTTCATCATGCTTCTTTGTAATGGCTTGGAATATCCACCAATTAGCATAGGTTGAGAAACAAAAGCCTTTTGATACATTAAACAGCTTGATTGCTTTCATAAGCCCAAATATACCATTTTGGAAAGCTTCTTCCCGTTGTTCATCATTAAACCACGTAATTGTATTAATAATGCGGTAAACAAGGCCAATATTCTTTTCAACAACTGTGTTTCTTGATACTTCGCAACCATCTTGTGCTTTAATAATTAAAATTGACGTTTCTTGCTTTGAAAGGGGATTGGCTTTATTGTCACGGGCAAGCTTTTGAATTATTGTCATTAGGTTTCACAAGAAACATTTAGGGGTAAACTGCAACCTCTTTGGGCTGTCAGCCACCCCTTGTTAAGCTTATATTTAAAGCCAACCGCTGTGCTGTATATATTTTTATTTATATACCGCCACCTTAAACGCTTTTTCCTACCATACCTTACGGTACTTAAAGAAAAGAGATTAAACACAGCCAGTTAGCTCTTTTGACTAATATCTTGGACAGCTAAAGTCCTCAGCACTTTACCGCTTATTATGGCAGTCGGGGTATACAGGTTATAGGTGGCTTTATCTCGTACATGCTTCCCCTCTGGTACATCTTGTGGTGCTACCACACCAAGTTTTATTTATTAAGCGTTAAACTTGAGCATCATAAAAACGCTTGTAGCTCTAATTGATAGAGTGCTTACGTGCTTATTTCAAATATTATTGTTATAAAAATGCAAAGTCAAACAAAAAGTGAAATATTTATTGACTTTTAACATTTGTCAGAAATATTTTGTTATTTTAAAATAAATACTTGACAAACAACTATTAAGTGCTATACTTAAAGTGTAGTTAAGGATAACAAACAACAAAGGAACACGCCAAATGAACGAACGACGCCTAATTGATGAAATAAAAGCTGTAAATGATGTTTGCACCTGCCAATCATGTGAACGCAGACGCAAAAAACACAATTCTCAACACAAACCACGTTTTGACTCAATTTCAATAATTAAAGCTGTTGCTTTAACACTTATTTTATGTGGTGCGGCTTTTCTATTAACATCATGTAATGCTTACGCTGATAATACACTTACACCACAAAAAGCTGTGCTTGCTTGTATGGGTGAGGCCGAAGGTGAAAGCCAAACTGGTAAAATTGCCATGATGGAAGCTTTGCGAAATCGCAATAGTTTAGAAGGTGTTTACGGATATAAAGCTATTAAGTTAATTAATGGAAAATATCACAAAAAAGTTATGAAAAGTGGAAAGTATTTTAAGCGTACTGGTAAAGCGTATAGACCGTTAAGTGACATGACAGTAACAGCTTGTCAGGCCGCTTGGGTTGATTCCGCTTATACTAATTATGTTAAAGGTGCAGACCATTGGGAAGCTGTGCAAACTTTTGGTCGCCCTAAATGGGCTAAAGGAATGATTCAAACAGCTAAAATTGGTTCACATACGTTTTTTAAATCAAGATAGGAGAATAATATGAGCAAACACACACCAACACCGTGGAAAATTGAAATTATAAACAAATGGCCTTTTGGTTTATCAATAAAAAATGAATCTGAAACAATAGTAAATTTTAATGCTATTGCATTTTCTTCTCAACAAAAATCTTACCAAGATTATAAAAAAGCTGTTGGTTTTTCTAAATTAGAGAAAGAAACGATAATTCCTTTAATAAATAAAAATGAAGCAAACGTCGAACATATAGTCCATTGCGTAAACGTCCATGATGAATTAGTTGAAGCGTTGGAAAATATTTACAATATACATTTAAATACAATTCCCGAAAATGAAAAACAATATAAAATCATTTCAGAAGCTAAAAAAGTATTATCCAAAGCAAAGGCTAAATAATATGAAAAGAACGATTGAGTTTAAGGCGATTAATGAAAAATAATTAATATGAAAACTTGTTTTATTGCTATGGCCTTAGGTGCTTTAATATCTGAAGGAGTTTCTGATTTTTATAAAGGTGAACATATTTCAGGTTTTTATTTTATAACAATTTCCATTATTGCTTTTATTCAACTATTGAGGTTACCATGCAAAGACCAATAGAATTTAGAGTTTGGGATTCATTTAATGGGAAAATGATATATGTAAATTTTGAAAGATTAGTTGATGGTGAAAAGCCATGTGATTTTAGAATATATTGTCATGAATGTTTTTTAGATAACACAAAACCTGTTGTTATGCAATACACAGGACTTAAAGACAAGAACGGCGTTAAGATTTTTGAGGGGGATATTGTTAAATATAAACCTTACCATAATCTAGACTATAAAGAAAAATATTTAATCGGTGAAGTTAAATGGGGAGAAACAGGAGATAGCGATGAATATTCTCATTCAAAACATTTAGAATGGGTTGTCAATAGTGATAGTTTAGCAGATATAGCAGATGGAAATTATGAAGGATTTGATTGTGAAGTAATAGGAAACATTTATCAAAATCCAGAGCTTTTGAGAGGCTAAACAATGAACAACTTAATTAAATACTTACTTGGGTTTTTAATAATAGCACTTTTTTTAACAGTTATTTTTACAGTTGCCGTATATTTTATTCAACTATCAACTGATACTAATAACATATTTTTAAAAGCTTTATTTGGTGCTTTAAGCGTAGGTTTACCATTGGCCAGCCTATTGGCTTTTGCTTTAATTGATTCTAAATAATAAGAAGTTAACTTTTATCAAAGGAGTAATTATGGATGTGTTTTTTAACGAAGTGAAATGTTTAAAATTATCAGATGAAAAAGACGGCGTAAGAATTTTAACAATTGAAACAGAAAAAGGAGATTCAAAAGTTTATTTGAGAAAATCATGTGTATTAAAACGTCTAAACTTAAAAAGACAAAGAAAGGTAAATTAATATGTTAAATGTTGAACTTATGTTTATTTATCACGAAATGAAAGAATTTAATAAAACAAAAGAAGGTAAAAAAACATTTTTAAATTTCAAGAATGGTTTAATTAAAAAAGGTATTTTTAAAAAAGTTGTTATTAAAAAAGTTGGTCATTGTTGTAGTTCATGCAATAAGAAAAAGGCTTTTTATTATGCAGTTGAGAAACAAGACGTTGTTAAATGTAACGACTGTTTAGATGATTTTTTGGTTCTTTATTTATCAAATGATTATTTAAAATCAAATAGAAATGTTTTTGCTAAAAAGGTTAAATCAAATGACCGCACAACAAAGGTTTAATGAAAGAACAGCGGCTAAACGTAAAAAGCCATCAAAGTTAAGCCAAATATCTTTAATAAGCGAAAAGAACCCTTTAAGCATGACAGGACACGTTACATTAAAGAAAACAAAAAAACATAGCATATTAGGCAAGATGGCAGGTGGCGTTAACGGAAGGGCATTATAGAAAGGAATTAATATGCCAGAAATTCAACCACGATGGACACTAACAACAATCACAACAACAGATTTTAATGTTGTTAAAATTGCAAAAGTTGTTCGTGAAAAAATTAAAATTAAACATGAAGATATTTATCGACGAGGATTAGTTGAAATTATGAAAGAAAACAAAATAAAAATGTTGTAAAAGTGGTTGACAAAGTATTTTTTACCTGTTATATTAATGACAGTTAAATAAAACTAACCAATCAACAAAGGAACGACGCCATGATTAAACCAAACACTGCATCACAAGTTGAGCTTGATTATCAAGAACAAATTGAAAATCAAGAAATCGAAAACATCCAAAGAATCGAAAACTATTTATTTTAACCTAACGCCCCGATTGGCGTCGTTCGCCCCCCTTACTTTTTTAAGGGGGGTGGGCGTTAGGCCAAACGGCAACAATGGAAACCACTTTTATGAACAACGATGATGTCATCCAAAACAAAAAAGCATGGGCTAAATACCGTAAAAACGAAGCTAAAGCCTTAAATTCAGTGCGTAATATATTAAATGAACAACGAAGAGAAGATAATAAACCAGAATTTAAATACAAACGTGAACTTGTATTCTTATCAATTCTTTGCATCAATATTGGTTTATGGTTTTTAATCTTGAAATTAACAGGAGTGATTAAATGAAAATTACAAAAGTTTTAATATCTAATTTGTTTGGAATTAAAGAAATATCTTTAAATGAAAAAAGCGTTGAGTTGACTGGTTCAAACGGTGTTGGAAAAACATCCGTAATTGATGCTATTAAATATGCTTTAAGAAACAAATCTGATAAAAAATATATTATCAAAGAAGGTAATTCAGAAGGTGAAATTGTTGTTCAAACTGATACAGGTTTATCTATAAAACGAAAACCACGATTAGAAAAAACAGATTATGTATCTATTCGTGAAGCTGGAAGTAAAGACGATAAAAACGAAGGTTTTTTACGTGAGATTTTTACAGAATTACAATTAAACCCTATTGAATTTTCCCAAATGACCGAACAGGAACAAAACAGGATTATTCTTGATTTAATTGATTTTAAATGGGATTTGAATTGGATAAAAGAACAATTTGGTGAAATTCCTCAAGGTGTTAATTATCAACAAAACATTTTAAACGTATTAAACGATATTCAACACAAAGAGGGGTTTTATTTTAAAAAACGTGAAGAATTAAACAGGCTTGTTCGTCATCAAACAACTCATATTGCCGAAATTGCCGAAACATTACCTAATGATTATACTTCCGAAAAATGGAAAAAGGAAGATTTAAGCCATCATTATAAGACTTTGGAAACAGCTAGATTGGAAA
This sequence comes from Candidatus Babelota bacterium, assembly GCA_003963225.1. Taxonomy (GTDB): domain Bacteria; phylum Babelota; class Babeliae; order Babelales; family Vermiphilaceae; genus AWTP1-30. The sequence goes on from RXKB01000042.1 coordinate 44,063, forward strand.
ATATGAAGATTCAGCGTTCCAAAGATATTGTAAAAAATAAAGACAATAAAATACGTTCTTTCCAAGCTGATTATGAAATTGCTTGTTCATCTATTGATAAAGATTTTTCATTCAATAGAAATAACATAGAAAAAGAAATTGCCGAACTAAAAAACAAAATATTATTACTTGAAAAAGACCTTAATTCATTAGAAATAAAGAAATTAAACTTGCTTGAAATCGAAAAAAGCAATTATGAGAAAAATGTTGCTTTATTTGAAGGTGAAGTAAAAGAACATATTGAAACATCTAAAAAAGAACTTATTGATGTATCTATTTATGAACAAACTGCTCAACACGTTGAAAGAATGAAATCTCATATTAATGAATATGACCGCATGGTTTCAATGCAAAACGAAAATAAAATGATGATTGAGCAATCAAACGAGCTTACTAATAAAATCGAATTAGCAAGGTCTTTACCTGCAAAGATTCTTGAGCAATGCAACATCCCAATTGAGGGATTATCAATTAAAGACGGCATTCCTTTGATTAACGGTTTACCAATTTCTAATTTATCAGAAGGTGAAAAGTTTGAGCTTTGTATTAATGTGGCATCAAGAAATAAAGCATCATTGAACTTGCTTCTTTTAGATGGGGTTGAGAAGTTATCAACTGAAAGACGTGAGGCTATGTATAAAAAGTTAAAAGACAAGGGCGTGCAGTTTATCGCAACAAGAACAACCGATGAAGAATCATTAACAATAACTGAAATTTAAGAGGATATTATGTCAACACAAAATACACCAGCAATAAATAGAACAGAATTACTTAATACAGTCCAAAGTAATTTAGATAAACTTTTGGTTGATAGCACTAAAGCGTTACCTAGTGGATTTAATCAATCACGTTTCTTGCAAAACTGCCTTTCTGTATTATCAGAAACAAACAATATTGAAAAATGTTCAGCCGCAAGTATTGCTAAAACAATGTTAAAGGGTGCATTGCTAGATTTAGACTTCTTTCGCAAAGAATGTTATGCCATACCTTATTATGACAAAGATAAACAATGCCACGTTTTAAACTTTCAAACAGACTACAAAGGCGAAATTAAACTTGCTCATAAATATAGCGTTAGAAAGATTATTGATATTTACG
>RXKB01000035.1 GCA_003963225.1 Candidatus Babelota bacterium
ACGCTACAAACATCAATACTGTTGCTACTAACATAGCTAACGTAAATACTGTTGCGTTTATTTCTGCGGCTGTAACGACTGTTGCGGGCATCAATGCAGCGGTATCAACCGTGGCCGGAATATCAGCGAACGTAACGTCTGTTGCGGGCAATGCTACCAACATTAACGCTGTGGCTGCTAATGCTACCAATATCAATACGGTTGCTGCTAATATGGCGGATATACAAACCGTAGCGGCCAATATAACCGATATTCAGGATGCCGAAGAAAACGCGGGGATTGCAGAGGAAGCCCGGGATGATGCACTCGCGGCGCAAGCTGCGGCGGAAGCTGCGCGTGATGCTACACTTGCTGCGTTTGATAGCTTTGACGATAGGTATTTAGGTGCTAAAACATCTGACCCTTCGGTTGATAATGACGGTAACGCGCTGGTAGCAGGCACGTTATATTATAACTCTGTTGACGCAGCAATGAAAATATACACAGGTTCTATCTGGGTAGCTGCGTATGTATCGGGTACTGACTTCTGCGCGAGAGCCAATAACCTTAGTGACGTTGCCAGCGCATCGGCTGCACGTACAAACTTAGGTCTAGCAATCGGCACAAACGTACAGGCGTATAATGCCGTATTACAGTCTATAGCTGGGTTAGGCGGTACGCTCGTTCAGGGTGACTTGATATACGGTTCAGGTGCTAACGCTGTGTCACGTTTGGCTAAAGATACAAACGTCCAACGCGTACTCACTAACGGAGGCACGAACAATAACCCGGCGTGGGGTCAAGTATCTCTAACGCAAGGCGTAACGGGGGATTTACCATTATCAAACCTAGCGCAAGGTACAGCACGTTCAGTTCTTGGCGTTACGGGTAATGCTACCGCAGATTACGCGCCGATACAGGGTGCGGCCAACCAAGTGCTTGTGATTAACTCCGCAGGCACAGGCATGGCCTTTGGGCAAGTAAACCTTGCGTCCTCCGCAGCCGTAACGGGTGTGTTGGCTATGGCTAACGGCGGTCTTGGCGTTGCACTTACAGACCCGAACGCTGACCGTATATTATTCTGGGATGACTCCGCAGGACAATACACGTGGTTACAGCTTGTAGGTGCTACGATAAATGGTACTACGCTTACTGTAAGTGATAACAGCATAGACGTGGCCCAAATGTTTATGGAGTTATCTACAGCTAGACAGTTACCTATTGATTTCCTCAATGGTTTTGCTGATAGTTTCCACACTACGACACGGCTAGACTTAGTTAACTCTTCGGGCTTTAATACCGCCGTGGCGGGGGTTGTGGATAACTCTCCGCAAGGAGGTGCATTAGTGCCGTTAATGACTTCTAACTCCGCACCGTCAGGCACAGCATCGGCCAGTTCTAGTTATGGTGGGGGTTATGAAGCGTATCGGGCGTTTGACCAAAGTCAAGCTAATGCGTGGCTATCGTCTGCGGGTTCAACAGGATGGTTAGAGTATCAATTCCCTTCCGCTAAAACTGTGAGCCATTACTCAATACGTATTGACGCGGAGAATACACGTGCGCCAACGGCATTTACCTTTGAGGGCTATAATGGCTCAACTTGGGATGTATTAGACACACGCTCAAGTATATCTTGGGTGGCCGGGGAAATTAAGTTCTTTGCCCTTGCGTCTAACCAGACGTACACACGGTTCCGCGTAAACGTAACTAACGTAGGCGGCGGTGGGTATGTGAAAATATCAGAGATGCAGATATATCTTGGTAATTGCCCTCAAATTCCATTTATGACATCCTCATCATCCCCTGCGGGTACGGTAGTTACGTCCGCCGAACAAGGAGGTTACGAAGGTTGGAGAGCAATGGACGATGATTACGCTAGTAGTTACTGGTCTCCGAACACAGGGGGTGTAGGAACCCTAGAGTATAACTTTGGTAGCAGCCGTACTATAGGTTCGTTCAGCTTATCAAGTCGTTCTGATGTCGTGAACGGTATGCCTAAAGACTTCACGTTCCAGTATCACAATGGTTCAACTTGGGTAACTGCTGCGACTTACACAGGTGAGTTATGGGTGGGTACGCAGACTCGTACGTTTGTGTTAGGGTCATCCATAACAGCGAGTCGTTTCAGGATTAACTCCACAGCTAACGTGTCGGGAAATCTAGGTGTGTGTGGCTTCCAGATGTACACGCCGTCTGTTACAGTAAATATGAGCTTACGTAGTGTAGGTGTGGATATAGACATCACACCTACGACTGTAGACATATATGCTCTAATAGAAGAAACGGATGCTATAACACTCAACACAGACCTAGTGGCCTACGGTACTCGTAATAACGGTACTAACTGGTATTCAGGCACGATAACCAGTTTAGGTATGGTGGGTTCCTATCGTCTCATAAAAGCAACAATAACACCAACAGCATCAAGTGATGATATTGGGTGGAGGTTTGACACGGCCAATGGTAAACGATTGAAAATCCATGCTGTTTATTGTATCGGTAAAGCCTAATAGAATTTTTATAAAGCAAGGGGTAAGGTTATGGAAACAGCAGGAACAGCAGCACTCGGGAAGGTAGCTGAATACAGTATCGTCTTTGCGGTTCTTGTAGCTATTATTGCCGGGCTTCTTTGGTTTATTAAGTATTTGCTTAACGAACTTAAAGACTCCCGGCAAGAAAATACGGCCTTGACAAAAGACTATAACGCGGCAATGTTACTGGTGAACGGTACATTAACCCGTATTGAAAGTACAATGAACTTCGCCGTACATAAGTAAAGGAGCATATATGATTAAGCAACTGCTTACAAAATTAGTGCCATCCGCTTGCAAGGAAGACTTCACTCGGGCGCGTTCGGAGTTGAACCGTACACTCGCCAAGACAGAAAAACTTTGCAATAATATTATTTGCATGTATGATACTCATAGGGATAAAATAAACTATGAGGTCAGTACACCCAATGCCAGTAGAACAGCAGCTAACTAAACACTTCAAGTTGTCCGAGTTCACACGCTCAAAGAAAGCGATAGACCTTGGCATTGATAACACTCCTAGCAATGACGTTATCATACGTCTAACCCAACTGGCCGAGAAGGTACTTGAACCCCTCCGCGCTCACTTCGGTTTGCCGGTAAAGATAACCTCGGGCTTTCGTTGCCCAGCTCTAAATTCAAAGGTCGGTGGGTCAAATACATCTCAACACCTATTAGGTGAAGCTGCCGATATAAAAATTCCTGGCGTTCCAAACGTGGAGGTATGGAAATACATTAAAGATAATTTACCCTACGACCAGCTCATAGCTGAATACCTCCGCCAAGATGACGATACCGCCGGGTGGGTACATGTATCCCTGCGGGCCGTAAAGAACCGTCAGGAAGCGAAGAGCTGTATCGGTAAGGGTAGATACCCAATGGGATTACACTTCGTATGATAGGCAAATTTTTATGGGCTTATAAGTTCTATATCGGCGCGGCCATCATATCGCTTGTGGCTGGGTCATACGCCACATACAAAGTGTGCGAGTGGGTGTATAACAACCGTATTGAAGACCTTAAGGTTGAACACCAACTAGAGATTATCAAAACCCGCAAAGCAGAGCGTGATGCCTGCGCGGAAGCAATGGATGCAACAAGGAGAAGCGGCGATGAGCTACAAAAGAAATATAAAAATATTAATGATAGGTTTAACAATCTTAACAACAAGCTGCTCACTCTCGCCCCAGCGGGAGCCTGCGTTGATATTACCCAAGGCGGACAGCGCGATGTTGGCCGCGCCGGAGGAGACGTGCTTCCTGTGCTGGGGAGAATTGAAGCTACAGAATTTATCGGAAAGCTCAAGCAAGCCGACACCCAAACCGCAACGCTAATGCAATGCCAAGCGTGGGTGCGTATGCTTGAGGATAAGTACGGCTACAAAGCCGATTAGCTCATCGTTAGTACACGCTTATCACTATCCGCAGACTCACGCTGTATCATCAACTTTATTGTAAGCGTATTGCCATCTACGACTTTGTTATACACAACGCCGGAAGTGCCGAACCAATCGTCTAGGCGTTGGCGTATCTCTGCATCTTTCTTAGCCGCCATGATTGGTTCCCCTGCGCGAGTGGCCGATATAGCTTGAGCCAGAGTTATCGCGCCCGCGCCCATTGTGTTCATAGTCTCAATCAAAATTCCGGCCACTCTGTCACGCACATGGGTAACGCTGCGTTTGATGTCTGTGTATTCTAGCACACCTACTATATCATTGCTCGGTTCAATTTTCATTGATGTACGTTTGAACCATGTAGGCGTTGTGCTTGCTAGGGCCATGTTCATTTTAGCGTCATCAAGACGCACAAACATGTGGCGTTCATCCTCTCTAAACCCGTAGCTCTCCGCGTCATCAAGAGATGGGTTAAGTAGTGTGTAAGCAATACGCGCCGCGTTTACTACGGCTGATGCACCACGGGCTATGTCCATATTACCTATACGGTCTTCTTGTCTAGCGTTACCTTTAGACGTGTGGTGAAGCGCAAGTATAGATATGTTAGCCTTATCTGCAATATCGGTAAGCGTATCCATAACTACGTCCATCTGCCCGTTATCGCTTTCATCGCATCGGTGGATACGGACTAATGGGTCTAGTATTAATAACCCTACGTCATTGCGCGAAGCTATAGCTGTTAGTTGGTTTATTATCGCATCGTTACGTACAGGCTTATTAAACTCATTAGATACTAATTCCAGTTTAACATGACGCGGCGATATAAACATTATCTCTTTCTTAACTTCATCGTAATTGAAACCGTACACTAAGCATAGTGCCATCAATCTACGTGACTGCTCTTCTACATCATCCTCACCGTTATATACGATTGACTTGGTAGCACCGTTAACTGTATGTCCTGCGTATGGTTTACCTATAGCTAAGTGTGCGGCTAATGCAAGACTGAACGAAGACTTACCCACCGAGCCTGTGGCTAGTAGTAACGTCACGGCTTTACGCAGTAGCATCCTAGGCACTATCCAATCTCTAGGGCGGATGGCGTTAGCAGGATATGCGTTACCCCAATCAGACCCGCTCTGCTCAAAAATGTCCGGGATAGGCGGCATGTTCAAATGTCCGAATAAATGCTCCGGCGTTAATGCTCCGTAATCCGCGCTCCCATAGTTGGCCGCATTGACTACCTTTTGCCAGAGGTCTTCTAATTCCCACGGCGGCTGGCATTTAGGGTTCCAGTAATCACGCATCAGCGAGTACGCGGTTTCCGGCGTTAAGGCCATCTCTCGGCATAGACGAGCTGCGGTTATAAATGTGCGCTCGTCACCGCGTTGTCCTTCAACCGCTATGGGTGCGGTCTCAAGGAAACGTATAGCCGCGTGGATACTAGCCTCCGTATCAGCAGCAAAGTCCGAGTCTGTAGCTGCGCGTTCGTACGGGTCTCTCAACCTACATTCAATAGCCGGGGGTATCCATGCAATCTGTACATCGTTGACTACTTGATAAGGTATACCGTCAATAGTAGAGCCGGGAGCTACTACGTAACCGTTATGAGAGCGAACATCTACGCCGCTATCTAATGGAGAGTTAGAACTATCAGGGCCGTAGAAGTAGCAATGGTATCCGCCTGTGGTAGTACGTACTACGAGCGTATCAAAGTTACCGCCCATCTGTAGATACTGATTGTACCCGTCTTTACCTTTCTTAACGTCAATGTCAATGACTACCATATCGTTACACATGCAACCGATATTATAGTCACGCTCTATACCCAGCACAGGGTCTAGCCACAACTTACGTATGGCCTGCTCGTCTTTAGTAGCAAGGGATGTCCAATCATCCCCAAGCGCAGGCTCCCTAGTATTCTCACGTAATGGGAATACAGAAAAACCACGCCGCGCCCACTCAAGAGCAGCGTTTAATGTTCCCATACCCTAGCCTTTGTAATTAGTATTTAATCTATAAGTTCTCTTTAACTCACCGGGTTCAATCCGGTTAGTCTTTTTAAGTTTATTGTTAATGGCTCGGAACACAGGCGCAAGCTTCATCTGCATATCACGTGCGCTTAATGTGCCGGGGTCTCCGTATACGCGGGTGTATATAACCGCAATATCAATATCGGTGTTATCGGGTCTAAGACTTGTAAGGGTCTTCTGTTGATGCTCTGATAATATTTTATTTCTCATTTTACGTACCTCATGTCTTCCCATGCTTTAGCTGTTAACGGCAATCCTAACGCCCACTCCGGGTTAACGCACATGAGGTCTTGAAAGTTCTTAGAGTTGAGATGGGCTAGGCCATCCCTAACCTGTGATAACAATTCATCATGTACAGTTAATATTATAGGGTATCCTGCCTGCTCCACGGCGAACATCCTGTCCACCATTATGTCACGTGCCACAGCCTGTACAATGTTCTCGCATTGCAACCCGCCATACAACGCCATCTTTTGCCAACGTCCTTCTTTGTAGCCCCAGAAGTAAACGGTGTTCTTTAATCTTGTCTTAGTATCGCCTGTAAACTTGCAGATGTATTCAACCTCTGCGGTCTTAATCTCTGGTGCTGCGTAGCATAATGTACGGCCTGATGGTAAGATACACCATAAGCATCTACCGTCTGAATAATACTGGATGATACCTACGTGTTGGATAACGCCGGGCGTTGACACCGCAGCTACCGCCGCATCCTGATAATCCCACCACGACTGTACGATTGCCGGGTTAGCCTTACGCCAGTTAGTTACAAGGATTGTCAACGCTGTCCACTCGGCTTCCTGCAACCCATTCTTATTGTTGGCCGTAGCATACTGCGCGGCGGTAAAGTCCCATTGCTCTGCGGGCGCGGCTGATTTAACAGGCCCGGTCAGGTCATAGGGGTTCACGCCGTAATTGTCGCCCATATCCATGTAAGCACCCACGCTACCTTGATAACCCAAGGCCAGCTCTTGCACCTTACCTATCTGACGTTGCGGGTCTGTGACCGTGTTTATATCCACACCAAACGAGCGGGCGTAAGCAAGGTTATACAAGTCCGGGCCTGTGCCGTTATCATATTCCCGGAACGCTGCCAGCTTCCAATGCTCCCCTGCAAGCCATGCGTTTACCCGACCCTCAATGTTTGAGAAGTCACCGCCGATTAGTTTAGTTCCCGGCTCGGCTTTGATACATGCGCGAAGCATACGAGACAGTAGGCGTAAAGGTGCTTGCTGTCCACTCTCACCATACACCGAAGTCATTATATCAAATACTTCTTTGGCCGACATAGGGCTATCAAGCATATCAAGTATCCACTCAAATATGTAACCCTCTTTCTTGTAATCAACTCGCGGGAAGTTCTGCATTTGTACTAGCCTGCCCGCCCAACGCCCGGTTGATGCTGCGTGATAGGCAAGCATACCACGGATACGGCCATCTGCGGATACACACTCGGTCATTGCTTTATACTTAGCCGTAGATGTCTTCTTACTATCAGCTCGTAAGTCTATAACGTCACGTACCAATTCGTCACCATATAGACTAGCCATGAACTTAAGGTCTTCCTGTTCACCCTTTGCTACAGTAGTACACTCAATACCACGTCCATTAATCCACGATATAATCTGACGGTCATTGCTACACTTAGGTACAGCGCGGCCTGTTAGCCTACGCATCTCTTGGTCTGCTGACTTCTTAGCTAGCTCCACTAATGTTACCGCTTTCTCTACGGCTGGTACGTCAATAGGTACGCCACGTTCGTTAATAGTTTGGTCAAGCCTCCACACTTGGCGTTCGTAATCTGTAAGGGGAGGAAGTAATTTATCGGTTGATACTTCTGTAGCAATATCTTGGTCACAATATAACATCAACCTATCTACGTTATGCGGCTCGTCCCACCACACTATTGTACCGTCAGCGTTGAACCTACGCGGGCGGGACATTTTCATCATCAGGGCGTGGCCCTCTTTATCTTTCTGCTCATGGCTGTGCAGAGCCTTGCCTAATCCGTCAAGGGTTTGCGGGTGCGCGATAGCTGCGGCTCTCGCCATTGTGCAATCTTGCTGCTCTATCTTTATCTCCGGCCAATGTGGATACCATCTACGCAATACGAAGTTCCATATCACACGCTCAAACGCAGAGTTATGCGCGGTAACTACACCGCCGTTAGCTATATGTTCAAGTAGGTCTGTAGGTTCAGCATCGCCCATCACCCAACGCTTACGCGGTGCGTCTCCTATCTGATAGCAGAAGCCCCACGGACGGGTGTTAGGGTCTTCCGCGTAACGGTATACCCCAGACTTCCGTAAGTCCGTAGTGCTTCTGGTTTCAAAATCAAGGTGGGCTTCTTTCATCTAGCTGAACATTGGGTCGTTAGGGTCAAACGTATTAGCAGCCGGAGCCGCAATAGGAGCAGGAGGGGTGTAATGCGTCTGCGGGATTGCAGGAGGTGCGTAGCCCGGTTGCTGTACCATTCCGCCCGGCTGGGTATAACCCGGGATAGCTGCTGCCGGGGCAGGAGCTTGGCCTGATGGCATACCCTTAGAGAAGTCAGGACGGTTGACAGGCGCAGCGATATTAATACCAGCAAATTGCTGCTTCGCGTCTGGGCCTGACTGACCGAACTTAGTGTCTTCGCCCAATAGCATTACAGACTGTAGGCCGAACGCTACGCCCTTCTTAGGTTTAGGCGGTTGCTTACCGTATGAGTAAGGGCGCACCGATGCTACTACCCAAACGCCCGGATAAATCTTTGACTCATCCACGATAGGGTTAAAGCGCGCATCTACTACAGGTGGTTTGAACTTAGACGTAGAGTTAAAGAATATGCAGCCCGGGGTGAAACCGCCGAACTTCATTTTCTCTGCTTGGTCACGGAACGGAGAGTGTAACCCGTGATACTGACCGTTGTTATAATGTTCAGGGAATACCTGACCGCACAACTTATAATACTCCTCTTGGAATATAGTGAAGTCTACGTTAGGAGGGAACAGTAGGTGCGCTCCATACTTAGGTTCGTTCATGTCAGGGCGTTTCTCCGGCAAACGGAATAGGCTTTCAAACGCAATACGTACCGGGCCTGTTAATATATCGCCCGTGGGTTGGCCTGTGTTGGGGTCTAGTATGCGTTGCGGAGGGCAAGCGGCCATCGCCTGCTGTATCCAAGCATCACCTACGATACTGTCTCTAACTAAAGTGGTTGTCATATTAAGCTCCTTGATTGGTTATTAGTTTAGTGGCATCAGCTATTTGCCCGAACGATATTTGAGCCAAGTTCGCCGCAGGGCGCGGGTCGCTGTCTTCAACTAAAGTTAAGTTACCTGATGAGTGTTTAGTAGTAAAGAACGCGAACATCTGTTTAGCATCCTCTGCGGCCTGCTTCTTACGGCTACGACCTACGCGTTGCTTGAACGCATCCACTATCATTTTCTCTACGTCAGTTATACCTTTCGGTTTAGTGTCGTAAAGGTCATGGCGGTTGCACCCAATCAATGCGGCCAGCTTTGTTATCCTCTCGTCCTCGTCGCCATACCAATGACGTACGGCTTGAGTCTGTACCATCTTCCAACCCGGAACGTCTATACCTTTACGTTCTAGTTCTTCAATCTGTTGGTCAACGCTACGCATGTATAGACGTAGCATATCAAACGACTGCTTAATGAATGATAGGCGGTTAACATCTAAGGTCTTAGGGTCTGGTAGTTTTACCGTCCCTAAATCTTTAATGGAATTAATAGGCGTACCTAACGCATGGGTCAATGCGCTGCGTTCAAGTGCCGGGCATACCGCACGTGCCGGGCAGAACTGGCATTGCTCAAGCCCCGGGTTAAGCGGCGCGTCTTCCGCTTCTGCCTTGGCGATACAATCATCGTACCACAGTAAGTAATCAAACACCGCAGCCGGGGTAGTATTAAATTCACGAACAGTTCCTTTAGGGTGGAACGCCCGGGGCTGCACAATAACAAGCGTAACCTCATCCACCATGTCTGCATCAACCTTGGCCTCTTGGTCGCCGAACATAAATCCCGCTGCGTACTGGTTCGCCTGTGAGTTATCTATAGCTTCTTTAACTACACCGATACCATGCTTATAGTCTATCACCCAGAGCTTACGTGCTGCCTTTGAGAACAACGCTATATCGCAATAGCCGCCTGCTTCACCGGGCGCGGAGGCCACGGGTGGGTTAACGTATACCTCAACGAACATCTGTACATCACCGTATTGTGATTGCATTAGCTCGTACAGGAACCATATATAATCTAACGCTTCTTGTATCGCAGACATGAAGCTGTCGTCAAAAGTTTCAAAGCATAGTTCGCTGGCATCTAAAGCTTGAGAAGCAGTCGTAGCAAACGTACGTAATCCTGCTTCTAAAACTATATGCGCCTTGTCTCCCTCTTCGGCGTAAGTAGTACGGTCACGTTCAGGCGTTCGTTCTATCAAAGCCCTAGACCCCGGGCAGAGGATAACTCGCTCTGCCTGTGATGGGGAATATCTACGATGAGTACGAACGCCTGTATCCATGACCAACCTCTACGCCTGACCGCCGAACGCAGCAATAATCTGGGCGTACTGTTCAGGTTTAGCATCACCGATTTTAGTAATACCGAACTGACCGAGAATTTGTTTAGCTGCTGCCGGGCCGTTAGCACGTGCGTAATCTTGAGCAGCTTTAGAAACTTGCGTTTGCTGGATTGCGCCTGCTGCCGGAGCGACAGGTGCGGGAGCCGGAGCCGGAGCTGCTGCGGGTGCAGCCGCAACGGTCTGTGGGATTGGAGCAGCCGCAGGAATAACTTGCGGAGCCGGAGCAGGAGCAGCCGCGATAGGCGCGGGAGTTGCTACTGGTGCAGCTACAGGAGCAGCCGCAGGGGTTGGTGTTGCGCCGCCGTTAAGCATTGCAAGTATACGAGCTGCCGTGGCCGCATCGGTTTCAATAGTTACTTTAGTCATTTTAAGTCTCCTTATTGTGGTTGTTAAACTTGTTTATCGTACTTATTTTAGTTTGTCAAGAGCGGAGCTGCCGTCATAGCAGAACCTTCTACTTGCGCTATTGATGCGGTCTTACCCGCAACAATTTTATTTACCGCTTCGTCAACAGAACGCGCCAAGGTAATAAACCTTGCCCGGCAATCCTGTGTTTGGCCGTAACGGTGAATACGTTTTATCGCCTGTGCGTTGCCTGCGGGCGACCAATCACTTTCAAACATATCTATCTCTGAACTCTCTGTTAGTGTAAGACCCACCCCGGCCACTCTGATATGACCGATGAACCCTAGACAGTTAGGGTCTTTCATAAAGCGTTCAACCGCAATCTGTCTATCAGTCTCGCTTGTTCTACCATCTACGATTACAAAGTCATAGCCAGCTTTACGCATAGAGTTATAGATATAATGTAATGCCTCTGTGTGTAGTCCGAATATAACGCGTTTACCTGACCCGCTATCCATCTCTGACTTTAACATCTGTACGTATGGTATGGACTTAGCTTTACCCACTAACCTACGTAGTGTAGCTATGTGTTGCGCGTCTAGGAAAGATAAGCCGCCTTGCTCAATAGCATCAATGATGGATTGCTCTAGGCCCGGGTGTTCTTTAATGAAGTCTGTTATCTCTCTGGTGTCACCATCTATTAACACCTCCTGCATCCATATCTTAGGTAACTGCATACCAACGTCTTGGTGCGTACGGCGTATAGCATTATTGTATATGAGAGCTTGAAGTGTGGGAACCATCTCGGGTTTAACTGTGTTACGCACGCCATAGGTACTAAGTGTACTGTCAAAGAATACGCGCATGAACTCATTAGGGTCTAAGCTAATGGCTTTAGCAAAGCGTAAGAACGTGTATATGTCCATCGGGTCGTTAGCCATAGGTGTACCTGTGACATGCCACGCATGAGTAGCCCACTCTAATATGCAATCCATACCATTAGCGTCTTCCCCGAGCATGGCCTTGCTGCGGGCGGACGTAATGTTCTTTAAGTAATGTGCCTCATCAAACGCCACGAAGTCTAGGAACTCACCGAGCTTTTGAAACTCCGGCAACCATTTAGTAGCCAGCTCATAGGATGTAACCAGTACATCGTACTTGTCCCGGCTCCACGCTACGAAGTCATGGATGTTAAGCCCCTTACATACACGCAGGGGGTAGGTAGAGAAACGCTTGAACTCTTTAAGCCAGTTCTCCCGGAGCATCCCCGGGCATACAACTACACCACGTCTGCCCATGATACGATTAACTGCGCCTACAGTCGTGGCCGTTTTACCAATACCCATCTCATCATGCAACCCGAACCTATCCCGGGAGGCCATCAGGTTAGCACCTTCGCTCTGGTAATTAAAGAGTGGTAGTATTGGTTCGTTTAACATTGCGTTTCTTATTAAAGTTAATTACATTATCGGTCTTCACGGGTAGCTCTTTAGCTATAAGCTTTTCCTCTACCCAAACGCAATGGTAAATTTTACAGTCGGGACATACGTACTTTACAAAAAGTTGCACATCGTGACCTTCAACCACGTGTATACCTATCAGTTCACAAGGCAGGCGGAGCGGTACTATAAATAGTTTGTCTCCTATACCGAACTCATCCATCATAACTGCTCCATTAAATCGTTTAACGCCTCTTCAAGATCCTTTACGGGCATAATAGTGTTCATGTGGTACGGGTCATACCCACGTTCAGCAAGTGCCTCTTCTATCTGCTCGTCCGTAATTGCCCCGGCTGCTTCTGCTAGACGGAACTTAGCTAATATATCCTGACGTGTCATACTGAAAGCCTTATCTGTATCATAACAATTAACCAGTATATCACTAACGAGTCAGGGTACTTATGCCTTGTAAACCCGGGGATTATATCGCACTCGTTGGTAATACTTAGCTTGAAGTATTTAGTTATTCGTACTCTGAATACCGTTACCATATAATACTCCCTAGATATAAGAACGTATATGTACCTAACCAAGTAAACTCTACTACACGCCAGTTAGCATAGCGGATAAGCACCGGGTTTAATAGCATAGGCAAACTGTACAAGTAATTAGTAGCTATGAATGGTAGAGTAAAAGTTACGCCGTAACACAGACACAGCATAAAACCCCAGCGTTGGCAATAGTTCCAAAAGTTATACCGCGCAGCAAACCAATCGGACGGGATGTCAAAAGGTTTGAACTCAACGCAGCCGCTTATGTCCCCGCAAGGGTTAGTGTACTTCGCCTGCATCGCGCCTCCTGTCCCCGTGAATATCACAAAGTAGTAAGGTAATGGAGCTAATGCGGCCAAGATATAATCACCACGGGAAGCAAGCCACGCGGCATACACGATGATGGCCGGGACGATGATACGCTTTAACGTCCATTGAACCTTGTCGGTTATCTGTTCTAGTATCTTGAGAAAGCGATAGTGCTTACTCTCCATGCGGATGTACCAATCATACTGCCAGCTATCTATGGCATGTATTCTTATATCCCCATACTCATGTATCTTGAGGAACCCCGAACCCCTAAAGGCGTTGAGTAATCCTACTATTATTGCTACCCATAGTATTGCTAGTGTCATCATGTTATGCTCCTGTGTCTCCGTGACGATAAGCTAGTTTAAGCTCTACGTCTGTTAATGGTTTAATAGTATTGATAACGTGGTCGCCCCCGAACTTAGCAATCAACGATGCGTCCGCTCTGTCCATCTTGTACGCCCCACGCGGCGTAGTAAACATAGCCATCTCGTTAGGGAATATCTCATTGACCCTAATCTTAATAGCTTTCTCCGCGTTCTTCATCGCCTCTTTACCTTTGCCGTTTCCCTTCCCGGGGATACGCATTACTTTCTTCCAATGCCCCGGGGGTATGGTTTCAACCGGGAGCTTGTTATACATGCACGACATGTAGATAAGCCCAACGGTGTAACCGAACACGAAGCCTGCTGCCGCCCCTTGCCGTGGCCTCCCGCCGACAGCCTCAAGAACTACCAGCTCAACACCCATTAATGACAGCGTGTCAAATAATTCCATCAAGGCCACGGGGTCAATTCGTTTGCGCTGCTTCTTGCCTATAGTCTGGTTCCATGTTGGTAGGTCTTCAACGCTTATAAGCTTGCGCTGTTCGGTGCAATACACACCTACCGCCCCGTTCGTGCCGGGGTCTATGCCTGCTACTAATGTCATGGTCTTTCCCCTAATTCATATTCACAATCGGCTGAACAGTCAGCACAATAATTTTCGTCTTCGTCCTCGCCGCTGCTGGCTTCGCCAATCTCGCACCACCACTCACACCCGGCGCACCTAAACATCAAGTCATCTACTTGCTGCATGAGTTCCG
Source organism: Candidatus Babelota bacterium (assembly GCA_003963225.1). Lineage (GTDB taxonomy): Bacteria > Babelota > Babeliae > Babelales > Vermiphilaceae > AWTP1-30. The sequence continues at coordinate 14,246 of RXKB01000035.1, forward strand.
TATCGTCCATCTCCTCTTCGGTCATGGTTCCCGTAGCGGTTCCTACTAGGTCTTCGTATATCTGTTCGGCTGTGCGTTTCATGGTACGTAATACCCTATGCTGCGTAAATAATTCTCGGCTTCTGTGATGGTGTCCCATGACATGCCTTGGGTAACTACCCACTCTGTATACACAACGTGCTTCTCTACTACGTTGGTGCGTACAACAAAGCACTTCCAATCCTCGTTTACCTGACGCTGGAAAGCAATACTAATGCAGCCCTCTTTGTTGCATACGCTCTTAATCTCGCAGGGTAAATCATCTTTATAGTCATCACTCATACTGGTAGCCATCCTTTCTCTTGTAGGAATTGTTTTGCTTCGGTAGTTGTCTGCCATCTACGGCCTGATGTAACTTCCCAATTAGTGTAAGTACCATTGCGCCTTACGTATACATGCACCCAATCGTTTCTTATGTGCATAGCTACGCGTTCGGTCTTACCTGTACTGTGCTTGTACGTACGGATGACTTCACGGAAATTTACATCAGGCCCGGACGCTAAATCCCAACCCATGAACATCGCCTCTGCGTTTATTACGTTGCTCATTGTATCCTCTTGCTTACAGTTCCGTTAGCTAAATGCTCCATAAATGCCCGCTTCATGGTCTCTTCACTTGAGAATCGTTCATCCTTGGCAACTATCTCTGACGCAATTACGTGTATGTAATACTTATCTTGGCTACGGTCTTCGGCCTCGCCGTAATCTATGTCGCAACGTGAGTGTACGATGGTAAGCGGTAGCTCTACCTCATGTGCTTTACGCTCAAGAGCTGCATAGATTGCGTCCTGAATATGAGCAGGCCAATCCTTTATCGTTCCCTCTAAGAACCCTGTAACCGTGTTGGTTATCTCAAAGGTACGAATATCAGTTGTTAGTTCCGACATCTTTAACCTCGTTATTGTTAATAGGTTTAGGTGTCGCCCCGCCAAATACTTTCTCCGCGATAGCTGCGGCCATGTGCTGTAGTTGCTGCTGGGCAGGAGGTAGTGTATCAAATTCTGCGGGCTTGGATATAGGCGGGAAGAATTTTACAGATAAATCCATTGCATTACCTTCAACCTGTTCCAGCGTGAACACAATGTTGATTTTCTTTTTGTTGTACGTACTGTTCTTAGCCATTAGTTCTGTTCCTTTACTCGTTCGTAGTTAGTGATGCGTCTTGCTCTGTCTTTCTGTAGGGCTACGTTTAGCTCTACGCCTATCGCCATCAACATACCTGTCTTGGCCGATACGTAATCTTTAATCTTCCACCAAGCATCGTCTTCGGATAATGGCCCCTTGTACTTTATCAAGGGTACTATATCCTCGTACGATATGCCCGCGTTCCTAGCCAATTCGCTAGGGTGTTCATCAAGTGCGTGGCATATACGCATTAGTATGCTATGCTTCGCTGATGGCTTCTCTCCTGTTCTCAAACCCATTTAACCGCTCCATTTTCCATTGTTTATAACGCTTCTTGGTTTGATTGTTCAGCACCCGGGCAATCTTAGGGTGGAACTGCTCTGCTGCAAACAGGCTTCTAAATAGAAAGGCCACATCTTGTGGTATAGCAGCCGTACACTCCGGCGGGTCTGGGTCGTTTACATCCCATCGTAACCCGCAATCGGAACAGAACATCTCATCGCTCTGCTGTACGGCTGCTGTGTGACCGTCTCTCATTAGAATACCACGTGTGCTTCTGTACCATCCATTGTGGCTAGTACCTCATGCAGTTTATTCAAGCGTTCAATAACCTCATTACGTACTGTATCGTACTGCGTTTGAGTTGGGGTAAACGGTGTCTTACCATTTACGTAGTTATTGTACGTACCACGGCTATAGCCTAGCATCTGCGCCATCGTGGTATCTTGTGCGCCGCATAGTTTCAACGCCTGCAATACATCAGCAGGAAGAGCTTTGTCATCCAGTACGCCCGACTCGGCTACTGCCTGAACTGTTTTCTGCGCCGGGGTTTTAGCTGCTGGCTTATCCTTGGCCGGAGCCGCAGGCTTTTTGGGCGCAGCTTTTTTCTTCTTACCTGACGTATGGTACTCTTCAATCTTAGTGTTGACAATATCGCATAGGTCTGTGCCGTGTGTAAGGCGTTCCATACGCAGTACATCAACCTCATCACCCATTGAGATACCAAGACGTGCAGCCGCACCTTCTGATAGGCCATCGTCATCGTCTGATGCTAGGTCAACGTCATCATATACCGACAGTGCGTCAAAGTCTTTACCAACGTGTTCAGCAATTTTAGCTACCACGTCATCTAGGGTTAGGTCACTCATATTTTTCTCCTGTTGTGTTGATTGATTGTGAATTTCTAAGGCTTCCTCAATATGCTGGATTACTATACCCGCATTGGAAAGTATCTGTGCATCGGTCTTGCCAAAAGTAATCTCCTTAAAGAACTCTTTGCCTAGACGGTTGCAGAATATGTTTATGCCGTCATGGTCATGCAACCCCATGTCTATAGTGTACTGACCGAGCCAACTTTGTGATAGGTATGGTACGTACGGCTCAAGCAACGGTTCAACAGCATCATCAAGCGCAAGCTCCCACTCGTCCGCGTTTGGTGCTTCGGTTATATCACCATTCATAAGCAGGAAGTCTTCGTATGCCCCTTCTACTATCGGCTTAACCTCATCAGCGATGGCCGCAATGACGCGGCGTTCAACTTCATTGCGTACTACCTTAAGCGCGGTCTCTTTGTCCGGGCGTTTGGTTGACCTTGGTTTAATACGCATTACCGGGGCTTTGAAAGCATCGGCGATTAAGTCTGTAGTGCTGATAATGTCTGATATGTTCTTAGATGGCATGGTCTGTCCTGTTACTTGTTGGTTGCGTCTACTGCTACTGGCGGGTGAACGCCGCCAACTATGGCTAGACGTATCTTAACCCCAAAGGCCAGCTTGATGCGTTCCTTAAAGGTTGGTTTCCACCATGAGAATATGATACCTTGGGCTACGCACACGGGTAGCTCGGTACACTTCATGCCTTTGCTGTCGTCCCACCCTTTAGGTTTTCCGTATACAGCGTTTGTATGTGGTGTCATTACTGCTTTCATTGTACGTTCACCTTGTCTTTGCTAGTAACGCTTAAGGTAATAGTACCTGTCTGCGGATTGCTATTAAAAGTTAGAACGTCATTACCTGTAGCATCAATCTCTGCAACGGGGAAGTCTACGGCCTTGCCGTCCATACGTTTGATAAGACATATCAACGCGCTTTGTAAGCACTTTTCTATCGCGCCTTTCATCTTAGGGTCTAGGCTCTCTACGTTGGGTAAGTTTGGTTTGTCGCTCATTGGTGTTCCTCGCTTAAAATGAAGTTGATATATGCCTTGGCTTTCTCCAAGTCCTGTTTGCCGCCCTTATGCTGCCATCTCCACAGGTATTTGATGGCCGTAAGGGTGCAATGTGCCTCAAAACCTTCCCGCGTTGTAGCAGCCCTTAAAGCCGCAATACATTCTATCCCGCCTTGGTTGTAATGTGAAGGGCTATTAACCGGGTCAGAGCCTAGCTTACGTAAAGCTTCGTTAATAATATCCGATGCGCGTGGTTTTATATCGCGTGGCAACCCAAAAAAGTTTGTAGCCGGAGGTTTGCCGTAAATCTCATCCGCCTTTACGTTACCGATAACTTCTTTGGGGTTAAACTGTAGTGGGTCGCGTACCATTGACGCACCGGGGTGAAAATCAATTTTGATGTCTGGGTTCTCTTCGGCCACGGCATAACCGTTGATACGTTCGTCTGGGTCTCCTGACGGGAACACGGCGATAAGTACCTCAACCTCATCAAGACCGAATATGTCCTCAACGGTACTATCATCTAACTGTACATGTAGGTACGTAGGGAATACCTTACGGATTACACCTTGTTTACCTTTCAGCTTATCCTTGTCTGAACGTACAGACATACGTTGCCCTATCGTTGGTGTTACTCCTGTCATCATGTCCCCTTTCATGTTAATAAAATGTTTTGTGCTACGGAGGCGTACATGAAAGGTAATAACTGTAACCTGAGTGGGTTATGGTTTCACCTCCGTAACACGAAACATTCTATATACTTAATGTTGTGGACTCAATGTGGATGTTAGGTCTCTTCTGTTTCTTTTAATCCACAACACTAAATATACTTGGGAAGTAGGGAGAGGCCGTAGCCCCTCCCATACATTGAAGCTGGTTCCCAATTACGCTTCAACGCGCCATACGCGTACGCCAGTAGGTTCAGTCTGGGTACGGATAGCAAACTTGTAACCTTCATGGTTCTTAGAGAAGCGGCGAGATGCACCAGATAGACGGTTAGCAATCTTACGGCACTCTTCAACTTTAGCTGCTGCAAGTTCGTTAGCGTCAGAGTAGAACGCTTCGTCAATATCAGCCGCAACAAAGAATGATTGACCTTCGGCCATGTTTGCGAATGGATACGGTGATACGCCGCCAACACGTGTGCTGGCCGGGATAGCGATACCGTCTTCAAGTGCGAATTTAGATTTTACGTTAGCAACTTTTGGTTCTGCTGATTTCTTAGCAGCTTTAGGTGCTGATGATTTCTCTGCTTTCTTAGCGGCAGTTTTCGCTTTCTTTTGTGGTACTGTAGGCATATAGTCTCCTGTTAAGTTGGTTGATGTTAGTAATAGTATCTCGTTAAACAAGTTTATCAATAAACGACTCTGTACTAGGTGTCAAGCATATTTTTGAAAATATTTTGTGACCCTATGGTTTCTCTCCTTATCTAGTCCTAATCGGCATGTATACAGGAATAACTGTATTAGATTTATCACCCGCCCGCCATTTAGCTGTGCATTGATATTGTTTTTCATACATCAAACACTCTTTCATAAAAGCGTCCTCTGTACGGTTTTCGTTAACTATACATAGGTAAAGCCCCACGCATAGACCGACTATCAATAGGCCGATAATCCCGCCTATTATTTTCTCTTCCATCCACATGGCTTCTCTCCTAATTAAATAAATATTCAACAATGCGTATGGCCGCGCCTGCGACCAGTAGCATACCGATTGCGGTAAATGCTCTTTCCATAATGTTTACCTCCCTTAAAATTCATGGCGGGGTAGCATAGTCATAGCGTCAAACACTTCCTTAGTTACAAGGGTAGAGTCATCCGGCCATGTCGCTAGGTCGCCTGCGTTATGTGAAAAATAGTTTCCCTCATCCTCTACGTCATCATCGCCGTAGTAAGTCTTAGCATAATCCTCTACGAAAGCAAGCGGGGCTTGATGCGCGGGTAGTGTAAACCTAAATGTGTTAGTAAACTCATACTCCCCGTGGCGTATGCCTATCTGTCCTATATAATAATTTAATTCGCTCATGGTTTCTCTCCTAATTAGTTGGTTAATCGCTATCAAATAAATAGCAGTTTGCGCCCTTGCTATCAGGCGCAATGTTGCTAGTTACTTACTACAAGCCTTATGTCTTCCCTTTCCCCTACGTCTCTAAAATACGGCATAGCCTTTATTTGCCCGCATACTATTTTAGCGGCTTCAAATTGCTTTGCCCGTATATGGCTTGCCTCTATTCGCTGTAGTGACTGTATACGCTTGGCAACGTCACACTTAACAAAATCTATTGCGCTCATGGTTAAGCCTTATATTTACGGTCTAGCTCTGCAACACGCTTCGCCCTATGCGCGGGCGCGAACTTATTGACTATTTCAAGGTTATAGCCAATAGAACGTAACTCTTTAAGCAACGGCATATACTCCGCCCGCTTCGCCGGGATTGTATGGCCGCAATTAGCATCGCCGTGGCCGTGTTGCCCTATGTGCATATAATTCATGCAAGTGTTAGGGCTGTTAGTTCCCGGCAATTCAGGGAAAAACGCTATTATATCCCCGCCCTGCTTAAACTTGCGGAATATAACTTTTGTTTTATTCCTAGCATCTAAAAAGCTTTGCAAGCTTAAAGCCCTGTCTGATATTGTTTGCGGGTCTCCCTCATAAACCGCGTCTATAAGTTCCCGGCATTGGCCTATTAGCCGTTTTACATCATCTTTATGCATAATTATAACCTTTCATGTTATTGTTAAACTAAGCCCATGCCTAGCAGATTGCAGCCCGGTTAAAGGCTGCAAGGTTGCTATTCACTAGCAATAGATTTTGTCTAATCTAAAATGCTCTTCTAACGTGTATTCTTTTTCGCCCCGGCTAAAACCTGTCCACTCATAATAAACAGTTGCAACCCGGTTTTTATCATAAACAATTTTAGCCCGTCTATATTCGCCGTTTTGCATTACATAAGTATTGTAACCCTCAATAGCGGCCAATTTATCGGGGTGTATTCCCTGCTCAAAATATTCACCTATTATTTTGTTGCCGTCTAATTTCAAGTTACGCTCTTTTAGCCATAGCCTGAAAGTTCTAAACTTTGTGAAGGCTATATAGCTGCAAGATTGTTTTTGTATTAGGAAGGCATAAGGGCGGCACATTTTACCTGAATGGCGGCTTGCCTTATCAGACAAGTAAACATCTAGGTTTTTTATATGGAATAGATAAGTTGTCATAATATGGCCTCCCCTCTATTTCAAATATTTAATGTGGCAACCGTTTAACGCCTCTGCCCCATTGCTAGGGCTGTATATGTTACCCCTTGCATGTTTAGCAGGCTTTGCCCATGTAGCGGGTTTAAGTATGTCCCCATTGCTCAAGTCAACAAACGCAAAAACGCTACTATCATTAGTTACGTATTTGGCGAATTTTTTACCAATAGTATAAGTCACTTTTGGCGGCGGTGCATATGTAAACTTCATACGCTCCCAATATGCGGCTTGCGCGTTATTAGCTACGGTGTTAAATGCGTCTAGTGCTGTGTTTAAGTCTGTCATAATGTTACCTCTTTATTGTTATGCTGTTAGTTTAGTTACTATGTCTTTAAGTGCTGTACGGCCACGGGCTACAGCTTCACTTGCCAACTCATTAGCGGCTTGCGTTAAATGGCTGTTGTCTATTTTGCCGTCTTTATCTGCTAGGTTACATTCATAACCCCAGCAAGCCGCCGCGTGTTCATCAAGCATAACGCCGTTTTTAGCTACGCTAATAACAACCCCGCAATAAAACCATTTATCGGCCTTCCAATCATCTATAACGCGCTCCGCATCCTGAAAAGCGGCCTTATATTCCGCCGCGCTAACATTATGCCCCATAAAGCCCGCATCGGTCTCAACCATGCTAGGCCAAAAGCCGCAATCCCTTTTATCCGGCGCGGCTGTGTTGTCGTCATATTCTATTCGGGCTACTAATTCAAAGCCCTCATAATTAGCGGTTATGCGTTCGCCTTCTATAACGTAGTTGTCAAACTCTTCATTGTATAGATTAGTCATAATATTACCTCTTATGTTATAATGTTAATAATAGTGTCGGTTAAACCTGTGGCCTTCCCGGTTGTGCAATACAATAGCGCATCGGCTATAATTGCGTATGATGTAATAGCGAATAGTTTAAGCATTGCTAACCTCATACTTGCCGCATGTATTACCGTTAGTGTCTCTTATATTGCCTAGCGGTACTTTAGCATTTATGGCCTTATCTGCTACTTGATTAAGTACGTGTGTTAGCTCGTTATATGTGTCATCCGCAAACGCGGCATTATCCATATTTATTGTTATAGTGATTGTACTCATAATATTACCTCTATATTGTTAGTGTTTGAAAATCAGCGCGGCCTAATAAGTCCTGTAAGTACGCAACACGCTGCTTATTTTTATTGTACTTTTCCCCGAACGCCGCCGCGCCTGTAGTTAAGTATTCTTTCTTGTATATTTCCATGTCTGTAGTTAATGACTTAATAGCCGCCTCTAATTCTGTACGGCTATAAGTAATTTGTTGGTTATTATCTTTATTCATATATTACCTTTCATGTTGTTAATTATGTACGTTTATATTGTACGCCTCTACAGACTATCAAACTATTAGCATAATGTCAAACACTATTTTTTACCCTCTACAGACTCCACTTTATTATCGGTATTTATTACCTCTACGGCTCTATAGTTTTTACGTATTGGCTTGCCGCCGCCTCTACCTGATAGGTTACGGCGTTTAATATGGTACGGCGCGTATTTGCCCCAAGTAGTAACAAAGAACTCTTCTATTTTGCCATCCGCCGTTAAACATTTAACTTTCTTGCCCTCAAGCCCTATAAATTGCGGATGCAATAGACAATCTAATTCTTCCCCAAATAGTTCGCAATATGCTATTAGCTCATCATTAGCCCGCACAAAATCAGCCCATCCTTTAGCAGTTCCCTTATCAAGCGCATTAGGTAATACAACATCAAGGCCGCGCCGCCTCAATTCGGCCATTATCTTGTAAGCTTTGTCAAACGCATATTCGTACGTTATGTATTTTAGTTGCCTGCTAAACTTATAGCAGTATTCCCCGCGCTTATTGTCTAATTCAAACTCATTAGGATATTGCATATTTTGTGGCCTCCCAGCCGTTGTTATTATACTATAGTATAATCAGGTTTTACGGCCTATAATTGCTATAGTAACACATAGCCGCATAGTATTACTATAGTAAGTTAAAAACCGTTGTCAACAGTTATGTAAGCTATTGAATTATATGGGTATTGTTATGTGCTTGGTTTTTATGTAATGTATTAGTTGCCGATTTTATATAGTAAGTCTCTTGGACTTACATATATAAAAGCTGCATCTATACGTTTACATAGTTTTGTTTAGACAATTAGTTAGTGGTGGCCTAATAGACAACGTGCTAATTAACCGTCTTATATCCTTTACACACTCTGCTAACTATACTGCCTAATAGCTATAAGTCACTAATCGCAAACGGGCATTTTGTCCCCTCATCCTATACGCACGAATAGCATATTGTATTTATTACCTATTTGTTAAGCCCGAATAGATAATATGCTATATTACTTTCCATAATAATAGTTATGCGACTTGACAATCGTATAGTATTCAATGACTTAGCACAATAGTTAATCAATGTTTGCCCGCCTTTGCGCCCGCTCCGGCCTATTCGGGTGCATATTGTATTAACAAATTGTCTAATAGGGGGTATACCGGGAGGGGGAGGGGGCGATTACGTTTCTGCCTTGAAACCCCGCTTAAACCCGATACGCCAAATAAAAATATAATATAATAGAATTAGCACATTGTCTTAGCAGAATGTCTAATAGGCCGTAGCGTTCTTCGCGCACGAAGAGGACAATGCGACATGGACATCACCGTAGAAACCTAAGAGGGTATGGCGCGGTGTCCGTTGTCTAGGTTTATGCCCGGGTTATAGTGTGGCCGAATTGCCTTATTGACTTTTTATGCCTAGCGGCATAGGGTCAGGTACGGTTAACCTAAACAAAGGAGTAATTATGAACAAAGAGTACACTAAAAAAGAACTACACGCGATGTCGGCAAAACAGCTACAGGCGTGGCTAACAACTAATAAAGTACCGTTTGAGACTGATGCTAATAAATCAGCGTTGGTTGAAGCTGTATGGCAGAAGCAAAACGAAGGTCGTCTGAACGGCGGTACTGACGGAGCGGCGGAAGGTGAGGCTAAACCGGGAGCAGAGGATGCTACTGGCGGTGTTGACCACAGCCCTACGGCGGGTGAAACTGGTGAGATGAGCGAGGAAGAAAAACAAACTAACCGCTTAGACCCACAGAAACCCGGTACGGCTGATGCAGTAACAGAAGCGCAGCAAGGTAACGTAGGTGAAGTGCCTGCGGGTACAGAAGGTGATGGCAATAAGAAGTTCAACCCTCCTGTTAAACAAGGCGGTGAACGTAAAGGCCGTGACGAACTAGGAGAGTTCCGTACACGCTTTGCTGAACTAGAGCGTAAGGTTGAACATCTAATGACTAAGGATAGGGCTAGAGATACCCAATTCGGCAGCATAGACAATCTAGGTACGATTGACGACCTTAACAAAAAGTCTTCCCAATAGGTATTCCTTTACCTTGGGTTAGTGACGGGGGTGTAGTGTAAAAGCTACGCCCCTTACTTTTATGAGCATAGGTAAGCTATCTCGTCTTCCTCTTCGGTTGAGAGGACTTGTTCAGGCGTAACGTCAATACATTTATTTCTGGCCGCTTCCTCTACCCGTCTGCGCCCGGCTGATAGTGCATTGATAATTGCGCGGTCTGCGGTGATGTTATGTTCAACTTGTACACGCTGTCCATACTGTTTAGACTTGCGGCGTTCAAGTAACCACTTAATGTTATCTGATATGACTTTCGCCATCTTAGGGTCGGAGTGTGCGTATATGCCTCTACTGTCAATAGTAAGGAGCATATCGGCCATCGTATCGTAGCCGCGTGTCTCCGCTTCCACTAGGAGTTCCTGCAATTCTGTGTATTGCTTGACGGTGTTGTCAAAAACTGTTACGGTTATCCCAACCTCATCACACGCATAGGTCTTGGTGCGGCCTTGGGCAATTAGCTCAACAGCCTGAAACACTTTAGGGAAGTAATCGTATGGTAGGTTCATATTAACCAATATACTACATGGATAAACATTGAGCAACTATAATGTAAAAACAGAGGCGCAACTAGCAGAGTTCGTTGCTCAATTCTACGATGACCCCTACGGTTTTGTGATGGGGATATTCCCTTGGGGCGAACCGTTCCTAGCAGACGGCGAAACAGAAAATCCGCTTAAAGATAAGACCGGGCCGGAGCCGTGGCAAGAGGAAGAGCTTAAAGCCCTAGGCGCACACATACGCAATAACGCCGAGTTCAAAGCTATGGGGCTGGAGCTGGAAGTCTGGAAGTCCGCGATAGCTTCCGGCCACGGGGTAGGTAAGTCAGCGATGGTGAGCTGGATAATTATTTTCCTGATGTCCACCCGGGCGGATACACGCGGCGCGGTCACAGCGTCAACACAGTTCCAGCTTGAGGATAAAACTTGGCCGGAGCTGGCGAAGTGGCATAACCTTGCTATGAACAAGCATTGGTTTACGTGGACAGCTACGGGGTTCACATTCTCGGCGTACCCAGAGGATAAACAAAAGAACTATAAGGTTACGGCGGCAACCGTATCCGAAACAAAGACCGAGGCGTTCGCCGGGCTACACAACGAAGGTAAAACAGTATTCGTAATATTTGACGAGGCATCAGGCGTACTACCTAAAGTGTGGGAAGTCGTAGAGGGTGCGCTTACGGATGGTGAGGCGTTCTTCTTTGCATACGGAAACCCGACCAGACCTGACGGTGAGTTTGCGGACTGCTTTGACAAACACGCTCACTTATACAGAACTAGACATATTGATAGTAGGGAAGTTAGCCACACGAATAAGTCAGCACTAGAAGGTATTATACGTAAGTATGGTATTGATAGTGATGAGGTGAAGGTACGTATCCGGGGGCAGTTCCCGCAGCAGAGCTTTAACGGTTTCATATCTGTAGAGATTGCGCGTATGGCTATGGAGCGCGAACACACGTCAGACCCGAACGCAGGGTTGATTATGGCGGTAGACGTAGCCCGCTACGGTAACGACCACTCATGTATTCGCTTCCGCCAAGGCCGCGATGCCCGCAGCATCCCGGCTAAACGGTTTAAGGGATTGAGTCTAGTTAAGCTGGCCGAAATATGTATGCGTGAAGCCGACATCCATAAACCTGATGCTATCGTTATTGAGGCCACAGGTATAGGCGCAGGGGTGATTGATATTATGCGTGACCGTGGGTATAAAGTCATTGAGGTACACCCGGGCGCAAAGGCCCACGCGCATGAGCTTTACATAAACCGCCGCGCAGAGTATTGGTCGTTGATGCGTGATTGGTTGTATGAAGAGGGTTGCGTAGATGACACACCAGAATTATTCTCCCAGCTTACTACCATTCTGTACATGCTGGATAGACACGAACAGCGATTAAAATTAGAGCCAAAAGAAGAGATGAAGAAAAGAGGCTTGCCATCTCCTGATGATGCTGATACACTTGCCTTGACGTTTGCCGTTCGCATTGCCCGCCGTGACCGTACTAAACATCTCGGACAGGCGCGGAATAAGGCGGTTACAGAATATGACGAACTAGCATACTAAGAGGATTATATGGGTGGGATAGCCAGCGTTTTCAGTCCAGCAAAACCAAAGAGGGATGTCGTGACCCCGGAACCTTTGCGCCCTGCGCCAGAGCGTTCAGACGCAGAAACCGAAGCCTTGGCCGAGGAGCAACGTAAACGCGTAGCAGGAGCGAGCGGGGGTCGGGCATCAACGTATTTAACAGGCGGCGGCACAGAAGCGGCCAGCTCCGCCGTAAGGTTCCTCGGAGGCGCAGCGAAAACGTAATGGCAAGACCTTTAGCTACAGAGCAGACAACGCGTTACCGGGAAGCACAAGCTATACGCAATCCCCGTGAGAACGACTACCGTATGGCGGCAGCGTATTGTTTACCCCGTCACTACAACGCATGGTCATTAGACGGCCCGGCTAACTACGGCCAGAGCGCAGTCGCAGCTACCCGCCGTATTGCGTATGACAGTACAGGGGTACGAGCGTTACCTAAGTATGCGGCCATCCTTGAACGTATGGCTACGCCGCATAATATGAAGTGGCATGGGTTAACTGTCGGTGACAGGAAACTAGCCCAACGCCCAAGGGTACGTTTATTCTTTGATGAACTAAGGGACGAACTATTCCGTATGCGCTATGAAGCGCGTTCACAATTTAAGCAGGCTATGTCCGAGGTGAACTTGTCCCTTGGTACGTACGGCACAGGCCCGGTGTATTACGGGCAACGAGGCGTATCGCCGCTAAACCGCACACCCGGCTTCTTATATAAAGCCTGCCCGCTCCGTGATATATTCATTTTAGTTAATGATGAGGGCGAGGTAGACACCGTGTTCCGCCGCTTCTGGTTAAACTACAGGCAATTCCAGCAGAAGTTCCCGAACGTAAAGATGCCAAAGACAATGGCCGCGAAGTCCGCCAATGGCGTATCACCAAAAGAAAACGATTACGTGGAGTTCTTTCATGTCGTACATACGAGGACTGACTATGACCCTCAAGCTCTTGATAGCCGCCGCCATCCTATTGTGGGTAGCTATGTTTGTGTACCTGACCAAGAATATGTAGGTGAAGAGGAAGGGTTTAGGTCTATGCCTTACCTTACGCCTCGTACGTTTACGGAAGCGGGCGACCCTTACGGTTTTGCTCCTGCAATGCAGGCGTTACCAGCTTTAGGCACAGCAAGTGCTATGAAGAAAACAGCCATTAAGCAAGGGCAGAAAGCGGTTGACCCGGTTATCCTAGCGCACGATGACGGTGTACTGAACGGTGTAGTTGACCTACGCCCCGGCCATGTGAATATGGGCGGCGTGGATAAGCAAGGCCGTAAGCTTATACAGACTTTAGAAAGTGGTAACTTTAACGTGAGTGAGAAGTTACTTGAACAGGAACGCGAGGACATTAACGATAGTTTCTTTGTAACGCTATTCCAAATACTGACAGAAACGCCGGAGATGACCGCTACCGAAGTTATGGAGCGTGTAGCCGAGCGTTCGTCTTTATTATCTCCGACTATGGGCCGTCTGCAATCTGAACTGCTTGGCCCGGGCATCATGCGTGAAATAGACATGCTTGATGAGATGGGACGTATGCCTAAGATACCGCCGGAACTTATTGAAGCAGGCGCACAGTACGACATCGTATACACGTCCCCAATGGCGAAGGGTATGTATGCGGAAGAGGTATCAGGATTTATGAGAGCGGTAGAGATGGCGATGAACGTGGCCGAACGTACACAAGACCCGTCACAACTAGACCATTTTAATTTTGACGTTGCTATACCAGAGATGAGCGACTACATGGCTGTGCCTGCACGTTGGATGAACGAGCCTAAAGTAAAACAAGCGATGCGTGATGGTAGAGCGAAAGCCGCACAAGAAGCAGAGCTTATGAAAAATGCTGCACCGTTAGCGGGTGCGTTTAAGACAGCCGCGTCAATGCAGGAAGGAGCGCAGTAATGGCAGACGGATTTATAGAAGGGGAATATGACCCGTACGACCCAGCTCAACTTGAGGAAGCCGAGAAGAAACTAAAGAGCGATGTAGCTATGACATCAGGCGATGCTCAAGCCCTCATAGAAAGACGTAGGTTAGCTTACTCACGGGTATTTACTCCGGGTACTAGAGACCAAGAGGACGTTGATATTGTCCTGAATGATTTAATGTATTTTTGCAAAGTATGGGTAAGCCCGTACAACCCGGCAGAGGGTCAACACGCTGATGCGTTGAGCAAGATAAAGATAGGGAGACGTGAAGTCTTCTTACGTATCAAAGACTTTACCCGTCTGGGTCTTGATGCGCTACTACTTAAGTACACAGACGCTTCAACCAAATAGGAGAACTATATGTCTACAGAAACACCCGGCCAGCAACCCGCAGCAGGAGGCACAACGCCGCCAGCAGGAAACGCTGAACACCCGGCAGGAACCACACCCCCTGCTGGAAATACTTTTACGCCAGCAGAAACACCGTGGGCAGGCGCGAAAGATATGTACACTATCGGCGAGGGCGACAAAGCACGTCCTTGGTACGAAGGTATCGCCGAAGACCCTGTACGTGAATTGATGAAGGCTAAAGGTTATAAGAACCCTAACGAAGTAGCAATGGCCTACCATAACTTGAACAAGTTGCAGAACAACGCACCCGATGCTATGGTAATACCTAAAGATGCTAAAGACAAAGAAGGTTGGGATAAGGTGTACACCAAGCTTGGTAGACCGGAAACCATAGATAAGTATCCAGAGTTCAAAACAGCAGAAGGTCGTGAGGCTGATGCTAACCTGATGAAACTAGGCAAGGAGATATTCTTTGAACTAGGTGCAAGTCCAGACAAAGCGCAGGCAATGGTAGACAAGTGGGAGAACTTCGTAACAGAGACCCAGAAGTCTATGGTAGAAGCAGACCGTGTTAAAAATGAAACAGAAATTGCCGAACTTGAGAAAAAATGGGGCGGTGAACTTGAGGCCAACAAAGCGGCTGCAATCCGTGTAATGAAGTCCGTAGGTATACCCAACGAATTGCTTACTAAGGTTGAAGGTAATATCGGCGCGGCTGGTGTTGTTGAACTACTTGCGATGATTGGTAAAGCGTCTAGTGAGGGTAGCTTCAAAGGTAGTGGAAACGGCGGCGGAGACCCGAACGACCCTAACACTATGACACCTGAACAAGCACAAGCGCGTATTACTGCACTTAACGCGGATAAAGACTTCCAAGCTAAGTATACGGATAAGAAGAACCCAGAGCATAAAACTGCTCTTGAGTTGATGGAAAAGCTACATGCAAGGGCTACACCCCCTCGTAATAAATAGCTATTGACATACAGAACGTATTAGGTAAATATAAAGGGGAGCTGGTCTATCTGGCTTCCTTTTATTATTTTAAGGGCCGTCATCATACGAACACCCCTTTGTATAACTAGGTAGAGCAGTTATTCAAAACATAAACAACAAACCAAAGGGGTTACTATGGCTGAAACATTAGCGACTTATGAAGTCCCGGAGCATCACGTTAAGATGTACACCGCGAACGTACAGGCAGCACTAAACAAAGAGGGCGGTATTCTTACTCCTCTAGTGTCGTCTAATGCGTACACGGGAGAAAAGTCACAAGTAGTAAATTTCATCGGTGAGGTTGAGTTCGTAGAACGCAGCACTCCGTATGGGGATACTAAAGTGACAGAACTTGAACATACGCAAGTATGGATTTCAGGTAGAGAGTATGACTGCGCGGTATTTATTGACCGTCTTGATACTCTTAAAATGATTTACGACCCAACCAATCCTTATGTTGAACGCTTCCGCGAAGCCGCAGCACGTAAGATGGATGAAATCATTATGTCTAAATTCTTTGCTGACCGTAAGGTTGGTAAAGACGGTACGTCAACATCTGCGTTCGGTTCTGCTAACACCGTTGTACACGGTAACACAGGATTGACCGTAGCTAAACTACGTTCTCTACGTAAGCTTATTAAAAAGCGTCACGTTAAAGTACGTACGGTACGTCCGAAAATAGCAGTTACAGCAGAGGATGTTGATAACTTGCTAGGTGAAGTAGCGGTTACTTCTGCTGACTACGCGGCTATCAAGCCGTTAGTGGACGGTGAAGTATCAAGCTTCATGGGCTTTGACTTCATTCCTTATGAAGACAACGGCGGTACTAGCGGTGATGGTAAATCAATCCCATCATTCCAAGACTCCGGCAGCGTTGTACGTCAGCTACCTGTATGGGTTCCTGATGGTATGCACTTCGGCCAATGGGACGGTCTGACTATTAAAATATCAGACCGCGCAGACAAGAACCACATCAAACAAATTCATGGTACGTTCACCGCTGGTGCAACTCGCCTTGAAGAAGGTAAGGTGTTCCAAGTTCAGTCTAAGAACGCGGCGTAAGATAAAGGCTGGCCTATGAGTCAGCCAATATCTACCCATTAACATAACTTTAATATATGAGGTAAACTATGGCTGTAGAAGCTTTCAAAACCACAGAACTAGGCGAAGACTACCGCAAGTATCCTGTGTCTGACCACGGAAAACTCCGTATTCAGTTCTTCACATTGCCCGCAACAACTGTTGCTGGTGATGCCAACACGACTATTGACCTGTGCAAACTACCAGCAGGCCGCGTACGTATCTTACCACGTCAGAGCTTTATTAGCACTTCGGCGTTCGGTTCAGGCCGTACACTTGACGTAGGCCACTTGGCTTATGACAAACGCGATGCCAGCTTGGGTTCTTCTGTATCCCAAGAAGCTGCGGTAGTGGACGCTCTAATTGACGGCCTTGATGTATCAAGCGCGGTTAATGGCGTACAGTTCAGCACAGCGTTGAAGTTTGATATGTACTCTAAGTCTGGTGTGACTATTCAAGCGAAGGTACTAGGCGGTACTATACCGAGTGGTGCTACTATCGCTGGGTATATCACCTACGTATACGAGTAATATTAAACACACTACTAACTACTTAACCCGGGAGCGAAGCCATGCTGACAGATGTACAGATTATCAATCTAGGACTCTCCAAGCTGGCCTCATCCCGGGTTAAGCGTATTGACCCGCCGTCAACTCCTCTTGAACAGTACATGGCGGTTAATTACCCCCAATGGAAACGAGCCGAGCTTACACGCAGGCGTTGGGTATTTGCTTACGAAGAGGCGTACAAACTTACTAAGGTTGATACTCTTGATGGCGTGAGGCGTAAGTATAAATACGCTATGCCGATTGATTGCCTCCGTCCAATCCGTACAAAGCGTTCGGAGTGGGTGCAGAGAGGTAAATATATTTATAGCAGCGAGGACAACCTATACATTGATTACATACGTAACGCGCCCGAGAGTGAGTTTGATGTCCTGTTCAATGAAGTGTTAGGTTGTAAAGTTGCGTGGGAGAGCGCGGAATACGTCACCCAATCCAGCACGAAAAGAGACGCGGCGGAAGCCGCTTATGATAAAGCCGTGGCTGATGCAGCCCGCGCAAACGCGTTCATAACAGGCCCGGAAAGCGTGAGTGATGAAGACAACGATGAGGCTTATTCTTGGTTAGGGGTGCATAATCATGGCTAGAGCAGCTCCGGCAATTAGGTCGTTAAATGCTGGGGAACAAAGCCCGTTGATGGACGGTAGAACCGACACCAACAATTACCCAGCTTCCAGCAGAAAGATGTACAATACCGTGGCCGCACCCCAAGGCCCGGCTATACCGCGTTCAGGCACAGAGTTTATTAACTCTGTCTATAAGCATAATGAAAGCAGCACTATTATACCGTTCATCCCCACCGAGGATGACTTCTATATGCTTGAGTTTGCTAACGGTAGGATGCGTGTGTTTACCGAAGTAGGCGTACTAACGTATGCGCCTGTAGCTATGACAGTTACGGATGACTCACCGTTTAAGTTTGACTCGGCCACGTTGGGCGCAAACATCGGTGACGAGGTAGCGTTCTCGTTATTTCCCGACACTTATAACCTCAACGGTGTTGTGGGTAAAATAGTTGGTAAGGTGGGAACTGTATACGAGATGGATATATCTCACCCTGCGCTACCCCTGTTGGCTACGGCCAAAGTGTCTAGGGTGTACCATATTGACTCACCGTACGTACTCGCAGACCTTGACGCACTTGTTGATATACCTTCTCTTGATGTCGTGTATCTTGTGAACGGTAAGAAGAAAACATATAAGCTAAAACGTAATAATACTTACGATTGGGCTTTTGAAGAGGTTGCTTGGTCAGATGGCCCGTACATGGCTACCAATGAAGAGAAGACGTTATTAACCCCAAGCGCAACGGGTAAAGCCACGCCGGACATGACCGCCGATAACTTACCTTCCGGGTACGTGGCTTCTGGTTCAAGCTTCTTTACCGGGCAAGAATACTATAAAGCCTTTGATGACCCTGACGCTAAGACATATTGGCAATCTAATACCGACCAGACAGGTACGTTACAAATAGAACTACCAAGCGCAATCGTGGCCGATGGTTACTCCTTACGTATGGCTATAAATAATAGTAACTCTACGTTTATATCTAAAGATTACGCACCACTAAACTTTACGTTTGAGGGTAGTAATAACGGTAGTACATGGGATATACTAGATAGGCAAAATACTTATGTAGTGTGGGATAATAATAAATCTCTATTCTTTAGGATACCAAACGTAACTGCATATAAATATTACCGTATAGTTATTGACTCTGTTCAAACTAATGGCGCGGTTAAACCTTGTCTGCGTGGATTAGTGATACGCTCTACTGCGTCCACAAGCATGACGATAACCGCTAGTTCCACTACGGGTATCAATAATAACGCGGGCTTTAAGTCTACAGACGTGGGTAGGTTTATACGTATGAAAGCGGATGACGGTTCATGGAGAGCGTTAAAGATAACGGCGTACACAAACTCCACTACCGTAACGGCCACGCTATTAGGGGAGCCGTTCCCGAATTTAAGGGGTACAGATAAATGGAGATTAGGTCTGTGGTCGGAGACAACGGGATACCCAGCGACAGGAGTGTTCTTCCAAGACCGTTTATGGTTAGGTGGGCCGTCTGATTGGATAGCCGCTACTGTGGTGGGCGCGTATGAAAATATGGCTCCGACAGACGATGATGGCGCGGTGCAAGATACAAGCGGTATATGCGTCAGGTTAAATGCTCGTAAGCTATCTAAAATAAGGTGGATGGTGGGGGTTAAGCGCGGGCTGGCGGTAGGTACTGGTTCCCAAGAGTTCATAGCCGTGGCCTCAAATAATACGTCTACCACAAAGAATATCACCCCGGGTAATATCACGGTTGAGGATTGCTCGGCGCGTGGTAGTTCCGAGACACAACCCGCGCCTGTTGACAGTCAGGTTTTATATGTGCAGCGTGGCGGTAGAACCATGCGCGAATTTGCGTACAGTTACGAGGCGGATAACTATAAGTCACCTAGTATGTCAATACTAGCAAGTCACTTAGGCGTAAGCCCGTTCACCCAACTAGCTTACGCTGCGGAACCATACAGCATAGTATGGGTGCGCCGTAAAGACGGAGGGCTAGTAGGACTTACGTACAATCGTGATGAGAATGTTATCGGTTGGCATAGGCATGGTTTCCAAGATGAGTTCGTAGAACGTATAGCAGTTATGCCATCATCTGACCAGATGCAAGATGTATTATGGATGATAATACGTAGAACTATTGACGGACAGACACGCCGATACATTGAGAAACTAACTAGGTTCTGGGACTTTGGCATGACGCTTAATGATGCTCACTTCGTTGATTGCGGGTTGAGGTATGAAGGAGACCCCATTGACGAGGTGTACGGGCTACAGCATCTTGAGGGTAGAGAAGTATACGGCGTGGCCGATACTGTACCTGTAGGCCCGTTCACGGTTAATGACGGCATGATTACTCTTAACCAAGCGGCCAGCAATATTGTTATCGGGCTTGGCTTTGACTCGGAAGGTGAGACCTCATGCTTAGAGAATGGAGCGCAGGACGGTACAGCCCAAGGTAAGATAAAACGCTTTAATGCGTTCGCTGTAAAAGTGTGGGAGTCATACGGCGGCGAGATAGGTACAATGAACGAGGATACCGGGGAAGTTGAATACGTGCCACTAGCGGAGCATTATAAGAACCAAGATACAAGTTTATTAGAGACAATAGAATTGTTTACTGGTATACTCGGCCCAATCACCCCAGCACCGGGATACGAGAAGAGCGGGTCTGTCTTCTATCGCAGGAAAAAAGACGTACCGTTACCTTTTAACATAGTATCCTTACTGCCTAGGATGGTGACACAGGACGGAGGATAGATTGACTGAATTAGTTTATAGAAAATGTACGGCGGAACATATTAAACTTATTGTACCGCAGTACGGCATGGAGGCAGAGAAAATGTTGTACCTTAGCCCGGAATACGCTGATGTATTAACAGAGAACTTTGCGCTGTCTGCATGGGCTGGGGTAAAGTGCATAGCTGCGGCGGGGATAGTACATTGTAATAAACACCGAGCGGTAGGCTGGACGTTGATAGGTAGGAACGCCGGGCCGTATATGCGTCAAATAACAAAGAAGGTACGAAACGTCCTTGATGGTTACGCGGTTGCTAGACTTGAGATGACGGTACGTACAGATTTCCATGAAGGTCATCGCTGGGCGGAGCTGTTAGGTTTTGAGATGGAAGCAGCCCGTATGCGTAAACACGGCTTGAATGGGGAAGACGAAACACTATACGTAAGGATAAAGGAATAAAATGTCTGGCGCAGAGGTAATGTTTGCATCGTCCATAGCTAGTACGGCTATGAGTTTCTTTGGGGCTATATCCCAAGGGAACGCGGAACGTGCTGCCTATAATCGCCAAGCGGCCATTGACGAGCGTAACCGGGAGCTTGCTAACCAAGACCGTATACGTTCAGAGCAACTATCACGTCAGGCGGCGGAGGATAAACGCAGGGAGAACCGCCGCACTATGTCTGCTTTGCGGGCTGCGTACGGAAGTTCAGGCATTGAGATGGCCGGAACGCCGTTAGATATATTGGCAGACGCTTCAACCGAGATGGCTTTAGATGAACGTAGGATTGAAGACGAGGGCCGCGTTACAAACAGGGAGTACGCTCTTAAAATGTTGGGTCTTGATGAGAGCGCGGATATGAACCGAGCTGCGGGTAAGAACGCTAAGAAAGCAAGTATAATTAAAGCCGGAAGTACGTTGCTGGGTAATAGCCAGCAGATATATGACTCTGGTACGAAAGCGGGAGTAATCTAATGCCACAGTTACCTTATCAATCACAGATAGACCCCCGTAGTAACCGTACACGTTCGGAAATAAATTCACGTGTAGACCCGAACGCATACGGGGCTAATATAGGTATTGCGCGTCAGGAAGCAGGCGATGCGGGCTTCCGCGCATCTATGCAGGGTCTTAATGAATACGCAGATGAGAACCAACGTAGAATTAAAGAGGAAGCGGCCAATCAGGTAGCACGTTTTGATTTCTCTAAGACCGAGCAGGAACTTAAGGCTACGCTAGACCCGAACGCGGAGAACTATAAAGATGACTACCTTACAGCGTATAGTGACAAGGTAGAGGATTACGTACAGACTATTGAGGATGACGATATACGGGATGAGACACGTAATCGTCTCAACATGAATAAGTTGAACATAGGTGCAGAGGCGGAAAGCTACCAGTATAATGTACGTCAAGAGAATAGTAAGCTAGAGGCTAACTCTTCTTTATCTACGTTAAGTAATAAGATACGTACTGACCCGGGTAACTATAAAATATATCTTGAGCAAGGGGAGAACATACTTGCCCTACGCCCTAACATGGACTCGGTTACTAAGAACGCCGCTAAAGTTAAGTGGGGCCAAGACGCTGCGTATACTAGGTTTGACACGTTACTATCGCAAGCAAAGACCGTAGAGGCGTTAGATGGGTTAGCGAAAGAATTAGTAAGCGAAGACGGCGATATTAAGTGGACAGAGCGCATGAGCGCGGATGGGTACGCACGTACTCTTGACGCTATTGGAACTCGCCGTAAAGTTTTAACAGGTGTATACTCATCCCAAGCATCAGCTCAATTACAATCGGGTGAGGAGCGTAGTAAATCTCTAACGCTGATACCTGACGAAGAACTGCAATCCATGCAGGAAACCGTGTTACTGGCCGAAGACCCAGCGCAGCAGAAACGTATGGCTCGTTTGATGCGTGACCAAAATATTATTCGGAACAACCGGGCGTTACCCCCGGCGGATTTACGTACACGCATAAATACGGCCAATGGTAATCCGGGTTTAGCTTATCCTGATTTACCTCCCGTAGTTTCTTCCGCTATTAACAAGGCGCAAGAGACGTTTGGTATTGACGTAGGTTATCTAGGTGGGACAGCTACACGCGAGTATGGTGTGTACATGAAGCCGCAGAAAGCGCAGACTAATGTACAGTTCAAACCGCAGACGGCTTCCGATAAGGTTAACTTAGCCAACATGAGAACCGAGGCCGTAGACGCGCTCACGTTTGCCGGGGAGAAAATAGGGAAGCCTATTATCCTTACCCCGGGTTCAACCGGGTCTGCCGCTAGAATATCCACGGTGGGTATGTCCGGCGCGGATAAAGCAAACTTAGCAGGCGCGTTAGTTGACTCCGGCTTTACAGGAGTAGGTGAGTACGATGGCTTTATGATGGTGACGTTTAACGACACCATACCTAAAACCTTTGGTGAGAAAGATGGCAAGGCTTGGGGTGGATGGTCTTACCTGTCGCCAGAGGTAGCCGACATGCTTAAAGCCAAGGGCTATAAACCCGGCGGTGCGAGTTCAACCATTCTCCGGGACAAACCTAAAGGCGCGGCGACAGACATTGATTTTGGAAAGCCTACAGGTATTATGGGCGCGGACGGTAAACCTTCCTCTTCGGCTGTAGGCGTAATGCAGTTCACAGAGGGTACATTTTTGAACCTAGTCAAAGACCCAAGCATGGCCGTATTGATTGGTGTAGACCCGACAGGCAAGACAGATGCAGAGTTATTGGAGCTTCGCAAAGACCCAACTATATCTATCATGGCTGGCGGTGCGCTTGCGATGCAGAATAAGAAGACATTACAAAATGCTTTAGGTCGTCCTGTTAGTAACGCCGAATTGTACATGGCTCACTTCATGGGCGCACCGGGCGCATTAGCATTTATCAATGGCTATAAGAACAATCCCGGTCAATCTGCGGCGGATTTACTACCCGCTGCGGCATCGGCCAACAAGCCTGTGTTCTATGATAAAGGGAAAGCTTTATCTGTAGCCGAAGTGTACGGCAATATCTCACGTGAGTTTAGCCTGTCCCCTACGCAAGTTACGTTTGAGGATACGCAGACTATGAAGAACATATTAGAGCAAACAGAGAAAGAGTTAGCTAATGACCCTATGTCTCATGCGGCGGCTGTAGGTTCTCACGTAATATCACCTATTACGGATGAAGGTGGGTTTGCTAATCGGGGTAAACAAGCTATGGCTGTGGCTGAATACTACGGACTTCCAGTTAGTGATATGAAACCTTTTACCGAAGACGAAGCTAACTACCTTAAGAAGCAGCTTGATAAGGGCGATGATGACGTAACCCTTGGGGTTATGGCACAAATTCAGAGTATGGGCCGTGACCCGGCTAGGGCGGCTATGAAGCAGCTTGAGAGCAAAGACCGGGTGTTTGCCCACGCGGGGGACTTGTACCTTGAGGGTAAACCTGATATTGCAGGCAGCATAATCCGTGGCCGCAACAAACTTATTCAGAACCCAGCGTTAAAAAATCAGCTTGGTATAGGTGATAACGCCGTGGTGGATACGTCATTCGTTGCGGCCACGGGCGGAGCTTTGGCGAACATCCCGGAGAGCCAAGCGATACAGGATGCCGCGTTAGCTTATTGGATACAGCAGACCACAGGTAACGGCTCTATGCGTACGTTTAATGATAAGCAGTACGGGCAAGCGGTGCAGGCCGTACTCGGGGGTTCGGAAGGAAGACCCGCCGTTGACGATGTTAACGGTAAACTAACTTGGTTGCCTAAAGATACAAGCGCAACTACATTAGAGACCGCTATACAAAATATGGATATAAAGGATTGGACGAAGTTTTCTGAAACAGGCGAAGCACCGCGTTACCTAGACGGTAAGATAGTCAACCCGGATGATATTAAGTATGAACTTACTCTAATGTCTATCGGCGGGGGTAGATATAAAGTTCTACTTGACGATGGTACTACTCTTACCACAGGTAAAGTTACCGATATGGGTAGGTCGCAGGATTACATATTCGTGGCCGACTCTAAAGAGATTGAGAAAATATCTAAACGTCCTAACCCTCAACGTGAGGCGATGGACGCAGCACGTAGTAACCCAATGTTCTATTTTTACAGATGACAGTATTTAATGATGTAAACCGTAATGCCGCGTCAAGCGAATTTAGCGAAGTAGCCACGGGGCCACGCGTTAGTTTCTTGCAACATTTTGAAGACTCATACGAAGCACAGCGTAGAGCATCATCAATGTTCGGTATTGAGCGGGCGATGAATGAGTCTATCATGGGTCAGGCATCTGCGTTGTACGGAGCTGGGGAGAAAGGAACTTTTTTACGTGATGAAGAGAATAACGTAGACCTTGACCGTTTAGATATACCGCGCTTCTTTGAAGAGGGCGGCAATGAGGAACAGTCCAGCAAGATACAGAAGTATGATGATTACATACTATCTATGCGTGAGAAGAAACCCGACCTTAAACTAAAGACTCTACGCGAGATGTGGGATGATGTAAAGTTTCAGGCGCAGGACGCAGAACGTAGAGTAGCCGCAGCGCGTACAACTACTATGGGTGACGTAGGTGGGTTTATCGGCGGGGCTATCGCTTCTGTTGACCCACGCACAGACCCGTTAAATACATTAACTCTAGGTGTCGGCGCGGTTGGTAAGAGCTTACTTAAGCGTGTAGCAACGCAGGCAGGAGGGCAAGCGGCTATTGAAACTGTCAATCAGATTACCGGGGTGCAAGAGGAACGCAGGCTTTTAGGCTTAGACCACGGTTTTGCCGATGCCGTATCCCGAGTGGCCGGAGCTGCGATAGGCGGCGCGGCCATCCAAGGAGCTGGCGAATTAGTTATGGGCGGGCTTAAGATGGCGGGCAAGCGTTTCTTTAGAGACCTACCCCACGATAAAGCACCGCCGCCTCCGGCTGATTTATCTGGCCCGGCGATAAACCGGGTAGACCCGATTGCTGAACGTGATGTACACGACTTAATGTCAGGGGCTACCAAGTATGATGACCTAGCGGTGTTAAGGTATCCTATGGGTGATACCCGTATGGGTAAAGCTCGTACAGCTATGGATATAGATTACGTCACTATGCGCCTTGAAGCGTGGGACGGCGAGGCTCCCGCGTTTGTAAAACCGCAAGCATCAACCCGTATACCAAACTCTACGGCTGAAAAGTTTGAGCTTGAGGACTTCCAGACACTTAAAGAGATGATGCCTAAGACTGTTGATGAGGCAGCACGTAAACTTGACCCGAAGGTGTTTGACGTGTACGATAAATTAGCAGCCCGTAAAACAGAACTACGCGCCCAGATAGACAACTTTAACCGTGGCCGGAACCCTACCGAAGACGTAAGTGCAGCCGAACGCCAAACAGTTACCGATGCGGTTAATGATTTAACTAATCGTATAGAAGAGTTGAAGCACCAGAAAGAAGACGGGGTGTTATCTAACCGTAAACTGAAAGACCTTGATAAACGTATTCAGCAGTTAGAGGCGGAACGTAAGGATAACATGACGCGTCTTGATAGTATTGACAGACCAGAAGCGTCTGCTTTACGTAATGAGCTATTAGCCATAGACGTAAAGATGCGCGATATGGCGGAAGTTGTATCCCGGGCTTATGCACGTGCGCGTCAGGAGTGGCAGCTACCATCAGAACTTAAGGGAGCTGTACGCCAGATGGTGCGTGAAGGTAGTAGCGTATTGCCTGATGTTGGTTATACCAGAACTGTTAAGGCAGATAAAGCACCGCAGATGTTTGAGGAAGGGCTTACGGATAAAGCACCGATATTAAATCAGGCGTATAAGGTTGAGGATAAGTTACGCCCGGGCGCAGACGCGGCGGATATAGCTGCGGCCATCGTTAAAGAGAACATGAAAATAATGGATGAGACCTTAGAAGCATATAGGGGTAGCTTAAACAAAATGCTCAATGAGAAAGAAGGTACATTGACCGTGGCCGGAACTGATGTTACCCTACGTCTTGATAAAGATAAAATATTCGTACCTAATGAAGACGGTAGTGGTGGGCGTTCAATGACTATACGCCAATTACTAGAAGAGAATAGAGAAACAGAGTTAGACTTAGAGGCAACTAAAAAATGTTCAATATAGAAAACTTTAGCAAGTGTATACGTGATAACCTCAAAGACCGTAGGTTCGGTAAAGAACGTGCGGATGAAATTATTGCGGATTTTGAAGCTAAAGCCGCGTACCATAAACAGGCTGGGCGTACCGACACGGACGCCGCGGTTATGGCTATGCGTGAGACGTTTGATAACTTATCATTAGTAGCCGCAGAGAAAGCTAAACGTACAGCTAAAATGTTATCATTGCAGGCGGAGAATATAAAGCTTGCGAATGAGGCTATAAACGTAGACCTAAAAGTATTTGATGCCGGACGTAAGAAAGGCGATAAGAAAACTAGCCGTGGTACGGCCATCGGTAGAGCGTTAGTATCTAAGATTGAGGATGACCCTAGGTTCTCGTCAATATCTTATAGCACTAATAAGGAAGTAGTGCGTGGACAACTGTACGCTATTATGGGTGATGTACTACAGAAAGTTGGTAAGGGTAAGTTCGGTGTCCAACGAGGCAAAGCGCACTTACCCAATATTATTCGTGAAGCCTTTGGTGAAAGCACAGGTGACAAAACCGCCAAGGAGATGATTGATGCGTACTTTAAGACTACTGACGTAGGCGTAGATTTATTCAATCAGGCTGGCGGTTCAATGCGTAAGATGAAGAACTACTTACCCCAACCTACTACAAGTACACATAAGCTCACCTCTAATAAAGAAGCGTGGATTAAATCACGTGCTGAACGCTGGGATTGGGATAAGATGAGATGGCCGGATGGTTCTAAGATTGAGCCTAACGAACGCGCCGAATTGATGGAAACCATATTTGAAACCCAGACGTTAGACGGTGCGAACAAAGTTGACCCTACAGCGTTCCGTGGTAAAGGCCGGGCGGTGGGTAATGCTTTAGATAATCACCGCTTCGTGCATTATAAAGACGCGGACTCATGGTTGAAAGACCTTGAAGAGTTCGGCGATGGTAACGTGTTTGAAGTTATGATGCAGCATATTGAAGGTATGGCGCATAAGATTGCGTTGATTGATACCTTCGGCCCGAACCCGGAGATGACAATTCTCAATATGGAAGCTATTGCCAAGAACGTAGCGGGCGGTATTAGCGCAAAGGATAAAATAGACCTTGACGCTGTTATCAAAAACAAGTTCAGGCCAATGATGGATTTAGTTACACGCACTAACCCGATGAACCCGGAGAGTGTAGTAGGTAACACCGTAGTAGGTATATCAAACATACTGACATCCGCACAACTTGGCAGCGCATCACTACTAGCTATCCCGGGCGACTTCATGCAGAGCGTGGCCGTACGTGCCTTAAACAAAATGGATTTATTCGGCGGCATAAACTATTACTTCAAGACGATAGCTACCGACCCTAAGTTTATGAGCGAGATTGCAGCACAGTCAGGTTTCATATTTGATGATATGGTTATGTCAACCTACGCAGCTACAAGGTACACGGGTATAGCGACAGTAGGGCCTCACATATCACGCCGTATATCAGATACCGTGATGAGAGCGTCCTTAATGTCGGGGCATACACGTGCAGCACGTTGGGCGGCTCAATCTGAAACTATGGGTTTCTTGCACAGGATGAAAGGTACAGAGTTTGAGGAGTTACCTATCGCGCCTGTAATGCAACGCTACGGTATAACCGCAAAAGATTGGGATACGTTTAGAAAGTTAGAGTCATTCTCTCCGGGGAAGGGCGTAAACTTCTTACGTCCTATGGATATATTGAATAGCAAGCTTGCGGATAAACAGGGTCTATACAAAAAGTTTCAGGCAATGGTGTTTGAGGAGTCACGTAAGATGGTTCCTGAAAGCACCATAGAGGCCACGGTATCACTTAAAGGTACGTCGCGTCCCGACACTTTAATGGGTATGATACTTCATAGCTTCGCTATGTACAAAAACTTCCCTATGTCTTTTTGGATGATATACGGCAGACTCGGCATGACATCTAAATCAGTTAAAGGACGTTTAGGTTTCTACGCGGGGTTAGGCGCGGGTATGACTATGGTTGGCGCGGTGGGTACACAGATGCGCGAGATAGCGCAAGGCCGTGACCCTATGCCTATGGACAATCCGGCGTTCTTAGGCAAAGCGTTCCTATCCGGCGGTGCGCTTGCCGTTTGGGGCGACTTCCTGTTCTCTGGGGTCAATCGTAGTAACGGCGGGCCTGCTGATGTTGTAGCCGGGCCGTTAGCAGGTTTTGCTAAAGATACTACACAACTTATGTTTGGTGACGCATTTAAGTGGGCTAATACCGTAGGAACACTTGACGAAAAGAATTTTGAGAGTAATACTGGTAGTAAGGGTGTGGAGTATTTGAAGCGATACACCCCGGGTTCAAATATATGGTGGGCTAGACTTGCGCTGGAACGTCAGGTATGGGATAGGTTGCAAGAGCTTGCAGACCCTAAAGCGTACTCAAGGCGTAGACGGAAAGAAACTAACCAGCGTAAGATGTACGGTAACGAGTCATGGTGGCCTGCTGGGGAGAGAAGCCCGGAAAGGATGCCGCAATATAACGGGGAGTAATGTATGGCTATCAGCACAGAGAAAATCGCAGAAACATTTTATGATGTTGCGGCGGATGATGAGCTTAATAACAATTATCCGTTATACGCGGATGATGAGGTAGAGGTTATTTACGGCCCTAAAGGTTCCCTTACGGCCATTCTGAATACTGATTATGAAGTAGAATTATCCGGGCCTAACTACGATACCTTCAAGATTATAGTTTTACAGTCTTTAGTTGATAAGATTGATGATGTCATTGAAGACGATGCGGAGCAGATTAACTATGTTACTGTTCGCCGTAAGTTAGATAACAAAACTTCGGTAACGCAAGAGAACGTACGTTACGTAGGTTTCTTGTCGCGTGAGATAGAGCGTATCACTATGCGCTTCCAGCAACTAGCGGAACGTGTAGGCCGCGCTGTGAGTCTCGCGCCTAACTTCATCGCTAGTGCCGACTTTGACCCGATATATGTTGAGCCTAAAGACGGTCACGCGTTAGTGTGGGACGGTAACTTAGGGCAGATGCGTAATACCAATGCACCGTTAACTGCTCTTGAAGGTGACGCGCAGACTGTAGCGGATAATATTGACGCGGTTATCTCTGTGGCTGCTGACCTTGACGGCCCGGATAACATCGGCTCGGTAGTTGCAAACTTTACTAACATCAACACCGTTGCGGGAATATCTGCGGCGGTTACGACTGTTGCGGGTATAGCCTCTGCGGTAAGTACGGTTTCTGGTATTGCTGCGGCTGTATCATCCGTATCAGGTAACGCTACAAACATCAATACTGTTGCTACTAACATAGCTAACGTAAATACTGTTGCGTTTATTTCTGCGGCTGTAA